>NZ_JALPRJ010000089.1 GCF_030464885.1 Caballeronia sp. SEWSISQ10-4 2 | reverse complement strand
CCATGCGCTTATTGCGCGATGACGGTAATGCCGACATTTCTGTATAACGACATGGTGTAGAGGGGGGTGCACTAATTTGGGCAACGTGCACAGGCAAAATTTGATCTTGTAGTGGGCAATTTAGAATGCGTACAGTGCGACAAATAGAACATAACGCGCTTGGATGACCTGTCTTCTTACACTTGGGGTAGTGACCTGATGGATTGTCGATTCAACTTACGCAGGCGAAGGCTTGTACTGGGATCGTTGGCGACAGCGGGCGCTGCGGCGGCCGGCTCTCTTGCGACGGTCCAGGCGTTGGGCGCGGAGGAGGGGCTTATCAATCTGCAACTTGGTTATATAGCCGGCGCCGATCAAATTGCAGAGGTAACTGCCCGGGCCATGGGGTATTTCAAGGATGAAGGGCTGAGTCTGGCGATCCAGCCGGGTGGCCCGAGTGTCGACGGCCTCGCGATCGTGGCTTCGGGCAGGTTTGAAATCGGGGAGATCTCGTCCAGCCCGGCGATCATGCTGGCAACATCTCAGGGCATTCCGGTTCAATCGTTCGCAGCGGGTCTTCAGCGACACCCTTACGGTTATTTCTCTCTCAAGAAGAATCCTGTGCATACGCCCCAGGACTTCATCGGAAAACGCGTGGGCGTCGCACCGACCGGCGTGATATTGCTGCGCCTTTTGCTAGCCAAGAACAAGATCCCCGAAAACCAGGTGACGATCGTCCCGATTGGCGGTGACATGTCCTCATTGCTCACCGGACGAGTGGACGTCGTGACGGGCTGGCTCTCGAACACCTCCGCGCTGAGGGCGTTAGGCGACGAGCGAGTTGGTTTGACGTTATGGGACGCAGGCGTGCATCTGTATGCGTGGCCGTACTACGCGACCCAATCCACGCTCGAGACCCGTCCGGATCTTCTCGTGCGGTTCCTGCGCGCAACCGCGCGCGGATGGCATGTCTGCAGAACGCAGCCGGATCGCGCCATCGAATACCTGCTGAAAGATTATCCGCAGTTGAACCGTGAGGACGAACGCGCGGCGCTGGCCATCAAACTCCAGTGCGCGCTGGACGACGAAACGGCGGCGAACGGCTGGGGCACGATGAGCGCCGATCGCTGGCAGCAGCAGATCACGCAATTCGACCAGTTGGGCCAGTTTTCGGGCCACGTACCGGTCGTAAGCGAAGTCATGACGACGGCCATCCTCGAGAAGACCCGGTCGGTCCGGATGGCCGTATGAACGCGAATATCGACATGACGGCAGTGCAATCTCCGGCGCGCGCATGGAGCGCTGCCGGCGACATGGCTGTCAATGGACATGCGATCAGTTGTCGTGACATCGTGGTTCGATTTTTCTCGAACCGCCGCAGCGTGACGGCAATTTCCGGGCTGTCGCTAGATGTGCGGGAGGGCGAATTCCTGACGCTGCTTGGTCCTTCCGGGTGCGGGAAGTCGACCTTCCTTCGGGTTGTAGCAGACCTCCTGCCGCCCAGCAGCGGTTCGATCAAGGTCCTTGGCGACAAACCTTCGCGCGCCCGCGCCAACGGCGACGTTGCATTTGTCTTCCAGGACGCGGCCTTGATGCCGTGGCGAACCGTGCTGCAGAACATCGAGCTACCGCTCGAAATCTCAGGCAAAAGTCCGCGCGAGCATCGCGTCAGAACCACCGAGCTACTGGATCTCGTCGGGTTGAGGGGATCGGAAAACGCATACCCGAATGAACTTTCCGGTGGAATGCGGCAGCGGGTTTCCATTGCGCGCGCACTGATAGGGAATCCGAAGGTCTTGCTGATGGACGAGCCTTTCGGCGCGCTCGACGAGATTGTGCGGGATCGTCTGAACGACGAGATTCGCAGGATATGGAAGGAAACCAAGCTGACGATCCTGTTCGTGACCCACAGCATCTATGAGGCGGCTTATCTGGGCGAGCGCGTGCTCGTGCTGGCCGCCAATCCCGGGCGCGTGCGCGATATCGTCTCGGTTCCGCTTCCCTACGAGCGCACGCTCGAAGCACGGGAAAGCCCCGAATTCGTGTCCCTTGCCGCCAGATTGCGCAAAACGCTGGAGACCTGCTGATGGACGCCAGCTCGACTCCAATGGATGTGCACGCGGCCTCGCATGCAGCCTCGTATGCGATCGACGAAGCTCGCTACCTGGAGGAGCAGCGCAGGCTCGCGCGTCAGCGACGCGTGCTGCCTGTACTTGGCATCGCGGGTCTGCTGATCGCGTGGTGGGCCGTCATTGCGGGCTTCAACATCAAGCCCTTTATCGCGCCGTCTCCAATACTGGTGATGCAAACCATCATCCAGAAGAGCGACCTGCTGCTGCAGAACCTCGGCGTGACGGCACTGGAAGCGCTGCTCGGGTTCATCTTCGGCAATCTCGTTGCGATCCTCGTTGCGACCGTGTTCGTGCACAGCAAGATTCTCCAGCGGCTGTTTTTGCCGATAGCCGTCGCGATCAATGCGATTCCCGTTGTCGCCAAGGCACCCATCCTGGTGTTGATCATGGGCAACGGAATGGCGCCAAAAATCGTGATCGCCGCGATGGTGTGCTTCTTCCCGACCTTGATCAACACCGTGCGCGGGCTGGAAGCAGTGAATCCGCAAATCATGGAACTAATGCGCATGCTGTCGGCAACGCGTACGCAGATCTATTTCAAGCTCCGTTTGTTTAGCGCGCTGCCATATCTGTTTTCCGCATTGAGGATAGCTGCCTCGATGTGCGTGATTGGCGCCATCGTGGGCGAGTGGATCGGGTCGACCCAGGGGATCGGCGCTCAGATTATCCAGGCCACGTACAACTATGACTCCCCGCTGTTATATGCGGCCATCGTGATGAGCGCACTTTTATCGGGTCTCTTCTACGTCGTGATCGCGCTGCTGGAAAAGCGGATCGTGAAGTGGTCTTGATGTGGCCTGCGCACTGAGGCGGCTAATTCGTTTGTACGGGCAGTAAGGAAATCAAATGACTTTTCAGAAATTTTTGCGTGAACCGGCTCGCGACACGAAGGTCGCGGCCAAGGCCGATGTGGTTGTCGTCGGCGGTGGCCCCGCAGGCCTGGCCGCGGCGCTGGCGGCGGCACGCAATGGTGCGCAGACGATTCTTCTTGAGCGTTATAACCATCTCGGCGGCCTTGCATCCGGCGGTATGGTGCTGGTATTGGACGACATGTGGGACGCGAGCCAACACGAAATTTCAGTGCGGGGTACGTGCCTGCAATTCATCGAGCGGATGTCGCATCTGGGCCTGGCTATCTATCCGAAATCAAACGAGTGGCGGCAGAGCCAGGAGGCGTACCAAAAGTGGGCTCGTTGGGGCACGTTCGATTTTCATAGCCGCCAGCAGCCGCGTCCGGTCTGTTTCGCCGCGGCGTTCGACCCCGATGGCTGGAAACGTGTGTCGCTCGAGCTCGTCAAGGAAACCGGGGTTCAACTGCGCCTGCATTCGTGGTTCTCCAGGACACTTGTTGAAGACGATGTCGTCAAAGGTGTTGTATGCGAGACCAAGAACGGACGTGAAGCCATTCTCGGAGACGTAGTTATCGACGCCACGGGTGACCTGGATGTCGCAGCGTCGGCAGGTGCGCCCTACATTGGCGGAAGCTACATCATGACGACCGTTTTTCGGATCGGTGGCGTGGATACCGACACCGCCGAGCGGTTCGAATTCGAAGACCCGGTGGCCTACGCCGCGCTCGACCGGACGATCAAACAAATGCTGGGCGGTGCATGGGCCTATTGGTGGCTCAAGACGCCACTGAAGGGCATCGTCTGGTGCAACTGTCCGCACTTGCCCGGTTATAACGGGATCGAGGTCGAAGACCTGACCCGGGTGGAGATGCTCGGGCGCGAGATCGTTCACGAAGTGCTCGAATTTGCGAAGAAAAACTTTCCGGGTTTTCAGTCGAGCTATGTGGTGGACTTTGCTCCTCAGACCGGCGTCCGGCAAACGCGACTGTTGCAGGGCGAATATGTGATGACCAAGGACGACATTGCAAACCGGGTCCGCTTCCCGGACGCCATCGCGCGCGGACGTGACTACTACTATCCGTATCGCTCGCTGCTGCCGAAGAAAGTCGACAACCTGCTGATCGCGGGCCGGCATTACTCCTCGACCTCCCAGGCGCAAAAAATGTCGCGTGAAATCCCGCCCTGCATGGCAATGGGCGAAGCCGCAGGGGTCGCGGCGGTGCAGGCGCTCAACGCGGGCAAAAGAGTTCGCGATATCGATGTCGGTCTGCTGCAGCGAACCTTGCGCGCACAAGGCGCGGACCCAGGGGACCAGATGGGTCCCAACCCTGACATTCCGGCACTGGCGGCAAGCGCTGCGATTGGAGTGGCCGCATGAGTTCGGTCTCGTTCAAGCCATCTGCTGTGTCTGACCTCCCGCTGTCGGGGATCAAAGTCGTCGATTTCACGCAAGTGATGATGGGACCCGTGTGCACCCAAATGCTCGCGGACTACGGTGCGGACGTGATCAAGATCGAGCGGCAAGGCAAAGGGGACCTGAGCCGCTCGACGTTCCAGCCGATCGCAGGCGCAGATAACCCGGTCTTCTGCAGCCTGAACCGCAACAAACGGAGCGTGGCGCTCGACTTGCGCGACCCGTCACAGTTGGAAGCCGTCAAGAAACTTATTGCCGGGGCTGACGTCGTGACCAGTAATTTTCGCGCCGGGGTGATGGAGCGTATGGGTCTCGGCTACGAGGAGTGCAGAAAGCTCAACGAACGGATCATCTTTGCCATTGGAACTGGCTTTGGCGAAACGGGGCCCTATAGCGCGAAGGGGGGGCAGGATGTGCTGGCGCAGGCAATGTCGGGCGTAATGGCCCGGCGATCGGACGAGTCGGTGCCGCTGAACATCTATCCGACTACGCTTGCGGACTACTCCGCCGGCATGCACATGGTGCAGGGCATTTTGCTCGCGTTATTGCATCGCGACAGGACCGGGCTCGGGCAGAAACTATCCGTGTCGCTGTATGACTCGATGCTTGCTATCCAGATGCAGGAGGCGGCCATGCTGATGATGGCTGATTCCGAACTGAATTGGGCCGCAATGCCGCTGTCGTTGGTGTTTCATGCAAAGGATGCACCGTTCGTACTCGTCGGTGCATTCAAGTCGAACCCGTTACGCGACATCTGCGATGTGCTCGGAATCGATGACCTGTCGACTGACCCGCGCTACTGCAATCTCGGGCAGCAATTGCGGCACAAGGCTGAACTTCGCAGCACCTTGGCCGAGGGATTCCGCGCCGAGACGCGCGATCACTGGCTTCGCCTGCTGGAAAAAAAGGACCTGCTGTGCGCACCCGTCAAGCATCTGCGCGAGGTGCTGGACGACGAACAGACGCATCACAACCAGATGATTTTGCAAGGGCACGGAATAGGGCAGGAGTTGTCGCTTATCGGCAGCCCGATCCGGATGTCGGCGTCACCCGTTGAACTGCGTCGGCCACCGCCTTCGCTCGGACAGCACACCGCCGAGGTATTTGGCGACGACTTCGTCAAATGACAGGTGACATTCAATGGACGTAAATCTGGAACTGAACGGCGGTGTTGCACGGGTCACGATTTCAAGGCCCGATGTACTTAACGCGCTCGACTCCGCCGCGCAGCAAGAATTGGAAGAGATCTGGCAACGGATCGAACGGAATCCGGACATTCGCGTGGTTGTGCTGACAGGCGATGGCGAGCGAGCGTTCTGCACCGGCGCGGATATAAAAGCCGGCAGTTCCAGCGGGCTCGATTACTGGGCTCATCCGCTGCCCAAAGGTTTCGGCGGATTGCCGCTGCGCGAGACGCTGAACGTGCCGGTCATCGCGCGCGTCAATGGTTATGCGCTTGGCGGCGGACTGGAACTGATGCTCGGCTGCGATATCGCCGTTGCTTGCTACGAAGCCGTATTCGCCCTGCCGGAACCGAGAGTGGGCAGGATGCCGCTCGACGGCGGCATGACGCTGCTCACGCGCCAGATTCCCTACCGTCATGCGATGGGCATGCTGCTGACCGGGCGACACGTCAAAGCGACCGAAGCGTTCGAGATGGGGCTCGTCAACGAGGTCGTGCCGCGTGCGGATCTCGATGTGGCGGTCGAGCGCTGGGTCGGCGAGATATTGTCCTGTGCGCCGTTGTCGTTGCGCGCGATCAAGGCTTTCGTGCGCTCGACGCAGGGACTGTCTCCCTCCGCCGCGCAGGGCATGCGCTTGCCCGCGCTGGTCACCGCATTGGAATCCGAGGATGCGCTGGAAGGTGTCCTGGCATTCAAGGAGCATCGCAAGCCCGTCTGGAAGGGGCGCTGATGGCATATGTCATTACCGAGGCCTGCATCGATGTCAAGGACGGCGCATGTGTGGTCTGCTGCCCCGTGGATTGCATTTATGAGGGCTCCCGATTTTTATATATTCACCCGGATGAATGCATTAACTGTGGTTTGTGTGTATCGGTTTGCCCGACGAGTGCGATCTATGACGCTCACGATCTTCCAACCGAACTAAGAGAATATGAACGGATCAATTCCGAATTCTTCGGGCCTGCCGTAACAGCGCTTGGCAGTCCGGGCGGAGCGTGTGACGTCGGCTCGACCGGCATCGACCATCCGGAAATCCGCAGCTATACCAGACAGTAATACGGGCAACGAGGTTGAGATTTCCATGCATGCCAGCGTTCTAAAATATTTCACTGAAGTTGCCAGGTGCGGTTCGATGCGCAAGGCGGCGCAACATTTGTTCGTTGCGCCGAGCGCTATCAACCGGCAGATACGAAACCTCGAAGACGAACTGGCGGTTGAACTGTTCGACCGGCTGCCGAGCGGGCTGAAGCTGACCGCGGCCGGCGAACGCCTGCTCAAGCATATCCGCGAAACATTGGATGGTTTCCATGCGATGCGTGCGGAGTTCGACGCAATGAAAGGAGAACGAACCGGTCATATTTCCGTTATCGCGATGGATTCGGCCCTGGAGAAACTGTTGCCGGCGGTTATCGACGATTTTGGCGAGTTGTTTCCCGCCGTGACCTACGCGATCCAGTATGCACCGTTGTCCAAGGTGGCGGATCGGGTGGCGTCGGGACAATTCGATATAGGCATCAGCTTTTGCCAGAAAGCGCCAGCCGGGACCCGGATCGCTGCCACCGCGAATTTCCCGAGCGGCGCTGTACTGTCGGCCGCTCATCCGCTGGCAAAGAAAGACCTGGTAACGTTCGAGGAATGTCGTGAATATCCCATTTTTCAAACGGGCGTCAACGATGAATTGCCGAGCCCGTTGTCCCTCGAATACTCCCGCCACTGGGAGGAAACGAAGGTCCATATGCAATCGAACTCCATAGGCCTGATCAAGTCCATGGTGGTTCGGGGACGTGGCATTGCTTTTTTCACAAAGCTGGGTTTTATCGACGAACTTGATCGGGGCGAGGTCGTTTGGCGACCCATTGCAGGGGTGTCGGACAACACGCCGCCTGTGGCAATCCTGGTTCCAAGCCCCAAGGAACTGTCGCCAATCGCCGAGGAGTATTTGAACTGTCTCATCCGTTTTTTCAAGCAATTCGAGGCATTGACGCAAAACGGTCATTAATTACTGAGCGTGCAGGGCAGGACCTGAGAGAAAAGGTGAAAAAAAAGGGCGTCGTGATGACGGGAGCGGGCACCGCTATCGTCGTTGCGACAGCTCTAATGTTTGGCAACGCGGGCATGTGCGTGATGACCGTCCGCGATTGCAGCAACTGGAAAGAGGTGGGCTAGTAGTCCCGCCGAGTCGTTTCAAGTAGACGTGTGCGTGACCGTCGAAGTTGACAGGCTGGTGCCGTAGGTGCGTACGGCCTTCAGCCAATTCGATGTACTAATCAACAACGCCGGTAGTTTTGTTCAAGCACTCGCCGGGCATCGATGCGAGTGACGATTGCATCGACGCAGTGTTTCGCCTCAACGCCCGGTGGGTTTGCCCCGCAGCGCTTGATGGCGGTGTTCGCCATAACTAACCGGTATGACTTTCATGGCTGATTCTTCCTTACTTCCAAGGCATTTGCTTTACGTAGGTGATCCTTTGACGCTCGAGCTTCGCTCGCTCCTGGACGCGCGCGGCTGGAAAGTCAAAGCCCTGGAACCGAATCGTGAACCGGAGAATTTTTCGTCGAAGCCCAGCGGTGGATTGGTCGATTTTTCGGCGCGAAGCGTGCTGGCCAATCTGCGTCTGGCTGAAACATGGTTATCGGTAAAGACAGTGGGATGGGTCGCGCTCTTGTCGCCTGCGCAACTCGAAAGTCCAACCATTCGACGTCTCGTCCGCGATTTCTGCTCCGACTATGTCACGCTTCCAGCGTCGAGTGAGCGCATCCTGAACTCACTAGGCCACGCTTACGGAATGGCGGCGCTGCATGACAGCGGCGCACGCGACGCCGACAATGGCAAAGGCGGTGGCGACGCAGAAGGTGAAATGATCGGCTCTTGTGACGCCATGCTTGCGCTCTTCCGTGCGATCCGTAAAGTGGCAATGACCGATGCGCCCGTTTTTATCTCAGGCGAATCGGGCACGGGCAAGGAACTGACTGCGACGGCCATTCACGCGCGTTCGACGCGGCGCGACCAGCCGTTTGTGGCGATCAACTGCGGGGCGATTCCCGCACATCTTTTGCAGTCCGAGTTATTCGGGTATGAACGCGGCGCCTTTACCGGTGCGAACCAGCGCAAGATCGGCCGCGTGGAAGCGGCAAATGGCGGCACGCTGTTCCTCGATGAGATTGGCGACTTGCCGCTGGAAAGTCAGGCAAGCCTGTTGCGCTTCCTGCAGGAACGAAAGGTTGAGAGGCTGGGCGGTCACGAGTCTACGCCGGTAGACGTGCGCATTGTCTCGGCGACCCACGTCGACATGCAGGCCGCGATGACTGCAGGCCGGTTTCGCGCGGACCTGTATCACCGTTTGTGCGTGCTGCGAATCGATGAACCACCGCTACGGGCACGTGGCAATGATATCGAATTGCTGGCCAGGAATTTTCTCGATCGTTTTGAAAAGGACGCAAGTCGGCGTCTGCGCGGTTTTGCTCCCGACGCCATCGCCGCGATTCAAAACTATACTTGGCCGGGCAACGTGCGCGAGTTGATCAACCGCGTGCGGCGGGCGATTGTGATGACCGAAGGAAAGCTGATCGGTGCGCGCGATCTGGAACTTGGCGAGTTTGCCGAATGCATCCCCCTGTCGCTTGCGCAGGCGCGCGAGGTGGGGGAGCGGCAGGCAATCGAGATGACATTGTTAAGGAATCGCGGGCGTGTGGGTGACGCTGCACGGGAACTTGGCGTGTCCCGCGTCACCTTGTACCGGATCTTGTCTGCCTACAGCATGCGAAATGCAGAGGCATCGCGAAGCTTCAGTCTGGAGTAGTGCAGGACGATCTCCTTGCGTTGCTATAACCGAGCTCACTCTGCTGGTGACATCGATCAACAGCTGGAATCGCTTCTCGATAGCGTTTCGCAAGATGCCGGCATAAAGCGCGGCTGGCACAGGCGCGGCTAAATCAAGTTGGGAACAGGTCAACTCGCTCTAACCCCTAAGATCCAACCTTCCACTTGAGCTACCGCGAGCTCCGTTTCTGAAAGACGAGGACGGAGCGCCGTTTCCAGACGTCCCTCTTGATTCTGCCAACCAAGGTTTCCCGGGACCCCGTTTCCTCTGCTACTTCAGTAGCGGTTCATCGAACGGCTCAGGCCGGCTTGAGCAGGCTTCTCCACTCGGAGAGGCTTCCCTCCGGATCGAGCGCGGCGACCAATGGCGCGGAGCGCGCGGCGAGGTCTTGTTGTACGTCAGCGACGGCAGTTGCGAGGGCCGTCGGTATTCCCAACTCGCCGAGCATCAACGCGGCTTCGCGCATTTCTTCGGAGCGTCGTTGTCCATGCTCGACCACCCGGCCGATCAGATACGCTTCGTAACCGTCATCCCAGCCCACACCGGGGAAACTCGCCGCGAGCGATGCAAGCACACGGCGGTCCACGCCGAACTGCTTTGCCGCCAGCATCGACTGGACGCACAGCGCTTCCATGCCTTTGATCATGATGCTTCGGCACAGTTTGATGGCTGAAGCCAGGCCGACTTCCTGCGCAACGGCTTCGGTGCGCATACCCAGGCTGTTCAGGATTTCCGCAGTCCGCGTAGCCTGGCGGCCGCCCAGCAGCATCGGCACGCGGACGCCTTGCGGCGGGACCGGCGCCATCACCGCCGCTTCCACGTAATCAGCGCCGTTGAGTTCGATCTGCTTGCAGCTCCGCTGTTTTACGGTTGGCGATACCGAATTGAGGTCGACAAAAGTCTGGCCGGTCGCGAGATGCTCCGCTGACGCGGCGGCGACTGCCTCAGCCTGGCTTGCGGTGACGGCGGAGAGGACGAGTTGAGCATCGCGCAACGCCGTCGCAAGGTCCTCGGCCGCGTGCGCGCCGCACTCGTGTGCTCGTTTTACCATCGGTGCTCGTGTCGCCGCATCCTGCAGCTTGATATCGTAGACCGATACGTCACGACCGCCGGCGGTCAACGCACGAGCGAAAATGGACCCGACTTCTCCGAAGCCAACTATCGCGATGCGCGCAATGTGCTGATTGCTGTTCTGATCCATACAGAGTTCTCTTCAAGTGACAGGCGGATATGCCGGCGATCGGGCAAGACCTCAAAGCCGATGTTCACTCGCCTGTACGGGAGCGGGTTCGGCGGGAGACGCGTGACGGTGATTCACGTAGGTGTCGAACTTTTGCTTGTCGAACATGTGTTCCCATTTCGAAAGCACGAGCACCGCAACCGAGTTGCCAATGACGTTGGTCGTTGAGGTTGCGATCGCGAGCACCCGGTCGATGCCGAACAGCAGGCCCACGCCCGACAGAGGCAGGGCGCGGGAAGACTGAAGGGTGGCTGCAAGTTTGACCAGCGCGCCACCGGCTGAACCGGCGCCGCCCTTCGACGTGAGCAGCATCACCGCAAGCAGGCCCAGTTGTTGCGACAGCGAAAGCGGGGTATCGGTGGCCTGCGCAATGAAACCGACGCCGCATGCCATATACAGACACGCGCCGTCGATGTTGAAGCTATACCCTGCCGGCAGCACAAAACCGACCACCACTTCATCGCAGCCGGCCTGTTCGAGTTTGGTGACGAGACGCGGAAAGGCGACTTCGCTGGCGGCCGTGCCCATCGCCAGAATCGCCTCTTCCTTGATCAGCGAAAGGATCGTCAGGATGGAGAAGCCTGCTGTCGCCGCGACAATGCCCAGCACCACGAAGACAAAAAACAGCGTGCTCGCGTAGTAGGTCAGGATGTAGCGCAGCAGGTAAAGCAACGTGACGCCACCATAGCTTCCCACGGCAGTTGCCATCGCGCCGAATGCGCCGATTGGGGAAAGCCGCATGATGAACCCCAGAATCTTGAAGACGATCGTCTGCGCTTCCTCAATCAGGCGAAAGACGACCCAGTCAGGTTTCGCGCAACTGCTCAACCCAAAGCCGACCAGCAGCGAAACGAACAGGACAGGCAGGATGTCGCCGGTCACGAAAGCCGAGACGAGCGTGCGAGGGATGATGGAGACCAGAAAGTGCGTGAACGAGAAGTCGCCGGTTCCGGCGGTGATGACTTCGGCCGCGGCGCCCGTCGAGCTCAGCGAGCCCGCATGCAGACCATCGCCGGGCCTGACGATATTCACGAACGCAAAGCCGACCAGCATCGCCAGCGTACTGACCACTTCAAAATAGAGCAGCGTTTTAAGACCGAGGCGCCCCAATTTTCTGAAGTCCTTGATGTGCCCGACGCCATGTACGACAGTGCAGAAAATGATGGGTCCGAGCACCATCTTCAGCAAGCCGATGAAGCTATCGCCAAGCGGTTTCATCATCACCGCCTGATGCGGCGCAAGTAGACCGAATGCAATCGCTACGGCAATGGCGATCAGTACCTGAACGTACATCTTGCGCAACAGGCTCACCGTCTCCCCCGTTCTGTTTTTTTCCGATACCGAAATTATGCGGGTGGCGCGGTCGTTTGCCTGCTGCCAAGTGTTGAAAGTCCCATCTGTTTTGTTTATCGATATTCATGCTTCCCGCGGCATGCCGCGGTCCTGGCCAGGACCGCGATCAAAACACATGATCGATACCCACCGTCACCGCCGTCTGTGAGTTTTTTCCAGTCGGATTAAGCGTCGACACCTGCGCGTTCTTATACTTCGTATAGTCCATTTCGCCGTAAAGAAGCGTGCGCTTCGATAGCGAGTACGCGAGCGAAATGATTGACAAACCGCGTCGCGATGCCTTGTCGTTCGATACCTGGGTCTGGTAATAGCCGCCGGTGAAGTTCCATGCCGGGCTGATCTGGTAGCTCAGTCCGCCGAACGCGTTATGCGTGACGGTATGCGTGACCGCTGCGTTCGCCTGATCTTCCGACATGAAACCGCCGGACACGTTGAGCGCCCCGAACTTGAAGCCGACGCCGGCCATGTAGTAGTCGTCGCCCTGATAGGTGTTTCCGACCAGTACACTGCGGTGCGATACGAGCCCGCCGATGCTGAACGGTCCGCTGGAATAGTTCACGCCGACACCATGCGATGCACCGCTGTTGAAGGCTCCCGCGACACCACCGAACGCATTCTCTACTTCGAGGCGCAACGGTCCGTACGAGCCTTTGTACTTCACGTCATTGTTGAATCGCGTGCCATCGGATGCCACCGTCAAAGGAATGAGCGGCGTGAAGTGAAAGTGAAACGGATCGTAAATGCCGACGATGTCATGGGCGATCGTGTACTGCCGCCCCATGTCGATCGAACCATATTTGCCGCCGACGCCGACAAAAGCCTGTCGGTTGAATTCGGTGCCGGTCGTGTTGTCGAACTGGCCGTTGCCGAGATTGAAACCGCTTTCGAGCAGGAAGTGCGCGTTCCAGCCGGCGCCGAGATCTTCCACGCCCTGGAAATCGAGTTTGTTCGAGCTGAAATAGCCATTCGAATTCATCGTCGCGACGGCGCCACCCGACGCGCTGGCATTGGTCTGATACCGGATCCCGCCATCGACGGTACCGGCCAGCGACACGCTCGACTGCGCGATTGCCGCTTCGCTCGCAGCACCCAATACGCCTGACACGCTCAATGTCAGCCAACCGAACCATCTATTTTTCACAGCTTGTCTCCAGTCAAAGTCATGGCCGGCCGGTCCGCGTTCGCGTTTCCGACTGGGTATTTTTTTATTTGGAATGCGAACTATATGAGAATGATTTTCTCATTCTATTCGTGAGCCTATGAGTCGGGTCTGCACGATTCCATCAACCAACGATGGAATCGCGCACCTCAATGTCCCGCGCCGTTCATCTGTTGTTTCAACGCGCCGACCGGTGCATCAGCTTCCTTGTAGCCGAGGTTCAGTTCGGAGCGAAGCGTGCCGTGGTCGAGTGCCTTTTCCCAGTTCGCGATGACGATGGTCGCGACGCTGTTGCCAACGATATTTGTGAATACGAAGGCAGATGACATGGCTCGATGAATGCCGAGAACCAGCGCGATCGATGCCACAGGAATCGAGTTCGTGGCCGCGAGCGTTGCCGCCAGCACGGCGATCGCCGCACCTGAAACGCCCGCCGCGCCCTTCGACGTCAACAGCAGCACCGCCAGCAATACGAGTTGAGCATGCCAGGTCATGGGCACATTGGTAGCCTGGGCAAGGAAGATCGCGGTGGCCGCAAAGTAGAGGCAGGTGCCGTCGTGATTGAACGTGTAGGCGGTCGGCAATACGAGCCCGACGACAGATTTCTCGCAACCGAGTCGTTCGAGCTTGTCGATCAACTGCGGGAAGACGGTTTCCGACGAGCTCGTGCCCAACACCAGCAATAGTTCAGCGCCGATATAGCGCATCAGCTTGAGCAGGCTGAAGCCGTTCACGCGAGCGATCGGCCACAGCACGACAATGAAAAAAAGCGCACAGGTCAGATAGAACTCGAGAATCAGCTTGCCGAGCGACAGCAACGTGCCGAAGCCGAACTTGCCGACCGTGAACGCGATCGCACCGAACGCCGCGATCGGTGCAACTTTCATCGTCAGGCCGATGATCCAGAACAGTGCCGACGAAATACTATCGATCACATTCAGCACCGGCGCGGCACGCTCGCCGATGGCAGCGAGTCCAAGCGCGAAAAGCACGGAGAAAAACAGCACCTGCAGGATGTCGCCGGTGGCAAAGGCACTGATGGCGGTTCGCGGAATCACATTGAGCAGGAACGCGCTGGTCGAAACGACGTGATGCGCCTGCGACACGTAGGTGTCCACCATGCCCGATGGGACATCCTGCATGTTGACGTTCATTCCCGCGCCGGGTTTCAGCACGTTGATGGTCACAAGACCAATCACGAGGGCAAGCGACGTCACGACTTCAAAGTAGAACAACGCCTTGATCGCGACACGGCCCACTTTCTTCAGGTCGTTTGCACCGGCAATGCCGCTGCAAACGGTACAAAAGATGATCGGGCCGATCAGCATCTGGATGACGCGGATGAACGCGTCGCCAAGCGGCTGCATGTCGACGCCCACGCCCGGATAGAAATACCCGAGCGCAACGCCAATGACCATGCCGGCCAGCACCTGGAACGACAGGTCCCGGTAGAACGGCCGGCGCCGGCCCGGATGAGGCGGGGCTTTACCAGGCAAGGTCATCTTGTCTCCTTCAGGAAAACGTGGCGGATCCGTTGTCCGCACATGGTTGAGTAGATGCTTCGGAGTACGGCGCACGCTATCGCACTGCTGTGCTTAAAGCGCATCGTCTCCCAGAACCTCGATGGAGTCGGCGAAGATTTCGTCGACGCTCAAGCTGCGCGGCAACAGTTTCTGGTGCGCGCAGAATTCCAGTATTTCCTCGAGCGGCGCACGCAAGGCAGTTACACCGAACGGCAGCTTATCCGGTTCGCCCGGTGTCGCGGCGACGGACGCCTTGCCGCGCCTGAGCAGTTCATACACCGCCCGCAGCGCTTGCGGATATTGCTCGACGACTTCGCGCTTCATCACGACTACGTGATTGACCGGTACGTATCGATGGATCTCGTACCAGGCAGCATCGGCCGCGGCGGGGTCGGGAATCAGCGTCTCGAGTCCGGGTTCGCCAGGCAGATCGTTGCCGAGAATCGCCGCATCGAGTTCACCGGCGCGCAGCATCGACAGCAGTTCCTGTCCGGGTGCCGCGCGGCGTGCGAACGGCGGATCGCAATACTCCTCCAGATGCGAGCCTTCGAACGTGACCCAGTCGATCGTTTCGACCGGCACGCCGTAGGTCTGCGCGAGGATTGCGCGCACCCACATGCCGGTGGTTTGCGAATAGGCGCGTACGCCGACTCTGGCGCGCGCGAGATTGTCGATGCTTAGCTTGCCGCGCTGCGCGTTATAGATAATGCAGCCCTGCTGAAAACGTGCGGCGACGACAGCCGGTAGCAGCACCACCGGCTTGTTGTAGGCCTTCGCCTGCAGATACGTGACGATAGCCAGCTCGCTGACGTCAAACGCCTGAGTCCTTGCCATAGGCGCGAACGCACGATGAATCGGCTCGACGTCGCTGAACACGAGTTCGAGCGAAGGATCGGCAATGGCGCCTGATTTCAGGCCGTTTGTGTGCGGATAGGTTTTCAATGCAGCCGACAGGCGCAAGCGTGACAGGTCCTGACTCATGTGCGAAGACTCCGCGGCATGGCGGCTCAACTTGCGAGCGCCGGGTAGATCGTACGCGCCGTACCGCCGAAGATCGCAGCAAGCGCCTCGGCTGGCAGCATCGACAGGCTGTCGCGTGCCTCGGCGAGCAATTCGGGCAGAGAGCCTTCCGCCGCCGGGAAGTTCGAGCCCCATGCGATCCGGGCCGCGCCGAACTCAGCCAGCACGCGCTGGAAAAAAGCGGCGGGTGTCGACGCGCCGCGTGACGCTTCGCGAATGGTCCGGTTGGTCAGCTTCAGGAAGACGCCCGGATGGGCAGCCAGGCTGAATAGCGGCGCAGCCTCCGCATACGGCGGCCCGCCGGCGAGGTCGGGACGCGCGAGGTGATCGAGCAGCACGCGGATGTCGGGGAAGCGGGCCAGCATGTTGAGCAGGGCGGGAATGCCCAGTGCGGTCATTTGAAGACAAACCGGAATTGCATGCCGCTGTGCGTATTCCCATGCAGGGAACGAACGCTCGTCGTCGAGCCAGCCGGCCTGTCCCGGCATCGTGGTGCCGGTCGTAAAAAGACGCAGCCCGCTCAGCCCGGCATCGAGCCAGCGCTGCATCTGCATGATCGGGTCGGCCGCGAGCACGTCGACGGAAAACACGCCACTGAAGCGGTCCGGGTGCGCCTGCACCGCATCGACCACATAACTATTGTCGTTGCCGTAGACCGTCGAAGCCTGTACTACGATCGCCCGGTCGATCTCTGCGGCGTCCATCGCCGCGAGCAATGCTTCAAAGCTGACCGGCCGCTTGACCGACCATTCCGACTGATGACCGCCGACCGGCGCAAGCGGATAACGCTTTGTATCCGCGGCAATTGCATGAGTGTGGGTATCGACCACAAAGGTCATGAGAAAACTCCTGTCAGGAAGACTCGCGCTTCGAATAGCCGTCACTTTAAGTGCGGCTCAGTCGGTTTGCTTAATATGAACTGCGTCCCGCGACATAAGTTTTTGTTAATCTCATGGTTTACGACGAGAATACGGACGCATGGAGAAAGCTTCAGATGAATGACGATTCGGCCCGCTTGCGGCGTTTGTTTCTTTTCGATGCGGTGTGCGACGCCGGCGGCATCGGGCAGGCCGCAGCGAGGGCGGGGCGCTCGCAGCCTGCGGTCAGTCTGGCGATCGGCAAGCTGGAGGCGAGCTTCGGTGTGACCCTGTTCGAACGCGGCTACGGCGGCAGCGAACTCACAACCGAAGGCGTAATCCTGTACCGGCGCGTGAAGCGGATGCTCAACCAGATCGAGCAAGCCGTGGCCGAATTGCTCGGCGGCGTCGAAACGCCGTCGCGCTCGGTCAGCCGCGTGTGCCGGCACCTGACGGATGCGCAAGTACGGTGTCATATCGCGATCGCGCATCGGGGCTCGGCGTCTGAAGCCGCACAGCAACTCGGCATTTCGCCGCCGGCGGTGCATCGCGCCGCGCGCGAACTCGAGCGCACGGTCGGCGTGACTTTGTACCGGCGGCGCGTGCATAGCGTGTCGGCGAACCCGGCCGGCATCGAACTCGCACGCCGTCTGAGCCTTGCGTTGTACGAAATCACGCAGGCTGGTGAAGAGCTCTCGTCCGCGCGCGGCCAGCTCACCGGGAGGGTCGCGATCGGCGTACTGCCGATGTTGCCGCCGCGCCTCGTGGCCCGCGCAACGCAGCGCTTGTTGCGCAGCCACCCGCACGCAACCGTGACGCTCCAGGAGGGCTCGCATGCCGCACTGCTGACAGATTTGCGCTTTGGCGCGATCGACGCGATTGTCGGTGCGTTGCGTGAGCCCCGTCTGTCGGGTGCGGTGATCGAAACCGGGTTGTTCGAGGACCCGTACGTCGTAGCGGTCCGCAAAGGGCACCGGCTGGCGGCTCAGTCTGTTATTTCCACCGCCGATCTTGCCGCGTTCGACTGGGTCGCGCCGCAACCCGGCATGCCGCGGCGCGTGGTGATCGACGCCATGCTGTCGAGGTTGCCGCGCCGTCCACGGCTTGTGGTGGAGACCAGTTCGCTCGCCATGATCATGGCGATGCTGATGGAAAGCGATTGCATCACCTTGTTGTCGAGATCGCAGATCCGGCAGGCCTATCCCGGCGACGAGCTCGTCGCATTGGACGTTGCCACATCCGGCGCGGGACGGACTGTCGGCTTGACGACGCGCCATGACTGGCTGGCCACAGAGGTGCAGGCGGCCTTTCTTGCGCAGCTGCGCGGGGAGTTGCTGCAGGAGGTGCTTTGAACGCGGACCTTACCCGACGGTCTCAGCAACGTGTTACCGTGCCGGCGCGAGCAATTCGATCAACGCATTCGCGACCACCTTGCTCGCGAGCGGCAGCGTGTCCAGCGGGACCCGTTCGTCTGCGCGATGCCCGTTGGCTTCGAGCAGCGAGCGCGGCCCGGCGCCGTACATGATCGTCGGTACGCCGGCTTCGACATAAAGACGCGCATCGGCGTAAAGCGGCACGCCGTTGGTCGGCACGACTTCTCCCATCACTGCGCTCGCCTCGCGGCAGAATATTTCTGCGAGCCGCTCTGCACCCGGAACAGGCATGAACGGGCGCGCGAGAAGTATCCGCGTGATCCCGGTGCGGATACCCGGCAAGGTCGCGGCGCTCGCTTCAATCAGCGCACGCAATTCCGCTTCGACCGCTTCCGGCTGCTCTTCCGGAATGATCCGGCGGTCCAGGCGGAACGTCACTTCGTCGGGCACGACGTTGGTATTGATCCCGCCGTCGATCAGCCCCACGACGAGTGTCGGCGTCTCGATGCCGGTCACATTCGAACGGCGCAGGGCGAGCGTTGCACGGTACGCGTAAAGGTCCGCGAGAATGTGCGTCGCGGCCTCGAGCGCATCGTGTCCGGTGTCGGGGCGTGCCGCGTGCGCGGACTTGCCGAGCACCTTCACTTCCAGATGCAGACAGCCGTTGTGCGCGATCGTCACATGATGCGAGAACGATGCACAGACCGCAAAATCGGGGCGCGTGATGCCCTCGGCGAGCAGCCAGCCAGGACCTGTCAGACCGCCCGTTTCCTCGTCGTAGGTGAAGTGCAATTCGACCGTTCCGGCGAGCGGCGCACCACAGTCCTTCAACGCGCGAAGCGCGTAGGCGTAGGTCGCGAAGTCCGACTTCGATACCGCCGCGCCGCGTCCGTACATCCAGCCGTCGCGCACCTCGGCGCCGTATGGGTCGGTGCTCCAGCCGCCGCCCGCGGGCACGACGTCGCCGTGGGCGTTGAGTGCCACCGTAGGCCCGGGGCCGAAGCGTTCGCGAACCACTATGTTGATCACGCTTTGCATGTCGTGGCGCGCAACCACGTCATCGGGCACGCGGTGGCGTTCCACGGTGAAGCCAAGCGCTTCCATTTCACGGGCGGCCAGTTCACCGTGCGGCGCGCAGTCGCCCGGCGGGTTGTCGGAGGGACAGCGTACGAGTGTGGCGAGCAAAGCCTGCTGAGCTTCGCGATGTGCATCGATCCAGACGGCGATGCGTGCTTTCAGGTCGGTATGAGTCATGGGCAGTCGAGTCGTTCAAGGTGAGTCGGGAAATGACGCTTCCAGGTGTTCAAGCCAAGGCGAAGCGGTCGATGAGAAACGGCGTGACATCGAATTCAGCCGGGCGCTCGAGGATAAGGTCGGCAACCAGTTGCGACACGATCGGCGCAAGCGTGTAGCCGTTCGATGTCACCGCGTTGTAGAAACCCGGCACGTGCTCGACCGGGCCGAGAATCGGCGCACCGTCGATGTCGATATTCATGCCAGCCCACGCGCGCACCATGTGCAGGCCTTTGAGCGCCGGCAGCACGTGGCTCGCCACCCACACGTTGCCTTCGATACTTTCGCGCATCGCGTGATTGATGCGGCGGGCAGGGTCGAAGGCGGCCGTCCAGCCGCCGCCAATCAGCAATCCGCCCGTCTCGGTTTGCTTGAGGCTCAGGTGACGATCGGCGTGTGCGATCAGGTGATTGACGAGCTTGGGGGCAGGTTCGGTCGCGATCATCTGCAGCGGTGCGCCCGCGACTGGCACATGCACACCGAGCATTGCGCCGATTTCCTTCGCCCACGCGCCGGCCGCGTTCACGACCGTGCGTGCGCGAATCCTGCCTCGCCCGGTATCGACGATGAAACCGTCCCGTTCGCGCGCAATCGCCGTGACGTTGGTCGCGCGCTGAAAGCGTGCACCCTGGGCAGTGGCGAGCCGCATCACGGCGTAGGTCGCCCGCAGCGGATTGATTTTCCCTTCCATTGGGCAGAATTCGGCGCCGAGCAGGGTGGGCGCCAGATTCGGCGATAGTGCGAGCAGCGCCCGCGTATCAAGCAGTTCGGCTTCGATGCCGAAGCTTCGTTCGAGTGCGATCTTGCGTTCGAGAAAGCGCATGCCGGCTTCGCTGTCGGCGACCATGAGCCCGCCGGTGAGGCGAATCTCCAGGTCTTCGCCGCTGGCGGCTTCGAGCATCTGCCACAGCCGCACGGAGGCGGGTCCGAGCACGAGCGTGCTGGCTGCGGGCATGCCGCCTGCACGTGCCTTGTTGCCGAAGTCGAACGACAGGAGCTGGACGTGCAGGCTTCCGGCATTCGCCCCCGATGCCTGAAGGTTGAGATCGTCGCGATCGACGACCAGCACCTTACGTCCGGCACGGCTCAGGAAATAGCTCAGGCACGCGCCCATCACGCCGCCGCCGATGACGAGCACATCAGTCTGCTGATCGGTCAGCTTAGGCTCGTTCACCGGCCGCGCGACGTTCGGCGTGACAGCCTTGCGATGCCCGCCCCATTCGGGCTTTTCGAACGCGAGCGCGGCGAGCGGCACGGGCCTGATCGGCACACGGGGCGCAAGGAAATGCATGACTTCGCGCTTACGGCCCGTCAGTTCCTCGACGAGCTTCGCGCAAGTGGCCGCGCAATTGCGTCCCTGGCAGCGCCCCATGCCGAGCCGCGTGTTGCGCTTGATCGACGCCAGTGTGTCGTAGCCGCTCGTGATCTGGTCGAGCAGTTCACCTTGCGTCACTTCTTCGCAGCGGCAAACCACGGTTTCTCGCGGCAAGCTTGCGATACGGATCGGCGGCGCCTCGAAGAGCGTCCACAGCGCTTGCTGGAAGCGGGTTGCGCGGGTGAGGGCGCGACGAGCGCTGTTGCGCGATGAGATCGAAGGCTCCGATAGCTCGGGCAGCCCAAGCGCGTCCGCTGCGGCGTGGCCTGCGAGCGTGCCGCGCGCGAGCGCCACCCGCGCGCCGCCAATGCGCGTGCCGTCGCCCGCCGCGAGGACGCCTGGGACGCTCGTGCGCCCATCCGCGTCGATGTCGGTCGTGAGGTAACCAACGTTGCGATCAACGAACGAGTGATCACAACCGAGCGCACGAGCTATGTCGGTGGCCGGCGCGAAACCATAGCCCACGCAGAGCGTGTCGCAGTCGAGCGTCGCCGTGCCGGTCTCGCGGACGTACGTGATGCGTTCGATGCGCGGGTCACCGTCGGCTGCGATCACGCGCGCATCCCAGAGCACCGGCACGCGCGCGGCGCGCAGTTTGGCGAGATACGCGAGCCCATCGGCGATCAGCCCGGGTGCCTCGCGCAATGCGCTGAGCACCGGGCGCCACTGAGCCAGGCCGGGGCGCGGTGCGCTATCGAGCACGGCCACGATGTTCGCCCCGCCTGCCAGCAACTCCACCGCGAGCTGCAGGTTCAGCGGCCCGTTGCCCGCGATGACGATCCGCTCGCCGGGCGCGACACGGTAGGCGCGCGCCAGGGTTTGCGCGCCGCCCGTCGTCATCACGCCCGGCAGCGTCCAGCCGGGAAAGGGCGCCGTGTATTCATAGGCGCCGGGCGTCAGCATCAGTTGCCGGGGCCGGTACAGCAACGCCTCGCCCGCGGCGATCACGCCGATCTCGCGGGGGCCGAACACGCCCCATACCAATGCGTCCGGTACGATCGCGACGCCCATCGAACGGACACGGCGAATCAATGCCGCGCCTTGCTCGAATTGCCGATCCGGCTGGCGTTCATAGCGATGGCTCGGCGCGATCTGCTTGAAGAACTGGCCGCCGGCCATCGAGCGGTCGTCGATCACTATCACCGAGGCGCCGCGCGCCCGGGCAGCGCATGCGGCGGCCAGTCCGGCGGGTCCTGCGCCGACGACCAGCAGGTCGATCGCGATCTCGCGCGGCGCGGCATCCACCGGTTCGCTTGCGAGCGGCGCTAGGCTGCACGCTCGTGCGCGTTCGCTGTCTTGCGCGAATACGGACATCCCGTCAGCCACCTTCGTCATGCACGCACGCTGGCCCTGCCGGCCGTCCACGCTGACCAGGCACTCGAAACAGCTCCCCATGCCGCAATAGAGACCGCGCCGGTTGCCTGCGCGGGTGTGGCGGTATATATCGCGGCCAGCGGCGGCGAGGGCTGCCGCGATCGTTTCGCCTTCGAGTGCACTCACGCGTTCGCCGTCGTAGTCGAACGAAACGGTCCTCTCGGCGGGGACGATCGCGGAGCTTTCCAGGCGCATGAACATCGTTCCTTGATCAGATTACAGGCCGGGTTGGAGGCCCTGCACAGTGTCCGGAAATTTGAAAACACTTGACGTATAAAATTTGTATACAAATGATATACGAACGATATGCATAAACAAAGCGTTCAAAAAACCGGACTTTAACCGAGCACGATGAAAACATTCCGAGGCACTTATACCGTCCTGATCACGCCGTTCACCGACGATGGCAAGCACGTCGATACCCGCGCGTTGCGGAAGCTTGTGGACTGGCAAATTGAGCAGGGCATTCATGGGCTGATTCCTCTGGGCAGTACGGGTGAATTCCTGTCGCTGAAGGATGCGGAGCGGATCGAAGTGGCGCAGACGGTCATTGCCGCAGCCGCGGGCCGTGTGCCGGTGCTGCTCGGCACCGGGATGGAGTGGACCGACGACGCCGTGGCGCGCTCGCGCGAGGCACAGGAACTCGGCGCCGACGGCGTGATGGTGATTCCTCCGTTCTACAGCACGCCAACCGAAGACGAACTGTTCGAACACTACCGGCGCATCGGAGAGTCGATCGATCTGCCGATCATGGTCTACAACAATCCGGCGACGGCCAACGTCGACCTCAAGCCTGAATTCGTCGCTCGCCTTTCGCATATCGACAACGTCAGCTACATCAAGGAATCGACGCTCGAAGTGACGCGCGTGCGGGACATCGTCGAACTGTGCGGCGATCGGATGACGGTCTTCGCGGGCATTCTGGGCTACGAGTCGATGTGCGTCGGCGCACAGGGGTGGGTCGCGGTGTGCTCGAACCTGATTCCGAAATGGTCCGCCGAGCTTTATGAGTACACCGCCGTGCAGCGCGATCTCGACGCAGGGCTCGCGTTGTACAAGAAGATCCTGCCGATCGTGCGCTGGGTCGGCGGTCATCGTTATGTTTCGGCAAGCAAGGCAGGCCTCGCGATGATGGGCCTGCCCACCGGTGAGCCGCGCGCGCCGCGTCTGCCATTGCCCGGCGCGGATCGCGAGGCCTTGCTCCGGGACCTTGCCGCACTCGATTTGCTTAACACGCTTTCCTGACTTCCCGACTTCTCGACTTCCCGACCTCAATCGCCTACCGGAGTACTCCATGTCCTTTCGTTCGATCTTTCGCCGTGCCCTGATCCCCGGCGCCGTCGCGTTGGCCGCGAGCTTCGCTGCCGGCGCAGCCAACGCTGGCTGCAGCGCAACGGTTCCCGCGGGCGCTCTCATCAAGCAAGGCACGCTGATCATGTCTACCAACCCGACCCTGCCGCCGCTTCAGTACGTCGACGGCTCGGGGCAGTTGAAGGGCATGCGCATTGAACTCGGCGAGGAAATCGCAAAGCGCCTGTGTCTCACGCCGGAATACGTGAAGATCGACTTTGACGCGATGGTGCCGGGGCTGCAGGGCGGCCGCTGGGATGTGATCAATACCGGCATCTTCGTGACCGACGCACGCACGAAGATCATGCAGATGATCCCCTACGAAAATCAGGCGATCAGCCTCTCGACGCCAATAGCCAACCCGCTGAAGGTCACGAAGACCGACGATCTCGCGGGCCACACGGTAGGCGTCGAACTGGGCGGCTTCGAGGAGGCGCAGGCACGCGCGATGATCAAGGACATGGAGGCGCGCGGTCTCAAGCCGTTCACGCTGCGGACCTTCGATACGTTCTCGATCGCCTATCAGGCGCTTGCCTCGGGACAACTCGATGCAGTTGTTTCCATCGATGCCGTGGCCGGCGAATACCAGAAGCGCGGCGGCTTTGCACGCGTCGTGTCGGGCCTGCATCCCACGCCGGTCGCGCTGGCCGCGAAGAGCCCGGAACTGGCCGGCGCAATTGCTAAGGTGCTTGACGAAATGCAAGCCGACGGCAGCTATCAGAAGCTCTTCGCGAAGTACGGCATGAAGCCGTTCGACGGGACGATCGCCATCGCGCAGCCGAAGTAAGGGCGGGTTCCGGGCGCGTGCCGGTGACGTGCCCGGGCCGTGAAAAGGCAATCAGGAGTGTGTGATGAATCAAGGATGGAACTGGGACGGGTTCGCCTCTTATCTGGTCAGCCCGTACTTGATCGGCGGCGCCTTCCAGACGATCTGGCTGACGCTTGCGGCAATCGCGGGTGGCCTTTTCCTGGGTACGCTGCTGACCTTGGCGCGCCTGTCCGGGGCCAAGTGGCTGTCGGCGCCGGCTGCGTTTTACGTCTGGGTCTTCCGGGGCACGCCGCTGCTCGTGCAACTGATTATTATCTACACCGGACTGCCGCAGGTAGGCGTGCGCTTGCCGGTGGTGGAGGCAGCGCTCGTTGGACTGATCCTGAACGAGGCGGCCTATCTGTCGGAGATCATCCGCGGTGGCATATCCTCGGTGCCGCGTGGGCAGACCAACGCGGCGAAGGCGCTCGGCCTCAATGCATACCAGACGATGCGCCAGATCGTGTTCCCGCAGGCCATGCGTCTGATTGTTCCATCGCTTGGCAACAGCGTGAACAGCTTGCTCAAGACTACCTCGATCACGTCCGTGATCTCAATGGAAGAGCTGTTGCGACGCACTCAGGAACTGATTCAGGAGCGCTTCATGGTGCTCGAACTGTTTGTTGTCGCCGCGCTTTATTACCTGTTGATCACAACCGTTTGGGACTTCTTCCAGCGCAGGATCGAAACGTACTACGGACGTGGATACGTAGCGCACGGCGCGGCGCCCGCCGGCTGGCGGGCGCGGTGGCTCAACCACCGGGCTGCGCGGCGGCGCGCCGGTTCGCCCGCCACGCAGCCGCATTGAACCTGTGAACCAGCGAGACACCCATGAATTCAAGTAATCGCGAGCAGCCCTTCGATACCGTCGTGCGCCATGCGTGCATCGCGACCGCAGCCGATCTCTTCACTGCGGACATTGGTATTCGCGACGGCGTAGTCGTTGCGCTCGGCAACGATCTCGCCGAGGGCCGCGAGACCATCGACGCGCGTGGACGATTCGTGACGCCCGGTGGCGTGGATGGACATGTCCATCTCGACCAGCCGACATCCGACGGCTCGAAGATGGCGGACGATTTCGAAACCGGCACCCGTTCGGCAGCCTGCGGCGGCACCACGACCGTGATCCCGTTCGCGCTGCAGTTCAAGGGCCGCAGTGTGCGAGCGGCGGTCGAGGACTATCACACGCGTGCGGCAGACAAGGCCGCCATCGATTACGCGTTTCACCTAATCGTGTCCGATCCCTCGCACGCAGTGGTGAGCGAAGAGTTGCCGAAGCTGATCGCCGAGGGCTACACATCGATCAAGGTCTACATGACCTACGACGACATGAAACTCGACGATCGCCAGATCATCGACGTGCTGGCGTGCGCCCGAATCCATGGCGCCATGACGATGATTCACGCGGAGAACAGCGATTGCATCGGCTGGCTGACCGAGCGTCTGCTTGCCGCGGGCCTGAGTGCGCCGAAATACCATGGCGCGTCGCGGCCGATGCTCGTCGAGCGCGAGGCGACACATCGGGCAATCGCATTGTCCGAACTCGCTGAAGTGCCGATCCTGATCGTGCACGTGTCCGGCCGGGAGGCAATCGAGCAGATTCACTGGGCACGCGGGCGAGGACTGCCGGTCTTCGCCGAGACGTGTCCGCAGTATCTGTTCTTGAGCGAAGAGGACCTGGCGCTCGACGGTTTCGCGGGCGCGAAGTGCATCTGCAGTCCGCCGCCGCGCGACAAGGCCAACCAGCAGGCCGTGTGGACCGGGCTGCAGAACGGGATGTTCACGATCGTGTCGTCGGATCACGCGCCGTTTAATTACGACGGCCCGGACGGCAAGATGCTGCACGGCCCCGGTAGCAGTTTTCACCAGGTGCCCAACGGTATTCCCGGCATCGAGACGCGCATGCCGCTGCTGTTCTCCGAGGGCGTGCTGGGCGGCCGGATCGACATCAATCGCTTCGTGCAACTCACTTCGACGAACGCGGCCAAGCTCTATGGCCTCTATCCGCGCAAGGGAACAATCGCGATCGGCAGCGATGCCGACCTCGTGATCTGGGACACCGGCGTCGCCCGCACGATCCGTAACGTCGACCTGCATCACGCCGCCGATTACACGCCCTACGAGGGCCGCGAAGTTCGCGCCTGGCCTTCGATAACCATGAGCCGGGGCGTAACGGTCTGGTCCGAGGGAGAGTTTCGCGGCCGCGCGGGGCACGGCCGATTCCTGCGGTGCGATCGGCCCGGCGTTGTAACATCGCAGTTCAAAATCGGGCCGGCCACCTTCTGATACGGTCCGAGTGAACATGGAACCCCTGCCTGACCATGACCAAGGTATCGAAGAACGTCACCGAAACTCGCGCGAAGAAAACGGTTGGAAAACCGAAGCAGCAAACCTCTGCCGCGGCGAGCCAGTACGAGGCGCCTGCCCTGGGCTCCGCTCTGGCTCCTGCTGACGAAGGATCGCCGGATACGCGCGTTGTAAGTCTCGGCGAACGCGCTTACCGGCGCCTGCGCGAAATGATCCTCGATCGTGAGCTCGAGGCGGGCGCGCTGCTCAATGAACATCGGGTTGCCGACCAACTCGACATGTCGCGCACGCCGGTTCGCGAGGCGCTGATCCGGTTGACCGGCGAGGGCTTGCTGGTGCGCGCCGACGCCCGCAGTTTCTCCGTCAGAACCGTGTCGGCGCGCGAGTTTTTCGAAAGCATGCGGGTGCGCGAGACACTCGAAGCGCAGGCCGTCGACCTCGGTATCCAGCGTTTGTCAGTCGCCTCGATCGAGGCGCTCGAGGTGCAGGTTCATGCGCTCGAAGTGGGCGTACATACGGAGGTCGAACATCGCGAATTCGACGACCTGCTGCACCGGACCATCGCGGAGGCTTCGGGCAACGCGGTGCTCGTGCAGATGATCGTCATGATGCGGCTTAACGCGCGCCTGTTTCGCGTGACGAGCCATTTGCACCGGCAGCAGGAAAATCATGTCGAGCATCTCGCGATTCTCGCGGCCCTTAAATCGCGCGACGTGGTCGAGGCGCGTAACGCGATGATCAATCACATTCGCGGACTGCAGGACGACGTCATCAAGGCGATAACCGGTTAACCGATGAGGGTTCTCCGGGCTTCTTCGTGTGCATGAATTCACACCCGGCCGCACCCTATAAGTCCCGCGAATACTAACCACCCCGATCCGGATAGACACCAATATTAGCTCGTCGATACTGTCCCGGAAGCCCGCCAGAACAATCCGGCGCGCATCCGGACCGACGAGACCCATGCATAATTTTTTCACGGAAGAACAGATTTCGCTGCGCGATACCGCCCGCCGGTTCGCCGAACGCGAAGTACTCAAACGCGCTGCGGCAATCGATCGCGAGGACCGGTTCGATCGCACGCTGTATCAGCGCATGGCCGAACTCGGCCTCTTCGGTATCAGCCTCGACGAAGCAGGCGGCGGCGCCGGACTCGACACGGTTGCTGTCTGTATCGTCATGGAAGAGCTTGCGCGGTGCTCTGGAAGCATTGGCAATGCCTTTGCCATTCCGGTGGAAGCCGCGCTCTTTCTCCATCAGCACGGCAGCGTTGCGCAACGCCGTCGCATCCCGGCCCTGCTCGACGGCAGCGCGATTGCGGCCACCGCCGTGTCGGAGCCGGAGCACGGCTCGGACGTCGCGAGCCTCACCACGTCTGCACGCCGTACCGAAGACGGTTACGTGCTCAACGGCACCAAGGCGTGGGTAACGCTTGGCGGCGTCGCCGACTGGATTTTCGTGTTCGCGCGCACGCCGTCGCCCGACGGCCGGGGCGATCGCCATGCGATCAGCTGTTTTATTGTCGATGCAACGCTCGACGGCGTCACGCGGGGGAAGTCCGAGGAACTACTGGGCATGCACGGCCTGGAAGACTGCCAGATCGCTTTCGATAACGTGAAGCTCGGACACGATGCGCTGGTCGGCGTGGAGCACCAGGCGTTCAAGATGGCCATGGCCAATTTCAATTTCAGCCGCCTCCTGATGTCGTCGATGGCGCTTGGGATCGCGCAGGCAGCCTTCGAGGATGCCGCCGCCTACGCCGCCACCCGCCGCCAGTTCGGCGCGCCGATCAGCTCGTTCCAGGCGATCCAGTTCATGCTCGCCGACATGTCGACAGATATCGCGGCGTCACGCCTGTTGATCCATCACGCCGCGCGCGTGCATGACGCAGGCCGCTCCATCGCGAAGGAAGCAGCGCACGCCAAGCTGTTCACCACGGACATGGCGATGCGCCATGTCTCGAATGCGCTGCAGATCCACGGCGGCAACGGCTATTCGCGCGAATACCGCATCGAGCGCCTGTTTCGCGACGTGCGTCTTGCGCAGATCTTCGAGGGTACGAATCAGATCCAGCGGCTGATCATCGCGCGCCAGATCGAGAAAGAACTGTCCTGAGGAGGCGGCCATGATCAAGTGCATCACGGCAAGTGAGGCGGCGGCGCTGATTCGCGATCGCGACATGCTGATGGTCGGAGGCAACGGTGGATCGGGTGTGCCCGAAGCCGTGCTGGAAGCAATTGAGAAACGCTTTCTTGCCGGTGCCGGCCCGCATGACCTGACACTCTTTCACGTGACAGGGGTAGGCGCCGTACATGAAAAAGGCCTTTGCCGGCTCGCCTATCCGGAGATGGTGCGCCGCGTGATCGGCGGCAACTACGGCATGCAGGTTCCGTTCATGAAGCTGATTCGAGGGAACAGGATCGAGGCATACAACTTCCCGCAGGGCGTCATGACGCAACTATGCCGCGCGATGGCGGGGCGTCAGCCCGGTCTCGTTACGCACGTGGGCTTGCGAACCTATGTCGATCCTCGCCAGGACGGCGGTCGCATGAACGAGCGCACGACCGAGCCGATGGTGGAGCTGTTGCACCTTGCCGGGCGCGAGTGCCTTTTCTATCATGCGCCCGGCGAGCCGAATGTAGCGATCATCCGCGGCACTTCAGCCGACGAGGACGGTTACGTCAGCATGGAGCACGAGGCGACTGCGCGGGAAGACCTCTCGATCGCGCAGGCGGTGCACAACGCAGACGGCATGGTGATTTGCCAGGTGAAGCGCATCGTGCAGCGCGGCAGCGTGAATCCGCACATGATCAAGATTCCCGGCTTCCTGATCGACTACCTGGTGGTCGAGCCGGATCAGATGCAGACCTATACCACGCAATACGATCCGGCTCGCAGCGGCGAGACGCGGCTGCCGAAATCGCGCATCGTGCCTGATCCGCTGACAGTGCGGCGCGTTATCGCGCGGCGGGCGGCGTTCGAGCTGCGGCTTGGCGATGTCGTCAACCTCGGTGTCGGCGTCTCCGCGATGATCCCCAACGTTGCGGCGGAGGAGGGTATCGAGGACCTGATGACGCTGACTGTGGAGTCTGGTGTGATCGGCGGCGTGCCGGGCCATACCCGTGAATTCGGCACGGCGGTGAATCCGCGCGCGATACTCGACCAGGCGTACCAGTTCGACTTCTACGACGGCGGCGGCCTCACCTGTGCGTTCCTCTCGTTCGCTCAGGTCGATGCACGGGGCAATGTCAACGTGACACGTTTTGGCGAGCGCTACGACGGCTCGGGTGGTTTCATCGACATCACGCAGAATTCGAAACGCCTTGTGTTCAGCGGCTCGCTGACAGGCGGCGCGCTCGACATCGACGTGCGTGACGGCGAACTCCGGATTCGCCGCGACGGCGCCTTCGACAAGTTCATGCCACAGGTGGAACAGGTGAGTTTTTCGGCCGACCTCGCCCGTGAGCGCGGACAGGAAGTGTCGTTCGTCACGGACCGGGCAGTCTTTCATCTCGAACGCGACGGCCTCGTGCTCACCGAAATCGCGCCCGGCGTGCGTCTCAAGGAAGACGTGCTCGACCGGGTTGGCTTCGCCGTGCGCGTGAGCGATTCGCTCGCATTGATGGACCCGCGCATCTTCCGCGAAGGCCCGATGAACCTGCGCGATACGCTAGTGTCGCGCAATGGAGCTACGTCATGAACATGACCGGCCTCTACTACGAAGACGTCGTACTCGATCAGGACATGGAGAGCGCGGCGCGCCCCATCACGCCGGCCGACATCAGGGTCTTCTGCGAGCTCACGGAAGATTTCCATCCGCTTCACACCGACGCGGCCTATGCGCAAAGCCGCGGTTTTCCCGGACTCATTGCGCATGGCCTCTACGGACTTGCGCTTATGGAAGGGCTCAAGACCTCGCTGAAGCTCTACGAGAACACATCTATCGCTTCGCTGGGCTGGGATCAGGTCAGGTTCCTCTTGCCGCTGCTCGCAGGCGATGTCGTGCATGTCGTGTTTCGCGTGACCGGCAAGCGACTGAGTTCGCGTGCCGGTCGTGGCGTGCTGACCGAGGACGTACGGCTTGTGAACCAGCGCGGCGAGATCGTGATCCAGGCGCAGCACGCGGCGCTCGTGCTCACCCGCAGTCCGGCGGCCAGTGACTGAAGTGTGCAGCGTTTCCCCTTACTTTCGACTTCAAAGGACTCGTCTCATGATCAAGCAGTTCATGTTGTGCGGCGCGGTATTGAGCGCCTTGCTGACCCAGCCCGTATTCGCCCAGACGTGCACTCCGGCGCTGTCCGCCTCGCATCTTGTCGCGGCTGGCAAGTTCCAGATGTCGATCAATCCGACCCTGCCGCCACAGCAATACGTGGACGACAAGGGGGAGCTTCAGGGGTTGAACGTCGAACTCGGCCGCGCGATTGCGCGCAAGCTGTGTCTTGAACCCGTCTTCGTGCGCATGGACATGCCGCCGATGATTCCCGGCTTGCGCACCGGCCAGTTCGACGCCATCAACACGGGCCTTTTCTGGACCGAGGAACGTTCGAAGATGTTGTACATGGTGCCGTACGCACAGCAGGCGCTGAGCGTGTACACGTTGCCAGACAGTCCGCTCAAGCCGACCAAATTCTCCGACCTGGCCGGTCATGTGGTCGGCGTCGAGATTGCGACTTACCAGGAGCGCAAGGCTCGCGAGTTCAATGAGCAGTTGAAGGCGCAGGGCATGCCGAGCATGGACTTCCGTACCTTCACGACGGTGACAGATACGTCGGCGGCGTTGCGCGCGCATCAACTGGAAGCGGGTATCAATATCGACGAGACGGCGACCTCGCTGGCCGATCGCGGCATTGTGAAGATCTGGTTGCATGGGCTGGACGGCACCGACATCACGTTTGCCTTTCGCGACAAGGTCTTAGCCGAGGCAGCCGCGCAGGCGTTGACCGAACTCAAGGCAGACGGTACCTATGACAAGCTCTTCACGAAGTTCCACATGACGCCGCTCAAGACGGCGGGTTTTGGAATTCGTGGCCCGGGGCCGCAGTAAGGGGACGGGCGGGGTTTTCGTTCGCACTCGGTCGGGGGGCACGGGGTTTTCGGGCGTAGTGGTCGAGGGTCAATGCCGGGTTGCTGCTGCTTAGGCCTGCGGTCGTTATATGTTGGATGTTTTCTTT
>NZ_JALPRJ010000088.1 GCF_030464885.1 Caballeronia sp. SEWSISQ10-4 2 | reverse complement strand
CAAGGCGGCGTAAGCCGCCGGGAATCCTCGTTCATCAGGGCGAGGAGGACGTCAAACCCGCAGGTTTAATTACCAGGGCGCCATGTTCGGCGCCGATTTCTACGTCCTGGTCCTCTTGTATCCTGAGCGCGTCGGCCAAGCCGGCGGGGATGCGCACGGCAAGGCTATTGCCCCCAACGCTTAATCGTCTGAACAGTCATAGTGAAATTTCATCCTGAGTAGTCGAGGTCGACCTGGATTTCGATCGGCTCCTTGTTGATACGGTATAGAAACATTCTAGCGTAGCTACAAAAAACGTCTTGGTCCGCCGACCTACCTTGAGGCATAAGCCACACAACACCCGGTCCCGGAACACCGCACCAGACTTACCTGGAAGCCGCTCAAGAGCTGACTCCGAAAGAGTTACAATTGCCATTTTTCCGAAGACAAAACAGATACAAAATCGTTGAGCCAACGCCCCGGTTTTGCTGTTTTGCCTCCCAATACACATCGCCCCGCGAAAACGGCCGGCGGCGATCGGGCACTTCGACCACGCCGACATTCGGCGCGATAGTGCCTTGTTTACAATGGGATTTCCATGAGCCTCCAATGCGGCATCGTCGGCTTGCCTAACGTCGGCAAGTCCACCCTGTTTAATGCACTGACCAAGGCCGGCATTGCCGCCGAAAACTATCCGTTCTGCACGATCGAGCCGAATGTCGGCGTGGTCGAAGTGCCGGATCCGCGGCTTGCTGCACTTTCCGAGATCGTCAAACCCGAGCGCGTGGTTCCGGCCATTGTCGAATTCGTCGATATCGCGGGTCTCGTGGCAGGCGCGAGCAAGGGCGAAGGCTTGGGCAACAAGTTCCTCGCAAACATCCGCGAAACCGATGCCATCACGCACGTCGTGCGTTGTTTCGAAGACGAGAACGTGATTCACGTCGCGAACAAGATCGATCCGCTCGCGGATATTGAAGTCATCAATACGGAATTGGCGCTGGCGGATTTAGCGACGGTGGAGAAGGCTCATCACCGCTATGCGAAGTCCGCCCGCTCAGGCAACGACAAGGAAGCGGCGAAGCTCGTCCCGTTGCTGGAAAAGATCCAGGCGCAACTCGATCAGGCGAAGCCAGTGCGCGGTCTCGACTTGAGCGAAGACGAACTCTTGCTGATCAAGCCGCTGTGCCTGATTACCGCCAAGCCGACCATGTACGTGGCGAACGTAAAGGATGACGGCTTCGAAAACAATCCCCATCTGGACGCGGTGCGCAAGTACGCTGAGACCGAGAAGGCGCCGGTCGTGGCGGTGTGCGCGGCGATCGAAGCGGAAATCGCGGATCTCGACGACGCCGACAAGCACGAGTTTCTCGCCGATATCGGCATGGAAGAGCCGGGTCTGGATCGCGTGATTCGCGCAGGCTACAAACTGCTTGGCTTGCAGACGTATTTCACGGCGGGCGTGAAGGAAGTGCGGGCCTGGACGATTCATATCGGCGACACTGCGCCTCAAGCCGCAGGTGCTATTCACACGGACTTCGAGCGCGGGTTTATTCGCGCGCAGACGATCGCCTTCGATGACTTCGTCGCGTTCAAAGGCGAGCAAGGCGCGAAAGAAGCCGGGAAGATGCGCGCTGAAGGGAAAGAATACGTGGTGCACGACGGCGACGTGATGAATTTCTTGTTTAACGTCTGATGTAATAATTCGTCGTCCGAGCTTGTGATTAAACGCGCGGTCCTTCATAAAGGGATTCCGCTTTTTTTATTTGCTGTGCGCCGGCCGCTCTGCTCGCCCACCGCTTGTTGGGTCGAGTGAGCCAGGACCGGCCGCAAAGCCGAGATTGCCTGCGAAACGTCGGGGCACGCGACAACAGACCATTTTCCTGACGTCAGGAAAATGGTCGACCTCGGCTCGGGCAGCCAGCGCGAAGTCGATGACATCATGCTCACTCGCTACGCCGGCTATCTGATCGCGCGATAATGCGGCGATCCAAAACGACCAACGCAAGCATTCACGCCTCTCGCGTTCAAAACAAAAACAATGCCGACACGTTTCTATCACCGCTTCGCCTCGATCCTCCTAACCGCCGCCCTCGCGCTCAGTTGCGCCCACTCGTTCGCCTACGCCTACTCCACCCCGAACGAATCCAACCTCGATAACCACCAGACCTATCGCAATCACGACGGAGAAACCGTCCACTCCCCCGCTCGTTCGCGTTCGGGTGAAGTCCCCAACGGCGCCACCGCCCGATGCCGCGATGGCACCTGGAGCTTCAGCCGCCATCGCAGCGGCACGTGTTCGCGTCACGGCGGCGTCGCAGCCTGGCGCTAAACGCCAAGTGCCGATGGCAAAGCCGACAAACGCCCGGCAGGCCGCCATATTCATCGAAGTACAATGTCGTCACTTCCCGCGCGCTGCGGGAAACGCATCGTCGCGTACTGAATCCAGGGACTTCCCGGCAGGGGGCCTAAAACCCAGAACCCGCCCGGCCGAAGCCCGCTTCGAACCGTCAACCTCAGACAACTGAATTCAAAATGGCCCAATACGTCTTCACCATGAACCGCGTCGGCAAGATCGTGCCGCCGAAACGCCAGATCCTGAAAGACATCTCGCTCTCGTTTTTCCCCGGCGCCAAGATCGGCCTGCTCGGCCTGAACGGGTCCGGCAAGTCGACCCTGATCCGCATCATGGCTGGCGTTGACAAGGAAATCGAAGGCGAAGCCACGCCGATGCCGAACCTGAACATCGGCTACTTGCCGCAGGAACCGCAACTCGATCCGCAGCAAACCGTGCGCGAAGCGGTGGAAGACGGCCTTGGCGAAGTTTTTAGCGCGCAGAAAAAGCTCGATGCGATCTACGCGGCGTACGCGGAACCCGACGCCGACTTCGACGCTCTCGCCGCCGAGCAAGCCAAATACGAAGCCATCCTCGCGACCAGCGACGGCGGCACGCCGGAGCAACAACTCGAAGTCGCCGCCGACGCACTGCGCCTGCCCGCGTGGGACGCAAAAATCGAACACCTGTCGGGCGGCGAAAAGCGCCGCGTGGCGCTGTGCAAGTTGCTGCTGCAAAAACCCGACATGCTGCTGCTCGACGAACCGACCAACCACCTGGACGCGGAATCGGTGGATTGGCTAGAACAATTCCTCACACGCTATCCGGGCACAGTCGTGGCGGTCACCCACGACCGCTATTTCCTCGATAACGCCGCCGAATGGATTCTCGAACTCGACCGCGGCCACGGCATCCCGTGGAAAGGCAACTACAGCAGCTGGCTCGACCAGAAACAGGATCGGCTGAAGCAGGAAGAATCGACGGAATCGGCGCGGCAGAAGGCGCTGAAGAAAGAACTGGAATGGGTGCGCCAGAATCCGAAGGGGCGCCAGGCGAAATCGAAGGCGCGGATCGCGCGGTTCGAGGAACTCAACAGCCAGGAATATCAGAAGCGCAATGAAACCCAGGAAATCTTCATCCCTGTCGGCGACCGGCTGGGCAATGAAGTGATCGAGTTCAAGAACGTGAGCAAGGCTTACGGCGACCGGCTCTTGATCGATAACCTGAACATGAAGATTCCGGCGGGCGCGATTGTCGGAATTATCGGGCCGAATGGCGCGGGGAAATCCACGTTGTTCCGCATGCTAACGGGTAAGGAGCAGCCGGATTCGGGCGAGATCGTCACGGGGCCGACGGTAAAACTGGCGTACGTGGATCAAAGCCGCGATGCGCTCAATGCCAACAAGACCGTGTTCGAAGAGATTTCGGGCGGTGCGGATGTACTGACCGTGGGCAAGTACGAAACGCCGTCGCGGGCGTATATCGGCCGATTCAACTTCAAGGGCGGCGATCAGCAAAAAACCGTCGGCGCATTGTCGGGCGGTGAACGCGGCCGCCTGCATCTCGCGAAGACGCTGATCGAAGGCGGCAACGTACTGCTGCTGGACGAGCCGTCGAACGACCTGGACGTCGAAACGCTGCGCGCGCTTGAAGACGCGTTGCTGGAATTCGCTGGATCGGTGATGGTGATTTCGCACGATCGCTGGTTCCTCGACCGTATCGCGACGCACATCATTGCGTTCGAAGGCGACTCGCAAGTGAGCTTCTTCGACGGCAACTATCAAGAATACGAAGCCGACAAGCGCAATCGCCTGGGCGAGGAAGCTGCTAAGCCGAAACGCCTGCGCTATAAGCCGATCGTCCGGTAAGCACGGCAAGGGCCAACAGCAACAAGGCACCGTATCGCCGCTCGTGCGCGGCTTGGATGGGAGACATCGGGATGGCGGGTACGAAGGCGCAACGCGTGGCGCTGTGGGTGGGCGCGATCGTTGTGGTGCTGCTGTTGGCGGCGATCGGCGGCGGGTTTCTCGTCGCGCAGGAAATGAAGTCGCGCGTGGTCGAAACGCTTGGGCCGCTTGGCTCGGCGGAAGATATCGAGGTCGGTTACGCGCGGATCACGCTGAGCCACGTGCGTCTGCGCGGGCCACAAGGCTGGCCCACGGAAGACGCGCTGCGTGCCGAGCGCGTGACGCTCAACGTCGATATGCGATCGCTCCTGAGCAACCGCGTGCATCTGCAACACGTGACGATCGATGGTTTTTATCTCTCCGTCGTCCGTTTCGCCGATGGCAGCGTCCAGTTGCTGCCCAATCTCCGGCAATCGGCAAGCGAAGCCCAAGCCGGTTCAAGCGAAGCCGCGGCGCATGCGCGGGAAGATCGACAGATCGATCACGTCACGTTTGAGCGCGGCGCCATGGAATTCTTCGATGAATCCGTGCAGCAGCCGCCGTATCGAATCCTGATTTCGGACGCGAAGGCGAACGTCGACAACCTGCATCTGCCCGCGCTCACCGAACCCACCAAGCTCGACATGACGGGCTCGATCAAAGGGCCGTCGCACACGGGTACGGTCGCGTTCAACGGCTGGATAAAAATAGCGAACAAGGATTCGCAGACGCACACGACCTTGCACAACGTCGATATCGCCACGCTCGATCCGTATCTGCTGAGGAAAGCGGGCGCGAAGACGAGCGTCACGGGCGGCACGATCGACCTCACGCTTGACGCGACCGTGCACGACTACCGTATCCACGCGCCGGGTTCGATCATGCTGAACCACTTGCAGTTATCGGATAGCGGCAACCCGCTCGACACGTTCCTCTCCATGCCGACGAAGATCGCAGTCGCGGCGTTGAAAAATCACGATCAGATCAAGCTGGACTTCGAACTCGATGGCGATCTGCGCGACCCGAAATTCTCGCTCAACGAGAGTTTGATGAAGAAGCTCGCCGTAGGCTTCGCGAAGGCGCTTGGCGTGAACGCGGAAGGCGTGGCGAAGAATGCCGGCGGCGTGGTGAAAAGCATCGGCGACGCGTTGAAGAACCTGTTCGGAAAATAATCACACGGGCAAACCGAGCGCTCTCAAGCGCGCCTCGGTCTGCTCTGCGTTCGTGTGATGCACAGCGCTCCAGCCAAGCGCAGTCGCGGCCTGGATGTTCTTCGCGTTGTCATCGATAAAAACAACTTCCTGCGGCTGAATGCCCGGAAGATGCTTTTCAATTTCAGTCCACATCAACGCGAAAATGGCAGGATCGGGTTTGGCCACCAGCACACGCCCCGACACGACCACCTCGCGAAAACGCTGCAGCACCGGGAAACGCTCCCAAGCCCACGGAAAAGTTTCGGCCGACCAATTGGTCAGTCCGAACAGCGGCGTGTCCGCTGCCGCGAGCTTGTCGACCAGCGCGACGCCGTCTTCCAGCGCGCCCGCCACCATGTCCTGCCAGCGCTCGTAAAACGCGCGGATCAGGGCTTCGTGCTCGGGAAACCTGGCGATCAGTTCGGCATTGCCGTCGGCGATAGTCTGCCCCGCGTCCTGCTGCAGCACCCAGTCCGTCTTGACAACGTTGTCCATAAACCAGCGCCGCTCGGTTGCATCGGGAATCAGCCGGCTATACACATATTCGGGATTCCAGTCGATCAGCACGCCGCCGAAATCGAACACCACTGCCTTGATCGCCATGCATCGCTCCGTTCAGATTGCTTGCGTGCGTTTTTCGAGCCACGTTTTTGCCGCGCCGGACACGTGCGGCGAAACGCGTTCGAGGACGGTTGCGTGATAGTCGTTGAGCCACGCGCGTTCGTCGTCGCGTAGCAGGCTCAAGTCGATGCAACGGGTGTCGATGGGACACAGCGTCAGCGTTTCGAACTTGAGGAAATCGCCGAATTCGGTTTTTCCGGCGGGCTCGTTCATCACCAGGTTTTCGATGCGAATGCCCCATTTCCCCGGCCGATAAAGCCCCGGTTCGATCGACGTGATCATGCCGTCTTCCATCGCCGTGTACGGCTCGGCCGGCGCGTAGTGCGAGATGACCTGCGGGCCTTCGTGCACGTTCAGGAAATAACCGACGCCATGCCCCGTGCCGTGTCCGTAATCCGCGCCCGCTTCCCAGATGGGCGCACGCGCGATGGCGTCGAGCATCGGTGAACGAATGCCGCGCGGGAAATGCGCCCGCGACAACGCAATCGTCCCCTTCAACACGACGGTGAAATCGCGCTTGTGCTCAGCCGTAATCGTGCCGATCGGCACCACGCGCGTGATATCGGTCGTGCCACTCAGGTACTGGCCGCCCGAATCGATCAGCAGCAAACCATTGCCTTCGATCACCGAATGCGAGGCTTCGGTGGCGCGATAGTGCGGCATCGCGCCGTTCGCGTTGAAACCCGCGATAGTCGCAAAACTCAGCGTGACAAAACCCGGCCGACGCGCACGCGCGGCCGTCAGTTTCTCGTCGATGGTGAGCTCCGTGATCGTCTCGCGCCCGAGCGCGTCTTCGAACCACGCGAAGAACTCGGCGAGCGCCGCGCCATCCTGCTCCATCGTCGCGCGAATGTGCGCGGCGTCGGCGGGCGTCTTGCGCGACTTGGCGAACGTCGACGGATTCACCGCTTCCGCAATCTTCACTTCGGCCGGCACCTTTTCCAGCGAGCCGAACGTGATCCGGCGCGGATCGATGAGCAGCGTGGAACCGGCGGGCAAAGTGGCGAGGGCATCGGCGACGGCCGAATACGGCTCGACGCGCACGTTCTCCTTCAGCAACGACGCTTTCAGCTCGGCCGGAATCTTGCCATCGCCGACAAACAACGCCGCGTCGTCCAGTCCGATCAACGCATGCGCGACGAACACGGGGTTATAGGTGACGTCGGCGCCACGCAGGTTGAACAGCCACGCGAGATCGTCGAGCGTCGAGATGAAATGCCATTGCGCGCCCTTCTCGCGCATCACGCGCCGCACTTCTGCCAGCTTCTCCGGACGCGCGACGCTCGCCTGGGGCGCGACGTGTTCGTAGACACTCTCCGATGGCAAGCCCGGGCGCTCCGGCCAAACGGCATCGAGCAGATCCAGGTCCGTTCGCAACACGATCCCGCGCGCCGTCAGCGCTTCCTTCAACGCCCGCGCAGCCGCGACGCCCAGCACGGCGCCGTCGACGGCCACCGTCTCGCCGGCCGCCACGTTTTCAGCGAGCCAGTCCACGTGCGGTGCGGATTGCTGTCCGGCCATCATCTTCATCAACGCGATACCGGTCCCGGCCAGTTGCGCCTCGGCCTGCGTCCAATATCGGCTGTCGACCCACACGCCGGCGAAATCGGCTGTTACGACCAGCGTTCCGACCGAGCCCGTGAATCCCGACAGCCACTGCCGCCCTTGCCAGTGCTCCGGCAGATATTCAGAGATGTGCGGATCCGACGACGGCACCAGCACGGCGGCCAGCGCCTCACGCGCCATCGCGCCGCGCAGCAATTCGATACGCCGGGCGAAAGTCTGGCCATCGGGGGAATTCAGTCGATCGTTCATGGAGTCACCTGCAGAATTTTGTTACGTCCAACCATAAGCTCAACGCCGCGCCGCCAGTCCTACCGTGACGGTCACGGCGACTAGCGCCAGCAGCGCACATGCGAGCCACTCAAAGGAATCGCCATCGTGAAATGCGCCGGTGACGTTGCCGAGCATTTTCGCGAGCATCGCCGCCAGAATGCCCACGAGTCCCGCCGCCCATATCCGGCCGAACGGTTTTGAGGCCACCCGCCGCAACGGATGCCGCCACCAACCGGCCAATCCCACCACCAAACCGAGAAACACGATCCCCGGCCACCCCATTAGCGGCGCATTCCGGCGGATTTAAGACTAAAGCTATGGGTTGAATCGGATCGGTGAACTAGCATTTTCGGTCCTGTAAAACTAGAAGCTCTGGAAGGCGCTCGCAGCGTAGCGGATGAGTTTAGATCCTATGAGCAGGGGCGTCGAGGAACTGATACGTAAAATCAGCGTGTCAAGTCATGTTCAGAAGGGGGCTGGCATGGCGATGGCAAGCACGTGCCACGCCGCCCAACCTGCTCTCTCAGCGCGCGCGGCGGCGTCGGAAATCATGCGAATCGCCATCATTGACGCGGACGTCCAGCGCGCCGCACTCATCCGCCGGACACTTGTCCTGGACGGCCATTTCTGCCACTTTTTCCCAACCGCGCCCGCGCTGCTGGATCGAATGAGGCACGACACCTTCGACCTGCTGATCGCCGCCAATGAAGCGCGCGACATGATCGGCGCGGAAATCATCGAACGCGTCAGGCAGCTTGCGCCGCAGCTTCCCGTCGTGTTGATGGCAGCGTGCCAGAGCGAGGCCGACATGGTCGCGTGCCTGAAAGCCGGCGCCGACGATTGCCTCTCGAAACCCGTCCGCTGCATCGAACTGGCCGCCCGCGTGGAAGTGCTGGCACGCCGAAGCGCGGTTCGCACGCCGGCGGCCGAGCATTTCGGCGAGTATCGGTTCAATGCGTCGGAATTGAGCGTGAGTTTCGCGGAGCAGCGGGGTTTGCTCACGCCGAAGGAATTCCGCTTCGCCCGGCTGTTGTTCACCAACCTGTCGCGCGGCGTATCGCGTGCGCACATCATGGAAGTGGTGTGGCCGCGCGGGAGTGACATGGCGTCGCGGACGCTGGACACCCACGCGTGCCGCCTGCGCACAAAGTTGCATCTCCGGCCGCAAACCGGTTACCGGCTGACGCCGCTCTACGGCTACGGTTACCAACTGGACCGGATTGAAACGGACGTCATTCCCGGCCCCTTGCCTGGCATGGGTTTCCCCGGTGGAACTGAAGAAATCCGCGAAAGGCTATAATATCTGGCTCATTCTCAGGCATTTCCAAAGGCCATCAGCTTAGGCCCAAAACATGCAGCTCCTCGCGATCGGAATCAACCACCACACTGCGCCTGTCGCCCTGCGCGAACGCGTGGCGTTTCCGCTCGAACAGATCAAACCGGCGCTCGGGGCGCTGAAAGATCTGTGGCTGGGGCCGCTGGGAAAAGCCGCGCCGGAAGCGGCGATCCTGTCCACGTGCAACCGCACGGAGCTGTACTGCGCCACCGACGACAAAGCGGCCCGCGACGCCGCCATCCATTGGCTGTCGAAATATCACAACCTGCCGGTCTCCGAACTGGCACCGCATGTGTACGCGCTGCCGCAGTCGGAAGCCGTGCGGCATGCGTTTCGCGTAGCCTCAGGACTCGATTCGATGGTGCTCGGCGAGACGCAGATCGTCGGCCAGATGAAGGATGCGGTGCGCACGGCGTCCGAAGCCGGCGCGCTCGGCACGTATCTCAACCAGTTGTTCCAGCGCACCTTCGCCGTTGCGAAGGAAGTGCGCACGACGACTGAAATCGGCGCGCAATCCGTTTCCATGGCCGCCGCGGCCGTGCGTCTCGCGCAGCGCATCTTCGAGAACATTTCGGGACAGCGCGTGCTGTTTATCGGCGCGGGCGAAATGATCGAGTTGTGCGCAACGCATTTTGCCGCGCAAAAGCCGCGCGAACTCGTAGTGGCGAACCGGACCGCCGAACGCGGCGAAAAACTCGCGGAGCGCTTCAACGGCCGTTCGATTCCCCTCTCCGAGCTGCCCGCGCGCATGCACGAGTTCGACATCATCGTGTCATGCACGGCGTCCACATTGCCGATCATCGGACTGGGCGCGGTTGAACGGGCCGTCAAGGCGCGCCGCCATCGGCCGATTTTCATGGTCGATCTTGCCGTGCCGCGCGACATCGAACCCGAAGTGGGCAAGCTGCAGGACGTATTCCTCTATACCGTCGACGACCTCGGCGCGATCGTGCGTGAAGGCAGCGCGTCGCGGCAAGCGGCAGTCGCGCAGGCTGAAGCGATCATCGACACCCGTGTGCAAAATTTCATGCAATGGCTCGACGCACGCAGCATCGTGCCGGTGATCCGCCACATGCACACGCAGGCCGACGCGCTGCGCCGCGCCGAAGTCGAACGCGCGCGCAAGATGCTTGCGCGCGGCGAAGATCCGGCGGCGGTGCTTGAAGCGCTGTCGCAGTCACTGACCAACAAGCTGATCCATGGCCCCACGCACGCGCTCAGCCGTGCCAGTCATGAAAATCGCGACCAGCTCATCGACCTGATGGGCGGACTTTACAAACACGGCCATCCGTCCGATCAGTCGGAAACTTAGCGCCCCTCTTTCGTCACCTCTTCAGTTGCGCCGCGTCTCGCGGTCGCGTTCCTGATTGCTGTCTTCTCCGGAGCTTGGCTCCAGCCTTCCATGAAAACGAGCATGCAAAACAAGCTCGATCAGCTGACCACCCGGCTGGCCGAACTCAATGACCTGATGAGCCGCGAAGATGTGACCGCCGATATGGATCAATATCGCAAGATCACGCGGGAAAACGCGGAAATCGGGCCGGTTGTCGAGCAATACGCGTTGTGGCGCCAGGCGTCGAATGACGAATCAACCGCAATGGAACTGCTCGCCGACCCGGCGATGCGCGATTTCGCCGAAGAAGAAATTGGCGAGGCGCGCGAGCGGATGGCGGCCATCGAACGTGATCTGCAGGCCATGCTGCTGCCGAAAGATCCCAACGACGACCGCAATATCTTCATCGAAATCCGGGCGGGTACGGGCGGCGACGAATCCGCGCTGTTCGCGGGCGACTTGCTGCGCATGTATCTGCGATACGCCGAGCGCAATCGCTGGACGGTCGAGATGATGTCGGAGAGTGCGTCGGATCTCGGCGGTTATAAGGAAGTGATCGTGCGGATCGCCGGCCAGAATGTGTATTCGAAGCTGAAGTTCGAATCGGGCGGGCATCGCGTGCAGCGGGTGCCGGCGACTGAAACGCAGGGGCGCATCCACACGTCGGCGTGCACGGTCGCCGTGATGCCGGAAGCCGATGAAATCGGTGAGGTGGTGATCAATCCGGCAGACCTGCGCATCGATACTTTTCGCGCTTCCGGCGCGGGCGGCCAGCACATCAACAAGACGGATTCCGCTGTGCGCGTCACGCATTTGCCGACGGGAATCGTCGTGGAATGTCAGGACGATCGCTCGCAGCACAAGAACAAGGATCGCGCGCTGAAGGTGCTCGCCGCCCGGATCATGGACAAGCAGTATCACGAGCAGCACGCGAAGGAAGCGGCCACGCGCAAGAGTCTGATCGGCTCGGGCGATCGCTCGGAACGGATTCGTACGTATAACTTCCCGCAGGGGCGGATGACGGATCACCGGATCAATCTCACGCTGTATAAGCTCGACGCGATCATGGATGGCGATATCGATGAACTCGTCGCCGCGCTCGTCAGCGAACATCAGGCCGAGTTGCTGGCCGCGCTGGGCGATTCGGAATGACGACGGTAGCCGCGTTATTGCGCGCGTCTTCGCTGCCCGCGCTCGAGACGCGGATTTTGCTCGAGCATGTGCTCGGCTGGCGCCGGACCGAATTGATCACGCGCGATAACGAGGACCTGCCCGAGGAAAACGTCGTACGTTTCGAAGCGCTGGCACAACGACGCACGGCTGGCGAACCGATCGCGCAGCTTGTGGGAACGCGTGAATTTTTCGGGCTGAGATTCGAGGTCACGCCGGATGTGTTGATTCCGCGGCCGGAGACTGAATTGCTCGTGGAAATCGCACTTGAAAAGATCGCCGGGATTGAAGCCCCGCGCGTACTCGATTTGGGCACGGGCAGTGGGGCGATCGCGGTTGGAATCGCATCGTTTCAACCCCATGCACACGTCTGGGCAGTCGATCGATCTACGCAAGCACTGACAGTTGCTGCGCGAAACGCAGCGAAACTGCTTGATGCAGACCGGCCGGGCGGAGAACTCACGCTACTGGAAAGCGACTGGACGGATGCCCTCGATCCCGCGCTGCGCTTCGAATTGATCGTGAGCAATCCGCCATACATCGCGCAGAATGACCCGCATCTTTCCGAAGGCGACCTGCGCTTCGAACCGCGCACCGCGCTCACCGATGAAGCCGACGGACTCGCCGCGATCCGTACGATTATCCAGACGGCGCCGTTTTTCCTGGCGTCGGGCGGCTCGCTCTGGCTGGAACATGGCTACGATCAGGCCGCGAATGTGCGCGCACTGCTGACGGCGCGCGGGTTTTCGGACGTGCGCTCGGAGCGCGATCTGGCCGGCATCGAACGGGTCAGCGGCGGTTTTCTCACGGCTTGACGCGCACGTAAGCGACGTTAGCGGTCGCAAGCCGCCTCAAGCCGCCCGGATTGAAATCCGCTATCATTTCAGATCGTTAGCGTGTGAAATTTCGCTTGAAGTAGCGCATCGCTCACCGCTCGACCCACAATCAACCCCGCATTACAACGCCTCGCAGGAAAGACCATGGATACGCAAGAACGCATCAAGCAAATCGTCGAAGGAGCACCGGTCGTGCTGTTCATGAAAGGCACCGCGCAGTTCCCGATGTGCGGTTTCTCCGGCCGCGCCATCCAGGTCCTGAAGGCTTGCGGCGTGACCGACATCAAGACGGTCAATGTCCTCGAAGACGAAGGCGTCCGCCAGGGCATCAAGGAATTCTCCAACTGGCCGACCATTCCGCAGCTTTACGTGAACGGCGAGTTCATCGGCGGCTCGGACATCATGATGGAGATGTACGAATCGGGCGAACTGCAACAATTGTTCGCCGCTGCCTGAGTTTGTCCGCCGCACGTTCTTCGCCCCTGCCCCCCGTGCCGCGACGGCTGATCGTCGCAATCACGGGGGCGACCGGGTCGATCTACGGCATCCGGCTGCTGGAAACGCTGCGGCGGCTGGGCGCGGTGGAAACGCATTTGCTGATCTCCAGCGCCGGTTGGCTGAACATCCAGCACGAACTGGATCTGGATAAAACCGCCGTCCACGCGCTTGCGGACGTCGTGCATAACGTCCGTGATGTCGGTGCGAGCATCGCGTCGGGGTCGTTTGCCACCGACGGCATGATCGTCGCGCCCTGTTCCATGAAAACGCTGGCGAGCATCGCGCTGGGGCTATCGGACAATCTGATCACCCGCGCCGCCGATGTCGTGCTGAAAGAGCGTCGCCGGCTGGTGCTGATGGTGCGCGAAACGCCCTTCAACCTCGCGCATTTGCGCAATATGACATCGGTCACCGAGATGGGCGGCGTCATTTTCCCGCCGCTGCCGGCGTTTTATCACCGTCCAGCTTCCATCGATGAAATGGTCGATCAGACAGTCGACCGCGTAATTGACATGTTTGCGCTCGGAAACCCGATCGCCACAGCTTGGCCGGGACTGAAAGACGCGGACCATTAACAACACCGGCGACACAATTCATTGCCTCGCCGGCTGTTTATCAACTGCCTGACTATCTCTATATTCGTGGTAACGACTCTTTTTGAGGTTTGCTGCGATGTCCCGCCTTCCGACCGTTTTTATTTCCCACGGCGCTCCGACGCTGCCCATCGATCCGTCGATGCCTTCCGCCGAGTTCGCCTCCTTCGCGACACGCTTCGAGCGGCCGCGCTCGATACTCATGCTTTCCGCACACTGGGGCACGGCGCAGCCAGTGGCGAGCGTCGCCGAGCAACCGGAGACCATCCACGATTTCTACGGTTTCCCGCGCGAACTCTACGAGATCCACTATCGCGCGCCGGGCGCGCCGGAACTCGGCAAGCAGGCCGCGACGCTGCTGACGCAAGCGGGCGTTCCGTCGGCAATCACCGAGCACGGCCTCGACCACGGCGCGTGGGTGCCATTGCTGCTGATGTTCCCGGACGCCGGGATTCCGGTCGCGCAGTTATCCATACAGCCGCGTCTTGATCCGGCGCACCACTATCGCGTGGGCCGAGCGCTGCGGGCGTTGCGGGACGACGGCGTGATGATCGTGGGCTCGGGACAAATCACGCACAACCTGCGGACGGCGGATTTCAGCGCGCGGCCGGAAGACGCCGATCCGCGCGTGACCGAATTCACGGACTGGTTCGAGCATCGGATGGCGAAGCGGGACATCGAAGCGCTGCTGGATTACCGGAAACAAGCGCCGCACGCCGTGCTGATGCATCCGACCGATGAACACCTGCTGCCGATTTTCGGCGCGCTAGGAGCGGCCGGCGATGACTTCGAACTCGGCATTCAATCGCTTGGCACATTTCAGAAAACGCTGGCCATGACAAATTACGTTTTCAGCGATGCCTAAATCCCCACAAAATGCGGCGATTTGCCACGAAGGAAAATAAAAAACCCGCTTGATTGCTCAAGCGGGTTTTTTTAATTGAGATAACGGCGTTTTACGAACCGGCTATCACGCACCTGCTTCGGCAAGGATATCGTCGTGGATGTCGCGCTCTTCGAGATACTGAGACCGATACCCGGTTTGCACGCCCCAATAATAAAACGCCAGCGCCATCACGGCGACCAACGCCATATCCCAGCCATACGGCAATAATCCGCGTCCGCCGAATTCCGTGCTGCCGATGAGCGAAACAACGGCCATCGCAGGCAAATACGCGATCAGCCACCACGCCGCCCTCAGGTCATCGCTCCAATCGTGGAAACCCGTCTTGGATTGGTAGTAGAAATACACCGGCAACGCGACCACCATCAGCAGGATGATTTCGCCGGTCAGCGGCCACTTTGCCCAGTACAACACCTCCGACGCACACACGAACGCGAACGGCGCGATGATCGACATGCCCTTGATCATCAACGGCCGGTGCAGGTCCGTGGCCGCGCGCCGTAACGCCATCAAGCTCACCGGGCCAGTCAGGTACGAAATCACGGTGGCGACCGAAATCACCGCCGCCAGCGAACTCCAGCCGCGAAAGAAGAACATGAAGACGGACGCGACGCCAAGGTTGAAGAACATCGCCGGACGCGGCACGCCGTAGAGCGGATGGACATTGCCGAGTATCTTCGGCAGCGTGTTGTTGCGCTCCATCGCGTAGATCATGCGCGAGGTGGTCGCCATGTAGGTCGTGCCGGTACCGCTCGGGCTGACGAACGCATCGACGTAAAGGAGGAACGCCAACCAGTTCAGGTTCAGCGCCAGCGCGAGTTCCGCGAACGGTGACGCGAAGTTGAAGTGGCTCCAGCCCTTCACGACATCGCCGGGACTTACCGCACCGATATACGCCACCTGCAACAGCACATAAATCACGAGTGCGAGCAAGATCGAGCCGATCACCGCGAATGGAATACTCTTCGACGGATTGCGCGCTTCCCCGGCCAGATTAACCGGACTCTGAAAGCCGTTGAAGCTGAATACAATACCGCTGGTCGCCACGGCAGTCAGGACTGCGGACCAGCCATAAGGCGCGAAACTCGACGATGTACCGAAATTTTCACTATGAAAACCGGTGAGCATAAGACCGAGAATAGTCGCACCGGGGATAATGAACTTAAAAACGGTAATTGCAGAATTGGCCCGGGCGAATAATTTGACGCCCCAATAATTCAGCAGGAAATACACCATGACCAATAGCGCCGACAAACCGAGTCCGACCGGCGTCAGCGATTCATCTACAAAAAGTGCATGCGCCCATTGATACGGCCATGTACTCATATATTGAATCGATGCTTCCGCTTCAATTGGAATGACAGAAACAATCGCGATCCAGTTTGCCCAGGCACTAACGAAGCCGACCAGAGCGCCGTGCGAATAACGCGCATACCGAACCATTCCGCCGGACTCCGGAAACATTGCGCCAAGCTCGGCATAAGTCAGTGCAATGGCAAGTATGACTACTGCGCCAATAACCCATGCCACGATGGCAGCCGGACCCGCAATTTTGGCCGCTTTCCACGCGCCGAACAACCAGCCTGAACCGATGATGGAACCCAGTCCGGTCAGCAGCAGCGCGACCGGCCCAATGTTCCGTTGAATAGAACTTTTCACTACGTCTCCTTCAGTCAAAAAACTTTCAAATACCTTATGCGGGTTAATGCGGAATCTTCAGCCAAATCGATGCCTGCCCCAACGTGGCGCGTAGTTTAACGGGTGCGCTCGCGTTACGCTCTATCTGTTGCGACTGAGGTTTGAACGAGTCCGGCGCATACGTAAAAGATGCGCCGAAAGGTTTGTAATATGACGTTCGAATGTCGCGAAACAAACTCGAAAAACCCCAGTTTCCGGTCGGATATTATTTGACCTCGGGTTTGATTCGCCGTATAAACCCTCTTGCAGGATTTCAAGTGGCGAGTGAATTGGTCTTTCGTAGTTCGCCCATCACGGTACTCCGGTTGGTCCCATTGCCCCTTCCTTGATTTTCATGCACATTCGGGCTTCGGCCTTATTCAACATCTTTAGGAACAAGTAACATGGAAACCGGTACCGTCAAGTGGTTCAATGACGCAAAGGGCTTTGGCTTCATCACGCCGGACGGCGGCGGCGAAGATCTGTTTGCTCATTTCTCCGAAATTCGCGTGGAAGGCTTCAAGACGCTTCAGGAAAACCAGAAGGTTACCTTCGAAGTGAAGACCGGCCCGAAGGGCAAGCAAGCTGCAAACATCAAGCCGGCATAAGTTTTATTGCCCGTTTGATTCGCAGACGAAAAACCCCGCATTCGCGGGGTTTTTCTTTTATATCACGGGTTTATCAGTAGTTAATGAGAAACCACTTTAAATCGACTGACCGGACGGTAATTGCAAGTAATGCCGATCAACCAAATAGTCGACGTGCATATATGCCGAGTCCGGTCGCGACGCTGGCCAGCCGGTCGCCAAACACGGCTTCGGCTTCCGGGAACGCATTGGAAAGGGCTTGCGAGAGAAAACCCAGTCCCGTCGATCCGCCCGTGAAGTAGATCGCGCCCACATCCTGGGGCGCCACGCCTGCGCGGTGCACCGTTTCCCGCGCTGCCGCCACGATCCGCCGCGTCTCCTCCAGGCCTGCGTCAATGAGTTGCTGCTCGTCGAAACCGATACGCAGCGCCTCTTCCACCTCCTCCATTCCGATCGTCGTCGCGCCGCCCGCCGCTACTTCGATCTTCGCGGCCTCCGCGTGCGACGCCAGTGCGTGCCCAAGACGGCGCTCGACCACGCGCATCAGGCGGTCGTGGTGCTTCGGATCGCTATAGAGATGCCGCATCAACTGCAGTTCGTTGACGCGTTTAGGTCCGTAGACCGTGTTGATCAAATGCCAGGTGGCAAGGTCGAAGTACACGCGATTGGGCACTTCGCGGCCTTCTGGCGCCATCGATTGATATCCGAGTTCGCGCAGGATCGTGGCGAGCTCCACACGCCGATCGAAATCTGTTCCCGCCACGTGGACGCCGTAGTGCGCGAGCACGTCGTCTTTTCGCGACAACAGCTTGACGCGCGCCGGCCCGACCCGCACCAGCGAGAAGTCCGACGTACCGCCGCCAATATCCGCGACCAACACGAGCCCTTCCTTCGTCAGGCGCGCTTCGTAATCGAAAGCGGCGGCGATCGGCTCATACTGGAAATGGATATCGGTCAGACCAATGGCTTGCGCAGCGGCCTGCAACTGGTTTTGGGCGAGCTGATCGGCGCGGGGATCGTCATCGACGAAAAATACCGGGCGACCCAGCACCGCGCGCGTAATCGGCGTGCTGGAAACGGCCTGCGCCTTCTGCTTCAAATGCTGCAGGAATAGGGTGATGACATCGACGTAGCGGATCGCTGAGCCATCGCCCAGGTCCGTGCTCGTCTCGGCCAGCGGGGAGCCGAGAATGCTCTTCATGGAGCGCATCAGGCGGCCGTCGAAACCGTCGATGTAAGACTCGAGCGCGGCCCGGCCGTAGGCCTGCTCGTCCTCGTCCGTGTTGAAAAAGACAGCGGTCGGCAGCGTCGTGGCGCTGCCTTCGACCGGCGCGAGCCGGATCGATGCCCCGTCGGGCAATGCGACCGCTGAATTCGACGTGCCGAAATCGATCGCGCAATAAGTCATGAGGTGAACGACGGCAGCGTGAAACTCCGCCGAGCGTCGCAAACAAAAAGTGGAGCGCGTTTTTAGCACGTAACGCGCAGTACATCAACCGTCAATCAAAAACATTGTCCAGGGAACGGATTTTGCTCGAAAACCCGGTAATTAATGCTCCATGCCGGTGATCCGTTCTGCCGGTCATTCCTACGTTATCGGCCAAACGCATGAACGACACGACGACCCGCCACGCGGTCAAGGAAGAGGGCGAAGCGCCGGCCAGGATAATTGAAACCGATCTGCCCGGACGGCTCGACCGGCTGCCGTGGGGCCGTTTTCATACGCTGATTGTGCTGGCGCTAGGGATCACGTGGCTGCTCGACGGGCTCGAAGTGACGCTCGCGGGCGCCGTAGCCAGCGCGTTGAAAGCAAGCCATGTATTGAAGTTCTCGAACGCCGACGTTGGGCTCGCCGGCAGCGCCTACATTGCCGGCGCGGTGATAGGCGCGCTGGGTTTCGGTTGGCTTACGGACCGGCTCGGACGTCGCAAGCTCTTTTTCATCACGCTGTTTTTGTACGTGGCGGCCACGGCGGCGACCGCGTTTTCGTGGGATATCGTCAGTTTTGCGCTGTTTCGCTTCCTGACCGGCGCGGGGATTGGCGGCGAATACACAGCGATCAATTCCACGATTCAGGAATTTACCCCCGTCCGCGTGCGCGGCTGGACGGATCTCGCGATCAACGGGACGTTCTGGGTCGGTGCCGGGCTGGGCGCGGCAGGTTCGATTGTGTTGCTCGATCCTGGTCTGCTGCCGCCCGATTACGGCTGGCGCGCATGTTTTCTGATCGGCGCGATTCTGGGACTGCTGATCCTCTTCATGCGCATGTGGGTGCCAGAAAGTCCGCGCTGGCTCATCACGCATAACCGCGTGGACGAGGCGAAGGAAATTGTGGAAGGCATCGAAGCCAGGTTTGCCGAACATGGCGTGAAATTGCCCACCGATCCCGTTAAACCGCTGCGACTGCACGCCCGCGATCATACGAAACTCAGCGAAGTGTTCCACTCGCTGTTTCATTCGCACCGGCGGCGTTCGCTCGTCGGATTGACGCTGATGACCGCCCAGGCCTTTTTCTACAACGCGATATTTTTCACCTACGCGCTGGTACTCACGGATTTCTACGGCGTGCCGGGGGATCACATCGGCTGGTACGTGTTGCCGTTCGCCATTGGCAATTTCCTCGGGCCGATCATGCTCGGCAAGCTCTTCGATATCCTCGGCCGACGCAAGATGATCGCCTTCACCTATGGGATTTCGGGTGTTTTGCTGACGATCAGCGGTTATTTGTTCGAGCAGGGTTGGCTGACCAGCACGACGCAAACCCTCTCGTGGATGGTGATCTTCTTCTTTGCGTCGTCGGCGGCGAGTTCGGCTTATCTCACCGTCAGCGAAACCTTTCCGCTTGAGATCCGAGCGCTCGCCATCGCAATTTTTTACGCGTTTGGAACGGCGCTGGGCGGCATCATCGGGCCGGCGCTGTTTGGCCGGCTGATCGACACGCATCAGCGCGGCGCCGTGTTTGCGGGCTACCTGATAGGCTCGGCGCTGATGGTGCTGGCGGCGGTCGTCGCGGGCATCTGGGGGGTATCGGCGGAACGCAGGTCGCTGGAGGACGTCGCGCGGCCGTTGTCGTCGGTGGAGGATTGAGAATTCGGGACAGCAATCGCCTGATCGCGCGGCGCGGCTCCGGCAGCCGCGCTTTCCAACATGTCCAGTCGATCAAAAGCGCTTACTTGAACGCCTTGTCCCAAGCGCCATCGAATGCGATTTCACCGATCGGCGCCCGCGCGCGCGGCGCATTTTCGCGTTCACGCAAGATATCGTTGAGCAAGGCCGGATCGCCGTGATGCCCCAGCGAAATCATGGCGATCACCTCGACATCGTCCGGCAGCGAGAAAGCCTCGCGGAACGCGTTGATATCGAAACCGGCCATTTGGTGCGCTGCCAGACCGAGCGCATGCGCCTGGAGCGTCAGCGACATCGCCGCCGCACCCGCATCGTACGGAGCCGTGCGGTTCACATCGCCCTTGGGCGTCAAGGTCTTCGCCAGCACGCAGATCAGCACGGGAACATTGGCGTTCCACCCCTGGTTGAACGGCACCAAGGTGGCGAAGGCCTTCTGGAAAGCGGCTTCATCGTGATGGCGATCGAAGGTCAGGAAGCGCCACGGCTGCATGTTGGACGAGGATGGCGCCCAACGCGCGGCTTCCAGCACGCTATGCAACAACTCGCGGCTCACCGCCTTGTTCGATATCGCCCGCGGGCTCCATCGGCCGGCCAGCAACGGGTCGATCGCGATTTCAGTAGGAGCGGTTTTTTCGGTCATGCGGGAATCCCTGGTTGATTGGTCTGGACAGCGTGTTGTCAGAAACACGCTGCAAGACCATAAGAATAACCAAGCTATTAAACCCGCGCTTCAGCGTTGAAATCGCCACCGGAGCGGTGGACGTCAGGTCGCGACCGCGATTCCTTGTTGATCCGCAGCACCATCACCGCCGCCACAATGCACAAGCTGCCCGAAATCATCGTCGCGACGGTGTAGGTGCCGAGACTCGCGCGCAGCATGCCGCCGCCGAGCGCTGCGAACGCCGCGCCAAACTGATGCGCCGCCACGACCCAGCCGAACACGATAGGCGCCGACTCCTTGCCGTAGACATCGGTGGCGAGCCGCACGGTCGGCGGCACGGTTGCGATCCAATCGAGTCCGTAGAACATGGCGAACACCGGCAACCCGTAGAAATCGATGCCAAACGCATACGGCAGGAACATCAGCGACAACCCGCGCAAGCCGTAGTACCAGAACAACAGCACGCGGGCGTTGAAGCGGTCAGACAGCCAGCCGGAGAGTGTGGTGCCGAAGAGATCGAAAATGCCCATGGCGGCGAGAAGGCCCGCGCCCTGCACTTCGGTCATGCCGTGATCGGCGCACATCGCGATCAGATGTGTGCCGATATACCCGTTCGTGCTTGCGCCGCAGATAAAAAAGCTGCCGGCCAGCAGCCAGAAATCGCGCGTCTTGCTCGCCATGCCCAATGTGCCAAAGGCCAGCTTGATCGGATTCTTCTGCGCGACGGGCGCGGGCGGCGGCGCATCGGCGGGTTCGCCGAACGGACGCAGCATGAGATCGGCGGGACGCTCCGGCAGCAGCCACGCCACCAGAGGCAACACCAGCGCCGCCGCAGCCGCCACGATCAGCACCACGGGACGCCAGCCGAAGCGCTCCGCTATTGCGGCGAGCATCGGCAGGAACACGAGCTGGCCGGTGGCCGAACTGGCGGTGAGAATGCCCATCGCCAGCCCGCGATGCGACGTGAACCAGCGATTCACCACCGTCGCCGCCAGCGTCATCGCGGCTACGCCGGTCGCTCCGCCCACCAGCACGCCCCACACCAGGATCATCTGCCACGGTGCGGTCATCAGCGCCGACAATGCCACGCCCGTTGCCAGCGTTCCCAACGCGACAAGCACCGTCGGTCGAACGCCAAAACGCTGCATCGCGGCGGCGGCGAACGGTCCGGTCAGGCCGTATAGCGCGAGATTGATGGAGATCGCGAGCGAGATGGTCGCGCGGCTCCAGCCGAATTGCTGTTCGAGCGGCAACATCATGACGCTCGGGGTCGCACGCGTGCCTGCGGCCGCGAGCAACACGAAAAACACGACACCGACCGATATCCACGCGTAATGCATGCGGCCCGAAAGCCGCCTGGCTGCCCAATTCATCCTTCGCTCCGATTTCCTCTGGTTATCTTATCGACGAACGTTACCGCTCAGTCACATTTAGGTTGCGAGCTTAGTGACTGCTCGGTAACATGTCAAGAATCCCTTCGGAAGTAAAGGACATGGCTGTGGTACGTGTATCGAATGAAGATCCCGTCGCCGATAAAAAACCCGTGCGCCGGCACATGGACGGCGCCACCGCACAGGAGCAATTGCTCGACGCCGCGGAGAACCTTTTTTATCGCGGCGGGATTCGCGCAATCAGCGTGGACGCGGTGGTCGAGCGCGCCGGCGTGAACAAGATGAGCGTATACCGGCAGTTTTCGTCGAAGGACGATCTCGTGGTCGCGTACCTCACGCGCATGGACGCGCGCGTCCGGGAACGGATCGAGCGCAGCATCGCGAAACATCCCGATGATCCGGCCAAAGCGCTCGTGCAGAGCTTTACTGACCTGGTCGAGCGTGCGTCGAACCCGGATTATCGCGGCTGTCCGTTTGTGAACGTGGCATGCGAATTCGGGGATCGCGAGCATCCGGCGCGGGTGCCGGTGGCGCGCAACAAGGAGTATTTGATGGCGCGGTTGCTGGAATTATCGACGGCCGCGGGCGCCGCCGATCCCCAGCATCTCGCCGATTCTCTCGCATTGCTAATCGAAGGCGTGTACACCGCGAGCCAGACTTTCGGCCCGGGCTGCGGACCGGTGCGCACGGCGCCGGCCACAGCCGAGCTGCTCGTACGCAGCGCTTGCGGTGAAGGCAAGGTTCAAGCGTGAACGACGAGGTCATCGATTCCACGCGGCACTGGCTCACGCGCGCTGTCATCGGGCTGAACCTGTGCCCGTTCGCCAAAGCGGTATATGTGAAGGATCGGATCCGCTACGCCGTCAGCGAGGCGCGTACGTTCGAAGACGTGCTGGTGGATCTGGAAACGGAACTCAAGCATCTGGCGGACACCGATCCGGAAAAGACCGACACCACGTTGCTGATCGTCCCGCACGCGCTGGCCGATTTCGCCGATTACAACGACGCCCTTCATTTCGCCGATACGCTTCTGAAGCAACTGCGGCTCGAAGGTGAACTACAGATCGCGAGCTTCCACCCGGACTATCAATTCGATGACGCCGAGCTTGGCGACATCGAAAATTTCACGAACCGCGCGCCCTATCCGATCTTCCATTTGCTGCGCGAAGCGAGCATCGAACGTGCGGTCGATGCGTTCCCCGACGCCGCCAATATCTACGAACGCAACATGGCTACGCTACGTCGTCTAGGCCACGCGGGCTGGCTGGAACACATGAAACGCGACGCCGGCGCCAAGCCCTAGCATCAAGTCGTAAAGAACCGCTCGCGCATCTCTTCGAGACCAAGCGTTTCGAGGACATCGGAAAGACGCTGCGCCGGTTTCCCGCGCGGCAGATCCTTGAACTGCGCGATGATCAACTCGTTTTTCATCGAGTGCTCCCAGCCGACGAGTTCCGTCACGCTGACCTGATACCCATGCGATTCCAGTTGCAGGCAGCGCAGCACGTTCGTGATCTGACTCCCGAATTCACGCGTGTGCAGCGGATGCCGCCACATCTCCGTCAGCACGTTCTTCGAGAGCGAATGCCCCTTGTTCTTGCGCAGCACCGATGCAACTTCCGCCTGGCAACACGGCACGACCACAATGCTTTTCGCTTTCTTCTGCAAAGCGAAATGAATGGCGTCGTCGGTTGCGGTATTGCACGCATGCAATGCCGTGACGATATCCACCGTCTCGGGCAAACGGTCTGACGTAATCGATTCGGCCACCGATAGATTCACGAACGACATGCCGTCGAATCCTAGCCGCGCGGCCAATTCCTCCGACTTTTCAACCAGCTCCGCGCGCGTCTCAATGCCAAAGATATGTGACCGATCGCGCAGAGCTTTGAAGTAGAGATCGTAGAGAATGAAGCCAAGGTAAGACTTGCCCGCTCCATGATCGACCAGCGTCACCGAACCCTGTTTTGTATGAATTTCCGCAAGCAAAGGTTCGATGAACTGAAACAGGTGATAGACCTGTTTCAACTTTCGACGGCTGTCTTGATTCAACTTGCCGTCGCGCGTCAAGATGTGCAGTTCCTTCAAAAGTTCGAGGGACTGACCGGGACGAATGTCGTGCTTGGCCGAAGATTCCGGCTTTTGATCGGACGAATCTGTTGATGCGATGGGCGCATTGGGCGCCCGGGACTTCTTGGCCATCGTCTGGATACCGTAGTGATTCTGTAGGCGGGGTCACGCGGAAAATTCGGCGCGAAGTGTGCGCTAACCGCTGGTTGTATCGATGTAAATCGGCAAGTTTACCCAAAAGCGCATAGACGCTCCCGCATGACGCAACATCGGAAACTGATGAAGGCTCAAATGAGGTTCGATTTTTCAGCACAAGCACTGAAGAACCTCGGTTTCAGATGGAACATTTCGTGCATTTAGAGCGGGACAACCAACGGGATGGACAGACAGAACGGCGGCGCCAAGCCGCGAATTTTATAGCAGCACGCCCTGGTAGCAAGGCGGGCGCGACGAACTGATGACCTTGGCAAAGCTTGGGGCCACGACCGGTGAAAGGCACTGGATGTCACGTCGATGCGCAGCCTGTTACGTAACACACTAATGAACACGGCGCGTTCCCAGAGGGAATACGCGAACGAAATGAGGACGGCGATGGACCCAATCCGAGACAGTAAAGCCGAACAGCAGTTTCAGGAAATGCTTGCAAAGCTCACCGCAATGCCCGAGTGGAGCGAAAAGCAGCAACTTGAACTCGAAATGGCTCGAGAAATTTCAGGCGAAATGTTGCGGCTCGCAGAAGTCATGCGCGACGGCACCACCGACATGGAAACGTGCCTGACCATGCTCAAGTACGCGAAAGTGATGGATTTCGTGTTGACCACACTCGCCTCACGGCGCGAGATCGCTCCGCAGACGCTGCGCGTGATCTTCAAGCTCGCCGGGCTGAAAGTGGACGAGGCTTATCCTGGCTGAGCGCCCGTTTTACGCTGTTTGTGTATTTTCTGGCGGCCAGTCCGGGTTCATCGCGGGCTGGCCTGAAGCAAAATTTTACTGCTTGCGGCGCGTCATCAGCCGCTCGTACGACGCCTTCAAATGGCGCTGCATAGAAGCCTGGGCCTGAATGGCATCACGAGCTTCGAGCGCGTCGAGTATGTCCTTGTGCTCGCTCAACGCGGCCGCCCACGTTTCCTCCCCCTCGAAATGCACCCGCAGCTTGGACGACAGCGGACTATGCCGTTCGTCGAAAAGACCCGCTACCGTGCGCACCAGCACGTCGTTTCCTGACATCTGCGCCACGGCCAGATGAAACGCGCGATCCGCCGCCAGTGGAATCTGTCCGTTCGCGACTTCCCGGGCCATGGCTTCGTAAATCCCGCGCAGTGCCTTGAGCGCCTTGGGCTTGCCGAACGCCGCGACCTTCGCCGCGATCGCACCCTCGATCACCATCCGCGCGGTCATGATTTCGAGCAAACTCTCGCCGAACTCCGTGCCCGGCGGCAAGTTCGGGCGCGAACCGGGCGCCGATGGCGCGCAGATATAGACGCCCGAACCCATCCTGATCTCGACGCGCCCTTCCAGTTCCAACGCCACCAGCGCCTCTCTCACCGACGGCCGCGACACCCCGAGCATCAGCGCCAGTTCTCGCTCGGACGGCAGGCGGCCGTTCGGCGCGAAGCCCTGTTCCTCCATCAGCGCACGCAGTTTATCGGCGATCTGAAGGTAGAGACGACGCGTCTCGATGGGTTTGACAGCCACGAAGACTCCTTTTTGGACTTGCTGGCCGTTTCGGCGGAAAGGCTGAATTCTAAACAACGATGGCGCCGATGGTCAGGCCAAACCCCTAGCCGCGGCTAATTGGCTTGACCAGTTCCGTTTTAGGAAATTAACATGCGTTCTGGTAAGGCCAAAAAAATCATCCAATCCCCATGAAAACTGTCATCTGCGAACAACCCGGTACGCTCGTTCTGATTGATCGGCCGTCACCCGAACCCGGTATTGATGACGTGCTGATCCGCATCAAGCGTGTCGGCGTGTGCGGCACGGACTTGCATATCTACACCGGGAAGCAGCCGTATCTGTCGTATCCGCGGGTGATGGGGCATGAGTTATCGGGAATCGTGGAATCGGCGCCAGCCGGTGCGCGCGTCGCGAAAGGCGATCAGGTTTACGTGATGCCCTATCTGGCATGTGGAAAATGTATCGCGTGCCGGGCGAAGAAACCGAACTGCTGCATGAATATTCGCGTCCTGGGTGTGCATACCGACGGCGGTCTGGTCGAACAACTCGCCGTGCCGCAGGCATTTGTGTTCAAGGCCGACGGTGTGACGCTCGATCAGGCCGCGATGATCGAATTCCTTGCCATCGGTGCGCACGCTGTCGCGCGAGCGGACGTGCAGCCGAAGCAGCGCGCGCTTGTGGTTGGTGCCGGGCCGATCGGAATGGCGGCGTTGATCTTCGCGAAGCTGCGCGGCGCGGAAGTCACCGTGCTGGATGGCCGCGAAGACCGCTTGCGATTCTGCGAGACGCTGCTAAACGCCGATCACATCGTGCGCCTGGATGCTACGGGCGCCGCGACGGACGCAAAACAGCTTGCCGAACTTACCGGCAACGAGTTCTTCGATATCGTCTTCGATGCCACCGGCAACGTGAAAGCGATGGAACGCGGTCTGGAGTTTGTCGCGCATGGCGGCAAATACGTGCTGATATCGATTGTTAGCGACCGGATATCGTTTGCCGATCCTGAGTTTCACAAGCGAGAAACCACCCTGCTAGCTAGCCGTAACGCCACGCCGGACGACTTCGAGACCGTGCTTGCCGCAATGCGCGCCGGCCTGATTCCTACTGCAGCGCTCAACACGCATACGCTGAAGTTGAGCGATTTGCCGGACGAATTTCCCAAGCTGCTCGATCCGTCGGCGGGCGTGATCAAAGCACTGGTCGAATGCTGACACGATCGACCAGACGATGAACAATCCGATTCTCCAGTTCGGCACGAGCCGCTTTCTCCAGGCACATGTCGATTTGTTCGTCGCGGAGGCTGCGCGACGTGAACCGTCAAAGGCGCTTGGACGGATTACTGTCGTGCAGAGCACATCGAATGTGGAAAGCCGCGCTCGGATCGACGCGTTGCGCGCTTCAAGCGTGTACCCGGTGCGAATTCGCGGCCGGCAAGGCGATGCGACCATCGACATCACCGTTCAATGCGATGCGATTACCGAAGCCCTAAACGCCACCGATGATTGGTCCACGTTGCGCGAACGCGTGCGACATGACGTCAAGGTAGTCGTGTCGAATACCGGCGATACCGGCTACGCCTCCTTCGATGAAGATACCGCGCAAAGCCTCGAGGGGAATTCCGTCCCGCGTGGGTTTCCAGCCAAGCTAGCAGTGCTGCTGCACGACCGGTTTATCGCGGGCGCCGAACCGCTGAGCTTATTTCCCTGCGAACTCATATCGCGTAATGGCGACACATTGCGCGATCTCGTCATCGGCATTGCAAAGCGGTGGCAAGCAGACGGCGCATTCATCCGCTATCTGCAGCACGATTGCATTTGGGCGAACTCGCTGGTCGACCGCATTGTCTCGGAGCCGATCAATCCCGTTGGCGCAATCGCTGAGCCGTACGCCTTATGGGCAATCGAACGCCAGCCCGCCATGGTCCTGCCTTGCGAGCACAAAGACATCGTGCTCACCGACGACCTCGCCCACTACGAGCGCCTCAAGCTTCTGCTGCTCAACCTCGGCCATACGATGCTTGCCGAACTCTGGCTCGCCGATCAAGCCGCGCCTGACACCAACGTCCGCGACGCCATGCGCAACGACACGTGGCGCACGGCATTGGAGTCGACGTGGCATGACGAAGTGCTGCCCGTCTTCGACGCCCTCGGCGAGCACGACGCCGCACGCGCCTACCTCGTCGATGTCCGCGACCGCTTCGAGAATCCGTTTCTCGATCATCGGCTGTCGGATATCGCGCGTAATCACGCCGAGAAAAAACAACGCCGCTTTAAACAGGCAGTCGAGCTTGCGCGTCGACTCGGCTTGAAAATTGACCAGCGGCGGCTTATTGCGGCGCTGTCCTGAGGAATACTTTTTATGCCCATCGATCACACCGTTATCCGCCTTCATCCCAACGACGATGTCGTGATCGCGACGCGCCAGCTTATGTCGGGTGCGCGCATCACGTCTGAAACCGAGCCGCTCGTGGTGAGCGGGCTGATTCCACCTGGCCACAAGATCGCCACGCGCGACATCGCCAAAGGCGAGTCGGTGCGGCGCTACAACCAGATCATCGGCGTGGCGCTCGATGCCATCGCACGCGGCCAGCACGTGCATGTCCACAATCTCGGCATGGCGGAATTCGAACGCGAGCATGAGTTCGGCGTCGATATACGCGAAACCCATTTCGCCGATAAACCCGCCACGTTCATGGGCATTCGCCGCGACGACGGCCGTGTGGCCACGCGCAATTACATCGGCATCCTGACGAGTGTGAATTGCTCGGCCACGGTGGCACGGGCTATCGCCGATCATTTTCGTCGCGATGTCCGTCCAGAAGCACTCGCCGATTACCCGAACGTGGATGGCGTGATTGCGTTGACGCATGGACTGGGCTGCGGCATCGATTCGCTTGGTGATGGCATCGCGATCCTGCGCCGCACGCTCGCCGGTTACGCTGTCCATCCGAACTTCCATTCGGTGTTGTTCATCGGCCTGGGCTGCGAGACGAATCAGATTTCGGGGATCCTGGGCTCGGCCGGTTTAAACGATAACGGCACGAAACTGCGCAGCTTCACAATCCAGGACAGCGGCGGCACGCGCAAGACAATCGAGCGCGGCATCGCGATGGTGAAAGAACTGCTCGCCGATGCCAACCGCGTCAAACGCGAACCCGTGCCGGCGTCGCATTTGATCGTTGGCCTGCAGTGCGGTGGCTCCGATGGTTATTCGGGGATCTCGGCGAACCCGGCACTGGGCGCGGCTGTTGACCGCCTTGTACAGCATGGCGGCACGGCGATTCTCTCGGAGACGCCGGAGGTGTATGGCGCAGAACATCTGCTCACGCGACGCGCGGTGAGCCGGGAAGTCGGCGAGAAACTGCTGACGCGCATCAGGTGGTGGGAGGATTATTGCGCGCGAAATGGTGCTGCGATGGACAACAATCCATCGGCGGGAAACAAGGTTGGCGGCTTGACGACAATTCTGGAAAAGTCGCTTGGCGCAGTCGCAAAAGGCGGCACAACGAAGCTGGTGGAGGTTTATGAATACGCGCAACGTATCGATGCGAAGGGTTTTGTATTCATGGATTCGCCCGGCTACGATCCCGTCTCGGCGACTGGCCAGGTCGCGTCGGGGGCCAATTTGATCTGCTTCACGACCGGGCGCGGCTCGGCTTACGGCTGCGCGCCCTCACCCTCGCTGAAGCTCGCCACGAACACGGCGCTGTGGGAGCGGCAAGAAGAAGACATCGATATCAATTGCGGTGGGGTTATCGACGGGACCGCATCCATCGATCAACTCGGAGAAGCCATTTTCAAGATGATGCTGGACTGCGCGTCGGGTGTGGCGTCAAAGAGCGAAGCACACGGTTATGGGCAAAACGAATTCGTGCCGTGGCAGGTGGGCGTGATTACGTGATTTGGGGGGGGGCGCTAGGTCGTGCGGGTTGCGATTAAGGCTGCGGGTTAAGCGTCCATTATGTTTGGCGACAGCGCTGCGGCCGTTTCGGTGTCTTTGATTGAGGCGAAATAAATGCCTTTACCGTAGGACCGCGCATCCGCCTGCGAAGGCTTGAGCGGGCGCCCTCTACATGGCAGTCATGTCGATGCCATCGATCGCCGCCGAATAACTGCCACCGGCGTGTCCGAGGGTGTCCCGCACCTTCGCCTGCGACACTCGTCGTGCGAACTCGAGTGGCTGACGTGACGTTGTGACCTAAGCCGCCATCATCTTCAACGCCAGCGCCTCGGCCACTTCTATCCCATCGATCGCCGCTGAATAAATACCACCGGCGTATCCCGCACCCTCGCCCGCAGGATACAAACCATCGACGTTCACGCTTTGGTAATCGTCCTTTCGGCGAACCCGTATCGGCGATGACGTGCGCGTCTCCACACCCGTCAACACAGCATCGTGCATGGCGAAACCGGGGATTTTCTTATCGATCTGAGGCAGCGCTTCGCGAATCGCCTCAACCACGTACTCGGGCAATGCGCTGCTCAAATCGGTCATACGCACGCCGGGTTTATACGACGGCTCGACGGACCCAAGCGAGGTCGATGGCCGTCTCGCAATAAAATCGCCGACCAGTTGTCCCGGCGCGCAGTAATCACCGCCACCGAGCTCGAACGCCCGCTCTTCCCAATGTCTTTGAAACGCGATACCCGCAAGCGGACCACCGGGGAAATCGTCCGGCGTGATTCCGACGACAATCCCCGCATTCGCGTTTCGCTCGTTGCGTGAATATTGGCTCATTCCGTTCGTGACGACGCGTCCCGGTTCCGACGTCGCCGCCACCACCGTTCCACCCGGGCACATGCAAAAACTATAGACGGCGCGACCGTTACTGCAGTGATGGACGACTTTGTAATCAGCGGCACCGAGCAGTTTATGTCCCGCAAATTTCCCAAACCGGCTCCGATCGATCAGCCCTTGCGGATGTTCGATCCGGAATCCAAGCGAAAAGGGTTTCGCTTCCATGTAGACGCCGCGGTTGTGCAGCATCTCGAAAGTATCGCGGGCGCTATGTCCGACGGACAACACAACGTGATCGCAGCGCAGCGTTTCGCCATTGGAAAGCGTGAGACCTCGCACCTTGCCGTCATCGATCTCAATATCTTCGACGCGCGTCTCGAAGCGCACTTCCCCGCCGAGTTGATGAATCATCGCCCGCATTTTCTCGACCATCCCGACCAATCGGAATGTCCCGATATGCGGTCGGCTCAGATAAAGAATGTCTTCGGGCGCGCCGGCGAGCACGAACTCTTCAAGCACCTTGCGGCCGTAGTGCTTGGGATCTTTGATCTGGCTGTACAGCTTGCCGTCCGAGAACGTCCCGGCACCACCCTCGCCAAACTGCACATTCGACTCGGGATTCAGCACGTTTTTGCGCCACAAGCCCCACGTATCCTTGGTCCGTTCGCGCACAGCCTTGCCTCGTTCCAGGATGATCGGGCGAAAGCCCATCTGCGCGAGAATTAATCCAGCGAACAAACCGCACGGCCCCATGCCGATCACGACGGGCCTTGGTGATTTCATCGACTCCGGCGCTTTCGCGACGAATTTGTACGCCATATCCGGCGTCACTGTGCAATGTGGCTGATCGTTCAGATGAGGTAGTGCAGCGGCTTCGTCCTTCACGTCTATATCGACGATATATGTGAGCTTGATGTCGGAGCGCTTGCGTGCATCGTGCGCGCGCCGGAATACCGTATAGCGGATGAGGCCATCGGCAGGGACATGAATAAGCGCGAGACGTGAGCGAATTGCCGACTCGAGTTCGCTTTCCGAATGCTCAAGCGGCAGCTTGATTTCGCTTAGACGTAGCATGGGGACCTGTTTTGCAAAAGCCGTGAACACATCCGGCTGAGACGCTATTTTAGCGTGTTGCTGGATAGGGAAGCCGTTGAGTAGGCGGTATTGCGAATGGAAGGTGAGTTGAGAGGGGTTGAGAAACGGGAACTAGAAACGCAAAAACCCCACCTTTTGGGTGGGGTTTTTGTTAGCTGGCAAGTGCTC
>NZ_JALPRJ010000087.1 GCF_030464885.1 Caballeronia sp. SEWSISQ10-4 2 | reverse complement strand
ACTAACTTGCCGGTGGTGGGAAAGCGCTTTCTTTGCTTCGTTTCTTTGTCGCTTTGGACAAATGACGTGCCGCCACGCACAGTGGCTAACAGTGATAAAGAAATCAGCTAGCTCACGCGTGCCGCCAACGCCGAAAGTAGCAACCCGGCATCGACTCCGACCACCAACACCGAACGCACCAATCCAGCACCACCCCCGCCCACCCGCACCCGCACCAGCAGACCAAAACCCAAAACCCGTCCACCGGCGCGAGCGAAAAACCAACGACTGAGCCAAAGCGCACTTTTGTCCAAGAGCGACGACAGCCGGCTCATTACACTGGGATTCCACCGAATGGAATTCAAGAGAGTCGCGCAATGCCCCACTACCTGTGTCATGAGCAGCCGGATCTGCTCGAATTCGAGACTTTCGTGGTTGACGCCAGGCCTGGCGCGGTCGTGTTGGCGCGCTCGGCATTGCATCCCGGCGGAGGCGGCCAGGTGTCCGACGTGGGGACGCTTAGTCACGCAGGTGGCATTGCGCGGATCACAGGCATTTCCGTCGAAAAGGGTCGGCATTGGCACTTGCTCGACGCGCCGCTCGAACTCGATGGCGAAGTCCAGGTGGCGATCGATCGCGATTGGCGCTCGACTGTCTCGCAGTTACATACAGGTACCCATATTCTGAATGCGCTCGTTTATCAGCGTTTTGCCGGGGCGCTGGTGACAGGTGTACAGATCAACGGAGATGGTTTGGCCCGCATGGATTTCGATCTGCCGGATGCGGACAATGACGCACTACGAGCGCTTGAAGCGCCGCTTAACGATGCGATCCATCAGGCCCTGGCGGTTCGCGCTTATTACGTTAGCGCGGCACAGGCGAAAGCGGAGCCCGGTTTGATCCGCAGCTTGTCGGTGGCACCACCGCCGACGTCGGACGGTACGGTGCGCATTGTCGACATCGACGGACTTGACCGGCAAGCGTGCGGGGGTAGTCATCTGAGCAACACCGCGCAATCGCGGCCGCTTCGCATTACCAAGGTCGAGAATAAAGGGCGCCGCAACCGTCGCGTTAGAATCGAACTGGTTTGAAGCAAGCCCGGGTCTCGTGTCGACGGAGTCGCAATGACGGAGCACAAACAGGAACTGGTCTACTGGCGCGATGGCGCGCTCGATGGCGCTTGTCTTGTGAGTGCCCGCTATGTCGCCCACGAATTCGATCGCCATATGCACGACGAACTCGTTATTGTCATGACCGAAGATGGCGCCGGTCAGTGCCGTACCCGTGCGGGCAGCGATGTCTCGGGACCCGGCACCGTCCGGATCTTCGGCGCAGGCGAGTATCACTGCGGCAAGGTCTGGGAAGGCCGGGCGTGGAACTACCGCGCAATCTATCTCGACATGCAGGGTCTGGCCGCGCTTAGTGCTGTCTTTCATGAAGACTCGCGCGACGACAAACCGCTTTTCGTTCCTCCCGGCCTTTATCGTGATCCGCAGCTTTCACGCCTGCTGATCAAGGCGCATGCCAGCCTCGAAAAGAATGGCAAGACGCCGATGATGGAGCGGCAAGCGAATTGGTGGGCGGCAATGGGCGTGCTCTTCGGGCGGTATGGGCAACCCAGGCCTGTTGTGGAGGTGGCGGGCCGGGAAGCAGGGAAGATGGCGCAGGTGCGCGATTACATCGCGGCACACTATGACCGCGATATTCCAGTCGATGAGCTGGCGTCACATGTCAACCTGAGCCGCTTCCATTTGATGCGCTCCTTTTGCAAGGAATTCGGTTTGCCCCCGCATGCCTACGCGAGCCAGGTCCGCCTGATAGCTGCGAAACAACTTCTTGCGATGGGTCAAAGACCCGCAGAGGCGGCGGCTGCGGTCGGCCTTTACGATCAAAGTCATCTGAACCGTCTGTTCAAGCGCGCATATGGCATTACGCCAGGCGTTTATGCGGCTTTAAGGCCGGAGCAATGAACGAGGTTGCGTGCTTCGCCGGGTAACCTCGTCATAGCAATTGCGGCCGGCCTGTCCTGCCTTAAACGCGGTAGACCCTGTATTCCGATTTCACGGCTTTCTATGGTCCACCATCGCCGGCGTCGCTAAGTCCGTCGCCGATCCCACCGGCCACTATGCCCGGCCGCAACCCGCCTCCTGTTCAGCTCAAGCAGGTCAAGAGCAGTCGAACATTTCTCTTCAACAGAATATTTGCCCGCATCGCCAACTGCGAGGGGCGTTATACAGACAACGAAAAACGCGGGTTTATCTGCGCCGGTTGAACGCGAATTGCGCTTGCCGATTTCTTTTGTCTGACTTTTCGCTTGGGCGCGTGAATGAGTAACTTTGGCCGACCGGCCGCTACATTTTCAATAATTTATATTAAATGACGCAATATTGACTTTGATACGATTCATCATCCCGTCAACTTGGTAAGACTTTGAAATGATTCCGGAGGGGAGGCGGCCAACTTGTGCTGCAAGTTGACATGGCTCATGTCCGATGCGTATTACGTCGCCGACCAGACTTGAAGATAGAGATCTGAGTTTTCACACGCATTTGTCAGATGATTAATACGCAAACATGCTGAAGTTGTGAATTGAACCTAAGCAATGCGCAGCATGGAGACGAAAACAATGCCTAAGTTTGGCGGCGTGGAGAAGAATAAGAATGACCTGCCCGTCATGGGTCCGGCGGAACGGCGAGTCACGCTGAACCGAGCCCGTGATCTAACGGAGTGCTTAGGGCGCGGCTCGGCTCAAGCGAGGCGTTTCTCAGGCAATCGTCATGTGCTGCTCGAGAACAACTTAACCGACCTCGGCGCCTGCACCTCTGCGGAAATCTCTCTATTTGAAAACGCTGGATCCCGCCGCTTTGGGCTGGGTTTTTTGCCTTTTCCGTACCCAAATCAGCGATGATAAAACTCAATAAAGTTTCGGTGATTCTCGTAATCACCAGCGTAATGCTGAGCGCATGTGGCGGCGGAGGGGGCGGTGCCGCTAGTACAACGGATCAAGGCAATGGTGTTTCGGGCTCGGCAAGCAGCGCCGCTTCTGCGAGTGCGGCGGCTGGCGCCGCGTCATCGACTTCCGCGCAATCTTCGTCAACGAATGCCGGAACATCGGCGTCCGGCGCAGTCATCATGCCTCTGGAGGTGATGACTGCCGGCAGTGGCAAGGTCATAAGCGTGACGCTCACTGTGCCAGGCGGCGCGGCAGCGAAAGTCCTGACCATGAAGGTCAACAATCTATCGTACGACGGCAAAGGCTCCGTTCAGATAAACGGCGGAAATTGGATTAATTTGACTAACGCAAACGTTACCGTATTGGGTAATGCGAAACTTTACGGCGGCATAGGGGGAGGCTACGACACAATCAGCTTGAACGTACCCATCTCCGGTGCAATAAACGGCAGCAACGTCATTAATTTCCGTTTCAACACAACAGATGGCGTCAGTTCCGGATACAGGGTTTTATCGTTTAATTTGCTGAATGCATCCGGGCAGAATTTAGTTTCAAGCAATAACTTTACTCAAGACGATCCAACTAAATGGACCGCGCCGCTTCCCAAAACCAGTGACATCAATGCCGGTCAGGTTTTGTGGCAAAGCGCCGCGCTGGTGGATTCACCCATCAACGCGGGCCAGAAGCTCAAGGCCCACTGCATGGACTGCCACACTGCCAACGGTAGCGATCTGTACAAATTCAATTATTCGAACAATTCCATTGTTGTTCGAAGTGAATACCACGGGTTGACCGAAAATCAAGGTCTGCAGATCGCCAGCTATATTAGAAGCCTGTCGAATCAATACCCGACGCCGGGCGCGAAGTGCCGACCGTGGAACCCGCCTTATCAGCCGGGGCCCGGTCTGGACACTGCTCCGGTAAGTGACTGGACGTGCGGGGCCGGAATCGACGCGGTGTCCGAGAACGACCTGGATACGCTCGCGGCAGTTTTCCCGAGCGGGATTAATAAAGCCGCTATATCGACCAAAGGACAAATCAATATCAGGGAAATACCCATCGGTCTTCAATTGCCCGATTGGAATCACTGGGTTCCGCACATCCATCCTAAAGACGCGTGGGGTGACTATTTCACCAACAGCAACCTGAACAAGCTTTACGCGGGAGAGGGTACGGGAAACGGGACTTACAATATGAAAACTCAGCTTGCCACGGGTGGGACCAGCTACGCTCAAGGCAAAACAGGCGATATTTTTAACGATCTGTATTACTGGGGAGTCGAGTTCGGTGAAAGGTTCGCACCGCCTAATGAGGGCGTAGTCGGAAGCTATACCATTCCACAACAGAAAAATCTGTATGGGACGGTGCAGTGGCAACTGATGAAATCCTGGGAACTTGCGCAGGACAACGCGCTGGAAGTCAACTGCCCTATTGCGTGGGTTAATAAAGCGCAGGCTCCGAAACCCGAGCAAAGAGGCTGGTGCGGATATTGGCGGTTCATATTCAATGTATCGCCGCATATACAAGGATTTCCTGTCAATAACAGCATGTTCGGCAGTGCCGTTGCTGATTATGTAAAGGCGAATCAATGGTATTACCTGCAGATTTTGCTGAACCCGGGATCGGGTGCTCACAACGTGCACTTGCCAACCGATTGGCAGTACGCATACGGTCTGCTCGATAATCTATATCAAAGCAGCGGCAGACCCGAGCCGATCCGAAATTTCCTGTATGTCTTGAAAGGCGCCCAGGAAATGGATAACGGCGTGGGGGTGGCCAACGTCTCTCGTGGCTGGACGATTCGGGATTCCAGTCCCCTGGATGTATGGAATGGCGGACAGAACGGTGTCTGGAAAGGAACCAGCCTTGCGACGGAGCAGGCCGTCGTTAACGCCTTCTTGTCAAACTGGATGGACACAACAACAAGCTTCAATATCAACTCCTGGCAACGCGAGGGGCAAGCCAATGCCGTGAGCGGTGAGACGACCTGTTTTTGGAGCATGAGAAGCTTGTGCGCTATCAATTACGTTCACGGGACGCTGTCGGGGGGCACCGTCGCAAACTTCCCGACCTGGACATGGAACCAGATCCCGCTGATGCAAGCGGAGGGAATTGATAAGGCTCAGGTGAATCGGCTGGCGACCTGGTTAAACACCGCGTACCCGAGCGGCAATTACCTGAGCCTGCTTCAGAACTGATCGGCGTCTGGGACACAGGCAGTGCATTCGCGCTGCCTGATGACGCTTTCGCTGAGTATCAGGCTCGGTACCACGTGCCCGGGTCCTGTGCCAAAGCGGAACCCCCTGATCATGCTCTTGCGTTGCTAAAGCTCCGGGGAACGGGCCGCTTAGCTAACCAGGAGTCCGCTTTCAACTGCGGAGCCGCCATCGCTACCGCTCACCTTCAGTTTCCTTCAACACGTCGGTGGCAGCTTCGCAAGCGCCGCGCAGTTGCTCGCGCATCAGGTCTTGCACGCTTTGATCTCCCGCGGCAATTGCGTCCTTGATCTTGACCGCCTGGTCAAACGACACGCGCATCCGCCCCCCGCGAGACATTGCTATACGCCGCAGGCGCCGCACCGGCCCGATCAGGCTCGCATGCGTAGCCTGCAGCGTACGATTGTCGGCAATTGTCATCACGATCGAATAAAAACGGTCGAGCGCATCCACATAAGCAGCGGGGTCTTCAGCGACTACACCCGCCCGCATTTCCTCGATCACATCTTCCAGTTGTGCTCGCCCCAGCGCCGTGATGTTCTGCGCGGACAGCTGCACGGCAAGGCACTCGAGCGCCGTGCGCACGGTGTAGATCTCCGTCACGTCGCGCAGCGTCACCGACCGTACAAATGCGCCTACCCGCGCCACAACCGTCACAAGCCTCTCGCGTTCGAGTTGCGCGAACGCCTCACGCATTGGCGTGCGGCTGACGTTCAACTGCTTCGCCACCTGCACCTCCGAGAGCCGACTTCCTGGTGCCAGCACGCCTTCCACGATCGCTTCCCGGAGAGCCGGCACCACCACGCCGTCGCTGAGCGAGTCACTGGAGGCATCGACCGTGCGCATTCGCGCGTGATATTTGCGGCCGATGGCATCGAGCGCCTGGTCCGGCACCTCGACGGTTTCTTCCACCAGCATGCCTTTCGTTGCAGAGGCCATTGACATTCCGTTATTCGATGAATACGCTGTATACAGATAATACAGGCGATTATACAACAGGAGGCGACTTGCATAACGCACCTTTGCCGCAGCCGGTCATAATCGACCGGTCCGGCGCGGTTCTGACCTTCACGCTCAATAACGCCGATGCCGGCAATGAAGTCACCGGGCCGATGTTCGACGCGATGATTGCCGCGCTGCGCAGCGAAGCGACTCTGCCGACAGCGCGTGTTTTGCGCATCCGCGCACTCGGCGAGGTCTTCTGCACAGGTCGCGAGCGCGCCGGCAACGATGCAGCGTCCATCCACCGGGAAGTGTCGCGCCTGATTGAGTTGAAGCGGCTGTTGCGGGCGTCGACGTTGATCACGATCGCGGAAGTACAGGGCGATGCCTTCGGCTTCGGCTTCGGCCTGGCCATCCTGTGCGACCTCACGCTCGTGTCGAGCAGCGCAAGGCTCGCATTCCCCGAGATGCGCAAGGGTTTGCCTCCCGCCGCGATCATGGCCTACCTCGGCCGTTACGCGCTGCCAAAGCAAGTGTTCCCCATGGTCCTTTTCGGCGATGCCGTCACGCCCGACGCGGCACTGAACGCTGGTCTTGTGACGCGAGTCTGTGCGCCCGGCTCGCTGCGAGCTGAAGCCGATTCGCTCATCGATCGAATCCTCACCCTCGACGACACCAGCGCGCGCCAATGCAAGTCCTTCTTTCAGGCGGCTGAGGAAAGCTCGCTCGAGCACAACTTCCGCTGCGCGACTGAAACGCTGACGGTGGCATCGCTGCGACTCTCGGCGACGAAGTAATCCGGCAGTTCATGCAATACGACAAACCATTCAAGGTTTGCAGGAGACAGAAATGAATGTGAATGCAGGAGCGCGGCTGGATCGCCTTCCGGTCTCGGGGTTTCATCGGCGGATCATGTGGCTGATCGGGATCGGCATGTTCTTCGATGGCTTTGATATCTACGTTGCATCGACCGTGCTCGGCGCCACGCTGCAAAGCGGCTTCTCGACGCTCGGCCAAAACGCGTTGTTTGTCTCGCTGACGTTCCTCGGCATGATGCTTGGCTCGCTAGCGACAGGTTTTCTGGGTGACCGTTTCGGCCGCCGCTTCACATACCAGACCAACCTCATGGTGTTTGGCATCGCGTCGCTTGGCGCCGCGCTTGCGCCGAACATGGCGGTGTTGATCGCGTTTCGTTTCGTGATGGGCCTTGGACTTGGGGCGGAAAACGTGGTTGGTTATTCGACGCTCACCGAGTTCGCCCCACCCGCGTCGCGCGGCAAGATGCAGGGGCTGATGGCCGTGTTTGTCGTGTCGGGACTTCCGGTTGCGGGGCTTATCGGACTGGTGTTGATTCCGTCGTTCGGCTGGCGCGCGATGTTCGTGCTTGGAGGGATCGGGGCGCTCGGCGTGTGGTATGCCCGCAAGTCGTTGCCGGAGTCGCCGCGCTGGCTCGAATCCATTGATCGTCATGAGGATGCCGAAGCAATTCTTGAAAAGATAGAAAACGAAGTGAAGGCCGAACACGGCGGCGTGCTGCCGGCACCCGCGCCGAAGCCGGCCGTCGCGCCGTCGCGCGCGCTCGGTTCACTCTTCACCGGCGCGATGTTGCCGCGCATGATTGTCGGCTGCGTGACGCTGGTGGTGATCAACACGCTGCTATACGGTTTCGTTACGTGGCTGCCGACCTTCTTCGTTCATCAGGGCTTCAGCATTGCGAAGTCGTTCGGTTATGCACTCGTGATGTCGCTCGGCGCTCCGGTCGGCTCGGGTATCGGCGCGATGACGGCGGACCGATGGGGCCGCAAGCCGACCATCATCGGCGCGTCAGCCTTCGCCATCGTGTTTGGCGCGATCTATCCGTTCGTGAGCAACCCGATCATGCTGCCAATCGTCGGCTTGCTGTTGGTTATTCCCATCTACGTGCTGGTCGCCTTGCTGTTCGCGATCTATGTGCCCGAGTTGTTCCCAACTGAAGTGCGCCTGCGTGCATCGGGCATCTGCAACACACTCGGTCGAGGCGCGACGATTGTCACGCCGTTCATCGTGGTGGCGCTGTTCGGACGCTACGGCGTGGTCGGCGTGCTCGCACTGATGATCGGCTTGCTGGCGATTCAAATCGTGGTGGTGGCGTGGCTTGGCGTCGAGCCGACCGGCCAGCGCCTCGAAGATCTTCAACCGGCGGACGCACCTGCGCGTCTCGATGCCGGCGCCGATACGCGGGTGTCCCCGCTCAAGTAGACACGGAGAAACTCAAGATGGATGCAGTGAACAAGCAGTTCCTGAGCGCGCAGTTGTTTATTGACGGCAAGTTCGTCGATGCCGCGTCTGGAGCGACCATGGATATCATCAATCCCGCGGATGGCAGCGTGATCGGTAATCTCTCGAAGGCATCGGCGGAGGATGTCGATCATGCAGTGCAATCCGCGCATGCTGCGTTTGAAAGCGGTGTATGGCGCGATATGCCGTTCCAGCAACGTGCCCGCGTGCTGAATCGTTTCGCGGATTTGTTCGAGGCCGACCTTGAGAATTTCTACAAGCTCGAGACACTCAATAATGGCCGGCCGCTCGTGGAGACGCGTGCGCAGATTTTCCGCTTGCCGCAGTTCTACCGCTATTTCGCGGCGCTCGCGCTCACGCGCCGCAGCGATGTGATTCCCATCGAAGGGCCCTATCTTTGCTACACGCAGCGCGTGCCGCTTGGCGTGTGCGCGTTGATGACGTCGTTCAATCACCCGTTGATGATTCTTTCGAAGAGTCTCGCGCCGGCGCTTGCGACGGGCAACAGTGTGGTGATCAAGGCTTCCGAGCAGACGCCGCTCACGACGGTGCGGCTGGTTGCGTTGTTGCAGCAGGCCGGGGTTCCCGACGGTGTCGTGAACGTCATCAACGGTGAGGGCAAGGAGGCGGGAGCGGCGCTGGCGCGTCATCCGTTGATCGCGAAGGTGGTTTTTACGGGAGGAACGGAAGTGGGGCGCTCGATTGGCGAGGCGGCCGCGCAGACTTTTGCACTGACGACGCTCGAACTGGGCGGCAAGGGCGCGGTGATCCTGTTCGACGATATGGACATCGATCGCGCGGTGAATGGTGCTGCGTTCGCGGCGTTTATCGGCGCGGGGCAGACGTGCGTGTGCGGGGCGCGCCTGCTCGTGCAAGAATCGATCTACCAGCAGTTTCTCGGGAAGTTTCGCGCCAAGGTTGCTTCGATTCGCGTTGGCAATCCGGCTGACATCAATACGCAACTAGGTCCGGTTATTTCCGAACGTTCGCGTGCTCGCATCCTGGGAATGCTGGAGCGGGGTATGGCCGACGGCGCGAAACTGCTGACCGGCGGCGGCATTCCGGCCCATCTGAACGAAGGGTTCTATCTTCAGCCCACCGCCTTCTATGATGTCGATCCAAAATCCGAACTGGGTCAAGCCGAGGTGTTCGGACCCGTCACGGTGATCATGCCGTTCAAGGATGAGGCGGATGCACTGCGCATTGCCAACGATACGCCTTTCGGGCTCGCGGCTTCCGTGTGGACCACAGACGTAGCGCGTGCGCATCGGGTGGCGAGCAAGCTGGTATTTGGCATGGTCTGGATCAACGATCACCATCGGCTGGATCCGGCTTCGCCCTGGGGTGGTTTTAAGAATAGCGGTGTGGGACGCGAAACGGGAATCGAGTCGTTCGATCAGTTCAGCGAGCCGCGTGCGGTCACGGTGAATACGAGTGGTACAACCGTCGACTGGTATGCGGATGACGGGCAGCTCAAACGGCTCAATTGAAGGAGGAGCGAGGCGATTGTCCGTGGCCCAGTGATCAAGGCTATTACATGCAAGGTAATTGGCCTGCTGTCCTCTCGTGAATATTCTGTGGTTGTCGCGCAATTTATCCTGACGCGCGCTCACTATCGAGGACACCAGCATGTCAATTTATCGCATTCACACTGTTGAGTCGGCACCGGAACAATCCAGGCCCGTGCTGCGCGAGCTGCAGCACGCGTTTGGACTTATCCCAAACATCGCGGGAGCCATGGCCGAGTCGCCCGTACTGATCAACGGCTTCATCGGTCTGTTCCAGAAAGTTCATGCGGGTAGCTTCACGGAGGCACAGATACAGACTCTGCTGCTGACCAACGCCGTGACCAACGCGTGTTCGTGGGCGGTTGCATTTCATACCGCCCTCGCGCTCAAAGAGGGCCTTCATTCAGCCGACGTCGAAGCCATTCGCGACGGTCGCGCGCCTGAGGATCGCAAGCATGCCGCACTCTCGACCTTGACCAAAACATTGATCGAGAAGCGCGGACATCTTGATGACCGGGACGTCGGGAGGTTTCTGGAGGCAGGCTTCAATCAAGCTCAGGTGCTCGAGGTACTCGGGGTACTTGCCGCTTCGACCATCACAAATTACGTCGGCAGCATCACCAAGCCGCCAGTAGAAGCGCCGTTCCAGGCGCACCTCTGGAAGGCATAGTGATTTGGGGTGGCTGCCGTCAATTGCGGAGAGCGGCATACATGCCTCCAGGGGTCTGGATGGAATGTCTGTCGCCCGATTTTCAGGCCGCAACCGGGAGTATGCTTGTTGGCAAGATTCGATTGCGAGCGCCGGAAGTTCGATGCCCGGCGCGCGCGGTAATCACCCAAGCTTATCTGTATTCATTTTCGAACGAGAGGCCGATGAATTCCGGGGATCCCGATATCAAGGCACCGCCTAATGAACTAGGCGTGTTGCTGCGTCACTGGAGAGATATGCGCGGCACGAGCCAGTTGGACCTGTCGTTCAATGCCGGTGTGTCGCAGCGTCACATCAGTTTTATCGAGAGCGGACGCAGCGTGCCGAGTCGTCAGATGCTGATGGATATCGCTCAGACGCTCGACATTCCTCTGCGCGAACGCAACACGTTGCTACTGGCGGCGGGCTACGCACCGATGTATTCCGAAGCGTCGTGGAATTCCCAGGAAATGCGGAGCGTTACCAAGGCGCTTGAACGCATCTTGCGTCAACATGAGCCGTTTCCGGCCGTGGTAATGGACCGCTATTGGAATGTCCTGATGACCAACGAGTCCGCGCCGCGCTTCTTCAATTGCTTCATCGATATGGCTGCGCGAAAGGGGCCGCGCAACATGCTGCATCTTGTTTTCGATCCGGAAGGGATGCGTCCGTTTGTTGCCGATTGGGAAGGCGTGGCAAAAAGCCTGATTCAGCGCGTGTACCGTGAATCGGTAGGTCGCGTGATTGACGATCAGACGCGGCAGTTGCTCGCCGCGCTGCTTGCTTATCCGGACGTGCAGGCTGGCTGGAAGGATCAAAACGTCCGGAGCGCTTCGTCCTCTACGCCAGCCATGCCGGTGATACCCATTGGTTTCATCAAGGACGGCAACGTCCTGAATTATTTTTCGATGGTCACAAGTGTGGGGACTCCACAAAGCGTCGCGGCGCAGGAGTTACGCATTGAATGCATGTTCCCGGCGGATGATGAGACGGAGGTTCGTCATCTGGAGATGATCAGGACACTTCCAGATGAGCGCTGAACGTACGTGGTCGCTTTGCGTATTCCGGTCGCATTGGACGCCTTGGCCAACCTCTATCCGGCTGGAGCCATTTCATGAACGAGCGTAGCGATTTCATCGTGCGGAATATGTCGGCGGACGAAGTCGAATTGCCGGTCGAGTGGGCTGCGTTGGAAGGGTGGAACCCTGGCCTGCATGATGCGTCGTGTTTTTGGGCAGCGGACCCGGACGGCTTTTTTATCGCAGAGTGGCGCGGCGAGCCGGTCGCATGCATATCCGCTGTCGCCTACGACCAAGGCTTTGGCTTTATCGGTCTGTATATCGTGAAACCGGCGTTTCGTGGCAGAGGTTTCGGCATGCGTATCTGGCAGCACGGCATGGACTATCTGCGAAACCGCAACGTGGGTCTTGACGGCGTCCTCGCTCAGCAAGAGAACTACAGGAAGTCGGGCTTTCAGCTTGCGTATCGCAACATCCGCTTTCAGGGCGTTGCGCAAGGTGCGGTGTGCGCAGACATTTCGAATGCGTCCGATCTGCCGTTCGAGCAACTGCTTGAGTACGACCGCCAATGCTTTCCCGCTGCGCGTGCGCGCTTTCTCGCCGCATGGATCGGACAACCGGACGCCGTTGCGCTGACGGCAATCCGCGATGATCGTGTCGCGGGGTACGGTGTGCTGCGCCGTTGCAGGACAGGGTGCAAGATCGGCCCGCTCTTCGCCGATAACGATCAGATCGCAAGCGATCTGTTTGATGGACTGGCCGCGCGCATGCCGGGCGAGGTCATTGTCCTGGATGTGCCGGAGACCAACCCGGCTGCGGTTGCTCTGGCCAAAAGGCACGGCATGACAAGCGTTTTCGAAACCGCACGAATGTACACGCAGGAGCCGCCTACGATTTCCATCGAGCGTGTTTTCGGCGTGACCTCGTTCGAACTCGGGTGATGAGCGCTCCATGCACGCCTTTGCTTGCGTTGTCGAGCAAAGCGCTCGCGGGGGCAGCATAGCGTGCTGTCAATTTCCGCCGGGATCTGGTGCGCGAGACTGGTAGCGGAGCAGATGATCGGTGCCGGATTCGGATAGCCAGACTTCTCCCGGGCGGCCCATCATCTGACGCACGTTCGCGTGCGGGCGCGGCAGCGCAAACACGTCGAACCGCTCGGCGCGCGGGTCGAAGCGCACCAGCGCATTGGCGCTCCATTCACTGAGCCAGACGATGTCCTGGTCATCTACGAATATCGCGTATGCATGCGGATCTTCGCCGGGCAGCCGCCATTCACGCCATCGACGCGTCGCCGGATCGAATACGCCGAGTTTCCCCACGTCCCACTCGCTGACCCAGACGCGCCCCTTCGAATCGGACCATACGCGGCGCGCGCCCTGATTCAGCGTCGGCGGCTCGATGACCTGTGTCGCGCCGCTCGCGGGATCGATGCGGCCGAGGTAGCTTCCCGCTAGTGACGCGAAATACAGGCTGCCGTTCGGGGTCACGCAGATACCGTAGGGGCCGCGCCCGCGGGGTGCATCGAAGACGCGTATGCGGGCGAGCTTCGGATCGAGCTCGCCATAGATACCGTTTTGGCCGGTAAACCAGAGATGCCCGTGTTTGTCGAAGACCGCGGTGTTCAGATTGGCGTCCGGCCGGTCCTTCGGCAACGAAAAATGCGTGACGGCGAGCGTCTTTGGATCGATGCGGACGATGGCGTTCAAGCCGCCGTCGGTGACCCATGCGGCGCGATCGGGACCGACGATTACGCCGTGCGGTGCTGACCCGTCGCCCAGCGGAATCTTCTCGATCTTGCCGCTACGCGGGTCCAGCCGTCCGACTGCGCCTTGCGCCTGCGCGGTGTACCACACGGAACCGTCGGGCGCCGGCGCGACGTCATGCGGCGCGCTGCCGGTTGGGAGAGCGAAGCTGTCGAACGACGGTGGCTGCGCGTGTGCTGAACCGACGGCAAGCGCGGCGCTCACCAGGGCGGACGCAATAGACGGAGCCAGCGCGCATTCGAGAATCTTGTTCTTCGTTGCCACGGCCCGTTCCCTCGCGATCTCGAGCATGTTCGCCTCCACGTCGCAGGATCAGTTTCAAAGGGCACCGACAGTTCTTGATTATCGCGCCATTGCCTGAAAATATTCCTGCGCGCTGACGAAGCGATCCGATTGATGGTGTCGGCGAAATCCAACACAGTCGGGTACGCCCGTACAACGCAGTTACTGCGTTGCGCGCTAGACTATTAACGGTTAACGGGTGCATTTTTCGCCCTTTTGCAGTTATCGGGGAGAGGCCGCCATGAATCGGCCCGTCATTCGATTCCCGCTTCGCACGACTAGTACCGTGTCACTGTGGAAGTGGCTCAAGTGGTCGCTTGCTGCCGCTTTTTTGGTTGCGCTGGTGATCGTGGTGCGCTTCGTTCAAATTGAAATCCAGACCTCCCGGCTGCAAGCGCGCTATCTGTCCGAACTAGGGCGAGATGTCGCTTTCACCCTCGCTGACGGCGCGAGCAATAGCATCCGGTTTCCTGCGAGTGGCCCGTACGATGTGCGTCTCGGTTACGCGCTGGAGCCGTCTTTCGAAGAACGCCTTACTGCACGCGGTTTTGCCGTCGCCTCGCAGGCACGCGATTCCGCCAGGATGTTGGCGCTGGCAGACGATGGGCTGTTCCTACCTTACGACGAAAAGGATCAGGCCGGGCTGCTGCTGCGCGATGCGCGTGGCACACAGCTTTTCAGCGCGCGGTATCCGAATCGGGTCTACGACAGCTTTGACGCGATCCCGCCGGTCATGGTCAACGCGCTGCTTTTCATCGAAGACCGCTACCTGCTCGACGCGAGCCAGCCGAACCGCAATCCGGCAATGGACTGGGGCCGTTTCGGCCGGGCGGTGTTCGATCAGGGCATGCGCGTGGTCGACCGCCATCAGCCGACGCCGGGCGGCAGCACGCTCGCCACGCAGATCGAAAAATTCCGTCACTCGCCGGGCGGCCGCACCGCGACGCCGCCGGAGAAGTTGCGGCAAATCGCTTCGGCGTCCGTGCGGGCCTATCTCGACGGACCGCAGACATTGCCCGCGCGCAAGCAGATCGTGGTGCGCTATCTCAACTCGGTGCCGCTCGCCGCGAAGCCTGGCATCGGCGAAATCAACGGCATCGGCGATGGCCTGGCGGCGTGGTACGGCCGCGACTTCGACGAAGTCAACCGCGTCCTGAATGCACCACCGTCCGTTGAAATGCTCGATGCGCAAGCGCTCGCGTTCAAACAAGCGTTGTCGCTGATGATCGCGCAACGTGCGCCGTCGCGTTTCCTGCGCTCCGGGAACCTTGAACTCGACAGCCTGACAGACAGTTATCTACGGCTCCTGGCTGCCAACGGGATCATTTCGACGTCGCTGCGTGACAGCGCACTCACAGTGCGGCTCGAACTGGATCGCGCACCTGTGGTGCACGCACCGGTATCGTTCGTTACGCGCAAGGCAGTCACCGCGCTACAGGCGCATCTGCTCGCCACGCTCGGTGTATCGAACGTCTACGACCTCGACCGGCTCGACCTGAGCGCAACCGCCACCCTGGATAACAGGGTCCAGGAAGCCGTCAGCGAAAGGCTCGCGAGCGCCGCCACCCGGGAGGGCGCGCAGGCCGCTGGCTTGTACGGTTTCGAAATGCTGCGCACGCAGGACGATCCGTCGAAAATCGCTTATAGCTTTACGCTGTTCGAGCGCCGCGACGGGGCGAACCTCATGCGGGTCCAGACCGACAGCGTGAACCAGCCGTTCGACATCAATCAGGGTGCACGCCTGAACCTCGGCTCGACCGCCAAGCTTCGCACGCTGATCACGTACTTGCAGATCGTCTCCACGCTGCATGCGCGCTACGCGTCGATGAGCGTGGCGCAACTGCACGATGTAAAGCCCGACAAGCAGGATCTGTTGACGCGCTGGGCGCTTGACTACCTGTCGCATGCATCGGATCGCTCGCTGAGCGCGATGCTCGATGCCGCGGTCGAGCGCAAGTATTCGGCTAGTCCCGGCGAGACGTTCTACACCGGCGGTGGCGCGCAGACTTTCAATAACTTCGAAGCGAGCGACAACAGCCGCATCCTCACCGTGCATCGCGCGTTCCAGCATTCGGTGAACCTGGTGTTTGTCCGGCTGATGCGCGACATCGTGCACTACGAGATGGTCCAGTCCGCCGGGCCGACGTCGCAATGGCTCGACGACCCTGCAACACGCCATGCGTATCTCACGCATTTTGCCGATCAGGAAAGCCGCGTGTATATGCATCGTTTCTATGCGAAGTATCGCGGTAAGACACCCGACGCAGCGCTGGCCACCCTGTTGTCCGGCGTGCGCAAGTCGCCGCCGAAGGTCGCGACCGTACTGCGCAGCGTGGCGCCGGATGAACCACAAGCGTGGTTCGACGCGCAAATGCGCGCTGCGCTGAAGCGCACTCCTGCAGCAGGGCTTTCGTCCGACGATCTTTCGAAGCTCTACATGAAGTACAGCATCGGCAAATTCGATTTGAACGATCGGGGTTATATCGCGAGCGTTCATCCGCTCGAACTGTGGACGGTCAATTACCTGCGGGACCATCCGCTAGCGACGGAGATCCAGTTGCAGGACGCGAGCCGCGCAGTGCGCTTTACCGCCTATTCATGGCTCTTCAAGACGCGTTACCACGCGACTCAGGATCGGCGCATCAAGCGCATGGTCGAATTGTATGCTTTTGCCGAAATCGGCAAGTCGTGGCGCGCGCTGGGCTATCCCTTCGCGACGATCACGCCGTCTTACGCAGCGGCGATCGGCGCGTCGGGCGACCGGCCGGTCGCGCTTGCACAGCTCATTGGCACGATTGCGAACGGGGGCAAGACGCTTCCGGTGCAGACATTTTCCGAACTCGAGTTCGGCAAGGGCACGCCCTATGAGACGCATTTCACGCGAGCAGCAACAACCCCGCGCACGGTGTTGTCGCCGGAGATTGTCGATGTGGTGCATGGTTTGTTGCGCGACGTGGTGCTCGGCGGTACGGCGAAGCGTCTTGCGGCCGGCATGACGTTCCCTGACGGACAGATGCTCGACGTCTATGGCAAGACCGGAACGGGCGACCAGCGCTTTAATGTGTTCGCCCGTGGCGCGCGCCTGATCGAGTCGCGCAAGGTCAACCGGAGCGCGACATTCGTCTTCGTGATCGGCGACCGCTTTTTTGGCACGTTGACCGCCAATGTGCACGAGCCCTATGCGGCGCGCTACGGTTACACGAGTGCGCTATCGGTGCAGTTGCTCAAGTCGTTGGCGCCTGCACTGCAACCGCTGCTCCGTGACGATAAGGAATCAGTAATCCAGTCTTCAGCGGCGCGCCGGGAATAACCGATGGAGCCGGGGACCGAGGTCGTGTCGTTACGGCGGCGCTGGATGGATTCGCAGCGGCATCAGGAGTAACGTTGATGCATGGACGAACCTTCCGCTGGTCGCGTGAGCGCGCAGCGTTCCACATAGGCGTTCGATCCGGGAATCAACACAAGGGAGGGCGCTATGCCCGACGAACCTGCTCAATGGCACGTGTTTGAATACGAAGGCTTCGATATCCACGTCCTGCCCCAGTTGAAGCCGACCCCGGAGCATGCGCCGCCGCGCGCAAGCGACCGGTATGTCTACATCGGCCACGTCTGCCGTCACGGCGCGAATGCCGATGCGCCGGGCGAAGCCGTACGCTTTCACTCGGACGGCAACGACGAATTCAAGAGCGCCGACGACGCCGTACAGGACGCGCGGCACATCGGGCGAAGCATTATCGACGGCACGCATCCGGATCTTTCCGTGTTGTCGCTCGTCTCGCATCACCACCACTCGTAATAGCAGCGGCATCGCCACGGAGCGCACCTGCCGATGAATCTGCCCTCTACCGGAACCGAGCCGGAGATCGAAGGCCTGAGCGCCGTGACGTTCTCGACGCGCGACATGCGGCGCGCTGTGCGCTTTTACCAGGCGCTCGGTTTTTCGCTATTGCACGGCGGCGAAAACGAAGCGTTCACTTCATTCGCACTGGGCAGGTCGTTTCTCAACCTGACGACGGAAACTCACGGCCCGATCAGCTGGTGGGGCCGGGTGATCATCTATGTCTCGGACGTTGACGCGATGTACCACAAAGCACTCGCGGCCGGTATCACGCCGGCGTTCACGCCGCGCGATGCGCCCTGGAACGAACGCTATTTCCACGTCAGCGACCCTGACGGACACGAACTCAGCTTCGCCCGGCCATTGAGCTGAGGACGCGATTCCGTACTTACCGCCTTGTATTTGTCACAAGCTTAGGCTATCTTCAAAACACTGTATATATATACAGGTATGGAGGTCGCTATGGAACGGTGGGTGCGAGTTCAAAACGAGCGGGATCGTCAGGTGCTGGCGTGGTTGCGTGGCCAGGTTGGCGATGCGGCGATTATCGCTGCCGCGCAAAGCTGTGCCGGGCCGGGCATAAAGCCGTATCTGTCTGCGGTCTGTCGTGCGCTTCACGTGACGCCGCCGAGATACGCCGTCATCCGAACCGGCGCCGGTGAGGTCGGAGAGAGGCATCTGGTGAGCATTTACCAGATTCTGCGTGGGCCGCGGTCCGCCGGCCACGCTGCCCAATGACGCAGCGGAGGCCGTGGCCTGTCGGCTTACCGCTTGATGGCAAGCGCACAGAACGCCCCCTCTGTTTCGACCACCCTTGCGTTGACGAAGCCCGCGACTGTGAGCCTTTCAACCAGCCTGCTTTGCGTCTGTCCCGAATGGGCGGTGAAGCCCAGCGCAATCGTGGCGCCCGGTTTCATTACACGCCAGATCTCCGCGATGCCGGCGGTGGCATCCGGCCACATTTGCATCGAATTGATCGACAACACCTTGTCGAATGTATTGTTCTCGAAAGGGAGGCGGTCCGCGGTGCCAATTCGCAGATCGACCTGGCCGCTTTCGAGCGCTTGAGCATTGCGAACGGCGGCTTGACTCAACATCTCCAGAGACGGATCGATGCCGGCAACGTAGTTCGCGGACTGCGCCAGAAGCTCAATGCCAACCCCTGGGCCAAAGCCCACTTCGCATACGCGATCGTTTCCATGAATTTCCAGCAGGCCGATTACCCAGGCCGCGTACGGCTGGTTCATCCTGGCCATCATCGCGCCCCCTAGCCGGCCGAGGATACCGCTTGGACGGCCGAACGCCTGTATCAAAACGCTGTTGAAAGCGCTCACTGTGCTCTCCCCATGCTGTATTGCGAGATTAACGTTTTGCGCACGACCGCCTGCCGCCGCGCGTCACAATCAAGGTCAGTTAATCCAGCAGTGTTTAATAAGTTCTATCTTCCTCGTGCGGCATCCGCTGCGCACTGGAACAGCATCACAGAAGCAACCTGCCGTACGCTCGAACGTCCTCAGGCGGTCGTTCGTATCGGTGGCAACAATTCGCGTCTGGCAGTGCCATGTTCATCGCCCTTTGCTTAGGGCATCCTTAAGGAGGGATCGACGCACAAACAACCGCTCTTGCTTATGGTTTTAATTCACGGTGCTTACGGCTTGAAAGCGAACTTCATCGATAGAAGTATCGTGGCAATTTCGGCGCGACGGTAATGGTTCCCGGTTGCACCGGAATGCCGTTGATCATTGGACAAGCGGACGCTTAAGAGGTCGACGGCGAGCCCACGGCCAATGCAAACCGCCTAACGCGCTGCCTGCATGAAGCTGCGCACCTTGGCCTCGTCGACGGGATTCCACCACACGCCCCCCACCTTCAACGAACTCGCAACAATCACGCCGTCGACCACCGACAGGATTTCCGCGATGTTGCGCTCGGTGCAACCGCTGCCAACCAGCAACGGCAACGTCGTCGCGTTCCTGATCTGCCGCAAATAGTCCGTGCTGGCGGCGTCGCCCGTGCGCTGGCCCGTGGCGATGATCGCGTCGGCATCGAAGAACTCGACATCGCGCACCAGTTCATCCAGCGAACGATCCGACACGATCGCGTGCGCGCCGTGCTTGACGTGGGCGTCTGCGAAAATGTGGATGCCGTCGGCACGCAGCTTTGCTCGATAACGCAAAGCGACCGCCGCCGCACCTTCTATCAGGCCCTCGTTTGCGACATATGCGTTGGCCCACTGGTTCACGCGCACGAACGCCGCGTTGCTCGCTGCCGCGATCGCAAGCGCGGGGAGCGCTGCGTTTGCAAGCACATTGATGCCGATCGGCAAGCCGGTTTCCCGGGCAATCCGGTCGGCGGTGACCGACATGAACGCCGACGTCTCCGGACCAATATCGTCCGGCTTCGAAAACGGTACATCGCCATGATTTTCGACGATCAGGCCATCGACGCCGCCTTTCGCGTACGCCACCGCATCGGCGAGCGCGGCGTTATACATCGCCTCGCTCGACGCCCCTTGATAACGTGGCGACCCGGGAAACGCAGGGCAGTGGATCACACCGATCACCACGCCGCGCGGGCGTCCAAAAATTTGCTGGACGCAATCGGTGCGTCCACGTCCTACACCAGATGAAGTTTCCATATCGATTGAATTCAGGTTAGAGAGTCGAAGAGTGCGCACAATTCGGCGCGGCTCGGGAAAGCGGCTTGCGTGCCGTTTCTCGTGACGGAGAACGCAGCGGTGGCTTGCGCCCGCTGCAAGGCGGCTGTCATGGCAATGCCCTGTGCGAGTGCCGCGAGGAGGGCGCCGCAGAATGCGTCGCCAGCGCCAACGGTGTCGATGGCATTGGCGGGCATGGCCGGAATCAGTGTCGTGTGTCCTGCGTTGCACCAGAGCACGCCCTGGGAACCGAGTGTGACGACAACATCGCCTGCGCCCGATGCCTGAAGCGAGCATGCGGCTTTCTCTGGATCCTCTAGCAGGCTCAGCGCTGCCGCCTCGACGCGATTCACCACGAGAACGTCCACGTCGTTCAGCATTGGGCGGCAATCGAAACATACCGGTCCGGGATTGAGCAAGGTGCGACGCCGGCCCGACCGGGCCCGATGCAAAAGACTGGCTGTGACGGCTTCGCTCAGATTGCCCTGCATGGCTATCCAGTCGGCGCTGCGGGTTGCATCGAGTACCGCGCCCGGTGAGGGCGCATAGCTGGCCGCGGCCTCGTTGCGAGTCACAATAGTGTTCTCGCCGCGCTGGTCGACCGTCACGATGGACATATCCGTCGCACACGGCAAGCGGGCGATATGGCGTGTATCGATACCTTCTTCCATGAGCCGCGCCAGGAAACGTTCGCCATCCTCATCGTTGCCGAGTGCTGCGAATAACTGTACCTGGGCGCCGGCGCGTTGCGCCATCACCGCCTGGTTTGCGCCCTTGCCGCCGAAGTCACGCAACGTATTGGTGGCAAGCGATGTCTCGCCTGCCAGCGGCAGGCGCTCGACCCGAAAGACCAGGTCGATTGCCGCATTGCCGATCACGCAAACGCGCGCTTCATTGGCGTTCATTGTTCACTCGAGGTCAACCAGTCGAGGCAGTTCGTCCATAACCGCGCGTTGCCTTCCCAGGCGGAGAACTCCGGCGGCAACCAGTGACTCGACATGTCGCTGGTCCACGCAAGCGTGCGTCCACGGCCATGTGTGCCCGCGACGAGCAACGGGTGGCCGGTCTCGGGGACGGTCGCGATCAGCGTCGCGCCGGGTTTCAACTGCACTTCGTTATAACCAAGCAAGTGCGGCCACTGCGTTCCAAGCCCTTCGACTACGGGGTGCGAAGCGACCACGTTCGCATTGAACCCTTCCGGAACCTCGACACGGTCGTCGTAAGGCAGGCATGTGACAGGCATCACTTCCTCCACGGGCGTATTGCGAAACCGCGCACTGCCGTTGATGCCCTGGAAGCTCAGGTAACCTCCGATCATCATCAGCCCGCGTCCGGCCTCGACATACTCTCGCAACAGCTTGAGACGGTTCGGCGTGCGCTGGCTTTTGACCCACGTATCCGGATGAAGCAACAAGGTATTCGCGCCGATGTCCGAGAGAATGATCGCGTCATAAGCGAGCAATCCGTCGAGCGTGGAGGGAAAAGCTTCCTGCGCTTCGTGACTTGGCATGTGGGTGATTACGTAGTCGCTGTCCTTGAAGATATTGAGGAAGATCGTGGCGCCATTGTGATAGGTCACGGTCGGAAACTGGTCGAAGCCCTTGATGTGCGTCGACATGCTCGTCCAGCTCTCTCCGGCGAGCAAAACAGATTTGGTCATGCGTGTGCTCCTGAAGCGCGCGGCGGGCCGTGTCGGCGGCGCGCGGCGCAAGGTGGAACCGGTTCACTTCGTTATGTGAGAAATATCGTCATCTGCTCGAGAAAACTCGCACCGGGTTCGCGGTCATCATCGTTTCGATCTGCTCGTTAGTCACACCGTGACGACGCAGACGAGGCACGAAGTACTTGAGGATGTAGCCGTAACCGTGGCCGCCAAAACGCGTCAGCATGATCTTCATGAACACATCTTGCGACATGAGGATCCGGTCGACAAAACCCGCATCGATCAGTGCCTTGATCGCGCGTGCGTTTTCTTCGTCGGAGGGCGATTGCGCGTTTTCATCGGCGTAGAAGTACTCCATGCCGATCATGTCGTATTCGAGCCAGGCGCCGCGTTTGGCAAGCGTGTGCTGATATTCGACGTCCATGTGGCTCGGGTTCATGTGACACAGCACGGTGTGATTCAGGTCCGCGCCTTCCTCCTGAACGATGTCGAGCACGCGATGCCCATGCCGCACCCAGCCGGGCAGGTGTACGGATAAAGGCGCATGCGTCGCGGCACTGGCTCGCGCGGCCGCGCGCAGCGACTTCTCTTCGTTCGCGGTGAACGCTGCCGAGACGCCGATCTCGCCGATCATTCCCGCAATGACATCAGGCTTTTCATCGGCGCCGCCGACGTCGAAAATCAGTTGTGCAGCCAGTTCGTCGATCGATTTGTGTTTCACATAGTCGGGATGCGAAGGTTCGAGATAAAACCCCGTCGACATCACAATATTCAGTCCCGTACGGCGCGAGATCCGTTGCAGCGCGGCAGGGTCGCGGCCAATGCCGAGGTTGGTCGGGTCGACCACGGTATTGCCGCCCAGCTCGCGGAAGCGCATCAGTTCTTCAACGGCTACGTCGGCATCGAACAGTTGGCAATTGTCGCGGTTCATCAGCGGATTCATCCGCAGCGCGCCAAGAATGCCGATATGAACTTTCTGCTCGCCGATAAACCGGTCGCTGCAACAACTGGGCGGCACCCATTTTCCGGAAGCATCCAGCAGGATGTGTTCATGCATCAGCGTCACGCCCATCTTCGCGACGGGCAGCGGTCCGAGGACGGTCATCACGTGGCCGCTGCCAACGCCTATCGGCAGCGGCGAGTCGCGGCGGAAGATCGAACTCATCGCTTAACCTTTCTTGCGCCGTTGCGGCGAGAAGATGCGCGTGTTGAGCCATATCGCGAGCAGCATGATGGCGCCCTGGATGATCTGCGTATAAAACGGCGAGACGTTGATCAGGATCAGCCCGTTGCCGAGCACGGCGATGGTCAGCGCACCCAGCAAGGTGCCAAGGATCGTTCCCCGGCCGCCAAAGAGATCGGTACTGCCGAGGACTACAGCAGCGATCACCGCGAGTTCAAAACCGACGCCCTGATTCGACGATCCGCTGCCAAGCCGCGCGGTTGTGATGAGCCCGGCCAGACCTGCCGCCGCGCCGCTAAGGACATAAACCTTGAGCGTGACGCCGCGCACGTCGACACCCGCTCGCCGCACACCTTCCGCATTCGTGCCAATGCCGGTCACATAGCGCCCGAATCGCGTATGCCGGAGCGTCACCCATCCGGCAAGCAGCGTAAGGATTGCTATGACCGCAGGCGTTGGCATGCCCAGCAGCCGGCCGCGGCCAAGCTCGACGAACCATCCATCGTTTTCGATCGGCACTGAAAAACCCTGCGTGATCAGCAGCGCGATGCCGCGCACGACCGATAGCGTGCCAAGCGTCACGATGAACGCTGGCATTCCCGCGAACGCGATGAAGTAGCCGTTGATCGCGCCGATCAGCGCGCCAAGCGAGAGCCCGCCGGCCAGCACGACGATACCCGGCACGCCCGCTCGCAACGCGATGGCCGAGAGCGCACCCACGAGCGCGAGCGTTGAGCCGATCGACAAGTCGATGCCGCCCGTTGTGATGACGAGCGTCATCGTTGTCGCGACGATCAGGAGCGGCGCGCTTTGACGAAGTACGTTAAGGAGATTGCCGGCGGTGAGGAACGTGTGCGTGGTGAGCGCGAAGGCGAGAGCGCAGACGATGAAGAACGCCGCGATGCTGGCCACGCCCGCATTGCGGCCGAGCAAATGTCGGAGTGGCAGGCGCGGCGCCTTGGACTTGTCGTGCATGGCGAGTTCCATGTCAATCCTCCGCAAGCGCACGTGCCGAGCGCGCGCTGAACTTGTGGCCTACGATCAGATCGACGATCTCCTCCAGGTTCGTTTCACCGATCTTCCGGTCCGCGACGTTCTGTCCTTCGTACATCACGCTGATGCGGTCGCACACGAGGAAAAGGTCTTGCAGGCGATGGCTGATCAGGATCACGCTGACGCCGCGCGCGCTGATCGTGCGCACGAGTTCGAGCACCGCTTCGACTTCGGCGACGGCCAGCGCGGCCGTGGGTTCATCCATGATCAGCACTTTCGGATCAAACGATACCGCTCGCGAAATCGCGATGGCCTGACGTTGCCCGCCCGACAGATTCTCCACGTCAAGCTTCGTGCTCGGGATGCGAATGCCGAGGTTGTTCAGCATGTCGCGGGCATCGTGATGCATCTTGCGATGATCGAGCACCTGTACGCCGCAGACACGCCGCATGGGTTCGCGGCCGAGGAAGAGGTTGCCGGCCACATCGACCGTATTGCACAGCGACAGGTCCTGATAAACCATCTCGATGTGATGCGTGCGGGCATCGCCCGGGTCCGCGAACTGGACCGGCTTACCGTCGATCTCGATGCTGCCGGCGTCCGGTATCACCGCGCCCGACAGCACCTTCGAGACCGTCGACTTGCCCGCGCCGTTGTCGCCGACGAGCCCGAGCACTTCACCCGGCATCACGTGCAGGTCGACGCCGCGCAGCGACTGCACGGCGCCGTAGTTTTTGGTGATGTTTTGCATGCGCACGCGCGGCGTTGCAGCATCGTTTTGCATAGCGGTTCTCCCGGCAACGTGGCGGTGGGCTTACTTAAAGACGGCCCGGTATTTGCCGACGTTCGCCTTGGTCACGATCGTCACCGGCACCGAGATGTTTTTCTCGACCGGCTGCTTGTTGATGAGCTTCATGGCGGCATTGACTGCAGCTCGGCCTTCGCCCTCCGGGTCCTGCTGCACCACGGCTGTCACAAAGCCCGCGTCGATGCCCTTGATAGCTTGCGCGCTCAAGTCCCAGCCGACAATCTTCACGCGCCCCGTAGCGTCCTGAGCCGACGTTGCCGCGACCAGACCGATCAGCGCGGGTTCACCGGTTGCGTACACGATCTGCAGATCCGGATGGGCGGAAATCAGGTTCTCGGCGGCGGTTTGTGCCTGGTCCTGCACGTTTTGTCCATCGACGGTGGCGACGATCTTCGCGCCCGGCACGGTCGCGATGCCCGCCTTGAAGCCATCCAGACGCACGTTCTGGATGAACGAATTCAGCGCGCCCACCACGCCGATGTTCGCCTTCCCGCCAAGATTCGTCTTGATGTAGTTCGCCGTGTATTTGCCGATATCTTCGCCGACCTTCTTGTTGTCGACACCGACCTGCACCGAGTTGTCGCCGTCGACAATGGCGTCGATGGTCACCACCGGAATGCCCGCTTTCTTGGCTTCGGAGATAGCGGGTTTGATGCCGTTCACATCGATGGCGACCACCAGGATGGCATCGACTTTCTGCTGGATATACGTTTCGATCGCGTTGTTTTGCGCGCTCGGGTCGTTGTTCGAGTTGAAGATGGCCAGCTCGACGCCGGCTGCTTTTGCGGCCGCCTGGGCGCCCTGATCCATCTGCGTGAAGAAGAGCGCCTCCTGGTTGATCTGGACCATGGCGATCTTCTTGCCGGCCGCGGCGGCGGTGCCTGCGACGGCAAGTAACGCCGCGCTCAGCAATACGGCGGTCATGCGGCGGAAATGCAATGCTGCGCTCATTGGAATCCCTTTTCTGGTTGGTCCGGACGCTGTTCGTGCGGTCCATTAAAGCCGCGCGACCGGTGATTAAAGGAAGACTTCATGGGCGCAACCGACATTGCGCCGCTCGCTTGTAAACCGGTTTATAAAAAATTAATCCGCGAGTATTGGGCTGTCAACCGTTTCAAAAAAAGATACGGGAAAATACGGAGAGGAGGGATTGCAGGTGGGTCTATGAACCGGCGCGAGGCGGCCCCACCGACGCCCGTTCGATCAGCTCGACCGGCAGGCGGCGCACGGTCGGTGGAGAGGCGGCCTGTCCCGTCAGCATGGCGACCAGGAGGGCGACGCCGGTGCGGCCAAGCTCTGCCGCTGACTGACGCACCGTGGTGATCGGTGGCATCAGGAGGCTGGCGAATTCCATGTCGTCGAAGCCGACAATCGACATGTAGCCGGGCACGTCCAGCGCGTGCTCGCGCAGTGCATCGAGCACGCCGACCGCGATGTAGTCGCTGGTGGCGAACAGTGCGGTGGGCGGGTGGGCGCCCGCGATCAGCTCGGCGCCGGCCGCGCGCCCGAAGCTGCGGTCGTAGGAGCCGAAGTGCACGAGTCCGGAGTCGAAGGGAACCTGTGCCTCGGCAAGCGCCCGCCGATAGCCCTCCAGCCGTTCCCGCACGGTGAACAGCGCTTCGGGGCCGGTCACGTGCGCGATCCGCCGATGCCCCGCGTCGAGCAGATGGCGTGTCGCCAGATAACCGCCCTCGACGTTGTCGACGAACACCTTCGGCACGTCGGCGCCCGGCACGTCCTCATCCACCAGCACGATGTTGGCGCGCTCGCCCATCAGGCTGCGCAGCGAGCCGTCGTCCGGGCGATTGGTCGCGAAGATCAGGCCGTCGAGGTGACGCGTATCGAGCCAGCGCAGATAAAGCGCTTCGCGCTCGAGCTTGTTGCGCGTGATGCAAAGCGCGAGACCGTAGCCGCTTTCGGAAGCGGCTTCCTCGACGGCATCCGCAAGCTCGGCAAAGAACGGATTGGCGACCTCCGGCATGGCCAGGCCGATGGTCTCGCTGCTGCCGAGACTCAGGCGCCGGGCCAGACTATTTTGGCGATAGTTGAGTGCGACGACGGCGTCGTCGACGCGCTTGGCGGTTTCCGGCGGCAGCACTAGGCTACCGTTCAGGTAACGCGAAACGGTTGCCTTCGACACATCGGCTAGTTCGGCGACATCGCGAATCGTGGGTACTTTTGCCACTTGAGGATTCCCCGTTGGACTGGGGCGTAGTGTAACGCGCGGGATTTAGCGGCAGCTTCGCACACCCCGCCGCATACACACGAGGCCCTTCCAATGCAGGGTTACGTCGTTGTGCGAGAGATCGGAGAATCTTGCTAACGAGCCATTCTTGCAGTGCGCCAGGCAGCCAGCATCGAAACGGTCCGCGGCGCTTCGGTCACACCCTTTGTAACCCAATCGACGGTGCATCGCTCGGGCGACCTTGAGGAGGCCTCCATGGATCAACACGCTCATTTCACGCATCGTGTGTATCGGCCTGTTTCCCGGCGGAGGCTGTCGGAACACACAAACTATCAGGGCGAAGGCCAGGCTCGCGCGGCGGCGCAGAACCTCCATGTGGACAATGTGCTGGCCGCTGCAATGCTTCGCGCAATCCGGCAAGCAAATTCCATTGCAGAACCTGGGAGCGAGCCGGCCTGTACATCGAGGTTTCAAAAATACTGGTTGTCGGTCAGGCGTCTGGCAACCCGTGGGGTCGATTGGATGGACAAGGCGCAGAAGATCGTCATCGCGATGATCGTTCTGGCCGTCGCCGTGTTTGGGTTTATCTATGGATACATGGGCTGGCGCCCGGTCACGATCATCGATGCCATTGCGACTCCGGATGACTTCGGTAAAAAGGGTTTCACCGCGGCCACCACGCAACGGAAGTTCGAGGAAAACCTGACGGCCATACTGGACTCGGCATCCTCCGTCATGCCCACTGAAATACATGAGCAAATGCAGGAGGGCGGTCAGCAGGACGTACATCTCGAGATACCCGGTGCCGGTATTTCCTTGCAAGAGACCCTGGCGGCTGCGAAAGCGCTGTTCAATCGCGACGGCCGCATTTCGGCGGAGATGGTCGTGGAGGGAAACACGCTGGTGCTGTCCGGCCGGGCCATGCGCCCCGGCGGAGCGACCAAGCCGTTTCAGGCGACGAGCCCGACTGACAGCATTGACGAAGTCATTGCAAAGGGCGCGGCGGCTGCGTTGAGCATCTACAGTCCTTATGTCCTGGCGTCGGCAACGCTCGACAAAGCGCAGAAGGCTTGCGACAAGGGCGCCTGCAGTTTCGATGCCGCAAAGTCGGACTTTCAACATATGCTCGAAAGCGACTCCGCCGATGACAGGAAGTTTGCGCCTTGGGCACACTTGGGTTTGTCGAAGATCGCAGAAGATGAGGCGGATTATCAGAACGAGATCGAGCACGCGCGCGCAGCGACCCAGCTAAGTCCGCACTTTTCGTGGGCCAATTACAACTGGGCGGTGGCTTTGGAACATCTTCAATGTTTCCCGCAGGCGGAGGAGAAGTATCGCGAGGTGGTCAAGTACAACGACAGATACGCGGCTGGCCACAACTCGCTTGGACGTCTTATTCTGGCCTCGGCTGAGGCCGCCCCCGCCCCTGCCCAGCTTGAACGCTCAAGCCTTGCCACGCGGACTGAACGTGCGCATGAGGCAGAGGTTCAATTTCTTGCTGCGACATCGCGAGACCCGCAATACTCCGAGGCCTTCGTGAACTACGGCGTCGCGCTTCTTTTGCAGGAGCGATACGCACAGGCGTTGAAAGCGCTGCGCCGGGCGACGGTCATCGACCCGGAGCATGCAGGTCGGGCGTTTTCTAAAATAGCTGTCGTTGCAGATATCCGGAAGCAGCCTGATATGGCTGCCGTTGCGAGGAAGAAGGCCGAGCTTGCCGATAAGCATAACGCCTCGTGCCGCAGCAACGACGCACCCAGTGAGCGGGCGTTGCACGGTTGCAGTGATCTGCCGCCGATCACAGGTAGCGAATCTACGATGGTTCGAATCTCGGCGAAACCCCATTTCGATGCCGTGGATTGCCAGAAGCTGGGGGCCGACAACTGATTTTCACGGAGCGCGCCTCATGGCCCTGATGCTTTTCGCGGGCGGCGGCCGTCCGATCGCGGTGTAGTATTTCACCATGACCATGTTATTACCCGGCGTCGACGGTGTGCAGATTTAACGCATCCATGACAAGGACAGCAAACTGGTTAAAAGATTGGAAGCTGCTCCGGCGATACATATGATGCGCCGGCCGTTAAAAAGGGCATTGATCGGAAATACGTCATGTCAGTTGAGTGGAAGCGCCGCTTACGGCTGTTTATCCAGCGTTTCTGGCAGCCGACCAGTGCGTGCATGACCTGCATGCCGGGGAGTTGGGGCAATATTATGAGCCTTGGCCACTGGACGATTGCATTCCATACAGGTCTGCTCACCGGACTCCTGGTTGTACTTTTGACTTTCACGCCTGCGGCGAAGTTCTACGCGAATCGATACGGCAATTCGCTGGTCGTCGGCATCCTGACAACGGTAGGCGACGCCTATTCCCATGCGAGTCACTACCGCATTCCCTACGTCGAGCACATCGTAACGGGTGCTATTGCAGGTCTCTTGGCGCTGGCTGCCTCATATCTCTTCGAAGACCACGCGCGACGTCTTCGGACAGCATGGGTTCGGGTTTTCGGATAACTTATCCGTTGACTCTCTGCGCCTCTCGTCGAGGCGAAAGAGGCTCTCCGGTTTGGCCGCGCATCATTGCCGGGAAACCTTTTGAATGTCCGATATCGATCACCACGACTGTCTCGTGTGGGTCGATTGATGCTCTAGACGCGGCCGAGGGAGCAATGCATCTTTCAAGGCTTCATCGTATAAGTTTTCGAAGCAACTCGACGATAAAACGAGCCTCACCGCAATCTGCTTGATCCGCCTACTTCTCGAACGCCGAGAACCGCGCATCGGCCTGGTTGTTGAGTAAAAAATTCCTATGTCCGCCGAACATTGATCCGCTCTGCCGTTAGCGATACCCTTAAATCGTTCGTAATCGTCGAATGCTGGTCAACCCGGAGACAACCGTATCGTGAAGCGAGCGTGGGCTTTTTCCTGCATCCTCGCCTTGAGCGCTATCCTCGGCGGATGCGGCAAGGACGGATCGCGAAACGCTACTCAGGAACCGGGCGCATCCGCGAGTCAGGCACCGGTTCAGCTTGGGCTGGCCGCGAGCGACACATCCGCCGCATCGGGCGCGCAAGGGCGGAGCGCGCTGGCCGCCGTCACTAAGGCGCAGTTGCCGGGGGAAGCAGCCGAAACACTGCGTCTGATCAAAGCGGGCGGCCCTTTCCCTTTTGGCGAGGACGGCGTCTTGTTCCGCAACAGCGCGGTATTGCTGCCGCAGCATCCGCGCGGCTATTACCACGCATACACAGTTCGCACGCCTGGCTCGGCGGATCGCGGGCAGCGCCGCATCGTATGTGGTGGACCGCGCAGGCAGACCGGCGACTGCTACTACACCGACGATTACTACGCCAGTTTCAAACGCATTGCACAATAACTTGAGCCAATTAAAAACGCCCCGGGCCTCCTATAAAGCAGACGTCGGGGCGTTGTGTTTTCAGAGACCGTGCCGCGGTGGCACGATCAGTGGCGTTTGCCTTAGCCGCGAGCTGACATCTGCTGCGATGGTGTCGCGAGCGACAGGTAAGAGGCAGTCGACCCGCATGAGCGAATGTCCGTTGAACCATGGAAACGGCTGTTGCTTTCGCGGTGGCCCGAATGACGGCAAGGGGTCGATTTCTGCCCGACGCGGACCGATCAATGGCGTCCCACTCCGCCAGTTCAACGTCGGACCGGGTTCGGCCATCTCCGGTCGTCCGATTGATTGAAAGCGCGGTCACTGCAATGGCTCATTTGCTTCTGACATCGGCCAGTGGTCTTTACTGATTCTTGTGCGCTACAGTTGCAGTGCGTATCCATCCGGCGATCAGCGAGCTGCTTCCGACGCTGCTCGACGGTCTTGCGCGTGTGAAGTGAAAGTTGACGTGAGGTCAAGCCATGCAGCTTCAATCGGGTAACCTGTTCAGCTTCGAAGCGAAGCGCGGCGGCGAAGAGCGCATCGACATGCTCATCACGGGGCAGCGCCTGAACGTGGAGCGGATTGTATCCATGGGACACACGAGTCCCGAAGGGTTCTGGTACGACGACTCGCGCGCCGAATGGGTTCTACTGCTGTCGGGCGCGGCCGTGCTCGAGTTCGAAGAGGACTCGACGCTGCACGACATGCGTCCCGGCGACTACGTGCTGATCGAGCCGCATTGCCGGCATCGCGTTGCGTGGACGCATGCCAAAGAGCAAACCGTCTGGCTTGCGATCTACCACGAACGCTGAATCGAGCGCCGATTCATACGCCGCATTTGACCATCGTCGAGAGTTCAGACAGCCGAGGTGTTGTCCAGTGCCGCAGTTAGTGAAAGCTGGATCTCTGATTTCGCTCGGCTTTCAAACCGCAGTGTCACGGTAGAGACGTACGCGTGACGCAGAAAGTGAAATGCCGCTCGCCGATAGCCCTTCTTAGCCGAAACGCTCCAATAGGAAATCAATGATGCTGCGCAACTTCGCCGTGGGTCGGCGATCCTGCGCGTAGATCAAATGCATTGGCGTGTGCATATACGACCAGGCCGGCAGTACGGGGACCAAACGACCGGCAGCAACATCGTCGGCCAAAGACGCTTCGGGCTGAAGGACGATGCCGGCACCGTGCAATGCGGCAACGCGCAAAGCGCTACCTTGGTTCGAGCTGAATCGGCCTTTTACCGGCACTTCACAAGATTCGCCATCAGGTCCACTTAGGTGCCAGCGATCGTGGTGTCTCCAGTACGACAAGCCCAAGCAGATATGCGAACTCAACTGCTGGGGGTGGTCGGGTTGCCCATGCCGGGCTAGATAGGCCGGTGCTGCAGCCAGTATCCTGCGATAGGGCTGCAGCGGCCGTGCGACCAATCCGTCGTTGTCTATTGCGCCGATGTGGATGCCCAGTTCGTAACCTTCGTCGATCAGGTCAGGTACGCGATTGTCGAGTGTCAGTTCGACGCTGACCTCAGGATGGCGATCCAGGTAGTCAGTCAATACGGGCACAAGGCTCTGGCTACCAAAGCTAACCGGCGCAACCAACCTGACCCGACCGCGTGGGCTGGCCTGCAACTCCGACGCGCTGGCCTCGGCAAGCTCCACTTCCGCTAGTGTGGTGCGTCACAAATAATGCAACTTAATCGCGATCTGCGAGTCTCCTTT
>NZ_JALPRJ010000086.1 GCF_030464885.1 Caballeronia sp. SEWSISQ10-4 2 | reverse complement strand
GTTCGGGTTGTTTTAGCGGGAACACTGTTCATACATACAGTATAAGTGTTCCTAAACCACTCAGGCAATCATCTGCCGCGCTGTCCATCTCCGGCCTGAAGGCCGAGGTCTTTCGTGCAACCTGATAAATCGACCATGAGAGAAAACGCGGGCAGCCGTGAAAGAGGGCGACAGCTTAGCCGCTTTTCGGCAATCCTCCGCATTCACTGAGGCATCGAGGGATTGAAAGGTCTCGCCACACTTGATACCGTGAAGGCCCGTTGAAACCTCATTCCAGGAGACGTCATGTCTTATCTGCTGCTCATCGCCGAACCTGTTGGACAGCGGGCCGAGCGCTCGCAAGCCGAAGGCAAGCTCCTCTACGAGCGCATGGTCGAATTCGGCGCGGAACTGAAAGAGCGTGGTTTGCTGATCGCAAGTGAGTCGCTCGCAACGGGCGGCGTGCGTATCAAGAAACGCGACGGCCAGACGAGCATGATTGACGGACCGTACGCCGAAGCGAAGGAAATGATCGGCGGGTTCTACATGCTCGATTGCGCGACGAAGGAACAGGCTATTGAGATTGCAACAGCGTGCCCGGCCGCGGAGTGGTGCGAGGTCGAGGTGCGCAAGGTCGGTCCCTGCTGGGAATAAGTTGCTCCGCGAGTTACTTCGCGTTAACCCTTGGCAGCAGAAAAATTGTCGATTTCTCCGTGCGTCATTCGTCGTGGAGATGAGAGCGTAACCAGCGTTCTCGTTTTCACGGCACAAGGAGAACGGCAATGCGATTCATCATCCTGGTCAAGGCGACCGAAAAAAGCGAAGCGGGAGTGTTGCCCGAGGACGCGCTGATCAGCGCAATGGCGACCTATCACGAAGAACTCGCGAAAGCGGGCGTGCTGCTCGACGCAAGCGGTTTCCAGCCAAGCGCCAAGGGTTGGCGCGTGCGTTATGAGGGCGGCCGGCGAACCGTTATCGATGGACCGTTTCCCGAGACTCGCGAACTGATCGCGGGCTATACCTTGATCCAGGTGCGCTCGCGTGAAGAAGCAATGGAGTGGGCGCGCCGTTTTCCATCGCCGATGGGCGAGCGCGAAAGCGGTGAGATCGAAGTGCGGCAGTTGTATGAGCTGGACGAGATCGGTTCGGGGGAATCGATCGAACGTTTCCGCGAACTCGAAGGGGCACGCCGATGAGGACCGCAGCGGTTCCATCGCGCGTCCAGTCAAAATTCAAAGACGGATTGAACCATCTGAAGACGCTGGCGGAAGCCCGCTAACGTCACTTATCTATTCTTGAGAGACAACAAAATGAATAAGCAAATCTTTTTGAACCTGGCGGTCGAGGACCTGCAGAAATCGCGCGCCTTTTTCGGTGAACTCGGTTTCAGCTTCAACCCGAAGTTCAGCAACGACCAAGCCGCGTGCATGGTGATCAGCGAGCACATCTACGCCATGCTGCTGGTGAAGCCGTTCTTCCAGACCTTCACGACCAAGACGATCATCGACCCGACACAGCAGGTCGAGGCAATTACGTGCCTGTCGTGCGAGAGCCGTCCCGAGGTCGATGACATCGTGGCGAAGGCTGTGCGCGCGGGCGGCAAGACACCGCGACCGCCGCAGGACTACGGCTTCATGTACAGCCACGGTTTTGATGACGTCGACGGCCATACCTGGGAGTTCGTGTACATGGATCCGAACGCGGCGGGCGCACCGTGAGCGGAGCTTCCGGCACGTCCGGCCCGTCCGGCAGCCAGGAACAGGCCACGCACCGCGCGATAGAAGCGGTGTGGCGGATGGAATCGGCGAAGGTGATTGCGGTCGTGGCGCGAATGGTGCGCGACGTGTCGCTCGCCGAGGAGTTTGCGCAAGATGCGCTGATCGCGGCGCTTGAGCATTGGCGAGTGGATGGCGTGCCGGACAACCCGGGCGCGTGGCTGATGACCACGGCGAAACATCGGGCGCTGGATCGTTTGAGGCAGGATGCGCTGCACGCCCGCAAGCACGAGGAGTTGGGACTCGACATGGATGCGCGCGAGGAGCACGTCACGCCGGATTTCGTGGATGCGCTGGATGCCGCGCGTGAGGACGATATTGGCGACGATTTGCTGCGGCTCGTGTTCACGGCGTGTCACCCGGTGCTGTCCGTCGATGCACGGGTTGCGTTGACGTTGCGGCTGCTCGGCGGCCTGACTACGGACGAGATTGCGCGTGCGTTCCTGCAGCCCGAGCCGACCATCGCGCAGCGCATCGTGCGGGCGAAGCGGACTTTATCAGCGGCACGGGTGCCGTTTGAAGTGCCGAAAGCCGACGCGCGGGCGGCACGGCTCGCGTCGGTGCTCGAAGTCATTTATCTCATCTTTAACGAAGGGTATTCGGCGACTGCCGGTGACGACTGGATGCGTCCGTCGCTGTGCGACGACGCGTTGCGTCTCGGACGGATTCTCGCGGGTTTGACGCCTGATGAGAGCGAGGTGTACGGGCTGGTTGCATTGATGGAGATACAGGCATCGCGCACCCATGCACGAACCGATGCGAACGGCCGGCCGGTCTTGTTGATGGACCAGGATCGCAGCCGATGGGACCCGTTGTTGATCCGTCGCGGCCTCGCCGCGTTGGAGCGGTCGGAGGCGCTGAACGGCGCGCGCGGACCTTACGCATTACAGGGCGCGCTGGCGGCTTGCCATGCGCGCGCGCGCCGGGCGGCGGATACGGATTGGGCGCAGATCGTGGCTTTATACGATGCGCTGGCGATGGTCGCGCCGTCGCCCGTGGTGGAGCTCAATCGCGCGGTGGCGGTGGGGATGGCGTTTGGTCCGTCGGCGGGGCTGGAGATAGTCGACGAGCTGGGTTCGGATGCGGTGCTGGCGAATTACCACTGGTTGCCGAGCGTGCGGGGCGATCTGCTGGCGAAGCTGGGTCGTCGCGAGGAAGCGCGGGTGGAATTCGAGAAGGCCGCCGCGATGGCGCGTAATGCGCGTGAGCGGGAGTTGCTGCTTGAGCGGGCGGCGCAGATGAAGGGGATGAGGGAATGAAGCGGGCTTTCGCGGCGGCAAGTTAGCCGGGGCGATCGACCTGATCGCATCAAAACCTACTCCATCCCCATCGGCGCGACTTCTACAACAACCCGTTCCAGAGCCCGAAACGGCGCCAGCCTGATTTCATCGGCGAGGGTGGTTGTGATCAACCGCCAGTCCCGCTCCAGCGGCGTCCAGTGCTGTTGGCGCGTGCGCCCGAGTTTGTCGGCATCGGCGAGCACCACCACACTCGCTGCACGGCGAATGATGCAGTCTTTCAGATAAGCCTGTTCCGCACTGGCCTCGCATAAACCAAAATCCGCCGCCACGCCATCGGCGCCGAGAAACGCAATATCCACGCTCAACCGGCTCAGCACGAGTTCCGCCAGCGGCCCGAGCGTGCTCATGCTCGATGCCCGCAAATCGCCGCCAATCAGCGTGATTCGCATGCCCGGCACATTGGCGAGCGTCATCACTGCGAGCAGATTATTGGTCACCACATGCAAGTCGCGATGCGCGCTCAAATGGCGCGCGAGCGCAGCGCAGGTCGTGCCGCCATCGAGCAGCACCGTGTCGCCATCCTTCACATGCAGCGCCGCAGCCTGGGCAATCGCTTCCTTCTGTTCGCGCTGCGCCGACTTGCGCTCCTCCAGCGACGCCTCCGGTTCATGCGCGCCGACCAGCGCAGTTGCGCCGCCATACGTGCGCACGAGGCGCCGCTCCTTCGCGAGCATCGTGAGGTCGCGCCGCACCGTCGCCTCCGATACCCCCAGCGCCTCGCTCAACTGCTCTACGTTGGCGTCGCGTGTGAGGACGAGATCGAGGATGGCGCGGTGACGGTCGGCTGCTTTCATCGGTGAATGCTCATGCGGATAACAAGGCCGCCGATGTTACACGAGCGGCTGCACTGATCCGCTCACCCGCGCCGCGTCGCGAGTTCCGCGCCCTGGCGCAGTGCTTCGAGCAGGCTGCGTTCATCGGCGATACCTTTGCCCGCGATATCAAACGCCGTCCCATGATCCACCGACGTGCGGATCACTTCCAGCCCGACCGTCACATTCACGCCAGCCTCAAGCCCGAGCACCTTGACCGGACCGTGTCCCTGATCGTGATACATCGCGACCACGAGATCGAAGTCACCCCGGCCGGCGCGGAAAAAGAGCGTATCGGCGGGCAGGGGACCCGTCACATCGAGCCCGCGTTCCTGCAGGATCTTGACCGCCGGGATGATCTTTTCTTCTTCCTCGCCATAACCGAACAAGCCGTTCTCGCCCGCATGCGGATTGATGCCGCACACGCCGATACGCGGTTTCGCAATCCCCGCTTTCACCAGCGTCGCGTTGCCACGTTCGATCGTGCGCTGCACGAGGCCGGGCTCGATTTTCCTGATCGCATCGATGATGCCGATATGCGTCGTCACATGAATCACGCGCAGTTGCGGCGCGACGAGCATCATCGAGACTTCGTTCACGCCTGTCAGATGCGCGAGCATTTCGGTGTGCCCCGGAAACTTGTGGCCGCCCGCGTGCAGCGCTTCCTTGTTGAGCGGCGCGGTGCAGATCGCATCGATCTGTTGCGATTGCGCCAGCTCGACGGCACGCGCGATGTACTGATACGCGGCATCACCGGCCACAGCCGAAAGCTGGCCGAAGGGCAGGTCGTCGGGGATCAGGTCCAGGTCGATACAGTCGATCGTGCCCGCCTCATACTTCGCCTCCGACGCATCCTTGATGCGGCGGATCTTCGCGCTGCCATGCACGATGTCATTGGCTTGCTCGAGCCTGCGGGCATCACCGATCACGAGCGGACGGCACTGCTTGTAGACCACGTCATGCGTGAGGCTCTTGACGACGATCTCGGGACCAACGCCGGAAGCATCGCCCATCGTGATGCCGATTACGGGAAGCGTGTTGCTCATGATGGTTCGTTGAACTCCGTGTAAGTGGGGGCGCTTTGAGGCGAGGCAAATGTCGTGTTCGCGTTCATTGCGTTAATGCGTGTTAGTGGCTGCGGCCGGTGTTCGCGGCGGCGGTACGGGCAGCGGCAGTCTCTGCAAATGCTCCCACGCGCCGAACAGCGCATGCTCGCTGCCAAACGCACCGGCTTTGGTGACGATCGCGGGACGGGCAGGATGCGGCGCGCAAGGCCGCGCGACCGCGACGCCCGCTTCGACTTCGGCCAGCAGATCGAGACTGCCGATGCCGGCTGCGCTCAGCATCGCGCGGGCGGTTTCGCCGCCGGTCGCGATCAAACCTCCGACATGCCTGAAATGCGGCGATACCAGCGCGGCGAGGGCGGTGGACAGATGCGCGCCCTCCGCCGGATCGAACGCATCGTCGCGACCGATGCGCACCAGCAAGTCGAGATGCCGTTCGAGATAGTCGCCAATCTTCGATTGCCACTCGCACCAGTCTTCGTGTTCGCTGCCCACGCGCAAAACCGCTGGCGGCACGATCAGTTCGCTTACGCGGGCGCGCTCGCGCAACATCGCGCATTGGCGTTCGGACACGGCGGAGAGACTGCCGACCAGGACCAGGATCGCGCCATCCTGTTTCTCGTGGACGAGGGTTTCGCGGGGCGGGGCACCGAAGAGATCGGGCAGCGACGCCAATTCGCGCGCCAGTCCGCCCGATCCGACCCAGAACAACGGATGGTCGAGTTGCGCGGTGATTTGCGCGAGCCGTCGAAGGTCATCGCCCGTATGAGCATCGACGATCAGTGCTTGTGTGCATTCGGTCGCCGTTGCGTTGATCCGGTCCAGCAGCACGTTGGCCTCACCGCGCAGGGTGTCCACGTCGATGGATTCGCACCGCAGGCCCGCTTCCTCGAGCATCGTCAGCACATTCGCCGGCCGGCCGGCGTTTTCCAGCTTCCACGTGTCCGTGCTTTCCAGCGGTTCGCCATGCACCAGCACGCGTGCACCCTGTAACGTGCGGCCGGTGGCAGGAAACGCGGGCGCGACAATCGCCAGCCCGGCAAGCGGCTGCAATGCGGCCACTTCAGCGGCCCAGTTGCCGCGCAACGTCGAATCGATTTTCTTGTACAAACGACGGCCGGGCGCGTTCAACGCGTTGAATGTGTCGGCGGTGCGGTGCGCCGCGTCTTGTGGGGAGAGGCGGCGCGTGTCGGTATCGGCGGCGATGACGTCAAGGTCACCGGCCTTCGTCATGCCCGATGTCTCCAGCGTCACGACCGTACGCCGTCCCGCTCCAGCGAACGCGATTGCGCAGTCGGCCGCGCCGGAGAGATCGTCGGCGACGATCAGGATGCTGCGGGGGTTCATCGCGTGGCCTCCTTTTGCACCTTCGGCACGGTACGGCGCTCTTCAGCCCGGGCGTTCACCCGTTTCGCGACGGCCGCCGTCAGGACGGGCGACACAATAGCAGTCACCACCACGCACGCCGCGACCAGCAGTGTCGCGCTTTTGGCGGCCTCCGCGTAGACCGGATTCGCCGCCGCGATCAGCGCGGGAACCGCCGCCGCATTACCCGCCGTGTTGGCTGCCGCCACGCCGGCCACGCCTGTGCCGCCCGTCAGGCGGTCGGTGAAATACAGCGGAATGCCGGTCACGACAACCACCGCCAGTCCCAGTCCGATGCCGAGCAAACCTGCTTGCCAGACTTTGTGCAGGTCGAGACTGGCGCCCAGCGCGAGCGCGAAAAACGGGATCATCACCGGCACGGCGCGCGCGAGGAAGTCGCGCATTTCGCGGTCCAGGTTGCCGAGCAGCATGCCGGCCGCGAGCGGCAGGATACTGCCGACGAGCGTGGGCCACGGAAACGCCGAGAGCCCCGCCACACCCAGCGTGACCATCGTGAGAAACGGTCCCGATTCCAGCGACATGATGGTGTACGCGCCCACATCTTCGGACCTCCCGTATTGCCCCATCAGCGCCATGTAGAGACCGCCGTTGGTGTCGTTCATCGCGGCGACGACGGCGAGCGTCGAGATGCCCGCGAACAGACCGGAAGAGATTGGCTGCTCACCGAGAAAATGCCCCAGCACGACACCTACGACAATCGCCGAGCCAATCTTCGCCGCGAACAGCGCGCCGCCTTTCTTCAGGAGATAGGGCGTCGCCTTGATGTTGATGCTCGCTCCCATACATACATAGAACACGGCGAGGATCGGCAGCGCACCGGTGAAAAGCGCGTTGGTGAACGAGCCGAAGAACTTCGGCATGCCGGGTAGGAACGTCGCGACTAGCGAGCCGAGAAGCAAGGGCACGATCATCATGCCGCCGGGAACGCGCTCGATCGAGCGCTTGATGGGAAGCTGGGCCATACAGGTCTCCTGTTTGACGAGCGAGTTCGAGTGCGATGCTCGAATTGATCACGTGTTTGATTGAAACAGTCAAATCGGAGTGTAGTCCTGTGGAGCAAAATGCGCAAATCGATCGTTTGAATGATTGGTTCGATCATTGTGAGGGTGATTGGGAAGTGCGCGGGCATGCAAAGCGCCGCGTTTTCTGCGACCTCGGTACCCGAATTCCCCGGCTGTGCGCGGCTCAGGCACATGCCGTCACCCTGCAGATTGAACGCGCACAAACACGCTTTCCGCGCCGCTAATAAACTAGCGGCATGACCGCTGCAAAATCATCGATTTCCCACCCGCTCGACGGCTTCCATCCGGCCGTCGCGAACTGGTTTAGCCGGCTTTTTGCTGCGCCCACCGAGGCGCAGGCGCGCGCGTGGCCGCTGCTCAAAGCGCGCCGCTCTACGCTCGTCGCCGCGCCGACCGGTTCGGGCAAGACGCTGACGGCGTTCCTCGCGGCCATCGACGAACTGGTCGGCGAAGGTCTCAAGAGCCCGCTGCCCGACGAGACGACCGTGGTCTACGTGTCGCCGCTCAAGGCGCTTTCCAACGATATCCGCGTGAACCTGCAGGAACCGCTTGCCGGCATCTCGGATGAACTGGAGCGGCTCGGCCTGCCGCCCATCGAGATTCGTGCGGCTGTGCGTACCGGCGACACCACGCCGCAAGAACGCAATGCCGTAAAAAAACGGCCGCCGCACATTCTCGTCACCACGCCGGAATCGCTCTATGTGCTGCTGAGTTCCGATTCCGGCCGCGCGATGTTGTCGACGGTGCGAACGGTGATCGTCGATGAAATTCATGCCGTGGCCGGCAACAAACGCGGCGCGCATCTCGCGCTCAGTCTCGAGCGGCTGGACGCGTTGTGCATGGAACACAAACACGAAGTGCCTCTGCGGATCGGTTTGTCGGCAACGCAAAAACCGGTCGAACTCGTCGCGGAATTCTTGACGGGCAAGCGCCCGTGTTCGATCGTCGATGTCGGCCATGTGCGCAAGCGCGATCTCGCGCTCGAACTGCCGCCCATACCGCTCGACGCCATCATGTCGAACGATGTGCGCGAGCGTGTCTATGACCGCCTCGCCGATCTCGTCGCGCAGCACAGCACCACGCTCGTGTTCGTGAATACGCGCCGGATGGCCGAGCGTGTTGCACGCCATCTCACGGAACGGCTCGGCAAGCCCGCGGTCGCGGCGCATCACGGCAGTCTTGCGAAGGAGCAGCGGCTGGATGCCGAACAGCGGCTCAAACGCGGCGAACTAAAGGTGCTGATTGCAACGGCGTCGCTGGAACTGGGCATCGATATCGGGGACGTCGAACTGGTCTGTCAACTCGGTTCGCCGGGATCGATTGGCGGTTTCCTGCAGCGTGTCGGGCGCTCGGGGCATCAGGTGCGTGGCACGCCGAAGGGGCGGCTCTTTCCTGAATCACGCGACGATCTGATCGAATGTGCGGCGCTGCTCGATTGCGTGGTACGCGGTGAACTCGATGCGCTGCATATTCCCCAAGCGCCACTCGATGTCCTCGCGCAGCAGATCGCCGCTGAAGTGGCGTGCCGCGAATGGAGCGAGGACGCGCTGTTCGAACTTGTGCGCCGCGCGATGCCGTACGCAGCGCTGGACCGCGAGCAATACGATGCAGTGGTGCGCATGCTCGCCGAGGGCTACACAAGCCGGCGCGGCGTGCGCGGTGCGTATGTACATCGGGACGCGGTGACGCGCAGTTTGCGCGGCCGGCGTGGCGCCAAGCTGACCGCGGTGACATCGGGCGGAGCGATTCCCGACAACGCTGACTTCGCCGTGCTGCTTGAACCGCAGGGTTTGCAGATTGGTACGGTAAACGAAGATTTTGCGGTTGAAAGTCTTGCCGGCGATGTGTTTCAACTCGGCAATGCGTCGTACAAGATCCTGCGTGTGGAAGGCGGGCGAGTACGCGTGGAAGACGCGCAAGGCCAGCCGCCGAATATTCCGTTCTGGCTTGGGGAAGCGCCGGGGCGGAGCAATGAATTGTCGGCGGCGATCGCGCGGTTGCGTGCTGATATAGACGCGTGGCTCGGCAAATTCTCGCTCGACATCACCATCACCAAGCTGGCTGATCAAACCGGTGTCGGCGAGGAAGCGGCGCGGCAGATCGTCGATTATCTGGCGCGTTCGCGTGCGGCGCTTTCCGTTTTGCCGACGCAGGACGTGCTGGTCATGGAGCGTTTCTTCGATGCCTCCGGCGGCACGCAGCTTGTCATTCACGCACCGTTCGGCAGCCGCATGAACCGCGCGTGGGGGCTTGCGCTGCGCAAGCGCTTTTGCCGCACGTTCAACTTCGAATTGCAGGCGGCGGCGACCGAGGACGCGATCGTGCTGTCGCTAACGGGCAGCCACAGTTTCCCGCTCGATGAAGTCTGGCGTTATCTGCGTTCAGCCACGGCCGAACACGTGCTGATCCAGGCGCTGCTCGACGCGCCGCTGTTCGGCGTGCGCTGGCGCTGGAACGCGACCAACGCGCTTGCGTTACCGCGCTACGTGAGCGGCCGCCGGGTCGCGCCGCAATTGCAGCGCATGAAAAGCGAGGACTTGCTTGCGACCGTGTTCCCCGATCAGGTTGCGTGCATCGAGAACGTGGTGGGCGAACGCGATGTGCCGCGTCATCCGCTGGTGGATCAGACGATCGACGATTGTCTGCACGACGCCATGGACTGCGACGCGTGGATCGCGTTGCTGCGGCGGATAGAAACTGGCGACGTGCGGCTCGTTACGCGTGATTTACCCGCGCCGTCGCCGCTGGCGGCTGAGGTTCTATCGGCGCGTCCGTACGCCTTTCTCGACGATGCCCCTATCGAAGAGCGCCGCACCCAGGCCGTGCTGGCGCGAGGCTGGACCGATCCTCAATCGAGCGATGATCTGGGCGCGCTCGATGCCGACGCCATCGCAGGCGTGCGCGAAGAAGCGTGGCCGTCGGTGCGCAATGCCGATGAAATGCATGAGGCGCTATCGGGACTGTCGTGCATCAGCGAAGCCGAGGTGCAAGCGAACGACGGTTGGCCAGCCTTGCTTCAAACGCTCGCAGGCTCAGGGCGCGCGACGCGCTTGCAGGTGACATCGGCGGATGGTTTGTGGGTGCCGGTCGAACGCCTGACGTGCTTGCGCGCCGTCCACCCGGTCGCACCGATGCAGCCGCCGCTCGAAGCGCTTCCCGGTTTCGATGAAGCCTGGACCGAAGACGACGCACTCGTTGAAATCGTGCGCGCACGGTTGAGCGGCTTCGGTCCGTTGCCAGCGCCTGTTATCGCCCGGGCGTTGGCGGTGCCGGTCTCATTGGTGGCGCTTTCACTCACGCGCCTCGAAGCTGAGGGCTACGTCATGCGTGGCCGCTTTACGCCGGGCGCGGCTGAAGAAGAATGGTGCGAGCGGCATCTGCTTGCGCGCATTCATCGATACACCGTGCGGCGTTTGCGGCGCGAAATCGAGCCGGTCGAGTTGCAGGATTTCATGCGTTTCCTGTTCGACTGGCAGCACCTCAGCGCCGACTCCAAAGCCGATCCGCACGGTGACGGCCACGACGCGCTGATGCAGGCGATCGAGCAACTTCAAGGTTACGAAGCGCCCGCCGTAGCATGGGAAGACGAGATCCTGCCTGCACGCCTGACTGACTATTCGATGAGCTGGCTCGACGACCTGTGCCGCTCCGGCAAGGTTGTCTGGAGCCGGCCGGGCGCACGTTCGCGCAGTTCGGGCGGTCCGGTGCGCACCACGCCCATCGTGTTGCTGCCGCGCCGTAACCTGTCGGCGTGGAACCCGCTGATGCAATCGATGCAAACGCCCGAACCGTCGTCGCGCGCCCAACTTGTGTTCGATGCGCTCACGAAACACGGCGCCATGTTCTTCGATGAACTGCGCTCGGACGTCCACCTGCTGGATACCGAACTCGAAACCGCGCTGGGCGAACTGGTGTCGCTGGGACTGGTGAATGCTGACAGCTTCGCCGGCCTGCGCGCGTTGCTCGCACCGGCCGCTCGCCGCAACAGTTTTGGCCGGCGGCCCCGACGTGGCGGGCGTTTTATCGGCGGCATGGACGACGCCGGGCGCTGGGCCTTGCTGCGTCGCTCTGAAAGTAGCGACCGCGTCACGCCCGGCAACGATTCACTCGAGCACGTCGCCATGACCCTGTTGCGCCGATACGGCGTGGTCTTCTGGCGCCTGCTCGAACGCGAAGCCGAATGGCTCCCGCCGTGGCGTGACCTGCTGCGGGTATTTCACCGGCTGGAAGCGCGCGGTGAAATTCGCGGCGGCCGTTTTGTCGCGGGTCTGGCGGGCGAGCAATTTGCGTTGCCCGAAGCAGTGCCGCTTTTGCGCGATGTGCGCAAGCGACCCGCCGACGGCAGCTTCATCGCGATCAGCGCAGTCGATCCGCTGAATCTCGCCGGCACCTTGCTGCCCGGGGAGAAGGTCCCGGCGCTGCCGGGTAATCGCGTGTTGTATCGTGATGGTTTGCCGGTGGGGGCGGTTATTGCGGGGAAAACGCGCTTTTTAATAGAGCTCGATGCCGAGGCGCGAGAGCGCGTGCGCTGGCATCTCGTCAGACGCAGTTTCGACCGTATGACGGTTTCGCCGATGGTTATGAGCCGTTGAAAACACGCCGTTGCGTTCTCACGATAAAACGCTGATTTCCTTGATAAAACTTACCGGGTAAAACAAATCGAGAAATCGTAAACGCGTTTATCGAACCCGTCCCTTATTAATCCGCCCCGGCCATGGGTTTCTGATCGAGGGCTGGGCGAACCGCGACAAAAACCAGTAACCGATATGCGCGCAACCTTCAACGCGTCGCATTATCGATTCCAATTCCTTTATTAATAATCACTTAGCAGCTTCCTTGGTGCATCGGCGGACGGCGGCGTCAGGAAAGCCGCTGCCCCGATTGACCCGTTCAGAGAAAAAATAAACCTGAAAATAGTGATAACTCCCGGGTTCCCTCGGGACCGTTTTAAACACATGCTAAAGTTTTAGTGCTAACGCGCCGTTAATTTCTTTGAGATGCCGGATAAAGGCTTGAAAGCTTGGTCCGGAAAATCTGGAAAACCATGTCGAACCCTGCTGCTATGGAGGCTGAGTAACACCATGTCCCCGCCCATCAGATTCGACAGTGCTGAGTTCGCGGAGAACGATGCAGAGGAAATCTGGCGCGAAGGAATCGACGCCATATTCGAGATCCAGCGTCCGAAAGATCCCTCCGCGCCGTTTCGCGCAAAGATGGAAAGCTGGGCACTGGGCGGGATGCTGCTCATGTCGCACGTCGTGGGCGGCGACGTCGAGTTCCAGCGTACCCGTCGCAGGATTGCGACCTCCGGCATCGATCATTACCTGGTGCATTGCCTGCTCGACGGCACGCTGATGTCGACGTTCGGCCGCGACACCCAGCAGGTGCCGCTCGGCTCGGTGGTGATGCGCGACCTCGTCGTGGAAAACATCGGCTTCACCCGCGACGCGCCCATGCTCACGCTCACCATTCCGCGCCAGGCGATCGACCGGCGCACGGGCGGCGCGTTGCGGATGCACGGTTTATCGTGGGACCCCACCGACCCCATCGGCGTGCTGATCGCTTCGCACATGCGCACCCTCGCGAGCGTTGCGACCACGATGGACGACGAGCAGGCGCTCGTGGCCGGCGAAGCCACGCTCGACTTCATCGCGGCTTGCGTGCTGCGGCGCGCCGAGCGCTGGGCGGAATCCGGCGACCCGCGCCTGACGCCGGTGATCCGGGCTCAGGCGCTGAGTTATATCGAAGGCAATCTGGCGGACACGAGCCTCGGCCCGGCGAGGCTGCGCGAAATCCTGAAAGTATCCCGAACGGCGCTATACGAACTTTTTGAACCGATGGGCGGCGTCGCCGAATATGTGCGGTCTCGCAGACTCGATGAAGCCATGCGCCGGCTCGAGTCGCCGCTGCACGCGCGCGATCTGATTGGCGCGATTGCCTGCGCGGTCGGCTTCATGAGCGAATCGACATTCAATCGCGCGTTCAAGGAGCGTTTCGGCTGCACGCCGACAGAAGCGCGCGGACGCCGCGCGGGCAGCGTTTTTACGGGTTTCGGCGTGACGGCGGCGGCGAATGGCGCCGGTCACCCGGGCGATGGGCGCGGCGTCGGCGCCATGACTGCCGCGAAGATCCGCGACCTGCGCGCCTGAGTACGTAAGGGGCGAGTAATGAGTGCGTAATGGAGGTGCGGGATATGCGGGGCTTGTAAGAGTAAGTAGACATTTCCTCGATGCCCCGGAACGAAATGGGTGAAAAGAGCGGACGGAATGAGAGGGCGGCAGGGCGCGTCGAAGGCATCATGTGCGGACTTCGAGGCAGGCGTTGTTGCGGGCATGGCCGGCGCCTTTTGCATCGGACGCAAACGCCCAAGGATCATCGCGTGCGCGTTCCCGACAAGCGCCACCAAGGCGGCCCTGATCGGCCAGCACCGCATGGCGGGATCGTTGCGAGGCGGCTGGATCATCCATCGCCGACACCGCCGCGACGCGTGGGCCAGGCCGGACCACGCCAGAGCGCTGCAAAGCAACACGAATCGCTGGCTGAGAGAGAAAACGTCATCAAGACGCTTCACGGCGAAAAACGCCTCGCGGGGCCATGTCACCGGCATGCGGCCCGCCGCGTGCTCGACCCTAAGCCAAGAAAAAAGTGACATCGGGAAAACTCATGTGGCTGTTCGCTTTCTTCCACGCTCAAACCCCGTTAGGCCGGATCGTCAAGGCGGGCGTGTGCGGCGCGGCGGTCGTCGCAGCTTATAGCGGCCTTGTCTCGGCACCGCCATCGAGTGCGCAGATTGGACTATCACTGGCTGTGATCGTGGCGCTCTGGCTGCATGGCTATCGCGAAAGCAGGCAGTTGTCGTATGCGTCGGCGCTATGCGACGCCGAGATTCGTGAGGACGAGGGCGGGATCCGGGTCGCCGGCGGTGGTCTCGATCTCGTTTTACATCTTCCATCGCGAACGCTCACTGTGAACAAAGTAGCGAAGCGGTTCGTCTCGCCCGATGCCCCTGGTGAGTTTCAACGCCTGCGCTCCGGTCGTTTCGAGTGGCCGTTTCGTGCGCTGGCCGTCGAGCCCGAGCTGACTGCGGCGGATGCTCGCGCGGCGTCAAAACGCTGGACGGACGAGACGGTAACGATCCCTTCCAGCACCACCGATACAGCAGCGCGCGAGGCCGCCAGCGCGAACGTGACATCGGTCGGCGAACGCGAAATCGACGTGTACTGGGTGCACCCGGGCCAAGGCGATCGCCTGTTGTTTTCGGTGGCTGGCCCAGCGGGAAAATACGAAGCGATGGAGCGCGCATTTTCGATCTTCAGTGCGTGGATCGATCGTGAGGACGAGGCACGGCGCGCGATCGAACGCCGGCATAAGGCGGAGGCCTGGCAACGCGACTGGGAAGCGAAACGTCTGGCGGAAGAACTCGAACATACGCGGCGCAGAGGGGACGGCGCCACCGACGAATCCCCTCCACACTTGCTTGCCACGGCCAGGACGATGGCGCCATCGAGAAGGTGGTAACTGCGCTGCACAACGGCTGACGGAGCCGCTTTACTGCCGGGGCATTGCATAAACGCGCAGGCGATGGCCGTCCGGGTCCAGCGCGACGAAGGTAAGGCCAAATTCCATTTCCGTTGGACGCTGGATGATTTTCAGGCCCCGCTTGACCCAATCGGCGTACTGGCTATGCAGGGCGTCGTTGTCGTTCACCGAGAAGGCGATTTCGCCGCCGCCCGCCGCTGCCGCCGCGGGTTCAACTGTATGCCTTGACCACAACCCCAGCTTGAGACCCGACGCCAGGACGAACATAGCGAACGTCGGGGAAGACTCGACGGGTGTCTTGCCTAGCAGGCCGGCATAGAAATCGGCGCTGGCTGAAGGGTTGTCCACGTACAGGATGATGAAGTTGGGATCGGTCATGGTGAGCGCTCACGAAGGGTCGGTGGGAAGCCGTCGGCGTGCTGCCGGTGTTTGAAGCCGAGCCCATCGTAAGCGTTGCGACTGCCAGTTTCTGTCAGCAGCGCAAGGCAGGGTAGCAGCGGGCTTTATTCACCGATCCTGTCAGGCGTAGCTGAGAGCGAAATCAGTGAAATCTGCTCCGATGGTCGCCACCTCGTTCGCGACCGTCGCTTCTTGTAGTCACTCCCCGATTCACCTCCATACAAACCCGGATTGTCCCCGTCAATTCGGCGCTGCTATCGTTCGCAAGCGCTTGTGGAAGCGCTTCCACTCCACCGCTCAACAGGAGTTCTCGTGGCACTCGACACATCTGTTGTCTCCAGCGATTCGTTTTTCCCACCCTCCGATTCAGCTCTTTGGCGACGAGATTTCCTGCTCGGCGCAGCAACCGCTTCCTACCAGATCGAAGGCGCTACGCACGAAGATGGCCGCCTCCCGTCTATATGGGACACGTTTTCGGCCACGCCCGGCAAAGTGCTGGCAGGCGACACCGGCGAGGTCGCCTGCGATCACTATCATCGATGGGAATCGGACCTTGATTTACTCTCGACGCTTAACGTCGATGCATACCGTCTTTCCATTGCATGGCCGCGCGTGATGGACGAGGCAGGGCGTCCGAATCAGAAGGGTATCGACTTTTATAAGCGGGTTGTCGGCCGGCTGAAAGAGAAGGGGCTCAAGACCTTCGTCACGCTCTATCACTGGGACTTGCCGCAATATCTGGAAGATCGCGGCGGCTGGCTTAATCGAGACATCGCGTATCGCTTTGCCGATTACGCCGACCTGATGAGCCGCGAGCTCGCAGGCCAGGTCGATGCCTGGGCCACGCTCAACGAACCCTGGTGCTCAGCGTATCTGGGCTACGGCAACGGCCATCACGCACCGGGTCTCGCCAACGACCGCTACGCTACGCAGGCGATGCATCATCTGCTGCTCGCGCACGGCAACGCAGTACCGGTCTTGCGCGCGAACGATCCCGCGTCGCTCAAGGGCATTGTCGCGAACGTCGGCCGAGGAACCGCCGATACCAACAGCGAAGCGGATGCACGCGCCGCGCATCTTTTTGAAGTCCAGCACAATGCCTGGATCCTCGATCCGTTGCTGAAAAAGGCCTATCCCAAGGACCTTTTCGAACTATGGCCGGGCACCGAGCCGCTTGTGCTCGATGGCGATATGGAAACTATCGGCGCGTCGCTCGACTTCCTCGGAATCAACTATTACTTCCGTACCAATGTGAAAAGCGATGGCGCGCATGGCTTTACGGAAGTGCCGCTGCAAGGTGTCGAGCGTACGCAGATGGGTTGGGAGATTCATCCCGATGGCCTGCGCGACCTGCTGATCGGATTCAACAAGACCTACGCTTCATTGCCGCCGATTTATATCACCGAGAACGGCATGGCGTCGGATGACAAAGTAGTAGATGGCCGCGTCGACGATCAGCAACGCATCTCGTTCCTTAAGCGCCATCTTGCTGCCGTCGATAGCGCCATCAAAGCCGGCGTGGACGTGCGCGGATATTTCATCTGGTCGCTGATGGACAACTTCGAATGGGCCTTTGGTTATGAGCGGCGTTTTGGCATGTTCCATGTCAACTATGAAACGCAGAAACGCACGATGAAGCATAGCGCCGAATTGATCGCGAAGTTCCTTGAGGAGCGCCGCGCCCGCGCCTGAATTTAATCCTGACCCGCTGCAAGATTGAATGCCGAATCCGTTGGACCACATGGGCCAAATGGACTATATCGCCCGGAGGAGACTCAATGAACAGCATGAAGAAACTGGTCGTCAGTGTTATTGCAGCCGTCGCTGCGAGCAGCGCAGCGCACGCCGATCCGCTGAAAGCCACCGTGATCCACTGGTGGACCTCGGGTGGGGAATCGGCGGCTATCAAGCAGTTCGCCGATGCTTATAACAAAGCCGGCGGTTTGTGGATCGACAACGCCGTGGCCGGCGCGGACCAGGCGCGTTCCACTGCGCTCAACCGCATCATGGGCGGCGATCCGCCGACGGCCGCGCAGTTCAATACCTCGAAGCAATTCCACGACATCATCGACCAGGGTTTGCTGAACAACGTCGACGATGTGGCTGCCAAGGAGAACTGGGACACGACCTTCCCGCCTTCGATTATCGCCAGTATCAAGTCGAACGGGCACTTCTACGCTGCGCCCGTGGACATCCATATGCCGGCATGGTTCTTCTATTCGAAGCCGGCCTTCCAGAAGGCGGGCATTGCGAAAGAGCCGGCCAACTACGACGAGTTCATCGCGGACCTCGACAAGCTGAAAGCGGCGGGTGTAATTCCTCTCGCGCTTGGCGGTCAGGCGTGGCAGGAGAAGATCACCTTCGACGCCGTGTTCGCCGATGTCGGCGGTCCGGACCTGTACCTGAAGATCTATCGCGATCGCGATGTGAACGCGGTCAAATCCGATGCGTTCAAGAAGGTGCTGACGCAGTTCAAGCGCCTGCATAACTACATCGATCCGGGTTCGCCGGGCCGTAACTGGAACGACGCGACGGCGCTGGTGATCTCGGGCAAAGCCGGCGTGCAGATCATGGGCGACTGGGCGAAGGGCGAGTTTGTTGCGGCCAAACAATCGGCGGGCAAGGACTTCGGCTGCTTCCCGGGCTTTGGTCCGAATTCACCGTATCTCGTGGCAGGCGACGTGTTCGTGTTCCCGAAGACCGACGATGCCAACGCAGTGAAGGCGCAGAAATTGCTGGCTACCGTGATGACGTCGCCGGCTGCACAGGTTGCGTTCAGTGCGAAGAAGGGTTCGATTCCGATCCGCTCGGACATCGACGATTCGAGCCTCGATATGTGCGCGAAGGAGGGCATCGCGATCATGAAGGACAAGTCGCGGCAGTTGCCGAATCCGGAAATGCTGACACCGCCTGACATCAACGGCGCATTGCAGGACGTCATCACCAACTTCTGGAACAAGAACCAGTCGGTGGAAGACGCACAAAAGGCCTTCGCCAGCGGGCTCAAAAGCTGATGGCCGTGACGTCCGCCGACAGAGCCTTACGTGCATCGGCCCGGCATGCGAAGCGCAAACCGCTGAGAAAGCGGTTTGCGCTGGCAGCCTATGTTGCGTTGTTGCCGATGACCTTGACGGTCGTGTTCGCTTATCTCGGCACGATGTTATGGAGCTTGCGCACGTCGTTCACGAACTCGCGCACGTTCGCATCGACTAGTTTCGCGGGCGTCTCGCAATATGTACGGCTTTTTAATAACGACCGCTGGATGTTGTCGCTGCAAAACATCGTGATCTACGGGGTTTTGTTTATCGTCATATGTCTTGTGATCGGCCTGCTGCTGGCGGTGTTTATAGACCAGAAGGTGGTGGCGGAGGGCGCGCTGCGCACGGTGTTCCTGTATCCGTATGCAATGTCTTTCGTGGCGACGGGTCTTGTGTGGCAGTGGATCCTGAATCCGGAGCTCGGCATTCAGGAGGTGCTGCACAGGATCGGTTTCACGCACGCGCGCTTCGACTGGATTGTCGATCAGGATCGCGTGATCTATACGCTCGTGATTGCAACGGTCTGGCAGGCGTCGGGACTGGTGATGGCGTTGTTGCTTGCGGGACTGCGCGGTATTGACGAAGAGATCTGGAAAGCTGCGCGTATAGATGGCATTCCGCGCTGGCGTGTCTACGTCAGCATTGTGATTCCCATGCTCGGTGCGTCAATTTCGACGGCCTTCATCCTGCTGTTCGTGATGGTCATCAAACTCTACGACGCGGTCGTCGCCATGACGCAAGGCGGTCCCGGCACGGCGAGCGAGGTGCCCGCAAAGTTCATCATGGAGTACCTGTTCGGGCGCGCGAATCTGGGGCTGGCATCGGCGGCGTCGATCGTTCTTCTCATTACCGTGCTCGCGATTCTTGCGCCGGTCTTCTATATTCGCAGCCGCGCGTTGCGGTTGAGGGATGCCCGATGAACGCGCCACGCCCGTTGAAACGCAGGTCGCGTCGCAGGTCGCGTTTTACGCCCGCGCGCTTGGGCGTGTATGCGTTCCTGCTGACATCCGCATTGTTTTTCCTGCTGCCGCTGTACGTCATGCTCGTCACGTCAGTCAAGCCGATGACGGAAATTCGTCTCGGCAATATCCTCTCGCTGCCGATGCATTTCACGCTCGATGCATGGCGTGTCGCGTGGCAATCGGCGTGTACGGGGCTCGATTGCCAGGGCATCCAGGTCGGCTTCTGGAACTCGGTACGCATCGTCATACCGAGTACGGTTCTGTCGATTCTGGCGGGTGCGGTGAACGGCTACGCGTTGTCGTTCTGGAAACCGCGTGGTGCGGGCACGCTGTTCGCGATCCTGCTGATGGGTGCATTCATTCCCGTGCAGGTGATGGTCTATCCGCTGGTTCGCGTGCTCGCCACCGTGCATTTGTTCAGCTCGTTGCCCGGCATTGTCGTGATCCATACCATCTTTGGCATGCCGGTGATGACGCTGCTATTCCGTAACTACTACGCCGCGTTGCCGCATGAACTCTTTCAGGCGGCGCGCGTGGACGGCGGCGGTTTCTGGCGTATCTTCCTGCAACTGATGGTGCCCATGTCCACGCCGATCATCGTGGTGGCCATCATCATGCAGGTCACCGGCATCTGGAACGACTTTGTCCTCGGCCTGGTCTTCGCCGGTACCAAGAACCTGCCGATGACCGTGCAACTGAATAACATCATCAACACGACGACAGGCGAGCGCCTCTACAACGTCAACATGGCGGCGACCATTCTTACGTCCATGGTGCCGCTCGCCATCTACTTCGTGTCGGGTCGCTGGTTCGTTCGCGGCATTGCGTCCGGTGCGGTCAAAGGTTAGTCCAGGGCTCATTCATGTCTACCGTCATGTCGAATGTTTCAATCCGGGATCTGGAGATTCAGCTCGGTTCCAACACGATCATCGAGTCGCTCGACCTGGAGGTTGAACCGGGTGAATTCCTCGTGCTGCTGGGACCCTCGGGATGCGGTAAGTCCACCTTGCTGCACAGCATCGCGGGGCTGATCGATGTGAGCGGCGGCAGCATCGAAATTGGTGGCCAGGATATGACGTGGGCCGATCCGAAAGATCGCGGCATCGCGCTCGTGTTCCAGTCCTACGCGCTTTATCCCACGATGAACGTTGAGCGTAATCTCTCGTTCGGCTTGCGCATTGCCGGTACGCCCAAAGCCGAGATTGAACGTCGTGTGACGCGTGCTTCAGAGATGCTGCAACTGGGTCCATTGCTCAAGCGCAGGCCGGCTCAGTTGTCGGGCGGGCAACGTCAGCGCGTTGCGATCGGCCGTGCGATCGTGCGCGAAGCGGACGTGTTCCTGTTCGATGAACCGCTCTCCAACCTCGACGCGAAACTGCGTACGGAACTCAGGCGCGAGCTGAAGCAACTGCATAAGCGGCTCGGCGCAACGATGATCTACGTGACCCATGATCAGGTGGAAGCGATGACGCTCGCGACTCGCATGGCGGTCATGCGCGGTGGTGTGATCCAGCAGATTGGCACACCCGCCGAGGTCTACGCGCATCCGAACAATCTGTTTGTTGCTACGTTCCTGGGCTCGCCGGGCATGAACCTGCTTAAGGGAACGCTTCACCACGACGCGGGGGTAGTGAGGTTTCGCAACGACCATATAGAACTTGACGTCTCCGCGTATCCGTTTGGTCAGGCATTGTCGGAGAACCAGCCATGCGTGCTCGGCGTGCGCCCCGAGGACATCTTGATCGACCCTTCGTTCCAGCATCGTGGCACGGTGTCGCTGGTCGAACCGATGGGCAATCACCGGGTAATTTGGCTCGATTATCATGGCGCGCAAATCGCGTCGATTGCGCAGGATTCGGCGACGGCAGCGGTTGACGAGATCACCGGCTTTTCGATCGACAGCAAGCGTATTTCGCTCTTCGACGAACCCGCCGGGGATCGGCTTTGAGTCGACTCCAAGTCGGCTCCAAGTAAATACGAAGCTTTAATTCACGGAGTAACAGTGGCAACCCTGAAGGACGTCGCGGCCTTGGCCGGCGTGGGCATGTCCACGGCATCGCGTGCCATCTCCGGCCGTGGACCGGTCTCGGCAGACGCGCTCGCGCGCGTGCAGGCAGCCATAGCGGAACTGAATTTTCGGCCGTCATCTATCGGGCGGGCACTATCAACCCAATCGCTCGGCATGATCGGCATCTTCGTGCCGACGTTCTTCGGCCCGTATTACGGCACTATCCTCAAGCAAACCGATACCGAGTTGCGCAAGGTGCATCGCCATGTGGTGGTGGCGACCGGCTATGGCGACGACTCGCCGCGCGACCAGGCTATCGACGCCGTGCAGTTCCTGATCGGACGTGATTGCGATGGCGTAGTCGTGACGAGCCACGATCTGCATGACGACGACCTCATCAAGCTGCATGGCATGCATCCGAAAATGGTGTTCCTCAATCGCGACTTCGCGCAGATGCCGGAAGCGTCGTTTTGCGCGGATCATCATCGTGGCGGGATGCTGGCGGCGCAGACGCTGCTCGCGCACCAGCACAAGAAAATCGCCGTGATTTCAGGGCCTTTTCAGGCTTCTGACAATGAAGCGCGGATTGCGGGATTCTTCGATGAACTCGCGCGCAACGGCATCGACCGGGCTGCGGTCCAGTTGATCGAATCGGATTTTTCGCCGGACGGCGGATTTGATTCCGCGCGGCGGCTGCTGGCGTCGAAGAAACGTTTTACCGGCTTGTTCTGCGCCAACGACACCATGGCGATCGGCGCATTGTCGTGTTTTCAGCAAGCGGGCATCTCGGTGCCGGACGATATTTCGGTGGTGGGTTACGATGATGACTACTCGGCTGCGTTTTCAGCGCCGGGGCTGACCTCGGTCCACATTCCGACCGCCGATCTGACGCAGAACGCCGTTCGATGGTTGCTCAACCAATGTTATGGGACCTCGTACACGATCTATCGAACGTTCCCTGTGACCGTCACGGAACGCGCTTCCGTCGCTGCCCCGGCGAAACGAATACGCGCATGAGGCCGCGGCTTAAAAATTTTCTTGCGCGCGTCGCAGCCGCTCGCGGCTGTTGATCAGATGGAGCCGCATGGCGGTGCGCGCGGAGTCAGCGTCGCCACGCTCGATGGCATCGCAGATCTGCTCGTGCTCGCGATTCACGCGGGTCAGATAGTCGGCGTATTCGTTGGGTGGAATCTGCGTCGCGGTGAGGCGGGCGCGGGGAATCAGGTGAATGCCGAGGTGCGTCATGATCTCCACGACATAGCGGTTGCCGGTGGCGTGCGCGATTTCAAGGTGAAAGCGGATATCCGGCGAGATGGTCTCGGTCGCTTCGCCCACATTGCGCTCGAAGTCGCTCAGCGCACGCCGCATGGACGCGATGCGCGCTTTATCGCATCTGGCAGCGGCCAGTCCCGCGCTCTCCGTCTCGAGGCTGATGCGCAGTTCGAGGACGGCGAGGGCGTCGATGGAGCCGGCCACGTCCGCAGGATCAAGCTGAAACAGTTCTTTGCCCGGAGCCTCGCATACGAAGGTGCCGATCCCATGACGCGTCTCTACTAACCCCGCTGCCTGCAACTTCGATAACGCCTCGCGCACGACCGTGCGGCTCACGTTGAAGCGCTGGACCATTTCCGCTTCGGTCGCCAGCCTGTCGCCAACCTTGAGGTCGGCGGCTTCGATCTGCTGGCGGAGTGCGTCGACAACTTCGGTAGTCAGGCTGCGCCGACCCAAGGGGTAGGCAGGGGCTTCGAAGAGAGCACGAGTCGATCGCTGCACGGCCACCTCGATTGGGAAAATGCTTCACCAAAGTTGACAAACGGATGTGCGAATGATTATATGCAGGCTATAGTCATATGACAACGTACAATATCAGTTAAGTGAAGCGGCCAACCCATCCGAAAGGAGCACGAAAGCTCCGGGTGGCCGAGCTTATTGGAGACAGGCTTACATGGCCAATCAAGACTACAACGTTCCTAGCGTCCCCTTTAGTCGTCTGTTGCTGACCGGCGCCGCCGGCGGTGTAGGCAAGGTTATTCGTCCGCGCGTGGCTGAATTCGCGGAAACAATCAGGGTGTCGGATCTCGCTGCCGCGTTGTCTTCCGACGCCGCGCCGCACGAGGAAGTTGTCCCTTGCGACCTCTCAGACAAACAGGCGGTCGATGCGCTCGTCGCCGGTTGCGATGCGGTCATCCATCTCGGCGGGGTATCGGTGGAAAGGCGCTTCGAAGAAGTGCTGGAAGCCAATATCAAGGGGGTTTACAACCTCTACGAAGCTGCCCGCGGGCACAACGTCAAACGCGTCATCTTCGCCAGTTCGAATCACGTGACCGGGTTTTATCGCCAGGACGAGAAGATCGACGCTCATGCGCTGCGACGTCCCGACGGTTACTACGGCCTGTCCAAATCGTTCGGCGAAGACACGGCCCAGTTCTATTTCGACCGCTACGGAATCGAGACCGTGAGCATCCGCATCGGCTCGGCGTTTCCGGAGCCGAAAGATCGCCGGATGATGGCGAGCTGGCTCAGCTACGACGACCTGCTCGAACTCCTGCGCCGCAGCCTCTTTACGCCGGATGTCGGTCATACGGTGGTCTATGGGATGTCTGACAACGCAGTCAAATGGTGGGACAACCGGTTTGCATCGAAGCTGGGATTTGTCCCGCGGGATTCGTCGGAGCCGTTCCGGGCGAAGGTCGAAGCGCAGCCGGCACCCGCGCCTGACAGCGCCGTTGCCTTGTTGCAGGGCGGGGCGTTCACCACTACCGGGCCGTTCGAATAAAGCCGTTGCCCGGTGCATTCGAAGCGTGATGGTGAAGCACCCGAAGACTCAACGAGCACGGTGCCGTAAAGCCCGTGCTCGTCACAACCCTGGACCTTGCTGCGATGACTTTCTCTCTCGATTTCAGTCCGCTGCTTCCGTACTGGCCCGTCTTTCTGAAAGGCGCCTGGCTGACGTTGAAGATGACGACCGTGGCGGTATTTTTCGGCGTGATCCTGGGTACGCTGGTCGCGTTTGCGAAGCGCGGCAAAAACCGGCTTTTATCGCGCGTGTGTTCGATCTATATCGAGGCCGTGCGCAATACGCCTTTCCTCGTGCAGATTTTCCTCTTGTACTTCGGGCTTGCCGGTTTCGGCGTGCGCATGCCGACGTTCGCCGCAGCCGCACTCGCGATGATCATCAACATCGGCGCCTACGCGGCCGAGATCATTCGTGCAGGTCTCGAATCGGTGCCGCGCGGGCAGCTCGAGGCGGCTGAATGCCTGGGCTTGTCGCGCTGGAGAATTGGCTGGCATGTGATGCTTCAGCCGTCTATCGAAAAGGTTTATCCAGCGCTGACCAGTCAGTTCCTGCTGATGATGCAGGCCTCGGCCATCGCGTCGCAGATCTCGGCTGAAGAGCTCACGGCCACCGCCAACACCGTGCAATCCGATACCTTCCGTTCGCTCGAAACGTACATCGTGGTGGCGCTGCTGTATCTCGCGTTGTCGTTGTTGATCAAGCTGGTTGCATGGGCCGTAGGCGAGGTCGCGTTCAAGCGGCGGCGGGTCTTGCGGCAAGCAGCGGAGCGGGCAGGCAAGCCGGCGCCGGATCAAGGACGTATAGATACCGTGATTCCCGGAGGTGCGGCATGACCGGCGGTTTCACTACGGCGCATCTGTTTTATCTCGTGCACTCCATCTGGTGGACGCTTGTGCTCTCCGCACTCGCGTTCGTGCTGGGCAGCATCGGCGGCTTCGGCGTGATGCTCGCGCGCATCTCGCCGCGCCGCTGGCTCAGCCGTCCGGCGATGGTTTATATCGAAGCGATTCAGGGCATTCCGCTGCTGATCCTGCTGTTCATCGTCTACTTCGGGCTGTCGGTGTATGGCTTTCAAGTACCTGCGTTGGTCGCAGCCGGGCTCGCGCTGATGGTCTACACGAGCGCGTATCTCGGTGACATCTGGCGCGGTTGTATCGACGCCATGCCGAAGCCCCAATGGGAAGCCGCGGAATGCCTGTCATTGACGCGCTGGCAGACCTTGCGCCTCGTGATCATTCCGCAAGCGCTGCGTCTCGCCTTGCCGCCAACAGTCGGTTTTCTGGTGCAGGTGATCAAGATGACATCGCTTGCTTCAGTGATCGGTTTCGTCGAATTGACACGCGCCGGCCAGATCATCAACAACTCGATTTTTCAGCCGTTCCTCGTGTTCGGGCTGGTCGGGGTCTTCTATTTCGCGCTGTGTTATCCGCTCTCGCGCTGGAGTCAATCGATGGAGAAAAAGCTCAATGTCGGCAATCGTTAAGCTTGGGGACGTCTATAAAAGCTTCGGCTCGAACCCGGTGCTCAAGGGCGTGTCGCTGGAAGTGGCGAAGGGCGAAATGATCGCCGTGATCGGCGCGAGCGGTTCGGGGAAAAGCACGGCGCTTCGTTGTATCGATCGCCTGGAAACCATCGACCGCGGCACGATCGAGGTATGCGGCATTCGTGTCGATGACCCCAAGGTGGACCTGCATCAGTTGCGCCGCGAAGTCGGCATCGTGTTTCAAAGCTACAACCTGTTCGCGCATCTGACCGTGGAGGAAAACATCATGCTGGCGCTGCGCCACGTGAAGAAACTCGGGCGCGACGAAGCGCGCCGCGTGGCAACGGCCGTGCTCGATCAGGTCGGCCTCGCGCAGAAAGCCGATGCCTACCCGGAGCAGCTTTCGGGCGGACAGCAGCAGCGTGTGGCAATTGCGCGGTCGCTGGCGATGTCGCCGAAGGTCATGTTGTTCGACGAAGTGACCTCCGCGCTCGATCCGCAATTGACAGGTGAAGTGCTGCGCGTGATGGAGGATCTGGCGAAGGACGGCATGACGATGTTGCTTGTCACGCACGAGATGGCGTTCGCCAAGCGCATGGCGGACCGGATCATTTATATGCATCAGGGGAAGGTGTGGGAAGTGGGCAGCGGCGACATGCTCGACTCGCCGCAGACGCCTGAATTGCGCACCTTCCTGAACAACGGCTTATAAGCATAGGCCTGAAGATCATCTTTTGAACCGACCATAAAAATGGAGACTGCTTTGAAGACCAACCGATTCATCATGCGCGGCTGCGCGGCCGCTTTGTTGCTCGCGGGCGTAGCGCACAGCGCGATGGCCGACCAGCTCGACGACATCAAGAAGGCAGGCAAGATCCGCGTGGCGATCGCGATGGGCACGCCGCTCTTCAGTTACGCCGATGCCAACCTTCAACCCGCCGGATCGGATGTGGATACGGCCGCGGCACTCGCCAAGGACCTGGGCGTGAAGCTCGAACTCGTGCAAATCACGAACGCGGCTCGCGTGCCGACCTTGCAGGCGAAGCGCGCGGACCTCGTGATAGCGGACTTGTCGATCACGCCGGAGCGGGCGAAGGTTGTGGACTTCTCGATCCCCTATGCGGTCATCACGATCATCGTGGGCGGTACAAAAAGTCAGAAGGTCAAGAACTACGATGACCTGAACGGCAAGACGATCGGCCTCACGCGCGCGACCGTCAACGACAGCATCACTACGCAAATGGCGAAGGGTGCGCAGATTCAACGATATGAAGACGACGCTACGCTGATCACATCGGTAGTGACGGGGCAGGTCGACATCTTCTCGAGCACGCCGTCGAACCTGGCCGAGATGGTCAAGCGCGCGCCGAATCGCGATCTCGAACTGAAGTTCCCGCAGAGAGATTTTGACCTGGGCATTGCGATGAACAAGGACGAGCCGAAGCTCAAGGAGTGGGTCAATAGCTGGGTGAGCACGAACCAGAAAAACGGCATGCTCAATACGATCTACAAGAAGTACCACGGCCGCGATTTGCCCGCGAGCGTGACGAAGGGTTAAGTCTGGGCGGTATGAAAAAATGGCATCGCGATGTGTTGATCGCGATGCCATTTTTGCATTGTTAGAACGTGGACCGCAGATCAGCCAGCCGGTGTCTGACCGATCTCGTGGTTGGCCAGATATTCAAGCGCGCGGACCATTCCCGAGTGATCCCATGCCTTGCCGCCGTGCGCGGCGCAAGCGTTGAAAAGCACCTGGCACGTCGCGGTGTTGGGTAGCGATACCCCAAGCGATTGCGCCGTCGAAAGCGCGAGGTTCAGGTCCTTCTGGTGCAGTTCAATGCGGAAGCCCGGATTGAACGTACGCTTCGTCATGCGTTCGCCGTGCACTTCCAGAATGCGCGAGGAGGCGAAACCGCCCATCAACGCCTTACGGACTTTCTCTGCATCGACGCCGGCTTTCGACGCCAGCAACAAGGCCTCACCAACCGCTTCGATAGTCGCTGCGACGATCACCTGATTCGCCAGCTTGCAGACCTGTCCCGCGCCGACTTCACCGATCAGCGAGATGTTTTTTCCCATCATGTCGAACAGCGGTTTCACGCTGTCGAAGGTAGCTTGCGAACCGCCGACCATGATCGTGAGCGAGGCGGCTTTTGCGCCGACTTCGCCGCCCGAGACGGGCGCGTCCAGATAGTCCGCGCCGCGCTCGCGCACCTTCGCTGCGAACTCGCGGGTCGCGATCGGCGAGATCGAGCTCATGTCCACCACGACCTGGCCTTCGCGCAACGCTGCGACCACGCCGTTCTCGCCGAACAGCACACGTTCCACATCCGGCGTATCGGGCACCATGATGAACACCACGTCAGCCTGCGCCGCCACCGCAGCCGGGCTGTCGCACACTACAGCACCAGCTTGCGTCAGCTCGGCCGGTACGCCGCTGCGTGTGAATGCCGCCAGCGCGACGCCGTTCTTGATGAGGTTCTCGGCCATGGGCTTGCCCATGATGCCAAGACCGATGAAGCCTGCTTTTTGCATGTCTTTCTCCACAAGTTGTCTAGAGGTGCGGTCCGGCTATTTCTGCATGAAATGTTTTTGCACGGCTTGCGCCGCATTCCTGAGAAGGCCCATGTCGGCGCACACTGCAATCACCTGGCAGCCCATCGACAGATAACGTTCTGCTTCTGCCTGCACGGGTGCAAGCGTGCCGCTCGCTTTACCCGCGGCGCGGGCGCGCTCGAAGACGTGCGCGATGGCCTGCTGCACGTCCGGGTGATTCGGATTGCCGATGTGTCCATACGACGCCGCCAGATCCGACGGGCCGAGGAACACGGCATCGACGCCTTCGACGGCCAGGATGTCATCGATTGCCTCGACCGCCGTGCGGCTTTCGATTTGCACCACGACGCAAATGTTGTCGTTCGCGGTGCTCAGATAGTCGCTCACGGTCCCATAGCGATTGCCACGATGCCCCACCGATACCCCGCGAATCCCTTGTGGCGGATAACGCGTGGCGGCGACGGCGCGGGCGGCGTCGGCGGCGCTGTCGACGAAGGGAATCAGGAAGTTGAAGAAGCCGCTGTCGAGCAAGCGCTTGATCACCACGCTGTCGTTGGCCGGTGGCCTCACCACGGGGGCGCTGCGGCTGTCCTTGAGCGCCATGAGCTGGGGGATTAGGGTGAGGACGTCGTTGGGGGCGTGCTCGGCGTCGAGCAGGATCCAGTCGAAGCCCAGCATGCCGAGCAGTTCGGTCGTGATCGGGCTGCCGAGCGATGCCCAGCATCCGATCAGCGTTTCGCTCTTCAGGACGGACTGGCGAAATGTGTTGGGCAAGGGTTGGTAAGGCGAAGACGGTGTCATGGCTAGGCTTCCTCTGGCTTGACGCCTTAAGTTGGATGCCGAAGTTTCTCGGCAATCTCATACGTTATCAGACGTCATATTACCTCGTCGCTTTTCGGAACTGCAAGTGCATTGGCCGTGACTAGGGAAATCGCTGACGAAGTTCTGGATTTCTCGGGTTTGCGTTCCGGTCTGCGCGATGCGCGACATCATCGTTGCGCTGGGCAGGGTCGCGGACATCATGCGGGGGATCAGGTCGGCGTCGGAGGAGCAGACGATTGGCATCGAGCCGGTCAACGTGGCCATCGCGCAGATGGATCAGGTGGCGCAGAAAAATGCGGCGCTGGTCGAACAAGCGGCGGCAGCGGCGGCGGCGCTGGAAACGCAGGCGGCGCAGATGAACGCGGCCGTCGCCCCGTTTAAACTGGCGGAGGCTTAGCGGCCTGGTTCCAGGCTCTTCATGCGTCGGGATGAGGCAACGCTTCGGGCCAACGGTTCTCCTCGACGCACAAAGACGTCGGTACGCGCTTCGCCCAGCCTTCTGCTTGCAGCATGGGTTCGTCGTAGAAATGCTCGACATGGCCGATGCAAAGAATGGCTACCGGCTTTGCGTCGCTGGGCATATGCAGCAGCCGTTGAACCGCGCCCACGTCGAACAGCGACACCCAGCCCAAACCCAGCCCTTCGGCGCGCGCCGCCAGCCAGATGTTCTGGATGGCGCACGCGACCGACGCGAGATCCATTTCCGGCAGCGTCCGGCGGCCGAAGATATGACGCTCGCGATCTTCCATCAAACCGACTACCACGACCTCGCCGCAATCCAGAATGCCCTGGACCTTGAGCCGCATGAATTCGTCGCTGCGCTCGTTGAGCGCCTCGGCGGTTGCGCGCCGCTCGGTTTCCACAATGTCGTGCAGCGCCACGCGGAGGGTCCGGTCCGTTATGCGGACGAAGCGCCACGGCTGCATGAAACCGACGCTCGGCGCATGGTGCGCGGCGTCGATGAGCCGCGCCATCTGGTCGGCGTCGACAGGGGCGCCGGTGAAATGCCGCATGTCGCGGCGTTCGCGGATCGCCCGGTAAACGGCGGCAATCTCCGGGTCGGAAAAACGCTTGAAGGTCGAGTCGGTCATACATCCATGCTCAAAAAAGTGCCTTGAGGGCGAACGGTTCCGTGGTTTTGGGGGTTCAGATCGCGGTCAGAAGAGAAGGCGAAGGCGCTCGTCAGTTTTTATCGCCGGGGAGCAGGGTCTTGCCGGCCCGCATTCGCCGCCACGTCCGCCGCCACGTCCGCCGCACCACGACCGCGCACCCGATGTCGCTATTCACCACATCCATGTCGCCTGCCGATAAATCTTCGCATTGCCCGCTGCCGTTATCTGGTTAAGCCACCTAACCGACGTTAGCGACGTAACCGACGCTTGATTCCAGTGGTTCCCTTCACGGTTCGCCCCAGATATCCGGAGGATACAGACCTGTTGCGCCGCGGACTACCGCGACGCAGTGGGGACTAGCCCTTATGCGCAAACACATGACTATTCGCGGCGGCCTGGTCGCGACGATCGCTTTGTATACGATTCTGCTCATCGCGGTTATCGCAGTGGGCATCCTGGGTTTGTACGGCAGCAATTCCGCGCTCAGGGATATGTATCGCGACGACACCGCGTCGCTGCTGCACCTTAAAACCAGCTCGGAGCGTTTGCTTTTGCTGCGCGGCGGTTTTGGCGAAGTAGAGCAACTGATCAGCGCCGGCAAACCGGCTCAGCGCGAAATTGCCCGGCAGCATGCTCTTCTTGACGAGAGCAACAAGGAGCTGGAGGCATTCCGGAAGCTTCACGAGCCGGTGCCGGCGGAGAAGGTGCTCATCGACGCCATGCAGGCGCGGCGCGACCAACTGCTGGCCCAGGTGTTCCAGAAGGCGCTGACGGAACTCGATCAGGACAATCTGGTGGACTTCCTCACCACCCAGCGGGAGGCGCCGGTCGCATTGTTCTCCGATTATCAAAGCGCGCTGAGCGCGCTCGAAAACTTCCAGGTCGACCGCCAGAAAGCCCGCTTCGACACCACCGATGCGCGTTTTTCCGCCATGCTCTGGACGCTCGGCGCGGCCGCGATCGCTGCGCTTGTCATCGGCTTTTTTGCGCAGAGGATCCTGACCCGTGCGATCGTGCGGCCGATTGACAAGGCCGTCGATTATTTCGGCCGGATCTCGGCCGGCGACCTGACCAGCACAGTGACGATCCAGAGCGACAACGAGATGGGCTACATGCTCAACGCGTTGAAGGGCATGCAGGACGGGCTGGCGCAGACCGTGCAGAAAGTGCGGTCGAGTGCGGAGACGATCGTGCGTGACGCGCATGCCATCTCTGGCGGCAATCTGGATCTATCGGCGCGTACGGAGCAACAGGCGGCGTCGCTTCAGGAAGCCGCATCGAGCATGGAGCAGTTGACCGCCACGGTCAGGCAGAACGCCGACAACGCGCGCAACGCCAGCGAACTCGCCGCCGGCGCGTCCGACATCGCACTGCGTGGCGGGGAGGTGGTGAACCGCGTGGTCGCGACCATGGACGCGATCTCCGGCAGCTCGGACCGGATCGTCGGCATTGTTGGCGTGATTGAAGGCATTGCGTTCCAGACCAATATCCTTGCGTTGAATGCGGCTGTGGAAGCCGCGCGGGCGGGCGAGCAGGGACGAGGTTTCGCGGTCGTTGCGAGCGAAGTGCGCAGTTTGGCGCAGCGTTCGGCATCGGCGGCTAAAGAGATCAAGGAACTGATTGGCGATTCCACACTGAGCGTCAAGGACGGCAGTCAGCTCGTGGCTCATGCAGGCTCGACCATGGTCGAAGTGGTGGAGGCTGTGAGGCGTGTCAGCGCGATCATGGCGGAGATTAGTCTGGCTTCGGGCGAGCAGAGCGCCGGTATAGAACAGGTCAATCTGACCGTCGCGCAGATGGAAGAGATGACGCAGCAGAACTCGGCGCTGGTGGAAGAAGCATCGGCGGCGGCAGTGTCGCTGGAGGAGCAGAGCCGGCAGTTGAACGATGCGATGGCGCTGTTTCGTCTGAAAGACGATGTCGCGAAGGGGGTTGGTAGTTTTGTTTAAAGACGATCAGGGGGGCGCTCGCGCTCGGGGTTTTGATTTTTGGGCTCTTGCGCTCGTGGGGATGGGTTTATGCCGGGTTGGTGCTTTCGGCCGTGGTGGTCTGCGTGAGTTAGCTGATTTTTTTATCATTATTAGCCACTGTGCGTGGCGGCACTTCATTTCTTTTTCCGACGGACACGACGGAAAAAGAAACAGAAGCAAAGAAAACGCCTCCCAACAATCGGCAAGTTAGCGTCC
>NZ_JALPRJ010000085.1 GCF_030464885.1 Caballeronia sp. SEWSISQ10-4 2 | reverse complement strand
CTCGCGAAAGTCACGCGTGCCAGGGCCAAGCTGAATAAGATGCAATCCGTTTGACGCAGACCACTAGCACGTGCTTGCAACGCTCGTAATAAAGCCGGCCCACTTCAGTAAGCTGCTGTCGGCGCGTAGTGCGATGGAGCAAGCGTGCACCAAGTCGTTGCTCGATTGTTCGGACATGTTTGGCCACCATGGTCGGGGAAACATCGCTGACCAAGGCAGCGGCTTTGAAGCTGCCGCTTTCCACCACTCGCACAAACATCGCCATGCCCGCCAGCTTGTCCATGATTAAGAACCTGGAGGTTGTGAATGACTCAAATCATCGCATGTTTATTCAACTTCCGAAGTGCGTGACACTGAAGGTATTGACACTCCATTCGGGGTGTCGCTTACCGAGGAACTGTCATGCCTGTTTTTCATCTGGAAATGCATCCCGGCCGCACGCTGGAGCAAAAACGCGCTTTCGTTCGCGAAGTCACAAGGGTCGCTGTCGAGACCTTGGTTTGTCCGCCCGAGACTGTGGATGTTGTAATCACCGAGGTGCCGCGCGACGCTTGGGCCAAAGCTGGCAAGCTGCTTGCGGACGGATGAACCCGGCAACTGGGCCTCATCCCGAACAGTAGAATGCGATGCTCCGGGGCGCCCTCAGGGACATACTGCTGCGGCCAGTGTCGGAACGGAGAGCGGAGCCTGTCGGAATCGTGATTTTTGCGAGTTTCCGGGACGCTCGACTCCCGTGTTGAATGGCTGCTTTCGGCAACCCTGTAGATCTGCAGTGGACCGCTGACCGGACGTTCGCCAGTCGAAAGCCACAAACGTCCGGTCCCAACTTCATCGGACGTGTACTTCCAACCCGCTTCCGCCGTTCGTTGCGTCGACTATCGAACGGCGGGTCCCGGAACACAACGTCGGCGGGTTTGATTGGTGGCAACGCGATAATCCGGCCACGCAAGCGAGCGCTTATGCCAGCAAATGGACGTTGGAGAGTTTCTCACATTGCGCGATGAGCCGGTTCTGGAGAGCAGCGTCCTCCGCCTGCGGGTTTGGAGCGAGCGGACGCAGGTGGTAAAAGTACTGGCCGGTCACCTGAGCTTCCGGATCGTCACTGGCGGCGAGCCAGGCTTGGGTGCGATGCGCCTGATCCATGTCGTCGGACGCACCAGGACCACCCATCCGGGTAGGTACCCAGCCGGGTTCAAGCGCGTTGGAAAAGGCATCGGGCCAGCGGCGGGCGATTGCGAATGCAATCATTGCATCATGCAGCTTGCTTTCGGCATAGGCCGCGGATCCGTTCCAGCGACGTTTGCGCCAGAGGATGTCGTCGAGATTGGCGTCAACCTGGTGGTGCATACCCGAGCTCAGATAGACGAGCCGCTTCGGCTTCTCTATCAGGGCGGTCAGGATGTAGGCGGACAGTGTGTTGATCGCGAAGACATGCGGCAGACCGTCGGTGGTGAGGCGCTGGCCTTCGCGGTAGCCGACCGCGGCATTGTGGATCACCGTATGGAAGCGGCCGAGTTCGTTGACGCGCGCGGCAAGCGCCTTGGCCCCCGCGATGGTTTCAAGGTCGCCCACGACTACGGCCTCGGCCTTGGGTAACGCGCGCCGCGCAACTTCTGCGCGAGCGGTGTTCCTGGCATGCAGGACAACCTGGTGCCCTTGCGCAACAAGCAGTTCGGCGGCCATGAAGCCGAGGCCCGTGGACGAACCGGAAATGAATATGCGTGCCATGTGAACTCTCCTGTACTGGATGGCGAACCGGCGCCATAGGCGTTGCCGGTTCCGAGGGTGAGATGCTCAGCGTGCGGAGGAGCGGCGGCTGATCAGGACGAGGACCGCCCCAAGAACCGCGCTTGCCGCGCCGAGCAGATAGACCGCGGCGTAGCCGAACTGGCCGGCAACGAGGCCAGCCGCGGGCCCGGCAATGCCATAGGCAATGTCGAGGAAGGCGACGAAAGCGCCCATCGCACTGCCGCGATTCGCCGGCAACACGCGCTTGAGCGCCTCGACACCAAGGGCCGGAAAGACCAGCGCGCAGCCAAGGCCGGTGACGAACGCACCCCCGAGCGCCACTATCTCGTACGGCGCGGCCCACAGCGCCGCTTGGCCGATGGCTTCGATGGCGAGCGACCAAAGCGCCACCCGGTAGCCGCCGATGCGATCGGGCAGATAGCCGAACACTATGCGCATCAGGATGAAGCCGATACCGAACGCAGTCATGACGAGTCCGGCATGGCCCCAGCCATGCATCGCGAAATAGAGCGAGGCAAATGCCGTAAGCCCGGACAGCCCGACGCCTTGCAGCATCAAGCTCAGCCCTTCTCGCCAGATTTGGCTGATCACGCGATAGAACGGCAGTCGATGGCCGGCCGGCGAAACGTACGAGGTCGCCCTAAAGGCGATACAGACAGCGAGCAGCGGTGCGACGATGCAGGCAGCCATCGCGACCTGAAGGCCCAGCTGCTGATAAAGGCCCATGCCGACGGGCGCACCGATCGCCAGCGCGGCGAACATCGCGATGCCAGTCCAGGACATCGACATCCCTGCGCGTTGCGGACCGACCGAGGCGATCGACCAGGACACGCAGCCGGTGACGAACTGGCTTTCCCCGAGGCCAGCCACCAGACGCCCTGCGATCACGATGGCAAGAGTGGCTGCCGGCGAAAGCCCCTGGATAGCGGCGACCAGATAGAGCAGGCCACCCAGGGCGGAGAAGGCAGCGGCCTGCAAGGCCGCCCGCTTGCCGCCCTGATGGTCGGTCACGTGACCGGCATAGCCACGGGTCAGTACGGTGGCGAGGAACTGAATCCCGATCACAAGCCCCACGACGAGGTTGCTAAAGCCTAGCTTGTCATGGACGAAGAGCGGAATGACGGGAAGCGGCAGACCGACGGCGAGATAGCCGCAGAAGAGCATAGCGATGACGGCGAGGGAGGGACGGGCCAGATAAGCTGGCGTGGCGTCGGCCTGACCTATCGTCTTCATGGTAAGCGATGACATGACTAACCCCAAATCAGTAATCCTGAGAGAAGGCCTCCCAGCGAAGGGCGGCTGAACACACTCAGGCGGTGGTGTTTAGCGAAGAAGCGGACGTCTCGAAGAGGTCGGGCCGGTAGCCGCTCGCGTCGAGCAGGTAGTCACGGGACGCGGTCACCTCGGCCGACAGCTTTGCCAGATCGACGTCGATCAGCTTGCCGGCACGCTTGCGCAACTGGCCGGCAACCATGACGGTGTCGACATCGGAGCGCTCGACAGCCTGGACGACGGTGCCGATGGCGTTGCTCACCGGGAAGACGGCCACGCCGTTGGTGCGCACCATGATGATGTCGGCCTGCTTGCCCGGGGTCAGCGAGCCGATCGAACGTTCCAGGCCGGCGGCGCGGGCACCATTGATCGTCGCGGCTTGCAGCACCGCGTCTACCGAGATCGGCGCGGGAGTGTCGGCCTCGCCGCGGAAACGGCGATACCGCATGGCCGAGCGCTGCTGCCCGAACAGGGCATGCATCTCACCAAACAGATCGCTGCCGAAGGCGGTGTCCAGGTCGATGCCGAGCGCCGGCGTCAGGCCGTGATCGATCGCTTGCTGATAGGCGAAGCTCTCATCATCGAAGCCGAACAGCGCATCCGAACGGGGATTGACGGTAACGTTCACGCCCGCATCCGCGAACAGCTTCCACGTTTCTTGAGGGATACGTGTGCAGTGGTTAAAGATGTTGTGCGCGCCCAGCACCCCAGGCTCGGCGAATTCGGGGGTGAGCCTGGCGAGATCGCCGATGAACTCGGTCAGGATCTGCATGTCGAGCCGGCGTGCGACTTCCCACCAGTCGAGATTGAGCTGACCGAAGAGGCCAACCCGCACCAGGCCCGTCCCACGTTCCAGTTAAGTGCGAGGCGTTCCAGGTCCTGCGGCAGATGGGCAGCGGACGCTTTCTTGTCCATTGCCGCACCGACCATGTGCAGCGCCCGGATGCCGGCCGAGTCGAGTGCATCGAGCGCCGCATCGGTGTGCTCGGGGCTGCGCGAGTTGTGGCAAGCGTCGATGATGGTCGTAATGCCGGCGTCGAGCGAAGCCACCGCCGTCAGGCGGTTACTCAAATACATGTCGAGCGGGCGATAGTGCGCACCCAGCGTCTCGGCGACGACATCGATGCAGGCGAAGAGATTGTCGACGTTGGGCATCATCCGGCGCATCACGCCGAGCCATGCATGGTGGTGTGCATCGATCAGGCCGGGCAGGACGATGCTTCCGGCGGCGTCGATGACTTCGGCGTGATCGACCTTCAGGTTGGCGCCGACGGCCACGATGCGGTCGCCCTCGACCAGGACGTCGCCGGTTGCGAGATTGGGAGCGTTCGGGTCCATCGTCACGATGGTGCCACCCTTAAAAAGGATGGTGCGTGCAGTGCCAGGCATGGTGAGCTCCATTAGGTGGGGTTATCGACGACGGCGGGAGGGCGGTATGAAGCGGCACTACCGGGTGGCAGCAGCCACTGTGACGCGCCGTTGATGGGAAGATAGGTGGTCCGCGATTTTTGATTAAGATAGAGAAGATCAAATGATTTATGCTAAAAGTCAAAGGTGAGGCCCAATGAGCTTTGACGGGAGATTGCTTGCAGGGATGAGCGTGCTGGCGGCCGTCGTCGAGACCGGTAGCTTTACGCGGGCGGGTGAGGTGCTTGGACTGTCGGCTTCAGGCGTGAGCCGGTCTGTCTCGCGGCTCGAAGCGCGCATTGGTGTACGGTTGGTGGATCGCACGACGCGTGCGCTGCACCTGACCGGCGAAGGCGCCCGGCTCTACGAGCTGGCGGCACCCCATCTCTCCGGCATCGAGGATGCGGCCAGTGTCGTGTCGGGTGCGGCGGTGACGGTTCGCGGGACGCTGCGGGTAAGCCTGAATCCCGTGTTTGCCCGCAACGTACTGGCGCCGAGATTGCCGGAATTCGTTGAGCGCTATCCGGAACTCAGCCTGACGGTGGTGCAGCTACCGGATGCGGGCGACCTGGTGACGGAGGGCATCGACGCCGCGGTGCGGTTCGGGCCGCAGCCGGCGTCGAGCATGTCCTCCCGGCTGCTGCTCGAAACCCGCGTGCTGACGGTGGCGTCGCCGTCCTATCTCAAGAAACATGGGCGCCCCACGACACCTGAGAAACTCGTCAGGCACGACTGTATCCAGTACATCGATCCACAGCACGGCAAGCCGTTTCACTGGGAATTTCACCGTGGCAAGGAGATCCTGCCGGTCGAGACGACAGGCCGACTGACGCTAACGGACGTCGATACGATGGTCGGAGCGTGTGTGGCCGGCATTGGTGTGGCGCAGGTCCTGGCTCTTGGCGTGCAGCATCTGCTTGCAAGCGGCGCCTTGGTGGAGCTGTTCCCGGATTGGCCGGGCGAGACCTTTCCGCTCTACGCTATCCGGCCGTCGCGGCGTTTACCTCCGGCTGCGGTCGAGGCATTTCTCGAGTTTTGCTGGCAGCTCTGCCACGGGCCGAGCACAGCGCCAGCATCTTCCTGAACGCTCGAATGCGTTTCGATTGTTGCCGATTCACTCCTGTTCGACTTTCGGAACCGAATGTTCGCGGCCCCGAGTGACGAACGCCAGGTCAGCAGCCATAGCGGACACGTCAACCTCGTAGGATGACCGGCGGATTTACTAGCTCGGCGCGGAAGCCTCGATGACTTTTGGAGTTGCTAGATAGGCCGACCAATTGTTGACCTTGATGATCAACTCCCGTGTCCTCACGCCGATACGAGCGTCCGAAATGGATGGATGACCCGACGTTCGACCCTACCGTGTAAGACTGCGTAGGGTCGGACTGCGCCTCCTGCGTTCGGCAGAGTCCAGCCACGTACCGGGACGAATTCGTCGTCGGCCATATTGTCAAAGTAACGTTGCTGGAGTTCACGCCATCATGAAGCCCTTTTGCGTCGCAGCGGCCTTCGTCGTGCTCACCGCCGGCTGCTCCTCGGCATGGTCGCCCGCGAATAATCAGACCGCCCGGCCAAGTCCGGCCAACACGGATACCTACATTCTGCACACTACTAGCGGTGCGATGCCCGGTGACTCCATGTCAACGCCACCGAGGCTCAGCGTCGGTGTCAGCTATCCCGATACGCAATTGATTCTGCCGTGGTTCCTCAATGACATCATCAACTTTATTAACTATCGCTAGTCTGACAGCGACTTGCTGCGGAGTGACTGGGAGCGGCTCCTGACGATCATGTCTGGGGCTGGCAACGCGGATCGGAGAACGTGCCAGTGCGGCCAGCTACGGCCATCGGACATCGCCGGCCAGATCGTTGACAAGCAGGTCCATCGCTAGACAGAGGTACAGGTTGACGGCGACCGAGAGGGGACGCCGGGTGCGCGTCAAGGAAAGCTCAGGATTAAAACCCGGGGGCTGGCCGCCAATGAATAGATGGCGGAAATGGTTTTCCGTTCAGAAAGGCGAGAAATATTTCCACTACCTGGTCGGACATGAACCATTCATCCGACTGCATTGGAATGTTGCCCGCGCCGAACACTAGGCGTAGGGAGCGAACGCTGGAGCGCCGACTGTTTCACGAGGTTCGTATGAGGCTGATACGGATTAAATTTAAGCGAGCCGGTGGGTTGCATCCTCCGGTCGAATCCGCACTCCGTACAGGCTGGACCGCGGACTGCTCCCCCCAAGGTGGTACTCCCTCAAGAGAATTGAGCATCGAATTCCGACCGGCGATAGTGGTTCCAAGCGCCACAGCAGGTGCAGGCACCTAACGTCGGAACCGAATGATGCACATCGAAGCCATTCCGAGCACCCCAGTCTACTGTCCCGTACAAATTGCGGCGGTCCCACAGCACCTGTTGATCGTCGAAAGGGCTGAATGGTTGACGCCGGAGAAGCTGAGCCCGCTAAGCGATTCAGCGAGTTCATTGTTCGTCTACGTGCTAGGCAACACGATCCTCCGCTCATTGACGCCGCAGTACGAATGCCGCAGCTTCAACGATGCCCAAAGCCTGTGGGCCATGGTGGAAGCGTTCTTTTCGCAAGCCCGCATGGGCCTGCGTCTTTGTGTCATCGGATCGGAACCGTTCCTGTGGCAAGCGAGCGCAATTGCGTCCCGGTATGGAATGACAACCGACGCCATGCAGCTCGAACTCGCGGGCAAACCGTCGCGCAATGTCTACTGCATCCACTGCCGCCACACCATCCGCGACACCGGCACCAATCTCGTTACCTGTCCGTCATGCGGCAAGACCCTTGCCGTGCGGGCGCATTTCTCGCGAAGGCTGGGCGCCTACATAGGCGTGCAGGCCGACGCCGAAGAACCTGGCGTGCTGCCGCCCGTCGAGGAACTGCGCCGATGAGCCGCAACATCGACCGGATCGAACTGCGCGTTGAGGCGACGCGTGCCTTGTCGCCGTCATTGAAACATCTGCGCCTCGTGCCGGCATGCGGACAGGGCCAACTGCTGGCGCCCGCATCGGCGGGCTCGCATATCGTGCTGACGTTGCGCGACGCAAGCAGAACCTTCCGCAATGCCTATTCGCTGACGAGCGAACCGGGCGCTCGTGACGCATACGAGATCATCGTGCGCCGCGTGCCGGAATCGCGCGGAGGCTCGCACTTCATTCATCGCGAGATCGCCGCGGGTGCCGTGCTCGAGGCCACGCCGCCCGCCAATCTGTTCGCGCCAGTTCGTGTGGCCAAGCGGCATCTCCTGATCGCCGCCGGCGTAGGCATTACACCGTTCCTTTCTTACCTGCCTGAACTCGACGCGCTGGGCCAGCCGTTCGAACTCCACTACTGCGCCCGCGACGACGAACAGACCTGCTTCGCCGGCTGGTTCGGCGGTCGTCCGAACACGCGCGTCTATCAGGATCTGGAAGGGCATCGTCTGGATGTGCCCGCACTGTTGCGCGCTCAACCCTTGGGCACGCAGCTCTACGTGTGCGGGCCGGATGCACTGATGGACCATGTGCTCGCGAGCGCCCGCGAGCACGGCTGGCCGGCGAGCTCGCTGCATGCAGAGCGTTTTGGCGGCCCACGCGGCGGTGCGTCGTTCGTCGCCAGCCTCGCGCGCAGCGGCATCGAGGTCCAGGTGCCCAGCGACGTTTCGTTGCTCGAAGCCCTCGAAGCCGCCGGCGTGCACGCGCATAGCCAGTGTCGCGGTGGGGCTTGCGGCGTTTGCAAGACGGGCGTGCTCGAGGGCTGCCCGGAGCACCGCGACTATTTCCTCTCGGCGGCGGAGCGCAGCGAAGGGCGGCACATCATGCCGTGCGTGTCGCGCGCTATCGGCGAGCGGCTGGTGCTGGACCTGTAGTGCCGCAGTTACGTGCTGCGATGCCCGAGCAGCGTCGACAAGACACCCATTCACGGGGGATCGAGATGACCATGACCTTCAAGCCCGACGAGACCTTTCGCGACGACTTCCGCTACAACAACAGCAACGAGGCGATCCTGCGCTTCCCGTTTCCGTTTCACGAAGATCGTTACATGTACAGCGTCAACATCGAACCGCATGTGACGGGTGGTCCCTCGGACGCGTTCCAGGCCACCTTCGACGTCGATGAACACTATGTCGCGGAATGCCGCGACCGCGCGCTGACACTCGCGGCCGATCCGCTGCGTTGTCAGGTCCTGCCGCACATGCAGGTGGCCGAGTGGGACACGCTCGAGCTGCTGATGGAAAGCCTGTCGCGCGACTATCCGCAGCACTTTCGCCTGACACGCGACGGCGAATGGTGGACGTGGATCAATGGCCCGCTCGGGATCGCTGACCGCTTCCGTTTCGGCGACGCATCGACGCTGCCGCTGCCGCCGTTCGAATACATCACGCGGCAGGCGCAGGGCGATTTCTGCCTGCTCGATCATCGCGACGACAACCTGTTCATGGATGGCGGCATGGTGACGTCGCAGGCGGACTGGTCGCTCGACTTCGATCTGGGCATGAGCTTCGTCGAATGGCATGCACCCGTGCCGCTCGCACACCAGATGGGCGTGTTCGACCGCGCGTTGCAATTCCTGCTGCGTTTGCAATGGGGCAAGCCGGTTCGACGCCTCAACTGGACGATGACGGTGAATCCGCGCCTCGATACATCGCCGGAAAACTACCCGCACTGGGGTCCCGACCGCGCCAGCATCACCTCAGAAAACATCGGGCAAAAACTGCATCTGCGAGTGGAATTGCAGACGCTGTTCCGCTTGCCGCGCAGCAACGGGGTGCTGTTCGGTGTGCGCTGTTACCTGATCCGTCTGGACGAACTGGTGCGTGTGCGCAAGTGGGCGTGCCGCATGCATCGCGTGCTGCAGTCGCTGCCGGACGAACTCGCGGCATACAAGGGTCTCGCGCGCTTTCGCGGGACGGCGGTGACGTGGCTTTCCCAATACGACGACGGCACACCCACCGCAGCAGGAACCGCAGCGGAAACCCTGGCTGCCTGAGCACACCGCAAGGCCGGATCGAAGGCCCGAATTTTCTGCCATTCAAGGAATCTGTCATGACGATGCAAGCAACGAAGATGTGGGGCGAAGAACGCTATTGGGGGCTCGGCTATGAATGGGACCCGCAATGGCTGCTCGACGACGAGCAGAAGGACTTGCAGACGCAACTGATCGCGCTGTGCCAGAAAACGCTGCGCGCCAATGCCATCGAAAGCGACAAGGGCTTTGTTTATCCGCGCAAGAATTTCGAAGCGCTGGCGAAACTCGGCCTGCTCGGGCTGATCGTGCCGAAGGAACTCGGCGGCCGCGGCCAGAGCCACCTGTGCGCAGCCATGATTGTCGAGACGATCGCCCGCTACGGCTGCCCGTCGACTGCGATGTGCTACACAATGCACCTCGGCGCCACGGCCGCCGCGCTGTTTCGCCATCACACGAATCCCGCGCTGCGCGACATCCTCACGCGTATCGACCGCGACGTGCTGATCGGCACGCTGTCGTATTCGGATCCGGAGACGGGCTCGCATTTCTGGTACCCGATGTCGTCGCGGGCAGAGCGTGTGGACGGCGGCTGGCGCGTCAACAAGAAGGCATCGTGGACAACCTCGGGCGGCTTTGCGGACTGGTACATCATCCAGACCACCAGCCCGGATTTCGGCGGCGACTACTCGAACCTGAGCTGCTTCCTCGTGCAGAAGGATCAGGTCAAGGCCGACCCTGCGAACTGGGACGGCCTTGGGTTGCGCGGCAACCAGTCGGGCCCGATCTCGATCGAAGGCGTGCTGTTGCCGGATACCGGCCTGGTCGGCCCGGTCGGCGACGGCGCGAAGTCCAACGACGAAGTGGTCGATCCGTTCTTCCTGACGTGTTCGTCGGCCTGCTGGAACGGCATTGCGCTCGCCACTATCGATATCGCGAAGAATCACACCACGCGCAAGACCCACGCCGACGTCGGCATGCGCGTGGCCGACTATCCGACCATCCAGGACTACGTGGGCGAAGCGATCATTGACACCAACGCGAGCCGCTCATATGTGTATCTCGCGGCGCAGTCGCTCGACGCGCTGACGGGCGATTGCGACTGGGACCTGCACGCCGATACCGACTACTTGCCGCGATCGCGCATGCTGCACTGGTTGTGGCAAGTGAAGTTTTTTGCCGCGAAGAATGTCTCGCACGTGACCGACAAGATGCTGCACGCGTGCGGCGGCACAGGTTACAAGCCGGGCCTGCAGATCGAGCGCCTGCTGCGCGACGGCAAGGCCGGCTGGGTGATGGGACCAACCAACGAAGTGCTGCGGCAGTTCGTGGGCAAGTCGGCGTTGCTCGGCTTCGAGGTGCTCGACTACTGGAACCAGTCGGTCAATCAGCGCGTGCTTTCGAATGAGCTGAAGAAGATGTCCCGCGACGAAAAGATGGCCTTTGCCAACGGCCTGCTGTCCGAACTGCAGACCGCAGCGGCGGCATGATGGATCCGCGCGAGTTCCGCACGACGCTCGGCCATTTCCCGACCGGCGTCGCAGTGGTGACCACGCACGATGCCGATTTCGGGCCGGTGGGCGTGACTGTCAGTTCGTTCAACGCGGTGTCGCTCGAACCGGCGCTCGTGCTGTTCAGCATCGGCAAGACTTCGCCGTGCCACCGTTCGTTCGATGCGGCCGAAGGCATCGCGATTCATGTGCTCGGGCACGGCCAGCACGAACTGTCGATGCGGTTCGCGAGAGGCGGCACGGAGAAATGGGCCGGTCTCGACTACGTGCGCGGCAGGTCGGGCAGTCCTCTGTTGAGCGATGCGCTGGCGATTTTCGAGTGCCGCCCGTATGCGCGCTACGACGGTGGCGACCATACGATCTTCGTAGTCGAAGTGCAGTCGATGAGGGCGCGCGACGGGGAGCCGCTGGTGTTTTGCCGCGGGTCTTATCGTGCGCTCGCGGAGACGGCGGTATGTTGAACGAAGTGTTGTCAGGCGAGCTGCCGGAATTCGATCTGCCGCCTTTAGCCAACGACTTGGCCGACGATCTAACCGATAAGCCCGCGCCGCCGCATGCCGATCCGCTCGAACGCGCGCGCCTTGCTGAAGTGCTTGCCGAATATCGCGTGGCCGCGGGGTCGGCGCGTACGTTGAGCGTCGCAGCAGGGCAGTACGTGCAGGTGATAGACGTGGAAGGACGACAGTGTTCGGACCTGCTCGCCTTCGACGCCGCGGCGCTCGCGCGCGGTGAAACGCTCGCGCTCGACCCCGCCGTCACGCGTACGCTGATGTGCCGCGATGTGCCGCAACCCGGCCTGCATGCGAAGTACTACGACTCGCGCATGCAGGCGATGCTCGAAGTCGTGCAGGACACAGTAGGGCGCCACGATAGTTTTGCGCTCGCCTGCACGCGCAAGTATTACGACGACGCGGGTTACCCCGGCCACGACAGTTGCAGCGAAAACTTCAACACGGTGCTGGCGCCGCATGGCATCGCGCCGCGTCCGGGCTGGATCGCTATCAACTTCTTCTTCAATACGCGGATCGAGCCGTGCGGCACGCTGGTGTTCGACGAGCCGTGGTCGCGCACTGGCGACTATGTGCTGCTGCGTGCGAGCCGCGACTTACTGCTGGCCGTTTCGTCGTGCGCCGACGATATCGATGCCGCCAATGGCTGGCGACCCACCGACATCCTGGTGCGCGTGTACGACGCGCATCATTCCTTTCCGAGCGCAATCGCCCACCGTATGACTGCCGACGCCACGCCTCGATTGACACGCGACAGCGCCTTCGCGCCGCGCACGCGCGCTCTTGCGCAACACTTCGTGGACTATCGCGGGTTCTGGCTGCCGCACGAGTTCACCGGCTATGGTGCGATGGCCGAGTACTGGGCATGCCGTGAACGCGTCGCGGTCATGGACCTGTCGGCGCTGCGCAAGTTCGATGTGACCGGTCCCGATGCGCAGGCTTTGCTCCAGCATGTACAGACACGCGACATGCGCAAGCTCGCGGTTGGACAGGTGGTGTACACGGCCGTGTGTCACCCGCACGGCGGGATGATGGACGACGCCACGGTGTTCAGGCTGGGCACGGATAATTTCCGCTTTGTCTGCGGGGAAGATACGACTGGGCTTTGGCTGCAGGAACAGGCAGTGGCGCTCGGGCTCAAGGTTTTCGTGCGCAACGTGACCGATCGCCTGCATAACATCGCACTGCAAGGTCCGGCAAGCCGCGACGTACTCAGAGAGGTCTTGTGGACGCCGCCTGTCCGCAGCAGCGCCGAAACGCTGAAGTGGTTCCGGTTTACCGTGGGGCGCATCGGTGGTCCTGAAGGTGTTCCCGTAATCGTGTCCCGAACGGGTTACACCGGCGAGTTGGGGTTCGAATTATGGTGTCATCCGCCGGACGCCACGCGGGTCTGGGATGCGGTCTGGGAAGCGGGCGCCCCTCACGGTATCGCGCCGTTGGGCATGGCTGCGCTCGATATGCTTCGCATCGAAGCGGGCCTGGCTTTCGCGGGGCAGGAGTTCTGTCCGATGACCGATCCCTTCGAAGCTGGGATCGGCTTTTGCGTGGCGCCGGACAAGCCTTCGGATTTTGTTGGCAAGGAGGCGCTTGCGGCGCGCGCCCTCAGGCCGCAGAAAAAGCTGGTCGGTCTGATCGGCGAGGGCGCTGAAGCGCTCGCCAGTGGCGATATCGTCTATGACGGCCGGGCGCAGATCGGGCAGGTGACCAGTGCGACGCGCTCACCGCTGCTCGACAAGCAGATCGCGCTCGCACGTGTCGATGTCCTGTATTCGGAGGCAGGCTCGCGCTTCGAGATCGGCAAGCTCGATGGAAAGCTCAAGCGGCTGGCCGTCGACGTGGTGCCTTTTCCGCACTACGACCCGACCAAGAGCCGCGTAAGAAGCTAGCGCGAGAGGCGCGTCTTATCCGCTCAGTGCGTGGAGTTGCGCGGTGGTCGTGTCGATCGCTTCTTCTATCATCTGACCGGGCACACGATGCCGGCCGGCGTCATGCCACACCAGCGACCAGTGCATCCGCAACGCAAACTCACGATGGTCCAGCCGGACCGGCGTGCCGATTCCCTCGAGCAATCGGCCTAGCCGCTGCTCGACCTGACTGTCGTCCGGGCTTGCCGCGGCATGCGACCGCGGACCCGCGCCGAAGGTGAAATCCGTCAACAGGCATACGAAGCCCGCATCGTCATGACGGCCGATGCCATTGCAGTCGGTATGCAGCACTTTCAGCCGCTTGCCGAGTTCGATCATCAGGCGGTCGGCGTCGGCCGGGCCGTATTCCTGCGCGAGCGACTGAGGACCGCCGAAGCACAGGTAGGCGACGGCGAACCGGTAACCGTTCGCGGTGGCATGCGCGAACGTGAAGGCGAGCCGGTCGAGCAGGACGCTGTGGTTCATCAGGCCGGTCGTCGATTCGTAGATCAGGCGCCGGCGCGCATCTTCCTGCACGCGCTGGCGCGAGCTGAAATCGGTGATCAACCCTTCGAGGCCGAGCAGTTCGCCGGTCGCCGAAAAGATACCCCGGCCGATCTCGGCGACCCACTTGATGTTGCCGCCGCGGTCGATGATCTTGTAGGTCAGCTCGAACCCTTCCCCGCGTCCGGTGCGCATCTGCACGCTGGTCCACACGTATTCGCGGTCTTCGGGATGAATCAGGTCGCCAAAGCCCACCGGGCCGTTTCCCATCAGCGCGGTGGGGGGGTAGCCGGTGAGTTCGAGGCAACCTTCGCTGACGAACTCCATCGACCAGCGCCGGTCACTGTGGCCGCGATAGATCATGCCGGGCACGTTGTCCACCAGCGTTCGCAGGCTACGCCGTTGCGCGCGCAGGCTTTCTTCGTTGAGCTTTCGCCGTGTGACGTCGATCATCACGCCGATCACTGCGCCGGGCTGGGGATCGTCGGCCGCAGGGGGGAGCGCGCGAGCACGAATCTCCATCCAGCACAGCGGTCCTTGTGCGTTCAGCACGCGCGCTTCGACCGGCGTGGCGGCGCCGCTGTTTCGCACGGCTTCGCGCAAGGCCTGGGTCACCGCAGCGCGGTCTTCGGGATGCAACAACTGCAGCAGCGGCGTGCCGGTCACGTTAGCCGAGCCCGCACCCGCAACCATCGACCAGGCGGGGCTGATGTAGGCCACGGCCAGTTCGTCGTCGAGTGCGAACAGCACGTCGCCAAGGCGCGCAGCAAGCCTGTGCGGCCACGTGCCGCCGGACGGCTGCGTCGAGCGCTCGCCGTCTGTCTGCGTGCCGCCCAGTTGCAGCATGCGCAGCGTAGGATGCGCACCGGGAAACACGCTGACATGAAGCCTGCTCGAGGAGCCGTCGGCGCGCACCAAGGTGAGGACTTCGTCGTGGCCGTCACGCTGTTCGAGGATCTGCGGCACGCGCTGCTGATCGCGAGGATGGACGATGTTCTCGAAGGGCATCCCAATGATGTCGTCGCCGGAACTGCTCATGCCCAGCTCTTTCAGCAACGCGAGGTTGGCCCGCAACACATTGTTGCCGGACACGAGCAAGGCGGGACGGAACGCATGATCGATGTAGCTCGCCAGCACTTCGCGCTCGGCGGCAAGAGACACGTGCTGGGCGCTGCGTCGCGGCCTCCTGCGCGCGAGCAAGAGCGCAGGTACGCCGATGCCGCCCGCTACCGCCACGACCAGCGCCAGCGCCACGCCCGTCAGCGGCAACGCGGCGAGGGTGAGAACCGGCCACAACACCATGGCGCTCAACGCGCAAAGCAGCAGTACGGCGAAGATGAACAGCGTCATCGGGGAAAAACCGCCCCTGGCAGGTAAGTTGAATCGAAGCAACCAAGCACAATTTGGTCCAGAAGTTGCTTGGTTGTATCTGTTGCTCCGGATATCAAAACGCCCGCTGCCCGCGGCGCCATTACGAAGGAGAGCCGTGACGCGACCTTCGCCGCTCGTTCACTCGATCAGTTACCCGTTGTTCGCACGGTACATCGTGTGGTTATCCGCGCTCGCGCTGCTTGGCGTGATGCTGCTGGCAACGGTGGAGACGCAGGCGTGGCTTGCGTCGCATCCAGGCTTCGCGCTGCAGGCAGCGGAGCACGTCGCGCCGCCGGAACTCGTGAGCATCCTCCAGGCCGGGCTCGCTGTATTGCTGGCTGTCGGTTTCGGCGCGCTGTTTATCATGGGTTATCGCGTGCTCGTCGTCATTCCTCGCGATGCACTGAACCAGATCGATGCTATCGGCGTTAGTGCGCGCGGTCCCTTCGATGGTGCGTCGCATGAGATCGCTCGCCTTGCGGCGCTCCTGACCTCGCTGGCGTCGCGCTGCGCCGGCATCGAGTCCAACAGCGAATACCTGGAGCGCACGCTCGTCGATCAGTCGCGAGACTCGGGCCGCGCGCTCGACCTGCTGTTTCGGGCCAGCACGCTTTTCGCCGCCTCCGCGCCCGATGAAGAGTCGTTGCGTAGTTTGCTCGAAGAACTGCTCGACTGCGTGGGTGCCCTGTGCGGCGCGCTGCTGATCCACGACGTGGCAGCGGCAGAACTGTCGTTGCCGGCGGTGTTGGCGGCTCGCGGGGCAGTGCGGATGCCAGCCGGCATGACCTTGCACCGGCTGGCGGCAGAGCAGGGCGTGCAGCGCTTCGACGCCACGCCGGACGGCCGGCCAGCGCTGCTCGTGATGCCGATTGGCGATGCGGTCGATCGTTATGGCGTGTTCGCGCTTGAAGTCACGCCGAAGTATGTGCTCGAGCGGCGCCAGCAACGTCTGCTCGACACCTTCGCGAGCCTGCTTGCAGTGACCATCGGCAACCTGCTGCGCAGCCGGCGCCAGCGGCGCGTGGCACTGATGGAGGAACGCGCGGCTATAGCACGCGAACTGCATGACTCGCTTGCGCAAACACTCTCATTCGTCAAGATCCAGTTGGCCCGCATGCAGGCACAGGCCCGCCGCGCGGATTTCGCTGCCGGGATCGATGCGCGCGATTGGGAGGAGTCGCTAGCCGAGTTGCGGCTTGGCGTGGACAGCGCATATCGCAATCTGCGGCAGTTGCTGAGCGCGTTTCGCAGCAGTGTCGGGGCTGGCGGCCTCGCTCAGTCGTTGCAGGTGATCGTCGACGATCTGTCCGCCGTCACGCGCACAAGTATTGAACTCGATTGCCGCGTGCAGGAGATCGACCTGTCGCCCGAAGAGGAGCTGCATCTGCTGCAGATTGCCCGCGAGGCGCTAAGTAACGTGGTAAGGCATGCGCGCGCGAATCATGCGCGCGTCAGTGTCAGCGAGAGTGGCGGCGAACTGACCTTGTCGGTACTCGACGATGGCGAGGGTTTCGGCACCGACGCCGCCGACCAGCCGGGTCACTACGGCCTGAGCATTATGCGTGAGCGCAGCGAACGACTGGGCGGCCGGATCGAGATCGGCGCCGTGAACCATCCCCTGGCCGGTGCGGCTGCCGGTTCCGAAGTGCGACTGAAATTCCGGCCCGGGTCATCCGTGGTCCCATGAGGCTGAATGTGAACAGCACACCTGCCCTGCCCGTTTCCACTGCCGCCTTTGCCAACTCGGCGGTCTCCGCTCCGGTGCGGCTTGTCATCGTCGACGATCACGCGCTGTTCCGGCGCGGCCTCAGGCAGCTTATTTCAGCCGACCTCGAACTCGACGTGGTGGCCGAGGCTTCCTGTGGGCACGAAGGAATAGAAGCCGTGCTGAAACATATGCCCGATGTCGCGCTGATCGACCTGCACATGAAGGACATCGACGGCGCGACCCTGGTCAGGGCCGCACGTTCCGCAGGTTGCACGGCGCGCTTCGTGATGTTGACAGTATCCGATAACAAGGCCGATCTCGATCGAGCCTTCGACGCCGGCGCACGCGGTTATCTGCTGAAGGACATGGAACCGGAGGAACTGTGCGCGAGGGTCAAGGAAGCCGCGCGCGGGGTCGATGTCGTCTCGGACCGGGTGCTGGCTTTTCCTGCGGGGCTTTCTCCAGCCGAAGGGCGTGCGCGGCACGCACTCTGGGAGGATCTGACCGAGCGTGAGCGCGAGACCCTGGAGCTCGTCGCTCAAGGGGCGTCGAACAAGATCGTTGCGCGCTCACTCGGCATTGCGGAGAGCACGGTCAAGGTGCACGTGAAGCATGTGCTCAGGAAGCTCTCGCTCAAGAATCGCTTCGAAGCCGCGCTGTGGCTGAGGGATCAGAGAAGATAGTGTGAAGATCAGTCGAACGAGCCGGCCGGCAGCCTTTGCGCCGAGCGGATCGTATTCCTGATCAACATGGTCACCGTCATTGGCCCGACGCCACCAGGAACTGGCGTGATCCATGATGCCTTGTCCCTCACGCCTTCGAATTCCACGTCGCCCACTATCTTGCCATCGGCCAGCTTATTGATGCCGACGTCGATCACCACGGCTCCCTGCTTCACCATCTGCGGCACGATCAGGCCCGGCTTGCCGGCGGCGACGACCAGCACATCGGCCGAAATGGTGTGATGCGCGAGGTTCACCGTCCTCGCATGGCAGATGGTCACGGTGGCAAGCCGCTGCAGCAACATGAGCGCCATCGGCTTGCCGACGATATTGCTGGCGCCCACCACCACCGCATGTTTGCCCTCTATCTCGATGCCCGTCTGGTCGATCAGCAACTGCACCCCGTAAGGCGTGCAGGGCGGAAAGATCGACTCGCCCACCGTCAGCGCGCCGACGTTGTAGAGATGGAAACCGTCGACGTCCTTGTCCACGGCGATCGTCTCCAGCACACGCCGGACGTCAATCTGCGGCGGCAAGGGCAGTTGCACCAGGATGCCATGCACGGACGGGTCCGCGTTCAGCTCGCCGATCAAGTCGAGGACCTCTGCCTCGGTCGTATCGGCGGATAACGCGTGAAGAAAAGACCTCACGCCGCACTCGTCGCAGGCCCGGATCTTGTTCCTCACATAAAGATGCGACGCCGCATCGCTGCCAATCACGATCACCGCCAGCCCTGGCACGATGCCATCCCGTGCCAGTTCCGCGACGCTCGCGGCATAGGACACGCGCAGTCCGGCGGCGAGCGCACGGCCGTCGATCACGCGAGCGCTCATCGAAACACCACGGTGCGGTTGCCGTGGGTCAGCACACGGTCTTCCAGGTGATAGCGCAGCCCGCGTGCCAGCACTGTCTTCTCGATATCTCTGCCATAGCGCACGAGATCGGGAATCGAATCGGAATGGTCAATTCGGATGACGTCCTGATCGATGATCGGGCCTTCGTCTAGTTCCTCGGTCACGTAGTGGCAGGTCGCGCCGATTAGCTTCACGCCGCGCTGGTGCGCCTGGTGATAGGGCTTGCCCCCGGAGAATGCCGGCAAGAACGAATGGTGGATGTTAATGATGCGCCCGGCGTAGTCGCGGCACATGTCCGGCGACAACACTTGCATGTAGCGCGCGAGCACCATGACGTCGGCCCGGGCTTCGTCGAACAGGCGTGCCACCCGGGCGTATGCGCCGGCCTTGTTGTCGGGAGAGACGGGCACATGATGGAACGTTATGCCATGCCACTCGACCAGATCGCGGAAGGTGTCGTGATTCGAGATCACGCAGGGAATCTCGATCTCGAGTTCGCCGGCTTTCCAGCGTGCCAGCAAGTCATACAGGCAGTGTTCGAGTTTCGATACAAGGATCACCACACGCTTCTTTTGCGCGCTGTCGGCAACCCGCCAGTCCATGCCGAAGCGCCGCGCGATCGGCGCGAAAGCGTCGCAAAAGCCGCGCAGGTCGAGCTGGAACGAGTCCGCGAGAATCTCCTGGCGCATGAAGAAACGCTGATTTTCTTCATCCGCGTGGTTGCTGGACTCTGTGATCCAACCGTGATGCTTCGCAAGGAAATCGCTGACGGCGGCCACGATGCCGATCTGGTCGGGACAGGACAGCGTCAACGTGAAGTGGCGTTTCAGGCTCATGACAGTTCGCGAAAGAGGATTGCCGGAATGACAGCCCGCATTGTCGGTGCCGATATTTGCGGCGCCAATCCGACCGTGGTGGTACTCCGTCGGGAGCATTGCCGTGGTGTTTTGGCGCCGCTCTAATCGTCGTGTACAGAGGCAACTGAACCAGGCGGCAACTGGGCTGACATGGCCGCTGGTTGCCCGGTGAACACTACGGAGAGCATCGATGGTGAATTCATGGAGAACGTCGGTATTGGCCTCACGACATCTCGCGCTTGGCTCGAAGCTCGAGAACTGGAATGGCATGGGCACCGCCTGGACCTACGAGGCCGATCTGGCGGACCAGCACGAAGCCATTCGCACGAAAGCGGGCCTGATGGACGTATCGGGACTCAAGAAACTGCATATTGTGGGCGCCCATGCCGAGATGCTGATCGACCAGATCACGTCGCGCGACGTGTCCAGGCTCTATCCGGGCAAATCCGTCTACGCGACCATGCTCGATGAACGGGGGTTTTTTGTCGACGACTGCATCATCTATCGCAACGGCCCTAATGCGTTCATGGTCGTGCATGGCGGCGGAGCAGGGCACGAAGCGCTGACACGCGGCGCGATGGGGCGCAACGTCTCCGTACTGTTCGACGACGACCTGCACGACCTGTCGCTGCAAGGGCCGCACGCTGTCGACTTTCTCGCTGAGCACGTGCCGGGTATTCGCGAACTGCGTTACTTCCATCATCTCCAGACCACGCTTTACGGGAAGCCCGTGACCATCTCCCGCACCGGCTACACCGGTGAACGCGGTTACGAAATTTTCTGCAAAGCAGCCGACGCCCCGTTGATCTGGGACACGGTGCTGGCGGAAGGGGCCGCGTTCGGCATCGTACCTTGTGCGTTCCTGACGCTCGACTGGCTGCGGGTAGAAAGCTCCCTGATGTTCTATCCCTACGACAACTCCGAGATGTACCCCTTCGCAGACCAGCCACCAGGCGACTCGCTATGGGAGCTCGGTCTCGACTTCACCGTGTCGCCGGGCAAGACGGAATTTCGTGGCGCACCGGAGCATTTCCGGCTGCAAGGCAGGGAGCGCTTCAAGATCTTCGGCTTGCTGATCGATAGCAGCGAAGCCGCGCAGGGCGGCGATTTCGTGTGGGCTGACGGTAAGCGGGTTGGTGTCGTCACCTGTGCGATGGTGAGCCGCCTGACGGGCAAATCGATGGCGATTGCGCGCCTCGACACGCCGTACGCGGTGCATGGGCGGCGCGTGGAGGTATTGCGCGGCGACGCCCGCTTGCACGCAATCGCCCACACGATGCCGTTCGATGATCCCGACAAGCTGAAGCGCACCGCCAAGGGCTGAGCCCTGCGTTTGAAGTATTCCTGCTACCGAACGGAGAGTGACATGAGCGTGACGAACGAGACGGGATTGCCGGGTGTCCTTGACCATCTGGCTGGCGCACCGCCGATGCTGCACCGGAAGATCAGTTGGGTCGGCGCATTCTGGGTCGCTAGCGGGGTACCCGCGCTGGTGCTGTTTTCGATCGGTTCGATAGCGGCGACGGTCGGCAAGCCGTCGTGGCTGATCTGGGTGATCTCGATCATGTTTGGGTTCGTGCAGTCGTTTTCCTATGCGGAGATCGCCGGGCTATTCCCGCACAAATCCGGTGGTGCTTCGGTATACGGAGCAATTGCATGGGTGCGTTACGGCAAGCTGCTTGCACCGCTTTCAGTGTGGTGCAACTGGTTCGCGTGGTCGCCGGTGCTGGCGATTGGTTCAGGCCTTGCAGGCGGCTACATTCTCAACATGCTGTTCCCGGCGGATTCGCTGGTGAATACGTGGCAGCTGACATTAGTGAACCTGGGCTGGATGGCGAGCGGACTGAGCCTGCGGATCAATGCGACGTTCATCCTCGGCGCCGCGATCCTGCTGATCACGTTCGCCATCCAGCATCGCGGCATCCTGCAGGCCGCGCGAATCCAGATGATCCTGGCGATTGCCGCGCTGCTGCCGCTGCTGCTGGTGGGGCTTTACCCGATCTTTACGGGCGACCTGCCAGCGCAGCACCTGTTTCCGCTTTATCCGCTCGCGAAGGACGCAGCGGGCAAGGTCATCGACGGCGCCTGGGACATGAGCGGCGTCACCCTGATGGCGGGCGGCCTGTTTATCGCGGCATGGTCGACCTACGGTTTCGAAACGGCCGTCTGCTATACGCGGGAGTTTCGCGATCCGCGCCGCGACACGGTCAAGGCGATCATCTATTCAGGCTTGCTGTGCATCGTGTTCTTTACGCTCGTGCCGCTGGCATTTCAAGGCGCCCTGGGGCTGGGTCAACTCGTGACGCCCGAGGTCAAGGACGCTTCCGGCGCAGTCACGCAAGCTGCTGTCTACGACGGGATACTTTCGCCGGGTATCTATAGCGGCATGGGCGTGGCGCAGGCAATGGGAAGTATCGTGCATGGCGGTGCGCTCGTTGAACACGTTCTTATGGCCATGCTTGTGCTCGCGCTCGTGCTGGCGATCATGACATCGATGGCGGGTTCTTCTCGCACCCTCTACCAGGCCTCTGTGGACGGCTGGCTGCCCAAGTACCTCGGACGAGTAAATGCCAATGGCGCACCCACTCGCGCCATGTGGACCGACCTTGGATTCAACCTTGTCCTCTTGCTGATGTCCGACTATGTGTTCGTGCTCGCCATGTCGAATGTCGGTTACATCATTTTCAATTTCCTCAATCTGAACGCGACGTGGATTCATCGCTTCGATCGGGCAGGCTGGTCGAGACCGTTTCGCGCTTCCACATGGCTGCTCGTGGCCGGCACGATCCTGTCTTTCGTCAATCTCGCCCTTATGGGGCTGGGTGCCGATACGTGGGGGAAAGGGACGTTGGTCTCAGGGATCGTGTTCGCTGCGTTGATCGTGCCGGTATTTGTCTGGCGGCACTACGTCACCGATAAGGGGCAATTTCCCGCCGCCATGACAGACGATATGGGACTTGGCGATACGGATGTGCAGAAGAGGGCGGGCGTCTGGCCTTATGTGACGCTCATTGCCGGTGTCGTCGTTGTAGCCGGTGCGCATTTTCTCGCCGGCTGACTCGAATTCATCAGGCGAGCACTGTTCCTGCTGCCCGCATGCCCCAATACGATGCTTCCTCGAATAGAGTGACAATTCTGACAGATCCGAATGGGCGAACACCATCGGAGCGTCGACGTCGCGCAGTGCGTTGAGACCTGGCCGGCTTAGGAAGCCCACGTCGGGCGACGCCATCGCGTGGCCACGTATGGTGACTTCGAGTTGCGTCGCATGAAGCCACAGGTTACGACCTGTACGCGAGACGCAGATTGATTGCGGCTTGCTCTCGCAGCGCCTCGGCACTCGCTGTTTCGAGCCACCGGCGGGTATCGTCCGGATCCCCGCTGCTCAGAGCCTGGTACGCTGAAAGCACGGAGCGTTGAGGTGGCGAAACACGAATATCCTGATGTGTCGAGACCACGTAACCGGGACCTTCGTCCTGGTACACAAGGTTGTCCCACGAAAGCGGTACGCCGGTTGATCAAGGATCGGGTTCTGCCCGCCGAGCAGGTGATGTCCGACGCCCCGTGGCAGATCCGCGCGAGCGATCTGTATTCCCGAGGCGGTCGCTATCGCGCTGACTCGCAAACATCGCCCGTGTCGCAGCGACGTCGAAGGACAGATCGCCATGTTTATCGAGGATTCGAAAGGAGGTGCACAATGAACGCCTCATTGCGATGGGGCGCCGGAATTGGCTATTCAGTTGGACAGAACTCGGCGCCAAGCATGTTGGCATTGTGCAGAGCCTTCTGGCCACGTGCCGACTACACGACATCAATCCGTACGACTATTTCGTCGATGTGCTGCAGCGCGTCGGGCAACGTCCGGCGTCACTATTGCATGAACTCACACCACGACAATGGATGCAACGATTTGCAGCAAATCTGCTTCGGTCGGATTTGCATGAGCTTGGCAAGCGGGATAACAATGTTGAAGCATGACCGCTTACGTTTATTCGTGTGATTGGGTTCGCGATGAAGGGGAAGTATTGGGTTATGCGAATTGAACGTGCGGTGCAATACGCTGCTATTGGCGCCTTACTGAGTACGCCTTATGTCCCTCTAGGAATGGACCGATCTCGGTACAGAAGCCTGAGACAATTTTAAATCCGGATAGTTTTATCCTATTCGCCGCGTAGTTGTTTTTGCAAGGCTGCCGTGTCGACCAAATCCCAATGTTCCGCAAGTTTGCCGTTCTCGACGCGCCAGATGTCTAGCGTTGTGAAACTAATCCGCTTGCCGGTCGGTGCAAACCCTTGCACGGTTTGTGTGTGGGTTGCCGTATAGAGACTCCGCGCGGCTATCTTATTACCGTCGAAGATACGCTCTTCAACCTGCATCTGTATGTCGGGCCATGTCGCAACGATGTGAGCAAGGTTCTCAATCTGGGCTGCGAGACCTGATGGGCTACGCCCGGAATGCTGAATGTAAGTTTCGGTGAACATGTCGGGATATGAACGCGCATCGTGCGCATTCAACGCAGCTACATACCGGTCGAGCAAAGCCGAGAGCTTGGTCTTCTCCGTGCAATCATCGGCAGCTTTGGCGCTGGAAGCGCCCGCAGCTAACCACACAGTGCCGAGCATCCCGGCAAGCATATTTCGGCGATTTGTCATTGTGGTCCTTCGGTAGTTTGATTGTCGACGAGATTCCATGCCGATTTGGCTCTGCTAATAACGTGCGTTAACGAAAGAAGTAATATCGCTCCAAGCGCGATTTCAGTCGCCGCCAGCGATATTGGCAACAAGCTCGACCCCAGCAATATTGTCTTACTCAACCTGGCTGCAGTAAGAAAGGTTTCCGCCGCAACCGAGGTGAGGATTGCTGCGACGGCGAGCGCCGAACAAACGAATGCAGTCCGCACCCTTAGGCGAACTGTTGCATCGAAAATATCCGAGATCGGCAAACAGCTTGCAGCGACTCCAAGCGTTCCGGTCAACAATGCAAGCCAGAATGCGTATCTGTCAAAAGCTGCTGCAGTATGGCCAAATGTCGTGAGTCGAGAAACGTGCGCTATCTCCGTGATCGCGGCAACCCGGCATTCCATCACAGCGAACGCAATACCGATGACCACCAAGATCTGAGCGCAAATTGATTTGCTCGTTTTTCGAAGCGACGCCATCGCAAACTGAGCAGCCAGGGCGCGCGGCGCACCGAAGCGTTCAATTGCAAGGGTTTCGGCGTCTTCGGGCGAAGAGGACTGGTAAGCGGCGCTACACTCGCGAAGATGATCCTCCACCTCGGCACACACGCTCTGCGCCAACGCATGGTCAAACCCTAGTTCGCTCTTCAGCGAACAGATATATCGGTCAATCGGCGAGAGCACGAGCCCCCCCAAGAACGGCTGAAATCGCATTGGCAAAGCGTGTCCAGCTTGCTTGACGGTCGAACAATGCCTCTTTACCTCGCTTGGTAATAGAGTACACACGCCGCTGGCGCCCCAGCGGCGAGGTCTCCCAGCAACTGCTCAAAAGCCGAAGCTCCTCCAAGCGATGAAGCGCGGGATAGACCGTTCCCTCGGGTAGGTCGAAGCCGCCGCCGCTGCGGTCCCGGATCGTCTCGATAACCGCGTAGCCATGCGACGGCCCTGTTTCGAGGGCTGCGAGCACGATCATGTCGAGGTGGCCTTTTAGCATGTCTGTTCTCATACCTATATATCATAGGTATGAGAACAGACCGTGTCAATCCCTTTTCTACGCCAAAGTCGGCTCAATACCGGCGCTCAACTACAAGGGGTATTTTTGGCTCTGTCAGCTTGATCGGGAGTCGGCGGTAGAATGAAGTGACGAAGAAAACGAAATCGGTTTATCACGGTCACCGCCTCCCAAAGAACGCTTCGCCACATGGCATGATTGGACTGTTACTGGTGCAGTCGAGAAAATTATCTGATTAGGATAACTACTCTTAAGATTCGCAGGTAATCCACGCACGCCAACTTGACAGAGCCCCACCGGACGATCAAACGGCTTACACGACCTATGCTGGGGTTCAAGGATTTTCGCTGTGCCCGCATCATTCTGAGTGGCATCGAGGTCGCGCACATGACTGCCAAAGGGCAGATGAAATACGCTGGCAAAATCAAACCGTCTGCAGACCGGCAGTTCTACTCGCCAGTAATTAAATAATCCTTATCATATGCCCTCTTTCATCACAATCGCCTTACCGCGACAAAACCCGTCAAGCCGCACGTTGTGTTGAACCGAGGTCCAGTGCGGCAAGGGTTTGGTGGTCGAGGTCAATCCAGCAAGCCACCACTTGTTTGCCGTCAACGAGGACCGAATGCCCTGCACGGTGGGCATGAACACCAATGCGACGAAACAGGCGCTCCATGCTTAAAAAGGTAACGCCGATTATTCGGTGAGCGCCTAAGGTCATTGCGCATTGCACGGCCGCCGTAAGCAGAGGCTGCACGGCCCACCGATACGACGCCTCGCGGCCATGGCTAGAGCTCACTGCAAAACGGGACAATTCCCAAACCTCGGTCGAAACGGGCGGCGGCATGTCGGCCGAAAGAAGTGTAGGAAAGATTTCCTGCAGTAAGTACGGGGCGGTAGTGGGCAGCAGCCTGGCGCAGCCGCAAATAGCGCCGAGGTGATCGCGCGCGACAACGTACATTGTGTCGTCCCTGTCGTATTGGTCGCGCTCGCAAGAGTCGCGCGTTTGCAACTTCCATCCCAACTGCTTGACGAATACATCATACCGATATTGACCGAGAGCAACCGCGACTTCCGCTGGCAGGTCGCTGCCGCGATGAATCAATATTCGCATCTCTATCCCCTCGGCTTTTTGTAAGGGGAATTAGAGCGTCGTCGACAAAGTAAAGTAACTGTCAGAGTTAACAGATTGTCTTAATTTTATGGTCGAGAGTTAGTTGATGAATGACAGAAATATTTATTTTCAAAAAGAAGGCAGCGAAGCGACGCACTGTTAAGCGGCCGGTTTCGAGACGCTGTAGCAGTCGTCTAACGCGGCCTCGCGCTCGCGCACGGCAATTCGAGGCGCGCCCGATTCAACGAAAAGATTGTTTATAGATGTGGCCGGATGCTTAGTTAGCGAGAGTATGCCGAGACTATCAATGGGGAACGGAACTGAGGCGGGTCTTAATTAAGATAGCCTGGAGCCGCGATGAAGACCGAACAAATCGTTGAACATATGCTTGTGTCTACCGACCGAGGTGCGAACTCTTGCCAGGCTGCCGAAACTTTTAGGTATTCTTCTGAACTTTACCTAGACAATCCAAAAAATAGGATCTAAGCTTTACTTACTGATTATTATATTCTTGAAAATTTGGCTATGCGCGGTGCAATACTGGCAGCGCGTTTTAGTCTGAGAATTTCGTGGTAAACGACGGAAGTCCAATTCAATTCAGCTAGGTATCCTAAGAGAACGGCTGCTGTACGAACCCCCCCAACATCGATGCCATATGAGTCGATCAACATGACGTTGCTTCTAACGTCTTGCCCTTCGATCAGTAATGTTCGCGAGACTGAGTCCCGGTACCATGACCATCCGATTGAGAGGCGGGGTGACCCTTCGCAGCGGACGCTTTGCCATTCAGTGTAGCCCGCGTCGTGTACGTTGGCGGTACTGCTCCGCAATTCCAAAAGCAATTCGTCATCGACGCAAGAATACGTATGGACGAGGCGCGTGCTCTTTACGGCTCGCGCGGTCAAGCGTATATAGCCGTCGCTGCATAATTTGATCGAATCATTGTGCGGCGCTTTCATGCTCAAAATTTATCATAATATTTCAGCATGCAAACCTGATAGTTGCGACAGTACGGGGGCGGTATGTGGACTGGTTGGGACAGGATTTGCTCGGACCTTCGTCAGGCGGGTGACGAACGGCAACTATTTGAGCGGTTTGCTTGCAGCGTACAGGAATTCGGATTCGAATACTGCTCCTATGGAATTCGCGCAGCGCTGCCGGTTTCGAATCCTGCCGTGATGATATTTGATTCATATCCATCAGGCTGGATGACGCACTATCGTGAGAACAATTTTCTGACAGTGGATCCGACAGTACAGCTCGGAGCTCGCAGTCCCAATCTGATTGTGTGGTCCGACCAGACATTTTCGTCCGCCCCGCGCCTTTGGGGTGACGCACAGGACTTCGGATTGTCGGTGGGCATAGCCCAGGCAACGTGGGGAGCGCATGGAATATTTGGACTGCTCACATTGGCGCGCAGCAACGACGCTCTTTTCTCGACCGAGGTTTCGCATCTCGGCACTGAGGTTCTCTTTGCGGCCCATCAGCTTCACGCCCTGATGTGCTTGTTGCTGGAACCAAAGCTTCTACCCGGGATCGATATTACTCTCACTGCTCGCGAACGAGAAGTAATGCGCTGGACCGGTGAAGGAAAGACCGCATATGTTATTGGTAACATTCTCAATATTTCAGAGCGAACGGTCAATTTTCATGTTAACAACGTTCTAGTTAAGCTGAATTGCACGAACAAAATCCAGGCAGTAGTTAAGGCCTTCGCGTTGGGCCTGATCGATGCGGGGTAAGAGAACGTAAGCTACGACCTTGCCGTGTTAATGTGGAGCAGCGGATAGAGCTACACTGCGAACTTGAGGAAACGGGCGCTGTCGGGTTCCTTCCAAGTCAAGGTGGCGGCTGGCTTGGCGCGTCGAGGGGCCGCCGACATTGATGGGCCTTTCGGTGGCTCGGAGGCGTAAGCAGGTGCCCGCTGCTCCTGTTGAAGTTCGCTAATTCTTTTAGCAATATCAATTCGTTATGCTAATAAAAAATTCGGAGACCCTCGATAAATAAGGCCGCGAGCCAATAGTCGCAGGTTTCGAGTGAGTTGTGTCCAGGCAACGGCAGCACAAATAGCGATTGTGGTTCGGGCGGATGAATGTTGCGTATCTTAGGGGCTGCGCGGCACGCTGTCGGAGCGTTTCCGCGTAAGCGCGCAAAGTGGCGTATGTGAAGACAGCATGCCACCGTGCTAGCAGAATTAACGAGCATCGACATCAATATCAAGCGATGCATCGGCGCGCGTCTGCTGAGGCGAAAAATCGCATCACAGGAACACGAGGGTGTGATCATCGCCAACATCGTGAACCTGTGGAATGCCCTTGGCAGGTCGGTTTGCGTCAAAAATGATAGTTGCGTCCGCAACGATCCGATTGCCACCCTTTGAACAAAGCCATAAAAACAAGCAACTTCGCGATGCCAACACCGGCGTCACTGAGATCAGCGCATACCTGTTGACTTTGACAGTTGCTCCTTCCTTGCGTGGCCAAGTAAATTCCAATCGCGGCGTACAGGATCGAATCCGATCCGTGACGCAGCGGGGCAACCAGACGCGCGGGTGGTCGAGGAGAGATGCGGCCCACAATGCGCTGGCGAGTTCCGAAAATACTGGGCCGACGCTTCCGGCATCATCTTCGACGTTCGGGGTCGCACGTGACGTATCCCGTGTCGGCGGACTGCAAGCGGCTGTGAAGTTTCAAATCTCGTCGTACCTGACCAACAACCAACTATTCTGGAGAAAATATGTCACGAGTCACTGACGTGCTTACTGCAATCGACACAGCCACTGTCCTCCTGAAATATCCGAATCCCAGCAAGAACCCAGACGCCCCCACCCAGATCGATCCGAAGTACGTCTACATGATCACTAACCAGGACAATGCGATCAGTGGTCAGGCGGGCGGCGAACTCAACCTGAAGGCGCAGGTCGGCGACCTAATTCGCTGGCGCGAGACAAGCCTCTCGCTTGGGTTTGAAACTGCCGCGATCTTCTACAAGTTCGTCGGCAACGTTGGCAATGAACTGATTTCGACGCCGACCCCCCGGACCGCGGAAGCGTCGCTTCCCTATCCGAATAATAGTAAGCCGTCGGTTCCCGTGTGCCAGAAGATCTCCAACTATTACTGGTCCTCGGAGACTCTGAAAACCGGGAGCGTCACGTACCATTTCAATTTCATGATCGTGGACCGCAGTTGCAGCGCGCTTGGATTCTTCTCGTGGGATCCGTTTATTACGATCAGCAACTAAAGCTGGTGGACCCTTGACGACAAGGGTCCTTTTCTAAATACCCGCAATCGCTGCGTGCATGCCCGGGCCGGCCCGACGTGGGCGGCCCTCTCTCGCCGCAGTTGCTGTCGCAGCAGGACGTGATCATGAAAGGGAGCGCGGATGTCCACGGAGAAGACAGTCAAGGAAAAGGAAACATCTGGTCGCCACATTGATGTATTGGTCATCGTCGATGCAGCGACACTGCTGTCACGCTATCCGGGCGTCGGTCTTTCTGCGGATACGCCCACGTCTATCGACGGCGAGCTTATTTACGTTATGGCGGCCGGCCACGTCGAGTTGTTGGGGCGAAATGACAGCCATCTCGATTTGATCGTTCCCGTCGGGGACGACATCCATGTCCGCGGAAATGCACTTGCCCTGAGCGGAGAGCACGGCGTCCTGTTTTACGACATCACTTTGTTAGACACCGATATCGTATCTGCCTTTAGGCTTGACCAGGTCCACGGCTTGACTGTACCCATTCCCAGGGCCGACAACCTGTTGCAGCCGGACAATCAAAGCGTTGATGATCATTTCTGGCGCACTCAGGTACTGGCTCACGGCACCGCGGCCTGCGACCTATACTTTATGGTGCTAGACCGGGGGTGCACAATCTTAGGCTATTTCCGCTGGAATCTGCAAATCGGTACGTCCCGCTAATTCGCGAATTGGAAGTCTTGTCTTGGCCCTGCGTGAAGATGGACTTGCCGCGATATCGGAGGATTATCGCGGTAAGGCGATTGTGATGAAAGAAGTCAATATGATAAGGATTGCCAACATCACTAGGAATAGAACTACCGGGTTGCAGATGGCTTGATTTTGCCAGCGTATTTCATCTGTGCTTCGGTAATCATGTGCATAGACAGCGATGCCGCATCAGAATGGTGTGGGTACAGCGGCATTGGTGCACGGATAGGTCGATGAAGGTTGGGGTAATAAAGTGACGGACCAATCTTGCTGAAGCTGACGAATGCCGTGCAAGTGCGGCGCCGATCGCCGGCATCACATTCCGACGATGGCGCGCCACGTGACAACTGGCCGCAATATAAAGCGGGCCTACGCAGCCGGGAAGTCTGACGCTGTGGATTTCTCCCGAGGCGCTCGCGCAGTGGCAGGCCCCACGACAGACCACACCGGGTGGTCAGACACGCTTGGATCTAGCGATCGAGACCGCCCTGATGCTGGGCAGTGCGTTGCTGATGCGTTTACGCCAGGCCGAAGGCCTGCTGGGTTCGGTGCTCCAGTTGATGTAGCTGATGCCGCCGATCCCCGATCACACTACTCTTATACGAACACCGTCCGGTTTGCCAAGTTGATCTTGATGTGATGCCTTCACGAGGTATCGGCTGCGGTCCTATATCCGGCGATTTGCGATCCGCACAACCCAGAATGGGAGCATTACTTCGAGTTCCGATGGGCCACGAAAACGCAGAACTCATCAAAAGGCCATGCGAAGTTTTACCGTGTCTGGCGAAGGCAGGATGGCATGTGTTCGACCTGCCAGGAACCCGTCACAAAGGGCTCCCCCTGGGATGTTCGTCATATTGTGAAGAGAGCCGAGGGTGGGTCGGATGCCGCAGGCAACCTTCGGATGCACCATCTCAATTACCGTAGAAATCGTTAGCCCGGCGTGCTATACCGGGCTAACGTTTTTACCTATTGTAGTTGTCGGGGGTCGATCGGCGCACTAGTCGTGGCGGAGGAATTGGGAACATTCGTGGTCGAGCCTGCTACGGCACGGACGCACAAGAGAGTAGATGCGGCTTCAGGGCGTATGTAACACAGGGGGGTCTTCTCATGATTCCAGCCGGCTGGAATTGGCTGTGTTGTGATGCCGACTACGACGTCTGGGATTAGTGTCGCTGGATATGTACCACACGTAACAACCTTGGGTGGAATAACCTTTTGTATATCAGCTACGACTTCGGAAGTGTCTTTTGCGTTGCATAGATGATATGTGACAGAGAATACAGTGCCACACTTCGCTGCCGCTTCGCTGCCGCTTCGCTGGGCAGAGTACATTGCCCCTTGATTGTAAATATCTGGCATACGGCCAATTTCGCATAGTCAGAACCAGGGTCCGGTTTCTTTACGCTGATTCCGTTGCATTCAAAATTGTAGCAGTGGCAGATTTTCAAACCCGATTCACTACCAGTTTGTGCCCCAGTTGAAGGGACGGAGGGAATGGGCTGCACCGGGGGTTTAACAGAGGGCGGCAAAACACAAGGTCTTGGGCCACACTTGCGGATACAGTGACCAGCCTTGACATTATTCCATTGTCCACAGCAATTCTTCACAAAGTTGTCGGCTGGTGTTGCAATGATAACAACGGAAAAGGAATCACAACCCGGCGGGAGAACTGCACACGGATACTTTACGTTGTCCCAACCTGCCGGCAAGGGACACCTTGTCATGTGAATGGCGAAATCCTTGACTTTGCATATCGGATGGCTGGTGCAGGTAAAGATTTGCGTTGGAATCAATGTCGAGCAGTCGACCAGAACGTTGTTGTTGTTGTCAACAGCCACCAACAGGAATGAAACTGCGTAACTTATGTGATAGTAACTACTGGCTTCAGCCACGTTTATGCCGATGCATTGTGACGAGATAGTCAGTTTCTTGCAATCCTCGAGTTTCTTGTATTCAGGGTCCGGATCCTGAACCTTGGTATCGATAACCTCAAAATCAATTGCCATGAACGCCTCCCAAGTTTGATATTGCCTGCATGTACATCTCTCTGGACGGTCATTTTCGCCACCGAGACCGGTGGTAGTCCGCTTCGCGGTGGCGTATTCGAGAGGGTGCTCTTAGTTTAATGGTTGGCCCTTGCGTAAATAGCTGGCAATGCTGACAGGGTCGGTAGGGTACTCACGTTGTTGAAGGTCGAGTGAACGAAAAATAAAACCTAAGTATTCCTGATTTATGTGGCAAGGCGATCCATAATTGGATTGCCCGTTACGGTTTTCCATGCCTCGAAGGCCTGCTTGCGTGCATGACGCTTCTCTTGCGCGTTCGCGTTGTAGCGGCAGTGCATGAAAATGTTTGCCATCTGGTCGTGGACCGATGCGAATCGCTGCAGGTGATGCGCTGATTTGAAGCGGCGCATCACTTTTTCGCACACCCGCTTTGGCTGGTGCGAGTTCTCCGCCCGATTGTTCAACCCCTTGTGCTGGCGGTGGTCTACGTTCAGTCGCAGCTCCCTGTTCGCCGCGGCGGCGTAGCTCTTAAGCTTGTCAGTGATCAGAACGCGCGGTGCGCGCCCGTGCTTCCTGAGCAGCTTGCTTGTCGCGCCGAATTTGCACAAGTGCGTCGAGCACCGTGTCATGCTGGTCCACTGCGCGCCACAGCCAGTGCTTCGTGCCGTTGATGGTGACCACCACTTCATCCATGCCACTTGTCGCCCCGGTCCAGCGCAGTAGCGCGGATGCGCCGCGCAATGCCCAGTCCGAACTTCACCGACCAGGGTCGCACCGTTTCGTAAGTAAGGCCTCTTTTGAATTTGGAGTGGGTGGGTTTGGCGGGTCAAGGGCGGGCGTGAGCC
>NZ_JALPRJ010000084.1 GCF_030464885.1 Caballeronia sp. SEWSISQ10-4 2 | reverse complement strand
TCCATATTCCAAACTATGAGAAATCCCCCGCCGAAAATTCTGATCAAGCTCATGGTTCAGTAAAGTCGGCCTGTATTTCCGCAGCCTGCTAAGGCCGAAAGCACCACCCCGGCACCAACCCACCACCCCGGCACCAACCCACCACCCCGGCACCAACCCACCACCACCCGCCCCGGCAGCCCCCAAAAAGCCCGTCCACCGGCGCGAGCGAAAAACCAACCTACATCCCTTATAGCCGACCGCTGGAACGGCGGCCATCTGCTAGCTTAGAAAAGATGCTGAATCCCGGCGTACGCACCCGACTGACTGTGGCCTGGAAGCGGGTTGTCGGTGCTGGTCGAGTCGCCAAAGGAGTTGGCGTTCAAGCCGAAGTTTGCATGAGCGCTGTTCCGCGCGGTCGCAATCTGGAAGTCGAGCAATGTACGTTTGGTCAGGTTGTAGGTGCCACCGATCGTATAGATGGTCGCATTCCCGCCGCCATTGTTTGCATTGACGTGATACACCGCGCCTATAAGCGCGGCTGCAGGCGTGGCTTGCCATGTCACGCCGCCCCATTCTTGCTGCGTGGTCGTGATGCCGCCGGACTTGGCGCCGGAACCCGAATGCGATTGCTGATAGACCGCCTGGATCTTGAATTTCCCCAAGAACACATTAACGCCGCCAAAGTATTCGCGGGAGAAATTGAATACGTCGTCCAGTGTTCCGTTAGCGGCGTCGCGCCATTCGTCGTAGATCGCGCGGATCTGGAAAACAGGCTGCGTGTAGGTCAACTGGATTGCGTCCGCGCGGCCTTGTCCGGTAGAACCGTTGCCATTCCAGTTGGTCGCGTTAGACGGTGCGTATTGCCCGCTGACGTCAAAACCCGCGATGGTAGGCGACTGATACGAGATGTTGTTGCTTGTGTGATTCCAGTTCCGGCCGCGAACCAACGACGCCGACGACCAGTTGCTTTGACCAAAGGGGTCGAAGTCCCAGACGCCATTCGACAGGAACAGCTCTTTACCAAGCAGCACCGTACCAAAGCGGTCGCTGGCAATTCCCACCGTGGCATACCGGTCGAACAAGCCGTTATTTGAGGGACCTTGCCCGGTCATGGTGTTGAATGCACCTTCGAGGTGGAATACGACCTTGTTGCCCCCACCAATATCCTCGACGCCCTTGATGCCCCAGAGACTCGTTCCCCAATCTCCGCTTTCCGCCTTGAAGCGATGACCGCTGCCAGTCGATGCTCCGGTCACGGAATTCTGTCCTGTGGGTACGCCCGTCATATATTCCACGCCGGCGTCTATGCGCCCATACAGTGTCACGCTGCTTTGAGCGCGTGCGATCCCTGCACCGGCTGCCAGCAAGGATGCCAGCGCAACCGCCTTGAGCTTGTTCATGTCCCCTCCAATGCCAAATTGACTGCGTAGCCGGTTTAGCCGGCGCTTTGTCTTACGCAGCGATCGTCATGTTCTTTGCATTTATCGTGCTTAAAAAAATGTAAAAAAGCCCCGGATCTCTTGGGCGAATCCGGAGCTGGCCGTGGAGGCAGGAAGAGGATTTTCCCCCCACGGGTCAAAATGTTTATCTCAGCGAGGATGGTTGTTTAGAAAAACGCAACGAAGCCATCACTCCGCCGCACGCTAAAAGTAATCAAACTTTAGCTTCAGATAAACGCCGGTCAAACGAATAGATATTTGCTGAGTTGCGAATAATCGTAGAAGGAGCCGCTTGACGTTGGGCGAACCCGTTAGGCGAACCCATTGGGAAAACCAGGCGATCTCTTCGGGTGATCGCGCATTGCATGGCCTGATCGACGCTAAGTTTGCACTAAGCCTAATGCTTAAGCTGACACTGAAGCTTAAGGCGGCGCAGGAGGGAATCGTTTCTTGCCTGCCGGATGTAGCTGCGATGTAGACTTTGCTTGACGCAAGCTCGCCTCAATCGACAAAGCCGCACAAGCGATCCATCCTTGTGCCATCGCTAAAAAAACTCGGGGTTATGTAACCCGCTGCGTGAAATCGCCGAACTAGCATGTGGGTCACCCTTTATCATCCGGCATCGCGTCAGCGTTCGACGTTTTTTACAAATGCCTTTCCAAAAAAGCGTCAACAGATGGATATCAACTTTGAATGCACGATGTGCGGCAAGTGCTGCCACGATCTCAAGCTACCGCTGAGCGTTGACGAAGCGCTCGTATGGCTTGCGCGCGGCGGTGATGTCCAGTTTCTCTGCGAAGCCGTTCCGTGGCCCGAGGAACCTGCGGCGGACAACCTGCAGGCGCAGCATAAGCGGCGGCGGTCGTTCGCCGCGTCAAGCGGCGACATGCCGGTCCGGGTCGTTGTGGTTCTGGCCGCGTCGTTCGAGGGCGCGTGTCCGCATTTGCAAGCGAACATGAGTTGTGGCGTGTACGAGCAGCGCCCGACTGTCTGCCGGATCTATCCTGCGGAAATCAATCCGTTCATCGAATTGAAGCCGGAGCAAAAGGAATGTGCGCCGGAAGCGTGGTCGACAGACAAGCCGCTGCTGATGAGGTCACAGCAAGTAGTAGACGCTGGGATCTTCGCCCTGATTGCAAAATCGCGGGCGGCGGATGTTAGCGATGCCGGCATTAAAGCGCGCGCATGCGCGAATCTGGAAATCGATGCTGCTGCGCTGGCTAACGAGGGCCTTGTGATCTATTCACCGCCTGTTGCCTTGGCGATAGCCGCGTTGAAACGTGCTCGTGAGCAAGGTGATGAGAGCGACGACACGCTGCAGTGGAAGGTGGTGTCGAACCGGCGCGAAACAGTGGACACGCTTACGTCGATAGGCGCAACAGGTGTCCATTACGCGAAGACAGACGCGCCGGCGTTCGATTATCTCGGCTTCTTTCCCGCCTCGGCATGATCGGCAGTCGATGTGAGGACCGGCTGATCAATCAAGCCGGTCCTGGCGATTCTGTCCACAACCAACGCTAAGTCGCTTCCCGGACCGCACGCAAGAACTGCTGCGTGCGCTCATGTTGCGGTGCTCCAAAAAACTGCTGCGGTGCCGCCTGCTCAATAATCTTGCCTTGCGAAAAGAAACACACTCGGTCCGCGAATTCCTTGGCGAAACCCATCTGGTGAGTCACCATCAACATGGTGAGATCGTGCTCGTGACCTAGCCGGCGAATCACATTCAGCACTTCACCGCACAACTCGGGATCGAGCGCCGAGGGTACTTCGTCGAACAGCATCACTTTGGGCCGCATTGCCAGTGCCCTTGCAATGGCTACACGCTGCTGCTGCCCGCCCGATAACTGCGATGGATAGTGATGCACTTGTCGTCGAGCCCGACCATGGACAGCAGCTCACGGCCTCGCTCGTTCGCATCGCACTTCGACATTTCGAGCACCCGCAGCGGCGCCTCGATGGTATTTTGCTGCGCCGTCATATGCGGGAACAGATAAAAGCTCTGGAACACCATGCCGGTCCGATGCGGGCACCAGCACGCGCAGCAAGGTCGATTTGCCCGAACCGCTCGGCCCGATGATTGCGACCTTGTCGTTGCGGGCGACTTCGAGATCGAGCGCGTCGATCTACATCGTCACCAAGGTCGTGAAAAGCATGCCCGACAGCGTACCGGACTGGGACTGAAAGAATGTCGCGGGAAGGGGCCGCAGGACAGAAAAAACGCTATGCATAGCGTCTCATATCGAAAAAAAGCACATAGCGACAAGAGCGAAAATTGACGCCATACGGTGCAATCAGGAGCCTCTCATGTTGCTGGGTCATCCCGTCCTTTTCAAGTCGCTTTGCTACATCGACGGCCGCTGGATTCATAGCGACAGCGCGGCGACGGTCGCGGTGCAGAACCCCGCTGACCAGGAAGTGATCGGTTATGTGCCAATGCTGGAGCGCGCGCAAATAGAAGCAGCGGTCGGCGCAGCGCAGCGAGCGTATGAATCATGGCGCTGGGTGTCGCAAGAACGCCGCAGCGCTATCCTGCTGCACTGGCATGAACTGATCCTGCGCCATCAACACGATCTGGCCGGCATCCTGTCGCTGGAACAAGGCAAGCCGCTCGCGGAGTCGAAGGGAGAAATTGCTTACGCGGCTAGTTTCGTCGAGTGGTTCGCCAACGAAGCAAAACGTCTCTCCGGCCGCACGATTCCCACTCATATCAACGGTGCGCACCTGGGCACGGTGATGGAGCCGGTCGGCGTTGCCGCTCTTATTACACCGTGGAATTTTCCAGTCGCAATGATCACCCGCAAGGCCGCTGCCGCACTCGCAGTAGGTTGCACGGCGATCGTCAAGCCCGCGCATGAAACACCGTTCTCGGCGCTCGCTCTGGCACAACTGGCGGAAGAAGCGGGCTTTCCCGCAGGCGTGTTCAACGTCGTGCTGGGTGAGCCGCAGATGGCGATGGAAACACTGGTAAGCGACGTCCGCGTGCGTGCGGTGAGCTTCACCGGATCGACGAGGGTGGCTGGTCTGGTCGCGCGTGCTGCAGCCGCGTCCTGCATCAAGAAGCTGGCGCTGGAACTTGGTGGCAACGCGCCGTTTATCGTGACAGAAGACGCCGATCTCGATCAGGCCGTCAAGATCGCAATCGGCGCGAAGTTCCAGACGTCGGGACAAGACTGTTGCGCGGCGAACCGCATCTTCGTGGCCGCACCGTTATATGAAACCTTCGTTCAGCAATACAGCGAAGCGGTGCGTGCGTTGAAGGTCGGGCCGGCCTTCATGAGCGGTGTCGAGGTCGGTCCGCTGATGCATCAGGCCGCCTTCGATGCAACCGCGGCACGCGTTGCCGATGCCCGGGCGAAGGGCGCGCGCATCACGGCTGGCGGACAAGCACATGCGCTCGGCGGCTGGTTCTTCGAGCCGACCGTTGTTGCAGACGCAGCGCCCGGCATGCGTATCTACGACGAAGAAAACTTCGCTCCGACGTCGGCGATTTCGTCGTTCGACACACTCGATGAAGTGGTCGATAAAGCCAATGACACCGAGCATGGGCTGGCCGCGTATGTCTGCGCCACACGCATGGACACGATCTTCCAGTTAATACGCCGGCTCGACTTTGCGATGGTCTCGGTCAACGGCGTCAAGTTCACCGGCGCGCCCATTCCGTTCGGCGGCATGAAGGCGTCGGGCCTAGGTCGCGAAGGGGGATCGGAGGGCTTCGAGCCGTTCGTCGAAACCAAATATTTCTGCCTCGGCAATCTGGGCCTGCCGCTGACCGTCACGGCTTAACTGAATCAAAGGAGCAACTCATGACACAGGAACTCGAACAACTGTTCAACGAAGACCGCGCGCATTTCATGCACCCGTCGACCCATGCACACGATCACGCGAGCGGCGCGCTTCCCGGCAAGATCATCCGGGATGCGAAGGGTATTCGAATAGAAGATCACGAGGGCAAGAGTTACATCGACGCCTTCGCGGGTCTTTATTGCGTGAACATTGGCTATGGCCGCACCGAAGTCGCAGACGCGATCTACGAGCAAGCCAGGAAGCTGGCGTATTACCACACCTATGTGGGCCATTCGACGGATGTAATCATCGAACTGTCGTCGCGGATTATCGACTGGGCACCGTCGGGAATGAAGAAGGTTTATTACGGCATGTCCGGCTCGGACGCGAACGAAACACAGATCAAGATCGTCTGGTATTACAACAACGTGCTGGGCCGTCCGAACAAGAAGAAGATCATTTCACGCCAGCGCGGTTATCACGGTTCGGGCATCGTTACCGGCAGCCTGACGGGTTTGCCGAGCTTCCATCAGCACTTCGATTTGCCGATCGATCGCGTGAAGCATACAGTCTGTCCGCACTGGTATCGGCAGGCGCCCGCCGGCATGGACGAAGCGCAGTTCGTCGCCTATTGCGTGGAGGAACTGGAAAAGCTGATCGCAAGCGAGGGCGCCGACACTATTGCTGCGTTCATTGGTGAGCCGGTGATGGGAACGGGCGGCATCATCGCTCCGCCAGAGGGCTACTGGGCAGCCATCCAGCAGGTGTTGAAGAAACATGACATCCTGCTGATCTCCGATGAAGTGGTGTGCGGCTTCGGCCGGCTTGGGTCGAAGATGGGCGCACAGCACTACGGCATGCAGCCGGATCTGATCACGGTTGCGAAGGGTCTCACGAGCGCCTATGCGCCTTTGTCGGGTGTGATTGTCGGCGAACGTGTGTGGGATGTGATCGACAAGGGCTCGCAGGAACATGGCGCGATGGGACACGGCTGGACCTATTCCGGCCACCCGATCTGCGCGGCCGCCGCGATTGCGAACCTGGACATTCTGGAACGCGAGAACCTGACGCAGAACGCCGCGGATGTCGGCGGTTATCTCGGCGCGCAGCTGCATGCTGCGTTCGATCAGCATCCGCTGGTGGGTGAAGTGCGCAATGCCGGCATGCTGGCGGCGCTTGAATTCATGGCGGGCAAGCCAGGGCGCAAGCCCTTCGATGCAGCATTGAAGGTCGGGCCGAAGGTATCGGCGGCGGCGTTGCGGCGCGGGGTGATCGCACGGGCAATGCCGCACGGCGATATTCTTGGCTTTGCGCCACCGTTGGTGACAACGAGGGCGGATGTGGATGAGATTATCGGTATCGTGCGCGAAGCCGCGGATGAAATCGCAACGCAGACGATTGCGTAGCGTTTGCATGCAATGCCAAAAAAGCAGTACCAAGAACCACTGGCTTTGTCCGGCGGTTTTTTTGCACAGCAGGAGACGCAAGCACTTCCATGCTCAGTAGTGAACGATTGGGGTGGATGGAGTACAACACGGTGTACTCCATCGCGGCGCAGCATTCCAACCGCCACTTCACACGTCTGCCGCTCTCAATCTTCCGGATTGGCAATATCGCTAGCGACTATCTGCCGGCCGTGAATGCTGGCGGCCTCGCGTGCCTCCTGTCGTGTAGGGTAGGGTCCAAGCACGGGTGCACCCTGGAACGGGAACAGCATGCGGCCGTCGGTCTTTCTAATAACCTTTAGCGTTCCTACAAACAATCCACCCGCGTTGATCTGATACGACGCGTAGATCGCGAAATCTTCGGCGCGCATGCGTTCGCCAGAATCCCGGCTTCTTAGCTGAGTCGTGGATAGGACAATTTTCGGTTTTTTCATGGTTTGAGACTGGTTTAAATCGTTGCCGTTGACAGGCGTTGCATATGTCCCGCAGAGCGCTGCTGCGGTCGATTTTTCCTGTCAGGAGACATCACGCCGTTCACTAAAGACGTAAAGCACCTGACTTGGAGCAATTACCAGTCCGCACCGGCAGTACGCTTCTTGCGTGTGCAGCCCCCGGGCACGCTTCGACTCATGGGAAGGCCGTGTCCTGATCCGCAACAAGACCGGTCACTGACGTCAGGCGCGTGGATTAGTCTCGCCGAAAACGCGGTCTGGAACGAACGGCGCAAACGATTGCTATCGGCAAGGAGAGCCGCTGGCCGGAAGGGTTTGCCGGCACCTGTTCATGCGGCACCGGCAATAAAAAAGTGGGCGCACCAGTTCGGCAGCGCTAAACATCTTGTTCGTGCAGGCCTGCAAAACTCATGGTGAAGGCGGGGCGTCCGGAGCATCCGGCTTGACGGTATCCGTGGCAAGTGCTTCGCGGAACCCGGACAGCCGCTCTTCGTAATTTTCACCATCGCCGTAGGCGAGGAACCCGTGAACTCGGGGCGATGCGCCGAGCATTTTCCGAGCGTGCTTGATGGGGCACCAGTACTGCTCGGTACGCGCGGCAATCTCGGTTCCATAAGCGAGCAGGCCGTTGGCATACGCGCAGTACGCGCAATTGAACTTTTCCATGAAATTCAGGTAACTCAGGTGCCACCGGTCCATCACGATATAGTCCGAACGCTTTACCTTGTTGATCCTGTACACGGGAAAGCAGATGGTTTGATACGCCGTCAAGCCGAGGTCGAGGAACAGCAACGGCAGGATCAGTCCATAGATGACCGGTGCGACCACGATGGTAGGCGGACGGCTTTTGACCAGCCAGCGCAGCAGTCCCGTCTTCGATCGCCGGTGTGCTTCCCTGACGGTGTGATCGAATTTGATCCGCTTGCCGTCAAGGCGGTAGAACAATGGCACTTCAGCCCGATGCAAAACGGCTCTCAGTTCATCTTCCAGTACGTTTATTTGCGCCATCAGTTGACGCACTTTCTCGTCCACACGACCTCCGTGGCAGTTGGATACGACGTGCCCGGTTTGGAGAGGCGGCGTAACCCGGGCTATCTTTAAGTCGTATCAACAGACCACGAGCAAAAATCGTTCCGCGTGGAAAAATGCGAGAGGTATGGCGCATCGGATCAGGGACGTTACTATCCAGGTCGCGTCGCTGTGCGCGAAATAGTTGCTGTTCCCGGCTGCTGCCCCAATGCCGGGAAGCGCGAGCGCGGTGGTTCGATTCGCTACTTTGGCGCTTTCATCGCAGTACACGCTCGCAGGCACTCAGGCGGCTTCAAGACGTGCGCGCGCGCGGAAGGCCGTTGGCGACATGTTGAGCCGCTTACGAAAAACCTTGGCTAGCCGCGCACCACTGCCCATGCCACTGCGGCGGGCGATCTTGTCGATCGGCAGGTCGCTTTCCCTCAGCAGCTGACAAGTACGATGTAATCGGGCGCATAGCAAGTACTCGGAAGGCGTCATGCCCATCTCCTCACGGAACCGCCGCAGGAAGTTGCGCTTGCTCATTGCTACCGCCTGAGCGGCCTCGGCTACAGAGATCAGACGCTCGCAGTTCTCCGTCAGCCACTCTGCAGAAGCATGAATCTTCCCGCTGCCCCTTGACGCAAGAATGGGGGACTCCAGATGAACCTGCCCTCCACGGCCATTCAACTGGACGTGTGATGCCCAAGGTTGATCCGCGGTGGAACCGGAATGGGTATCGGCGACCGGCGATACGCTTGCCAGCGCTTTACGTTGTTCCAGGCCGTACTGCGTGACGGACGCAGAGTGTGGAGTCGTTCGCGGCGCAAGTACCAGCCGCACGTTATAGATACGACCACCATCTGCGCCCTCTAGCGAGGGCATCTCGTTGATCACGTGCAACACGCCAGTGATCGTATCCGGCACGCTGCCCGAAGCGACATGTGCCAAGTCCTGGAAGAACACGATGCCGACTTGCATGGGCGCAACGTTCCAGTTGAGGTCCTGCCAGCTTTCGCCGAGGCCCAGCAGGTACAGATTGCGTTCAGCGTCGCCCATACAGCCTCCTGACAGGATTGCTTTCTATTGTGCCGGTGAGGATTTGCCGCGCCGACATTGCAATTGATGCGAGGTAATAAAAAAATAATAGGGGCTCACTGCCAAGGTAAAACGTCATATAGAAGCCATCGATACGACTGCTATTTTAATAGCGATAGCAATCGTCAAATCCGGCTTCAAAAACGGAGATCTTGTTTATTGGTTTTCAACTGTGCGCTATCGCACATTCAATCGAACTTTGGTCTCCGCATCGCAATCTTCGACAACATCGTGGCCCCGTGGAGGGCGTGTTTTCAACGGCTGCCAGGCGTTCCTGGAGCGGACGATATGGGCATTCGCAATGACTCATTTAGACTCCGCAAGGTTCAGCGAACGGTGCGAGATGGCGGAATAGCCTGGCCGTCGGGACCACAACGTTCTCACTGCTGCGTTTCATACGATCACTACGGAAGCGCGAAGCGCCCTCGAACCCACACTTCAGGACGTTCCGCTGAGATAGTTCGATGCGACGATGCTCGGACAACTGCACCGTCAAACGAAAGACTGCAACGCGGCAGGTCCAGAGCGACCCGGCATTACTGCTGATAATACATCTTTAAAATTATGTCTAACCAGATGAATAGAAATTTAACAGCAATTTTTAGTTGCGGATAACCCAATTATTGATCCATCTTAGACACATAATCTTAATAGGATTCGAGTATAGATAAAGATATGAACTTATAAATATTGAAATCGTCACGAGGTGTCAGGGCACAGGCAAAAGATCGGATGCCGAAGTTGTCGCAAGCGATGTCATAGAAAAACTGCGACGTGTCGGATGGGTCATCAGGCAGACGAAGCATGTGACAGTGCAAACCAGTCCACCCCCGACGTGTTCTCGTTGCTCGTTGGTCGCACTTTCCAGCCGGGCACCTCGTCGCCATTCCGGAACACGGACCGAGCGTCGGCATCGACGGTACGCAGAAAGTAGGTGCTGTGACAACGGACGCGATATAGATCGTGCCCGAAGGTCCGAACGTAATCGGACATCAGGCTCGTTGCACATTCCATGTGTACGGACGACGCAAACGTTTCACATCTGCGTCTCACAGTTGTGCCTGGGCCGCCGATGTTGATCAGATCGAGAACGCTCTTATTGGCGGCATCGGCGATTGCCTTTTCGCCGTGGGCAGCTCAGAATTTTCGTTGGGCAGGTGTCGTAAATGACTAAGCATGACGAATCAAAGTTGACTCTGAGGACTTGCCATTGAGATGACAAATGGTACGGGCTGTTCCTCACGCGCCAACATCTTGTCTACATCGGTCAAGCCGATTGCGTCATTAATTCGGCTGCGTATTATCGGAAGCGTCAAACGAGCCCAAAGGATTCGAATGGTGCGAACGCGAGTGCTTGCAAGGACGCGACCTTGCGCTGGCACTCAGTAGTGGTTGAGTTGATTGAGTTTCAATGGTGCGAGCAAAGCCGAACTGGTCAGCATGGTTGCTCCGGGCTTGTCCTTCCTGGTGTTGCAGGCGGCAAACGCGTCCAGCAACCAGACAATGGTAATCCTGGCCGAAGCCGTGTTCGGAACGCCTGTGCTCGCCGTGTCAACGCTTATCGCACGTTGTCGAGAATCGCCTTTCAGTTCATCAACATGCTCAGTCGAGTCCTCTGGCCGGTATTTTCCAGGCAATACGGAGATAAGGCCGACGAGACCATGCACGAACCATATTGCTGCGGCGCGGTGGCTTCGTCAGACGTCGCGACGGTGCTCTCTTTCGTGGGACCGTCCTTGATCCAGTGGCGGACATACGGGGCGATTGCCTATATCCCCGGGTTCTTCAATCTTGTCATGGTTGTTGCCGCGCTCTCAAGGTCGTATCAGGTTGGCTTGATCTTGTTTGCCACGGTCAACAAGCTTGCCGGCTTGTCGATGGTCTATATCAGCGCGTCTTTGTCAAGTATCGGTGCGGCGTTTCTCGCCCGTAAGCAACATTTCGGGGATCGACGGTGCAACCGGCGTCATGGTTCTCACGGAGGGTGTGTTGGCCCACACGTGCAACTGCTGCGTCAAGGTATTTTCCGATGAGCATGACCCTATACGAACATCCACCCTGGCACGGCCGTGATCGACATGCGTCCCGCTGTGAAGGAGGCCTCGGCTATTTGTACCGAAGACTCGAACAGCATCACGGCCAGGATCCTTTTATCGTTTAACAAGGTGGCAAACGAGCATGCAGATGCGACGACTTTCTTTGAAAGCCCCCAGCGTTACCGGCCTGGTCAGTCTAGGGCTGGTTCTCAATCTGTTTTTGATGCGCCCGGCTGCGCTCGGTGAAACTTATACATCGATAGGCATAGCGCTCGCGTTGCCACTCACTGGTTTGCACGTGCTGCACAATATAAGGAAAACGCGGTACTCCAACGCGGCCATCCGCTGGGACGTCGCGACACTGCTCGGCTTGCTTGGTGTTTACTGGCTGTACATCTGTCCAATCTCGGTCGTCTTCCAGATGTCAGAGCTTGACTGGATGTTCAAGGAGTTCATGGCAACGATCGTAGTCGCGCTGGCTTATGGTGCGTTCCTCATGGATGAGGAAGCTAACCGCACATTCTTCAGGACGTTGTGTACGGTCATAGCTGTCCTCGGACTATCCAGCGTGGTCACCGTCATGCTCTCGACCATACTTGGGAGCAAGGAATCGCTGTTCTTGTTCACGGTCGCAGTGAAGGGGTACACCGAAGTCACGCTGCATCAGCAGACCACCACCGGCGCTATCTATTTCCCGTTCTCCATGCTTTATGGGGACTTTGTTTCAGGTTCGGTGAAACTCGACCGCTATTGCGGGTTCTTTCGTGAGGCGGGCATCTATCAGGCAGTGGCCTGCTTTTGTCTCGCGTACGAAGCCTTCACGCGGCGTTCGAAGATCATTATGTTCGGTCTTGCCGGTGGAACAATCTGTGCGTTTTCGTCGCTAGGGATCGTTTTGCTCGTGATGACCGTGGGCGCCATCGCCCTGTTCTCAGGCACGCGCGTTCGTGCATGGCGCGTGGTGCTGACGGCGGTGATGATCGGCCTTGTTTATCCCGTCTCCATGTACACGCCCTACATTGGTCTGGAGGATAAGGCAGTTACGCATGGCGCGTCGTTGTCCGACCGCTCGGAGTCGATCAAACGGGGCCTTGAGGAAGTGCGTCAGAATCCGTTGGGCAACGGGCTCTACTCGAGCCTTGCCAAGAACGACGGCATTTGCCTGGTCGCCGAATTGGGCATGATCGGCTTGTTTGGATTCGCCTGTCAGGTGCTTTTGTTGTCGGGCTTGAGGCTTGGACCTGGCATGAACTGGAAGAAGGTCGCAGCATGTGCCCCGCTATTGATCACCGCTCTGATCTCTCAGCCGATTGCGGGCGCGCCGATGATGTACGTAATCGGTATGGTGTTCGTGCCGCAGATGATCCCGCGACGCAAGATCAAGATGCCGCGCAGAATAGCCGGCTTTCGCGGCTTCCGGGAATCGGTCAACCTGTTTGCGCCCACAGCCGTCGCCCATCAATCGGTGGACAACCCGTTGTCTTCGCCGCCAGTGGTGAACTCCTGACCTGCTGATCACTTGACTACGTTCTGAGCCGCTGCACTGTCCTTCGACAGGCGCAATGGAGCGGGGCAGTTTGCGATCGTGTTGCCGAATACGGTAGATGTTGCCACCGCATTGATACCCTGCGCGAAGCCTGCCACATAGTTACCCGTGACCGTGGTGTTGGTGGTGCCGGGGTCCGGCAGCAAAATGCCGACCGTCTCGCCATGCGTAATCGATCCCTGCACATGATTGGCCATGATGACGGCGCGCATGGCGGGCCGTGCGTCGTGGCTCACGCTCGGATCGACGCCGAACTGAATGCCGTTGTTGGCGGCGAGCGCAGTTATGACGTTCGCGCTTACCGTCACCGCGCCGCTGGCGTCCTCAATATGAAGTGTCCCATTCGCGCTCGCCGTATTCGACGTCACCGTATTCCCGTACACCACCAGTTCTGTTACATGTGCCACGTTGAGCGGCAGATCGAGATGCAGGTGTTGCGGCGTGATTGTGTTGCCTTCTATCACCACGTTCGAGCACATGATGTGCGGCGTATTCACGCCGATCGTTGCATCGATACACGTGTTGCCACGGATGTGAATGTGTTGCGAAGGCTCTCCGAGCGGTTTCTTGCGGACGCTCTTTTCCAACCCGTCCTGGTTGTTGACCTGGACGCCGTATGAGCACTGCTCGAACTGATTGTCCAGCACGTAAAGGCCGTTGAGACCCGTGCCGAGGACCCACAGCCCGAAGATGTTCGACTGCAGCTTTGACGGTTCCGTCGTGCGCGCCATGACTCGATTGCCAAAGAAGCGCTGATTGAAGGCGTTGTCGCGCGCGTTGAGAATACCGTGCATCGTAGTCTTTCCGTGGTTGGACAGATCGAAGACGAGGCCGGTCACGAATGTATCCGAGCCGCCCCATTCGAAAGCGCAACTGGTGCCGTCACCGTTCACGCTACTGATCAGCGTTGCGCCCTCGCCGATGGTCGAGACGTCGCATGCATAGATGCTGCCGTTCGCACAGTATCGACGACCGCGGAGAAATACGGTGCGACTAGTCGTGCTGCGCATGTAGGCGTACATGTCGTTGAACGCCTTGGCGTCGTCGCTCTTGCCGTCGGCTTTGGCGCCGAACATCATGGGCGTAATGACCGGCGGCTCCAGCTTGAGGGCTTCGCGCGGGAGCGATGGAATCTCACGCGCGGCAGACGCCAGGCGTCCAGTAATGCCTGCCGCGCCGAAGAGGGCGGCGTTGATGAGCAAACGGCGTCGCGAGCGTCCTGGATGGTTCATCGAATGATCGGTGGGAGAGCAGTCTCGAAAGCAGTCGGGACGAAGTATGACAATGGAGACTAGATGTTAATGGATAACGAACCTGAACGGCCGCTTGATTCCGTAAGCAGCAATGCCCGATGTCGTGGCAGGGCAATCAGGCTTTGCCGCGATGAGGCACCTGTCAAACGTTTGCGTCGCGTGAATTACCAAGCGTGATTCTCGATCAAGACGCCGCAGCTTCAGGCACCGCCGCAAGTTGCGTGACCGGAGAGATGACAATAACCGCTAACTGGACGGCAAAAGCCACGGTCGACATCAGCAGGCACGCGCTCACGCCGGCCTGCGTCGCGAGGGCTGCGCCAAGCAACGCGCCAACGGGACGCGCGCCATAGGTTGCGGTGCTCATGATGGCCGACACTCTGCCGAGCATGGTGTGGGGCGTGATCGCCTGGCGCAGCGTCGTTGATCCGATCGTCCACAGTATCGGCCCGGCGCCGAGCAAGAAGAAGCTCATGCAAACCATCCATACGTGGGGAAAGAATAGTGTTGCGCTCATCAGCACCGAGGCCAGGAGGCCGCATAGCGGACCGATCACGAGTGTCCGGCCGAAGCAGATTCGCCGAGACACTTCTGGTCCCGCCAGCGCACCGGCCACCATGCCCGCGCCATAGGCCGCCAGACTTACGCCGATCACAGCCGACGACATGTGCAGATGATGCTCGGCGTAGGCCACGTAGACCGCCTGCAAGACGAAATAGCCGAGGTTGAAGAAAACCGCGGTCAGAAGAATGGGGCGAAGCAACGGGTCGCGAAATACAAAGGCGGCCCCCTCGCGCACCTCGGCGAGGAAATGCCGGCCGGTCCTGGGTAGATGCGCCGAGACCGGCAACGCGCGCAGCAGCGCGACGGCGAAGGCCGACAGGATGGTCGCCAGCGCGTACGCCCAACCCGCGCCCACGGACCCGACTATCACCCCGCCGATCGCAGGCCCAGCGGAATACGCAACGCTTCTTGCCAGCTCGATACGGCCGTTCGCCGCGGGTAGCGCGGCGCGAGGCACCAGTGAAGGAACGAGCGACGGTGCTGCGACGCTGTAAGCGACCGTGCCCGCCGCGCCGATGAAACCGCAGACGGCAAGCGACGGCAACGTGAGCAGATGGGCTTCGATGAGCACGAGGATCGCGATCATTGCCAATACGCGAACGGCTTCCGAGCTTGCCATCAGTCCGCGTCGCGAGTGGCGATCGGCATAGACACCCATCGGCAGTGAGAGCAGCAGGAACGGCAAGGTCTGAGCGGTTTGCAACAGGCCGGTTTGCGCGGCGTTTGCGCCCAGCACGAACACTGCAACGAGCGGCGCGGCAGCGAGACTGATTTGCTCGGCGGATTGCGCCAGCAGATTCGACCAGGCCAGACGGCGGAATGCCGGTGGGAGGGTGACGCGCTGATTTGAAGAGGGGTGCATGACTCGGGGCTCCTTGGGAGGTGTCCCGGTCATCATCGTGCGTGGGGCCGTGTGGTGCGCCCCGGATCTTGCGCTTACGTTCAGCCACGTGTCGCTAACGGTCTTGCTATGAATTCTTCAAGCTTCGGCGCGTTCTTCGCATCAATCATTTCGAGAATAAGCCTTAGTGATAGTCGTCTTCCAATTGATGTCGCACGGCTAGAACTGTCACCGTGTCGCTATCGTCTATTTCGAACGGCGCGACATATCCGGATCGGCCAAAAGGGATAATGAGTTCCCGTAGAAAGGGTAGGTTCGACTGAGCCTTTCGACAGGTAAAGGGTGAGGTGCGAAGAGTGCCGATGCCCTCGTACACAGCCTTAAGAGCGCGCTCGGCGAGCGACACGTCTACGGTATCGCGTGTGAGGATGAAGTCGTCAAGTTGTTCGAGATCGTCTGCCGCACTGCCGGTAAAGCATATTTCGAACGTCATCTGTGCGTCTTGCTCCGCGCTTTCGCGGCGTCGAGCCGCTTGCTCAAGCGAGAAAGCATTTCGTCAGCCGAGATGTAGTCGCCGCCGCGCTTCGCGTCGTCACGAGACGCAAGTCCTCGAGCAACGAACTCGCTATGATGCTGGCGGCGCAAGATATTCTCGCGGATCGCCTGTTCGACGAAAGCGGAGAGGCTCTCACCTTTCTGCATGACGCTTTCGGCAGCCTCGCGCAATTCTGGCTCGACCCGCACCGACGGGAAAGTAGCTGTTTTCATGATTCACGCTCCATGCATCGCAATTGCTATGCATGGTCGTGCTTTTCCGGGTTGAGCGCAAGGCAACCTGATTTTCACAAAATAAACGCTTCTCAAATCTTCCCGCGCCAAGGCACCAACCGTCGCTCCACCGCACGCATACCAAGATCGAAGGTCCACGCGATCAAACCGATCAACACAATCCCCATCACCACGACGTCGGTGCGCAAGAAGCTCGATGCGTTCAGCACCATCTGCCCGAGTCCCGCCGTCGCCGCCACCATTTCGGCCGCGACCAGCGTGGTCCAGCCAAAGCCGATAGCGATCCGCAAGCCGGTCAGGATCTCGGGCAACGCGGCCGGCATCACGACGAAACGCACGACCTGCGCGAAGCTCCCGCCCAGCGAATACGCGGCGTTGACCTGCTCCGCGGTAGCGCTCCGGGCGCCTGCCCTTGCCGCCATCGCGATAGGCGCGAAGCACGCGAGATAGATCACAATCAGCTTCGCGGTTTCATCGATACCGAACCAGATCACGACCAGCGGTAAATACGCGAGCGGCGGCAGCGGCCGATAAAATTCCAGCGGCGGATCAAGCAGGCCACGCGCGATCCGGCTTACCCCCATCAGGATGCCGACGGGCACAGCCGTCAAGCTTGCCAGGGCGAACGCGCCAAACACGCGAATGGCGCTCCACAGAAAATGTTCGGACAGCGGCAGACCACCTTGAATACGGCCATTCCGTGCGTCGATGAACGCGCTCCACACCGCTTGCGGCGAGGGCAGAAATAGCGGTGGCACCCAATGGAAAAATGTCGCCGCCCACCATAGCGCGGCGATCGTTGCCACCGACACTACGCTCAACGCAACGGTAGGACCTTCACCCGGCAGTCCGCGCCGCGGTTTGCGACGACGCTTGGGTTGAGACACGGCAGCAGCGGACGGCAGCGAGTCGATCGAACTCATCAAAGCACCTCCTGCCGCGCAGCGTGTGATCCGCCATGCAGTCGCCGGACGAGCCGCTCGCGCCATTCGATAAACGCAGGCGATGACTTCACCGCCCGCGCATCGCGCGATTCGAGAAACTGCCGCGCGAACGGCAACGCGTGGCTTTCCGCAATCCGGCCAGGGCCGGGCGTCATCAGGACCAGCCGCGTCGCGAGGAACAACGCTTCTTCCACGCTATGCGTGATGAAGAAGATGGTCTTGCGGGTCCTGCCCCAGACATCGAGTACGAGTTCCTGCATGGTCTCGCGAGTGAGTGCGTCCAGTGCGCCCATCGGTTCATCCATCAGCAGAACCTGTGGATCGCTCGCGAGCGCCCGCGCGATACCCACGCGCTGCTGCATGCCTCCCGAAAGCGCATAGACCCGCGCGTTGGCGTGCTTTTCCAGTCCCACCAAAGCCAGTGTTTCGCGCGCGATCTCACGACGCCTTGCTCGCGCGACACCCTGGAAACGAAGTCCGAGCGCGACGTTGTCGATCACATCGAGCCATGGCATCAGCGCATATTTCTGAAATACGACGCCGCGTTCGGCGCCGGGTCCGACGATTGGTTCATCGTTCAGACGCGCCTCGCCGGCCGTCGGGTCGATGAAGCCTGCGAGACAGTTCAGCAACGTCGTCTTGCCGCATCCGGAGGCGCCGAGTGCGACGACGAACTCGCCGCTGTCGATCTGCAAATCGACGCCTTCCAGCGCGGCGGTCGTTGCGCCCTCATAGGTCACGCCGAGGCCGCGAATATCCAGTGTGCTCATCGCGAGGCTTGCTGTATGAAGCGTGGATCGACGCCCACCGAATAATCGGGCAGCACGTTCTGGATCGTGCCCTGGGCTTTTAGGAACGCTGCTGTGGCTGCCAGCGATTTCGCCGCACCCGACTGAGCGCCGCCACCAAGCCAGGCCGGTGAGGCCTGTTCTGCGAGCGTCGGAAAGGCATAAAGCGCGAGGCTCGCGGGCACGTCCGCGGCAGTCGCGCCCGATTCCTTCGCCACGCCTTCGACTTCCTTCGACCCGGCTGTCCATGCAGATTTGTTGTCGCGATACTGCGCGTCGGTGGCGGCGAGCACCTTGACGAGGCCCGCCACGAACGCGCCGTTATCCTGGGCAAACTTACGGCTGACAGCGAAACCGTCGAAGGTGGCCTTGCCGGTTTCCTTCGCGACTTCACCCGATGTGATCAGCACCTTGCCGTTCTTCTTGACCTTCGCCAGCACCGGGTCCCAGATATAGGTGGCGTCGATATCGCCACGTTCCCACGCCGCGGCCACTTCGGGTGGCCGCAGGTTCAGGATCTTCACCGTCGACGGATCGACGCCGGCATGTTCCAGCGCGACGAGCGCATGGAAGTGGGAGGTCGAGACGAACGGCAAGCCGATCTTCTTGCCCTTGAGATCGCTTAGCTTCGTCACACCCGAGCCGTCGCGGGCAACGAGCGCTTCGGCGTCGTTGATGTTGTCGAGGATCCAGAACAAGGAGATGTCCACGCCTTGCGAGAGGCCGGCCGCGATCGGGCTGGAGCCGGCTTCGCCGAGTTGAATCGACCCGGATGCCAGCGCACGGATCACGTCGGCACCGCTGCCAAGCTTGCGATAAGTCACCTTGTAGCCAGTCGCTTTTTCGACCGCGCCGCTCACCTGCGCGTAGCGCCACGGTACGACCATGTCCTGGTAACCGATCACGACTTCACGCGACTGTGCGTGAGCGGCGCTTGCGGCCACGGCGAGGAGTGCGACGCCGGCGGGCGCGCGCAAAGAGGAGAAGAAGCGTTTCATCGGAAGCCCCGGTTCAAGTGTGTTTTGTGAAAGGGTTCCGACTATAAGCAATCCGCGCTCAGGCGGTTAGAAGCATTCGTGCATTGCAAATGACGTGGCTGGAGCGTTGCTTTAAACGCGGCGTTTGAAGCAGTCGAGCTCACGCCTACGCCGTTCTCAGGCGCTTCTCCAGTGAGCGTGTAAGCCATGAAATCGGGTAACAGTAGGCAAAGAAGATCACCAGCGTCGCGACGTAGGTCAGTACTGTAAAGCTGCTGCGTGCGACGGTGCTGCTGGCGATCTGAGCGGTGTCGAGCAGATCGTGGATGCCGACCAGAGAAGACAGCGCGGTGCCCATGGTGATGATGGCGTACACGTTCATCCACGGCGGCAACATGCGGCGCACGCATTGCGGCACGACTATTTTCCCGAGGATCTGCCAGCGCGAAAACGCCAGTGAAGCCGCCGCTTCCCATTGCGCGGACGGGATGGATGCTACCGCGCCGCGGAACACTTCCGCGATGTTTGCGCTGGCCGGCAGCGCGAGACCAAGTGTCACTTTCAGCCAGTCGGGAAACGGTACGGCGGCACCGAACGCGTGGATCTCGAAGGGGAAAACGTAGGTGGTGAAGTAAATCAGCACGAGCCACGGCGCATTGCGAAACGCGACGATCCACAGTCGCGCCAGCCGCCCTGCGAGAGATGTCGACATCGCGAGTGCGCCCGCGAGCAGCCCGATCACCGTGCCTATGAAAATCGCGCCGATGCTGATGAGCACATTCATCGCAAAGCCGTGGGCCAATGCCGGCGTCCATTCGACAAAACGCGCGAGCGTCTCGCCGCGAGAGCCAGCTTCGGGTGCAAGCGACCACAATAACGCACCCGTCGCGAGCACGCCGAGCACACCATAAACACCAGGCGGCAAACGCGTGACAGCGAACTTGCCTGCGGCGGCAGCGGAATCAGTAGCCATAGCCGGGGATCCTGTAACGACGTTCGAGCCAGCGGCCGGCCAGCGTGACCAGCCAGGTGAGCACACCGAAGAACGCGAGAATCAGCAGCATCAACGCGAGCACGTTGTCGCGTTGGGTCCAGATCATGATGGACTGGTAGGTGACGTCGCCGACCGCGATTGCCGATGCCACCGCCGACGCCTTCACCAGTTCCACCATGTTGTTGACCAGCGCGGGGAGGGCCGCGCGCAGCGCGAGCGGCAGTTCAATGCGCCAGAAACGCGTTGCCCGGCTGAACCCGAGCGAAGCCGCGCCCTCGAGCGTTTGCGAAGGCAGTGCGTCGAATCCGGCACGCAACGCTTCGGCGTGAAATGCCGCCTTGTGCAGCGACAAGACGAGCACGACCCAGAAGAACGGCTTGAACGGGTTGTCGGCACCGCGAGCACGCAGCCATTGCGTGATCAGCATGTTCAGAACGAGAAAAGCGCAGTAGAGCTGCACCAGCGTGGGTGTATTGCGGGTGACTTCAATGAACCCGCGCGCCAGCCCGGCGACCAGCTGGCTACGGCCGCGTAATGCGAGCAGCAGCACGAGTCCTGCAATGGCGCTGGCTGTCATGGTCGAAACAATGATCTCGATGCTCACGCCCAGACCCTGCACGAACGGTACGCGTTCGTAGTCGTCAAGCAGGAAGCGATAGTCGAGCCCGAGACGTGCTGTCGCCGTGATGAAGCCATGCAGCAGCGCGTCCATCTCAGTTCTCCGCCGGCAATTGCCGATGCCACTCGGCGAGCGCGGGCGAGGGCGGATTGAGGCCGTTCTTCGCTTCTGTCGCAATGAACCAGCCGTTGCGATGCAGATCGCGGACGAGCGTGTCGAGTTTCGTGGCCGTATCGTGTTCGCCCTGACGCACCCAGATCACCGACGGCGCGGGTTCTATTTCAGGTTGCAGGGTACGGTAGTCGCGCCACTCGGGATCGCTCTGCAAAAGTGGATAAAGCAGCGGTGCAGCGTCATGAACGGCAGCCACGCAACTCCCGCCGCGCAGCGCGAGCAGCGACTGGGACGAGCCTGGGAATGCCCGCGGGATCGCGCCGTATCTCTCAACTATCGGGCGGATATAGCTGCTGCCCTGCGAGATGCACACCGGTTTGCCGCGCAGGTCTTCCCAGCGCGTAATGCCGCTGGTTTTTAGCGTGATTGCCGTGCCGCCCACGCGGTAATACGGCGTGGCGACATGATCCAGGATTTCCCCGCGCTGGGCGTTGTACTCCATGTTCGCAATCAGGATGTCGACCTTGCCCTGTTGAAGGAACTGGACGCGCGTGGACGGCAACACGGACACCAGTTGCACCTTCGCGCCCAGGCGCTTGCCGAGTTCGTTGGCGAGATCGACATTAAAGCCACGGGGTTGTTGCGTCGCGGGATCGAGCGAACCGAACGGACTGCCGCCGATCATCACGCCGACCGTGATTTCATGGCGGGAGTTGATCTTGTCGAGGGTTGTGTCGGCGTGCGCAGTGAAGGGCGCGGCCAGCACGGCGACCGTCAGCAGGCGGCGGAGGTTCGTCAGAGTCATAGAGAGGTGAACAGCGGCAGAAGAGCATTTGAGAATAGGTAAGCGCCAGCGCATTGCCAAGGAAGAGAATCTGCTAAGCAAATCATCGAACGAGTGGAATAAGGTTGGAATAAAGCGCACCAAGCGCTTGACGCATCTTTAGCAAACCGGCTGCTATCGATTCGACGAATGCTTGGTTATCGAAAAGGCGCGCGGTTCTTAGAATCTCCGCTCCTGCATGCTTTCGTGCGCTTTTGAAGGAACCCCGGATGACTGAGTTGATTCTTTCGAAATGTGCGTACAAAACTCCCTTGAAAACGCCTGGGGAGGCCGCATGAATCGACTAGCACTTGCGCTCGATCCGCTTCAGGACACGACACCGGTCGCGCATGCGCTGACACGCCCGGGTGTGGCCGGGAACACGGACCCCGTGCTTGTCTCGCTTCGCGACGTCCACCTCTCTTACGGTGAGGTGCCGGTGCTCAAGGGCATCGATCTATGTGTGCGGCGCGGCGAAGCTGTCTCCATCATCGGGCCATCGGGCTCGGGCAAATCGACCTTGCTGCGTGTCATCAACGGTCTTGTCGCTCCGCAACAAGGCGAGGTACTGGTCGACGGAATCGATGTCCGCGCGCAGCGCACCGACGCACAGAAGATCGCGTTGCGCAAACGCATTGGTTTTGTGTTCCAGCAGTACAACCTGTTCCCGCACCTGAGCGTGCTTGCCAACCTGACCATTGCGCCCATGAGCGTGCTTGGCCGCAGCCGCGCCGAGGCCGAGCACGACGCACACGCGCTGCTGGCAAAGGTGCGGCTGGCTGACAAGGCCCAGGCGTATCCCGGCGAACTATCAGGTGGCCAGCAGCAGCGCGTCGCCATTGCCCGGACACTCGCCATGCGTCCCGACCTGATTCTCTTCGATGAAGTGACATCGGCGCTCGACCCGGAAACGGTCGGTGAAGTGCTCACGGTGATTGGCGAACTCGTCGACGACGGCCAGACCTGCGTGCTGGTTACGCATGAAATGCGCTTTGCTGAGGACGTCAGCGACGAAGTGTTTTTCACGGAGGGCGGCGTGATTCTCGAGCATGGTGCGCCGTCGCAGATTTTCGGTGCACCGGAGAACGAACGCACGCGCCTGTTCCTGCAACGCGCACGCGGCGATGACCGGCGCGCACCGCGCAAACGCTCGCGAAGCAGCCCTGCGCTCGCTCTGGCCACATCCTGATTCTTTACTAACCGATTCCACCATGACCGTCACTTCGAATCAACTTGGCGAACGCCAGGCCGCCGTCACCGCTTTGCTTGACGATGTACGCGATATTGTTGCCAAAGAGGGCGTGACGCGCGCTGCGCTCGACGCAATCAGTGAGCGCTTGCAAGGACTCGTTGCGCGCGACGCCGCGTTGTTTTCCGCCGGAGATTTCCCGCCGCCGCAAGCAGGTAGCGGCGATACGTCGACGCGATACCGACTGAATCCCGGCGAGGACGGTTTCGCGTTGTATCTGAACTCGCTGCTGCCCGGCAAGACCACCATTCCGCATAACCACGATACGTGGGCGGTCATCGCGGCGCTCGAGGGCGAGGAACTGAATCGGGTCTACAAGCGTACCGATGACGGCACGGACCCCGAACGCGCTACGCTCGATATAGAGCGTGAAGTCGTGGTACGTCCGGGTACGCCGATCGCGTTCTTGCCGGACGACATTCACAGCATCCACGTGACGGGCGCTGCACCCACGTTGCATTTCCATCTCTATGGACGGCCGCTCGAAACGCTCTCGGGCCGCCTCGGTTACGAAATCGACACGGGGCGTGTAGTGCGCTACAACGCGACCCACATGCAGCGCGGCACCCAGGCGGTCGGCTGATGAGTCCGCCGCCGCTGCGCAAATCCACGCGCCTGATACGTGCCGGCGCACCCCTGTTCAGCGATGGCTCAGCGCCTGTCAACGTACCGGTCGAGCGCACGAGCACGGTGCGTTTCGAGAGCACGTCGAGCCACGCAGCGCTGCATAAACGGCGCGAGGCCGGTGAGGCAGTCAGCACCTACGGACGGCATGGAACGCAAACGCACCGGGCGCTGGAAGCGGCTATCGGTGAGCTGGAAGGTGCGCGCGATGTCCTGCTCGCGCCTTCCGGTCTGTCGGCAATCTCGCTGGTGTTTATGGGTTTGTTGTCGCCTGGCGATCATGTGCTCGTGCACGACGGCGTTTATGGACCCGTGCGCGAACGGATTGAACCGTTGCTTACGCGCCTGGGCGTTGCCTTCAGCTACTTCAGCGCAGCGGATGGTTTGCCGCATAAGCTGCTTCAGGCCAACACGCGGTTGATCTATGTAGAGTCGCCGAGTTCGTTCTTATATGAGATCGTCGATCTCCCCGCGCTGGCCGACTTCGCGCATGAGCAAGGTGTCTTGCTCGCGGCCGACAACACATGGGGCGCGGGTTTGCTCTATCAGCCGCTGGCACTAGGGGCCGATATCTCCGTCCAGGCCGTCACCAAATATCTCGGCGGTCACTCTGACCTGATGCAAGGTGCGGTATCCACAGCCGATGCAGCAATCGGGCAGCGCTTGCAAGAGACGCATGACGCACTGGGCCTGAGCATCAGCGCAGACGACGCTTACCTCGCATTGCGCGGTATCCGTACGTTGCCCGTACGCCTCGCGCAACATGCGCGCGGCGCGTTTGCCGTCGCGTCCTATCTGCAACGCGTGCGCCCGGTCACGCGCGTATTTCATCCGGCATTGGCCACTGATCCCGGACACGCGTTGTGGTCGCGCGATTTCCACGGCGCGAACGGACTTGTCTCGTTCGCGTTGCGCGATGCCGATACCAGCCGTGCCGCTGCTTTCGTCGACGCGTTGCAGCTATTCAGCATCGGTGCGTCGTGGGGCGGTTATGAAAGCCTCGCGCTGATCGCACCGCCGCGGCGCTTGCGGTCCCATACCTACTGGCAGGGGCAGGAAGCCGTGATCCGGCTGCATATCGGCCTGGAAGATGCGGACGATCTCATCCTCGACCTTGCCCAGGCATTTCGCAGCGTGCTGTCCTGAACGTTGGCCACCTCTCATCGCGATCCTATTCCAATGACCTCAATCCGAAACGACGTGTCTATCGTCGATGCTTCCGTCGTCCGTGCCTGGCTCAACGACGAAACCGAAATCGCCTTGCTCGATGTACGCGAAGCGGGACAGTTTGGTGAAGGGCATCCGTTCTTTGCGACCCCGCTGCCTTACAGCCGGCTCGAAATAGATGCACCGCGACTCGTGCCGAGACCGGATACGCGGATTGTGCTGCTCGACGACGGCACGCGGGCCGAAAACGAAGGCGTTGCAGTACTCGCAGGACATCGTCTGCACGCCCTCGGCTATACCAACGTCTCTGTACTGCGCGATGGCGCCATAGGCTGGCAGGCGGCCGGTTATACGCTGTTTAAAGGGGTGAACCTTCCATCGAAGACCTTCGGCGAGTTGGTTGAACACGCCTGGGGGACGCCGCATCTGTCACCTGAAGAACTTGCGGCTCTGATCGAAGAAGGAAAGACGCACGCGTTGTTCGATGGACGCACGCTCGATGAACACAGGAAGATGACCATTCCCGGCGCGGTTCCCGTGCCGAACGGAGAACTCGCATACCGGATTGGAACGCTGGTGGCGGATCCTGCCACGCCGATCGTGATTCATTGCGCGGGCCGCACGCGCAGCATTATCGGTGCACAGACGCTACGCAATCTCGGTGTGCCGAACCCGGTCATTGCGCTGAAAAATGGCACGCAAGGCTGGGCGCTCGCCGGTCTCACGCTCGAACACGGGAGTGAGCGTCGTTATCCGGAGGTGCTGGACGAAGCGGCCGTCGCCGATGCCCGGTCGCGGGCGGCCACGCTTGCTGCGCGTTTCGGTATTGAGACACTGGACGCTGCGGCCGCGCAAGCATGGCTTGCCGATCCGCGCCGGACGACCTTTCTGCTCGATGTCCGCACGCCCGAGGAATTTGCCCGCGACGGCCTGCCGAACGTTACCCACGCGCCGGGAGGACAACTGGTGCAGGCAACTGACCAGACCATCGGCGTCCGGGGTGCCCGCGTATTGCTGGTCGATTACGACGGCGTGCGCGCACCCGTGGTCGCTTCATGGCTGGTGCAATTGGGTTTTGAAACCGCACTGGTCGATGCCGCCAATGCAAGTGCACTGCACGTTGTCAGGCAAGTCACACCGGCGCAGTCGTCCTTGCCGCAACTCGGCGTGACCGCGTTGCGCGAAGCCGCGACGGGCCATGTGCATTTGGTCGACTTACGGCCGAGCGCCGCGTACAGGCGGGAACATGCTGCCAGCGCGCACTGGTCGATTCGTCCGCGGCTCGCGAACACACTGGCCACACTCGAAGCCAAACCAAGCCACACGTTGCTGTTATTCGCAGACGAACCGGCTGTCGCAAGCATCGCGGCAATCGACCTGCGTGAGCTGGGTTTCACCTCGCTCTATCTCGCATCCAATGGCATCGACACCTGGAAAAAAGCGGGCTTGCCGCTGGCATCGACGCCCGATCTTCCCGCCGATGCAGCGCGTATCGACTACCTGTTTTTCGTCCACGACCGCCACGATGGCAACCTCGACGCCGCGCGCCGCTATCTCGACTGGGAGACCGGTCTGATCGCGCAGTGTGCGCCGGACGAACTCGCCGTTTTCCGCATCGACGCACCCACCCCTGAGCGTTCCAGCCGATGAAATTCCGCACTGCCGCCTCTTTGAGTTTCACCTTGATTGCGCTGGCACTCTCGCAAGCTGCTCACGCCGATGCCACCCTCGACCGCATCAAGTCACGCGGCACGATGACAGTCGGTGTCGTGCTCGACGGCACTTACGGTTCACTCGATCCGCAGACCCGCAAGCCGGTCGGCTACAACGTCGAACTTGCGGAGGACCTTGCCCGGCGTCTCGGTGTGAAGTTCGAAGCGGTGGAAGTCACGCCGCCGAATCGCGTGCAATTCCTGCAGCAGGGCAAGGTCGATGCGCTGATCGCGAGCATGCAGTACACCAAGGAGCGCGACGAGATATTGAGCTATGTGCCCACGCCGTTCGAGGAGATTGGCGGCTCGGCGATGGTTCGCAAGGGAGCAGGCATTCACGACTGGAGCGATCTGCGCGGCAAACCCGTATGCGTCTCTCAGGGAAGCAACTACACGCGGCCGTTGATCGAACAATACGGTGCACAGGTCAAGGGTTTCAAAGGTATGCCAGAAGCGTTGCTTGCGCTGCGCGGCGGGACTTGCGTGGCGTCGGTTCACGTGACGCCGGGCATTCAGGCGCGGCTCGCCAATACCTCGGGCGAGTGGCAGGACTACGAGTCGCCGATGCCCAATCAGCTGATTCCGTCGCCCTCAGTGATCTGGGTGCGCAAGGGCGAAACGGATACCGTTGCTGCGCTGGACAAGATAGTGAAGGAGTGGCACCGAAGCGGCTTTCTCATCGATGAAGGCAACAAGTGGCACATGCCGCCCTCGCAGCAACTGCTCGCGTGGCATCGGGAGTATTCGGCGAAGTGAAGAAATGAGGATCGCCGGTCCCGCAGGACCGGCCCTTCGACCGTGCTTAGAACTTTGCGCGGATACCGCTGAAGATGGCGACTTGCCGGTTAGTCGATGAAGCCGTTCCCGCATCCGCAATCGTGGCGATCTTGCTATAGCCGCTGCCCACCCGGGTAGACGCATCGCCCGAAGCCAACTGATACACACCCGAGAGATACAATTCGGTACGCTTCGACAGCGCATAGTCGACGCCCAGCGTGAACTGATGCCAGCGCGGCTTGAGCGTGGCGCCTCCCGTTCCTGGCAGACCGTTGGCGCGGCCATCGGTGAACGTGTACACGCCGATCAGCGTGAGCGCGCCCGTTGCAAGATAACGCAGGTTGGCGTCGTAGTTGTTGAACTTGCGCGACGAACCGTCGTTGTAGTCGAGTTGCGTATGGCTGAAGGCGAAGCCCGCCGTGGCCTTGCCGATTACGTAGTTCGCTCCGCCGACCGCGATCTGTTGGCGCTGTACGCCGCCATTGAGGCCGTAGAAGAGCGCGCCGCTATAGTCGTCTCCGGTGGTGGTGGTCGCGCCGCCTACTGCGCCGCTTGTGTTCGACGTGCCGTTGGGATGATTCAGTACGACATAACCGGCGCCGGCCGACAGCGGCCCTGCTACGTAGTTCGCCGCCACGCCCCACGCGCGGTTGTTGCTGAAGCCCTGGCCTGAGCCGTTGTTCGCCTGATTGCTGAATGCGTACAACGTGTCGAGGGTAAAGCCTGTTATAGGGTCGCTGCGGAACTTGACCGCGTTGTTGATGCGGAAGGTTTGATTCAGGTTGTCGTTGTCGCCCACGTGCGTGGCCGGCGACCAGAATCCCGAGCCCGCGTATTGCGCCACGAGATCCGCGAGCGGTTCGTACTGGCGCCCAAGCGTTACTGTGCCGATACCCGTCTTCGTAAGGCCTACGAACGCTTGCCGGCCAAACTCGCGCCCGCCTTGTCCAAGCGTGCCGTCGTTCGGACGAAAACCATTTTCCAGCGTGAAGACCGCCTTGAGGCCATCGCCCAGGTCTTCGGTGCCTTTGAGGCCCCAGCGGCTGCCGCTCAGCTTGCCGCTGGTCTGCTGGAAGTTCTTCGCACCCTTCTGATTATTGGTGTAGGTCAGCCCGGCATCGACTATTCCGTACAGCGTGACCGAGCTTTGCGCCTGCGAAAGTGCGGGGGCGAGAACCAGCATGCCAGTAGCGCCGGCGAGTACGACTCGTTTCATTGTTGTCCTCTTGTTCCAGGTGGTTTTAACGAATTTTCGGACCCCGATATTAGAGTTTCGCGACGCCGGATTGAACGATGAATTTAAACTTCGTAATACAGATGATCTAGATTTGTAATGCACGCTGGCGGTGATTTGAAAATGAGGTGTAAGCCCGGCATTCCCGGCCGTTCGATAAAAATCGTCTAAGCAAAGTTGAATTGCTTGGTTGCCAGTGCGCGTGTCCCTTTCCAATATCTCAACCATCTCTTACTTGCCGATTGAACCTGCGCAATGACAACCGCCCACCATCCCGATACCAACGCGCTCGACGCGTTGCGCCTGCTAGGTCCTGATCCGGATAACTGGGTGCCCGACCGGGCAGGCATCGACCACAACGTCGTGATCGTGGGAGGCGGGCAGACCGGCGCCGCGTTCGCGTTTGCGCTGCGGCGCGCGGGTATCGGCAAGGTGTCAGTGATCGATGCGGCGGCCGACGAAGCAAGTGCGGGTGTCTGGCTCAACCGGGCACGCATGAATAAGCTGCGTACGCCGAAAACGCTGACAGGACCGGAACTCAGCGTGACGGGTTTGAGCTTCCAGGTCTGGTTCGAAGCGCGTTTCGGCGCGGCGGCTTATGCGGATATCGACCGGATTCCGCGCACGCGATGGGCCGAGTATCTCGAGTGGTATCACCACTTCCTGAACATTCCGCTACGCTACGCGTCTCACGCGAATCGAACCGGTGGGCTCGCATTTTCGGTTGCGCCTGCTGAACACGGCGGGTGAGGAGCACGTCGAGACTGCACGCAAGGTCATTTTGTGCAATGGCGTAACGGGCAACGGCGCAGCGCAAATACCTGCTGTATTGCACGAAAACCTGCCTCGCTCGCTCTACGCGCATACTGCCGACGCCATCGATTTCAACGCACTACGCGGCAAAGCGGTGGCGGTGATTGGCGGCGCGGCGTCCGCCTTCGATTCGGCAGCTACGGCGCTCGAAGTGGGCGCCGCGCAGGTGCATTTGTTCGTTCGCCGCAACGCGCTTCCTGCCGTGCCGATCACGCGTACCCGCGCGTATCCGGGCGCGTACGACAACTATCCTCAGTTACCGGATGCCTTGCGCTGGCGCCAGGCGGCGCGCTTCCGGCGAGCGGGCTCGACGCCACCGGTCGATGCCGTTGAGCGCGTAACCAAGTATCCGAACTTCCATCTGCATCTTGGTACGGCATGGAGTCACGCGAGCGCGGAGGGCGGGCGTATTGCAGCGCGAGCCGGCGACGAACAGTTCCAGTTCGACTTTGCGATTGCGGGTACCGGTTACCTTATCGATCCGGCTGTGCGTCCCGAACTCTCGGCGGTATCGAAAGATATCCTGCTGTGGCGTGACCGTTATGTTCCGGCGGACGACGAGCGCGACGATTATCTCGGCGCCCATCCTTATCTCGGTACCGCGCACGAATATCTGGAAAAGACGCCCGGAACGGCTGCATATCTCGCCAACCTTCACGTGTACAACCCCGCGGGTCTCGTCAGTTTCGGCGTTCCGGTGGGCGATGTGCCGAGTATGAAACGCGACATCCCGGCCGTGGTGAACCGGATCAGCCGCGACCTTTTCCTCGCCGATCTCGATCGTCACGAGCAGCGGCTGAACGCAGACGTGCCTCCCGACTTCGATGCCACCCTCTACGGGCACAGGCTGTGGCAGGGCGAGAAGGTCGACATCGTCTGAACAATCATGCGATCGATAAAGCACGTAGCCTCATAAAGATATCGAAAACGGATAATTGTTAAGAGGACGAAGCGTCGTTATTCTTGACTGTTGTAGTGTGGAAAAACCGTGCTCTGGTGCGAGCACATCGAGCGTCTTTTAACGTAACGAGGGTCTTCCGATCCATGTCCGGCACTCCTCATTTCGACCCGACCTCCGGGCACTCCGGCATCGCGTTCCAGCCGCATGCGGCTGTGCGTGCGAAGGTCGCTCGCGTTGCCGCGACGTTCACTCGCGAAGCAGCCCGGAGCTTGCTGCCAGCGTGGCTAGCCGCGCTGGCGTGGGTCGCCAGCGCGGGTCTTACGCGCTGGTGGCCCGACGCGGACGAGTGGCCCTACACCGGTTATTTTCTTGTCCTCAAGCTGGCGCTAGGGGTCACTGCATTAGTGATAGGCGTGGCGGCGCGCAGGAGTCTCCCGACGCGTCAAGCCGATGCACCTCCGTCACGCGCCGAGCGCTGGCTCACGGCCATGCCGTGGCTCGTTGCGCTCGCAGTGGGCGTGAGCGCGTGGGAAGTACTCACCGCGAAACTCGAGTGGTTGCCGCGGCCGTTTTTTGCTCCGCCGCAGGCATTGATCGCCGTCTTTTTTGGCGACTTCCCGCGCCTCGGTTCTAGCGTCGTCCATTCGTTTGGATTGCTTGCTTATGGTTATGTGATCGGTGCCGTGGCGGGCTTTGTGACGGGAGTAGGCATCGGCTGGTCACGGGCAGTGGGTTACTGGCTGCATCCGGTGTTGCGGCTGATCGGTCCTTTGCCCGCCACCGCCTGGTTGCCGCTGGCGTTCTTCTTCTTTCCATCTAGCTTCAGCGCCAGTGTGTTCCTGATCGCGCTCGCTACCGGTTTCCCGGTGGCAGTGCTCACGTGGTCGGGCGTGGCGGGCGTCAACAGCACGTATTACGACATCGCCCGCACGCTTGGCGCACGGCCTGGTTTCCTGATCCTGAAGGTCGCAATACCAGCGGCATTGCCGTCCGTGTTTGTCGGATTGTTCATGGGACTGGGCGCGTCGTTTTCCGTGCTGATCGTGGCGGAAATGATGGGGGTGAAAGCGGGCCTTGGCTGGTATCTGCAATGGGCCCAGGGATGGGCGGCTTATTCGAACATGTACGCGGCGTTGCTGGTAATGGCGCTGATGTGCTCCGGCCTGATCACGCTGCTGTTTCGCTTTCGGGACCGGTTGCTCGCCTGGCAAAAGGGATTGTTGAAATGGTAAGTACGCAGGGTTTTGCACAGTCAGCGGCAGCAGGCGCACGTATCGACGTCAGCGAAGTCAGCCACCGGTTTTCGCTGCACGGTGCCGCGCTCCCCGTTCTCGACGACGTCAGCTTCTCAGTCGCCCCGGGTGAATTCGTCGCGTTGCTCGGACCGAGCGGTTGCGGCAAGTCGACCCTGCTGCGACTGGTCGCTGGACTCGATGCGCCCGCGCTTGGGACGGTGTCCTCGAACGGCGTGGCCATACGAGGGCCGGACCCGTCGCGGGTTGTTGTGTTCCAGGACCCGACCTTGTATCCGTGGCGTACGGTACGCGCCAACGTTGGTCTGGGACCCGAGGCGCAGCGAAAGCGCAAGCGGTTTCCGTGGAGCAAAGCCCGGCAGGTGTTGCCCCTTCCGGAAGGCGCGCGTTCGGCCGAGCAACGTATCGACGCCGCGTTGCAACTCGTCGGCCTGACCGACTTCGCTGCGGCTTATCCGCACCAGTTGTCCGGTGGCATGGCGCAGCGTGTTGCGCTGGCGCGGGCGCTCGTCAACGATCCCGAGTTGCTTGTGCTTGATGAACCGTTCGGAAAGCTAGATTCCCTCACGCGGCTGCGCATGCAGGGCGAGCTGGTGAAGTTGTGGCTGGATGCGCGCTTCTCGGTCCTGCTAGTGACACACGATGTGGAAGAGGCGCTGTTCCTCGCAAACCGGGTGATCGTTTTCAGCGAGCGCCCGGCACGCATTACGGCGGAAGTGCGCAATGAGGCGCCGTATCCGCGCCATCGTGACGATCCGAAGCTGGTTGAACTGCGGCGCGAAGTGCTTGCGTTACTTGGCTTGGTCGCGTGAGTTGCTATACCCATCACATCAATAACAAACGACCCGTGGAGAATGTTTAATGAATCGTCCCGATGCTGATGCCGACGCCGGCGAAAAAACCGCTGCACCGGAGAACACTTCGCGCCGTGCGTGGCTACGCAAGGCCGCGTGGACTGCGGGCGCAGCAGCGCTTGGCGGTGCATCGTTCGGCCTTGCCGGACTGCCTGTCCGTGCCGACGATAGTCGGTTAAAACAGCTGAAGTTATCGTGGAATGCAGGCGCGATCTGCACGGCGCCCGTGCCGGTGGCCGTTAAGCAAGGTTTTTTCGCCAAGCGTGGGCTGGACGTCGAGCTGATCAACTTCGCCGGGTCGACGGACCAACTGCTCGAAGCCATTGCGACGGGCAAGTCGGACGCAGGCGTTGGAATGGCGCTGCGCTGGATCAAGCCGCTCGAACAGGGCTTCGATGTCAAGCTCACCGCCGGCATTCACGGCGGCTGCATGCGTTTGCTCGCCACGCGCAACTCGGGGATCGTCGATCTACCCGGTTTGCGCGGCAAGATAGTGGGCGTCAGTGACATGGCCAGCCCCACCAAGAACTTTTTCGCCATCACACTGAAGAAGCTTCGCATCGATCCGGACAGCGAGGTTCGCTGGCGCCAGTATCCCGTCAACCTGCTGGGCGAGGCTTTGAAAAAGGGTGAGGTCCACGCGATTGCGGATGGTGATCCGACTATCTGGATGCTGCGTGAATCGGATCATCTCTACGAGGTATCGAACAACCTCTGCGGCGAATATCAGACGCGCGTCTGCTGTGTGCTCGGCGTGCGCGGGACGCTGGTGAGGAAGGATCGCGTAACAGCACAGGCGTTAACGCAGGCCTTGCTGGACGCGACGGAATGGACGGCGAACCATCCGGCGGAGGCGGCGACTATCTTCGCGCAGTACGCACCGCAAGCGGACGTGGGGCAACTGACGGCCATGCTCAAGAGCCACACGGACCATCATCATCCGACCGGGGACGCATTCAGGAAGGAGATCGCTCTCTATGCAGATGACCTGAAGACCGTGGGCGTGTTGAACGGCAGTACGGATTCGAACCGCTTCGCGAGCCGGGTGTTTTCGGATGTACTAGTCTAGGTTTTCGTTCGCACTTGGGGTTCTGGTTGGTGGGGTTTTGGGGTTAGTGGTCGGGGGTGGTTCCGGGTTGGTGCTTTCGGCGTTAGTGGTCTGCGTGAGTTGAGGGTGTCCCGGATTTTGTGTAAACGGGTTTTTGTTTAACCCTGTGACATCCGG
>NZ_JALPRJ010000083.1 GCF_030464885.1 Caballeronia sp. SEWSISQ10-4 2 | reverse complement strand
AACTTGCTGATTGTTGGGAGGCGTTTTCTTTGCTTCTGTTTCTTTTTCGCCGTTGGAAAAAGAAATGACGTGCCGCCACGCACAGTGGCTAATAGTGATAAAGAAAACATCCGACATATAACGACCGCAGGCCTAAGCAGCAGCAACCCAGCATCAACTCTGACCACTAACCCTGAAAACCCTCCGCACCCCCGTACCACCCAAGTCTTCAATCCGCAGCCAGACGTGCGATCGCGCGCTCCACGCCGCCGCGGCCGAATGGAACACCCTGCACGGTCATCGCAGCCTCGACACCAGCCAGGCATCCGAGAATCATCGCCGGGTTCATATCGCCGAGATGTCCGATGCGGAATGCGCGGCCCGCGAGCGCCCCGAGACCGCCGGCGATCGCGACTTCGAAGCGCTCGCGCGCGACGCCGCGTATGGCTTCCGGATCGATGCCCGCGCTCACCTCGATGGTCGTCACCGACACCGATCGTGCCGCAGGCACCTGGCAGAAGAAGCCCAATGTGCCCGCTTCGCTCCAGCATTCCACCGCAGCGTGCACCGCCTCGGCAATTCGCCGATGACGCTCGAGCACCTCGGTCATACCCTCGCGGAAGATCAACCCAAGCGACGCCTCCAAGCCAGCCAGCAGGCTTTGCGGCGGCGTACCGCAGAACTTGCGGTACGACAGCGGGCTTTGCCGCCGCTGCCAATCCCAGTAGAAACGCGGCGTCGTATTCCGGCGCGACACGTCCATGGCCGCCGCATCGACTGCGACGAACGCAAGACCGGGCGGCACCATCAACGCCTTCTGACTGGCGCCGACAACAACATTGATGCGCGTTGCATCCATCGCGAACGGCGCGGCTGCAAGCGACGCAACCACGTCGACCACGAACAGCGCAGGATGGTCGGCCCGGTCGATCGCCGCACGCAGCGCCGGCAGGTCGTTAGTGATGCCGCTGGCCGTGTCCGTGTGAACGATGAAGACCGCGACGATCTCGCGTTCCGCGTCGGCTCGAAGTGCGGCTTCGACATCCGCGGGATCGATCGGGCGGCCTTCAACCCAGGGCGTGCGAATCACGCGGCCGCCCATTGCCTCGGCCTGCAGCGCCCACGACTCCGAGAAGTGGCCAGTGCCCGCCACCAGCACTGCCTGACCCGGAGCGATCAGGTTCGCGATCACCGCCTCCCACGCACCGTGTCCGTTCGCAGCGTAAAGAAAGACGTCCGACTGCGCGGTCTGCAAAACGCGCTTCAGGCCGGTTTCGCAGGCAGCAATACAGCGATCCAGACGCGGGTCGGCCAGATCCATCGGCTGGCGGCTCATTGCGTGCAGGACTTCATCCGGCACGCGGCTAGGGCCCGGCGAATGCAGAAAGCGATGGCCGGGCAAACGTGTGGAGTCGTTCATGCGATGAGGATTCGAAACGGTTGATGGCCGCTAGCGTGTGGGTGCGCTCGAGTTTTGTCGTCAGTCAGTGTCATCGCGAGCCTGGCTAGTTGATGGTGAAAAGATTCTACAGGGCTGCGCTAGCGCACGCACTTTCGATTCGCATGGCTGGTGAAGCACCTCCCCACGCCGCCCTGCAAAGAAGCGCACAATTCTTATGCTATAAGTCGGGCGTTTCTATTCTCTCGAGATCACCTGGGACCATCGATATGGATACCGAGCATCTGAAGATCTTTGTCGAAGTCGTTCAGCAGGGCAGTTTTGCGGCGGCGGCCCGAAAATTCGATATCGACCCTTCCGCCGCCACGCGAGCAGTCACTTCACTTGAAAAGGACCTGGGACTCAGGCTGCTGGAACGCACCACGCGTCAGCTCGTACTTACTGAAGCGGGCAAGGTCTATCACGAGAATGCCTGCAAGATCCTGCAAGAGCTGCAGCAGGCCTCTGACGAAGCGCGCGACCTCGCAGGCAGTCCCGCGGGCGTCGTCCGGGTGACGACCTCGGTAACCTATGGGCACGCCGTTATCCTGAAGTTGTTGCCCGCGCTTCGCGAGGCTTACCCCGCGCTCGAAATCGATTTGCTGCTCACGGACTCGATTGTCGACCTGTTAGCTGAGCGAGTCGACGTAGCGCTGCGCCTTCGTCAGGATGGCGATACATCGCTGATCGGCACCCGGCTCGCAAAGATCCGTTATCACGTATGCGCGAGCCCCGAGTATCTGAAGCAGCACGGTAGCCCGCGTACGCCGGCCGAACTGGCGGAGCACGATTGCCTGCGGTGTTCCCTGCGCGGATATCGCACGCAGTGGCGGTTTCGCGATGCGACAGGCGCTGCAGTGCAAGCCGTTAATGTGGGCGGCTGGCTGGTCGTGTCCAATTCGCTGGCGCTGCACCGTTCGGCGCTGGATGGATTGGGCCCGGCGTTGTTGGCGGACTGGCTGGTACGGGACGACCTGGCATCGGGTCGACTGGTCGACCTGTTCCCCAATCACGAAACCACCCCTACCGACTTCGATAACTCGGTGTGGCTGCTTTATACATCGCGGTTCTACGTCCCCAAACGAGTCAGGGCATTTGTCGAGTTCATCAAGCAGCGGATAGGCGGCGTTGCGCCGGGTCTTGACGCACCCGCCGGGCTGACGGCCTTGCCGACGGATTCGGAGACGCTGCGGAGCGCCATGCTTCGCGATGCGCAATCGGCCACTTACTCTCTCGTCTGATCCGCTAGCACTCGCAAGACAGGCCCGGTGCGTACAAAGTCCGCGCCCCTGGTTCACTCTTGCATTTTTCACAATGCTCCCATGAAGCAAACGGCTGGTCGACAACTAGGCACGACAGTAAATTGACGGCTCCACAACCGGGAGCCGATCAATGAATCTCAAAGCCACTTTCAATGCACCCGCCGATGAACAGAAAACGAGTGCTGTCAAACAAGGCACCACGCCGAGCTTACCTAAAGGTCCAGCCCGCAAGCTGCGCGCTTCGGCCTTGGTCCTTGCCACGCTTTTGACGGGCGCTTTTAGCGCGACCCATGCATACGCAGGTAGCTCGGCGTTCACCGTATCGAGCCCCGACCTGGCATCAGGCACGTTCGACAAGAAGTTCACACTGAACGCGTTCGGCTGCACGGGCTCGAACGTGTCTCCGTCCATCAAGTGGTCAAACCTGCCGACTGGAACGAAGTCGCTTGCCTTACAGGTTCAGGACCGGGATGCGCCCGCAGGCAACAGCTTCTGGCATTGGACGGTGTACAACATCCCGGCGAGCGCGACCAGTCTGCCGCAAGGCGCCGGTAACGCTCCCAACACACTGCCTGCGCCTGCATTCAACGGTGCGAATGATTTCCTCAACACCGGCGCGACCGGGGGTAACGGCAACTACGGCGGCCCCTGTCCTCCCGCTGGCGATAAACCGCATCACTACGTATTCACCCTTTACGCTCTTGCCGTCGACAATGTCGAAGCCGCTAGCGGAATTCCCCAAACGGGTACCTCAGGACTTCATTCGTTCATCTTGAACAAGGGACTAGGCGACAAGCTGCTTGGAACCGCCAGCTTCACAGCGAGCTACGGGCGCTAAGCCGACCACGTTTAGTTAGCAAATGACTTGAATGTTCGCATCGTCCTGAACACAAACCTGGAATCCCGGGCGAATGCCCGGATTCCAGGAGACAAGGTCAATCATGAAAAAGTTGCGCGTTCTTTGCTTGCACGGATACCACGGCAGCGCCAGCGTTCTTCGCGATCAAATGAGCGCGCTCACTAGCGTGCTGGAACCCCTGGCGGAGTTTGTATTCGTCGATGCGCCCTCCAGGGCGAACGGAGATTTTGGCTGGTGGCACGCAGTCCAGGACATGCAGGGGTTTGACGCCGACCCTGGCGTAATCGTCTATAAAGGCTGGCGCAATACCTATGACTGGATGATTTCTCTGTTCAAAAACGAGGGACCCTTCGACGGCGTTTTTGGCTTCAGCCAAGGCGCAGCGCTAGCGGGCTTGCTTGTCGGCTTACGTTCGATGGACGGAAAGCCAAGCGAGCAAACACCGCTTGCGTTCGACTTCGCGATCATGGCCGGAGGCTTCCTTGCCAACGATCCGAGTCTGGCAAGGCTATACGAATCACCGGCGAGCTACGATCTTCCTTCGGTTCATATCATCGGCCGTTCGGACTCCGTCGTGCCAAGCCAACACTCTCGCATGCTTGCATCGAAGTTCGGTAAGCCGTTGATCCTCGAGCATGACGGAGGGCATGTCATTGCAGCCAGGCCGGAGATACGCCGGCAGCTTGCGTCATTCCTGAAGCAGCGGATGTAAAGCTACAAGTCCGCGTTACATTCGGTCGTTGCATGGCGTCATTGACTCGCGATACCTATTGCAACGGTCTCACTCAAGGGGCGAGCTTGGAGACCTCCTCCCCTCGCTAAGCCAAAAAACCCTTGCTAGCGCTTTTAAGATCGTGTCACAGAATCCGCGCCGCGAGCGGCCTTTCGATAAACATTAGGCGCCACGCCATGCCAGCGCTTAAAGGCCTGAGAAAATGTAGAGGAATCGCTAAAGCCCAGACGCAACGCAATGTCCGCCATGCTTAGCCGCCGGTCCTTGAGCAACTCCTCCGCCACCGCTCGACGCGACTCCATCAAAAGCGTTCTGAACGACGTACCCTCCTCCTTGAGCCGGCGCTTCAAGGTACGTTCACTCACGTTGATAATCCTGGCCATCGCGGCCAGATCCGGCAATGAGCTGCCGGGGACGCTGAGGTACTGCCGAACGATCGTCGAGGTCCCGGACCGTGCCTGCCGACGCTCGATAAGCTCCGCGCACATCTGCTCGCACATGGCCGCGGTGATCGGATTTGCGTGCGGCAGCCGCCGGTCCAGATACGCGAGATCGAACGACAAACTGTTCATCTTCGCGCCGTAATACGGAGTCGCTCCAAAGACCGTGCGTGGCGCGCCGCGACGGGGATTCTTGCGATTCGGCTCCGCCCTGAAGGTGAGACGCCCGATTTTGAAATCCGGGCCAGCGATTTCGGCGAGCAGGACCGCGGCTCCCGCCATGTCGCCCTCCACAAGAAATCGCGTCAGGTCACGCCCCAGATCCGGCTCGCCGAATGTCAGCACGCCGAGATTGCCTTCCTCGTGGTACGAGATCAACGTAAACGCAAACGTAAGCGGAATGAACCGCAGCGCGAGCGTCAAGGCATCTCTCATGGTTGCGCTGCTGATCAGCCCAAAACCCCAGACGCCATAAGCCGAGAAGTGATAGCGAAGTCCCAGATCGATTCCGAGTTGATCCGGTGCGCCAGTCAGCTTTAAGAGATTGCTGATGACCCGAAGCTCCTGAGCAGCCAATAGCTCGGTGTTCGGGTCATCGAGTTGTGTGAGCGCCACGCCGCTACCTTTAAGTAACTCGGCTAGCGAAAAGCCCTTGGCGAGCGCGTAGTCGACCAATAGCCGGGCGCGCGTGGGGCCGCGCTTAAAGTCCCAAAAACTCATCAGGAGATACCCCTACAGGACGAAATTTGGCCCAAATACTAAAATACCTGTCCCTTTGCGCCATTGGTGTATTCCCGTTGCAACCGCACTATGCATCCATCGGGGCTGATATTCAACGCAGCCGTAGAAGCGATGGGGACCGTTAGCAAGGGGCGTGTTTATGAAAAGCTTTGAAGGGAAAGTCGCTGCGGTCACGGGGGCGGGGTCGGGCATGGGTCGCACTCTGGCGATCGAGCTCGCTCGACGAGGTTGCCACCTTGCGTTGAGCGATATCAACGAGGCAGGGCTCGTCCAGACGATGAACGAATGTGTCGTGTATGGTGTGCGTGTCACGATACAACGGCTCGATGTCTCCGATCGCACCGCCGTTTTTTCGTGGGCGAAACAAGTCTTGAAAGATCATGGGCGCATTAACCTGATCTTCAACAACGCCGGAGTATCGCTTGCGGCCCCTGCCGAGACCGCCAGGATCGAAGACTTCGAATGGATCATGAGTATCAACTTCTGGGGCGTAGTGCATGGCACGCAGGCCTTCCTGCCGTATCTGCGCGCGTCGGGCGATGGGCACGTGATCAACACGTCGAGTCTGTTCGGCATTATCGCGATGCCCACCCAAGGCGCATACAATGCCAGCAAATTCGCAGTCCGCGGTTACACCGAGGCATTGCGCATGGAACTGGAAATGGAGGGCGTGTCTGTGAGTGCTACGTGTGTTCATCCCGGCGGTGTTGCGACCAACATCGCAACCGCGTCGCGGGTCGACGACAGCATCCAGGCGCTAACGGGACAGGACGCAGATGCGCATCGGCGGCAGGCTAATCGCTTGATCAACGCGACGAAGCCGGACGATGCAGCGCGCCAGATTCTTGCCGGCGTCCAGCGCAATGCGCGGCGCGTGCTGATAGGCAGCGACGCGCGGCGTGTCGATCGCATCTCGCGGCTGATGGGCTCGGCCTACCAGGTCTATGTGCTGCGCTTTCATCGCAAACTGCAGAAGCGTCGTGCGAACGTTTCGCATGCCGTCCGGCCGGCCCAGGCCGTTTCTTCCTCCGCCAAGGACATTGCATGACGCCGGCTACCCACGCAAGCGGCACTTCACCTTCGCCGCATGACAAGCAAGCTACGGCCACGCATGCCGATATCGACTACGACGTCCTGATTGTCGGAGCAGGTTTGTCCGGCGTGGCTGCGGCCCACCATCTGCGCGAGCGCTGCCCTTCAGCCCGATTCGCCATACTCGAAAGCCGTTCCACGATGGGAGGCACGTGGGACCTGTTCCGTTATCCCGGTGTGCGCTCCGACTCCGACATGTTCACGCTCGGCTACAGCTTTCGCCCATGGCATAGCGACAAATCCATATCCGACGGCCAGACTATCCTCGACTACATCAAGGACACGGCACAGGTATCCGGCATCGACAAGAGCATCAAGTTCGGTCACAAGGTAACCGGCGCGAACTGGGATTCAAAGGCCGCATGCTGGACGGTCCGCGTTCAGCGAACCGAAGGCAATATTGAAACTGAAGCGCGTTATACCTGCAAATTCCTCTACATGTGCAGCGGTTATTACGACTACGAGGAAGGTCACGCGCCGCGTTGGACCGATATGGAGAAGTTCAAAGGCCGCATCGTCCATCCGCAGCATTGGCCCGCCGACCTGAACTATGCGGACAAGCGCGTGATCGTGATCGGCAGCGGCGCTACTGCTGTCACCCTCGTACCGGCAATGGCGGACACGGCAAAACATGTAACGATGCTGCAGCGCTCACCCACCTACATTTTTTCGCTGCCTGCCCGCGACAAGATCGCAAACAGGATGCGCAAATGGTTACCGGCGACGCTTGCGCACCGGCTTATCCGCAGCAAGAACGTGCTGCTGACCATGTACCTGTACAACCGCGCGCGACGCAAGCCGGAAGAAACGAAACAGTTGCTCATCAGGGCGGCAGGCAGGCAGCTAGGCCCGCAGTTCGACGTCGACAAGCACATGACGCCCCGATACAACCCGTGGGACCAGCGCCTGTGTCTCGTGCCGAACGGAGACCTGTTCAAGGCAGTGCGAGCCGGCAAGGCGTCGATCGCCACCGACGAAATCGAAAGCTTCACCGAGACCGGTGTGCGGCTGCGAAGCGGTCAGCATCTCGACGCCGACCTGGTGATTACCGCCACCGGATTGAAGCTCAAGATGCTGGGTGGATCGGTGATTTCGATTGATGGACGCCAGATATCACTCGGCGATACAGTGTCGTATAAAGGCATGATGTATAGCGACGTGCCCAATCTCGCGTCGTCGTTCGGATATACCAATGCTTCCTGGACCCTGAAAGCCGAGTTGATCGCGCAGTATGTCTGCCGGCTCGTCAATCATATGAAGGCAAACGGTTATGACGTCTGCGTCCCGCGGCTGAGGGAAGACGAGATGGGCTCGCTGCCCGCGGTCGACCTCACGTCGGGCTACATCCAGCGGGCAGCGAACATCCTCCCCAAGCAAGGACTTCACAAGCCGTGGAAGTACCACCAGAACTATCTGCTCGATCTTGCCTCGCTCAAGTTCGGAACCTTGAACGACGGCGTCATGCAGTTCGAGCGACGCCCCCTTGCAACAATGAGGCTCAAGCGCGAAGCGCAAGAGCCCGCATAAAAACAAAGGTGAGTACGTGACAATCATTACCCTGTCCATCATCGCCGTTTGCGTCATCGCGATTGCCGGGCTCGTCGTTTTTTCGCTGCACGTTGCCCGCCGTGTCGATCAGGCGCTGCCTCCGCAAGGCCGGTTCATCGACATTGGTGCCGACCGTATTCACTATGTCGAATACGGCAATGGACCACCCATTGTCTTCGTTCACGGGTTGGGCGGACAGATGCGCAACTTTGCGTATCTGCACATGCAGGATCTCGCGCGGTCTCATCGGGTGATCCTCATCGACCGGCCAGGTTCGGGACATTCAACGCGAGGCGCGCACTCGTCGCCCAGCATCTCGGCGCAGGCGCGAACCGTGGCGATGTTTATCGATGCGATGGGACTGAACAAGCCAGTGCTGGTCGGACATTCCCTTGGCGGCGCTATCGCGCTGGCGGTCGGCCTGAATCATCCACGAAGCGTCAGCCGGCTGGCGTTGATTGCGCCGCTCACTCACATGGCCGATCCGGGCCGGGCTTTTAGCGGATTGCTGATCCGGTCCCCGCTGGTCCGGCGCGTGGTATCGGTCACGCTGGCCACTCCGCTCGGTATCAAGGGGAGTCGGGCCATCCTTGCGACCGTGTTCGGTCCCGATGCGGTCCCCAGGGATTTCGCAATGAAAGGGGGCGGCTTGCTCGGCTTGAGACCCCGCAGTTTCTACGCGGCGTCATCGGACATGATGGCGATCCAGGACGAACTTCCGGCAATGGAAAACCGGTATGCAGCCCTTCGCCTGCCCGTTGACGTGCTCTACGGCCGGGAAGACAGAATTCTGGATTGGCGGCATCATGGCGAGGCGCTCAAGCGAAAGCTGGATCACACTACGTTGCGATTGGTGGATGGCGGACATATGTTGCCGGTAACAGCCCCTGCCTTGACAATGGAATGGCTCCAGGCAATTGCAGCCGGACCGATTACGACACCTTCCCTGTAGCCACGGTTCGGCGGCGGCGCACGTGCATCGCTTCCTCCGTTCAACGCGCGGTCGAAGTAACACGATCGCTACACCCACGTTGAGCTTGCGGATGAAGACATGAAACCCGAACGACTCACTCGCGAGCAAGCCCGCGAGCAGACGCGCCAGCGACTGCTCGATGCTGCGCAGATCATTTTCATACAGAAGGGGTTTGTCGCGGGGAGTGTGGAAGAAATCGCGGAGGCCGCGGGTTATAGCCGCGGCGCGTTCTATTCGAACTTCCGCAGCAAGCAGGAACTGCTCCTTGAACTTCTCAAGCGCGATCACAAAGCCATGCAGGCGGGCCTGCATGGCATCATGGAGGAAGGCGCGACGCCCGAAGATATCGAAGACCGGGCTCTGCTCTTCTACAGCCATCTATACCGCAACAATAAGAACTTCCTGCTATGGGTCGAGGCGCAGTTGCTCGCGGCGCGCGATGCCAAGTTCCGTGTCATCTTCGCCGCCTTCCTGCGTGACAAGCTTGAGCAGTTGACTGCGTACATTCGCGAGTGTTCGGTGCGCACCGGTGTGTCGTTGCCCGCCGAGACACTTGCGCTCGGGTTAATGGCGTTGTGCGACGGCGTGCGCTTCTTCTATACGATCAATCCACAGGACGTGCCGGCGGAACTGGCGGAATCCGTGCTGGCGCACTTCTTCTCGCGGGTGGTGTTCGGGCGCGGCATGCAGGTCATTGAGCGCGCCTCGCCAGTTCCTCTCGCGGGTCCGTGATGAGTTGTCAGACCCCTGGTCTTCTGTCATGTATTCGGCACAGCCTCGCGCCGCCGGCGTTTTGTTCACGTAATGCGTTTGAGTAGCCGCAACATCAGCTCGAAGGTCTTGCCGTAAGGGGGATAAAAAAAACGGGCGCCATTCAGGCGAGCCTGGTAGAAAACCGGTTTCTCCTTACTGAATGTGCGAAAGCCCCATTCGCCGTGGTAAGCGCCAGTGCCGCTCGGGCCGACGCCGCCGAAGGGCTGCTCTTCCTGCGCCAGATGCCAGAGGCAGTCGTTGACCGTGACGCCACCGGAAATCGTTTCGCGCAACACCCGGTCGCGATTGGCGACGCTGCGGCCGAACCAGTACAGAGCAAGTGGTCTGTCGCCCTGGTTCACCATGGCAATCGCCTGGTCGAGCCCGTCGTATTCGACAATGGGCAGCAGCGGCCCAAAGACTTCCTCACGCATCAGGCGCGTGTTCGCGGCCGCACCGATCACCAGCGTAGGCGGAAACTTGCGTGTGCGCTCGTCGAAGCGCTCCGCAGCGGGATTGATTTCAATAATGCGCGCACCGCCGTCCCGCGCTTCCTGCACCATCGCAGTCAGCCGCTCCCGATGCCTCGTGCTGATAATGGCCGTGTAGTCGGGGTTGGAAATCAGCGTGGGATACAGGCGCGTGACAGCCGCCTTGAGACGGTCTGCGACGATGTCCGCCAGACCCGTTGGCACAAGAAGGTAATCCGGCGCAATGCAGGTCTGTCCGGCGTTCAGGAACTTGCCATAGGCAATGCTCGCCACTGCGGCAGCGATATCGCAAGAGGCATCGAGGATCGCCGGCGATTTCCCGCCGAGCTCCAGCGTGACCGGCGTAAGGTTCGCGGCAGCAACCAGCGCGACCTGTCGACCGACCTGGGTCGATCCGGTAAAAAACAGGTGATCGAACGGCAGACGGACAAAAGCCTGGCCTACCTCCATGCCGCCGTTCACGACGCTCAGTTCATCCGGTGCGAAGGAAGCGCGAACCAGGCGGTCCAGCAGCTCGGAGAAGTGGGGAGTCAGTTCCGACGGCTTGAGAAGAACCCGGTTGCCAGCGGCGAGGGCCGCGAGCGCTGGCCCCATCGATAGTTGAATCGCGTAGTTCCAAGGCGATACGATGCCGACCACGCCAAGCGGCTGCCGCAACAGACGGTTATAGCCGGGGCGGAAGTGCAGGCCGGTCGCAATTCGCTGCGGACTCATCCAGTGCTTCAGATGCTCACGTGCGTGCCGGATTCCAGCACGCACGATAAACAATTCGGCGAGCCGCGTTTCGTGAGCGGATCGGCCGCTGAAGTCGGTATCGATTGCACGCACGAAGTCGCTTTCATGATTCTCCGTCAACGCAAGCAGCCGGTTCAACCGGTCGATACGAACCTGCGCGGGTGGATTCGATTCCGCCGCGAACGCCTGGCGTTGTGCCTCGAAGCGTTGTTCCAGAAACGAAGGCGGGCTGACCTGCATGGTCTGTCTCCTGTGTCGGGATGACGCTAGCTTACCGGCTTCCATATGATAAGGCAGTGGCAACACGCGGCTGGCGACAGTCCGCTCTATCCGCGACGGCGGGCTTCGCCATCCCGTTGAGCGACCGCTTGCATGCCGGCCAGGGCGATCGTGGAATAGAGATCGGCGACTTCATCCAGGGGTCTGAGGCCCATCTGCATGACGTCGACCGCGCCGGACAGGGCTGCAAGCAGCATGCGCGTCACGATCTCGGCGACCGCTGCGTCCAGACCGGTCTCGGCGCAGATCATGGCTGACCAATCGGCGACCGCGATGCTAAGGATCTTGCTCGCGTAGTGTTCCAGCGGGCCCTCGCCATAAAGCAGGCGTCGCAATAGCGGGCCCCGCTCGGCGATTGTCGCGAGCCATAACCGCGTATTGACCCGCAATCGTTCTTCAAAGCTCGTGATCACGGGCAGCTCTTCATGGACGCGTTGCCTCATGACAGCGAATTCACGTTCGACGAGCGCGCCTATGAGATCGTCGCGGTTCGTGAAATATCGATAGCCGAGCCGCTTGTCGACGTTGGAGCGGGCCGCGACAGACTCCATCGTCACCGCTGACACACCGTTTTCGACGATGATCTCCGCCGCCATGTCGAGAAAGCGTCCACGCCGCTCTGCGCCGCTCAGGCGGCCGCGGGGCACGTGTGCGGCATCGGGCAAGGTCAGGCTGGTTTTCACGTCGGTTGCCATGGTTGAGTTTTATGAAGCAGGACATTATTGGGTCGTGGAAGAATAAGAGTCTACGTCAGTCGCGGACCGCGCTTGGCATATGCTCCAACGCTGCGCGCCACGTGCAGCCCGTTCCGCGGGAGCAAACTTCAAGGCATTTTCAAGCGACGGGACATGCAGCTCGCCAATACTCAGTAAAATCGATCCCGCACGAGCAAAGCCAACCTGCCGCCCATCCTGGATATCTCCTCGCTACTGTGACAACCACACTCGACCAACTACGTGCCGGACAGCTAACCGGGATCCAGCGACTGAAACTGGCCTGCGGCCTGACCGAATTTCCACGCGAGATTTTCGATCTGTCCGACACGCTGGAAATACTCGACCTGTCCGGCAATGCGCTTTCGTCGCTGCCCGATGATCTACCGAGGCTCAACAAGCTGCACACCATCTTCTGCTCCGACAACCAGTTCACCGAGCTGCCGGAAATCCTCGGAAAGTGCCCGCAATTGAGCATGGCGGGCTTCAAGGCAAACCGCATACGCAAGGTGTCCGGCAGGTCGTTGCCGCCCAGGTTGCGTTGGCTGATCCTGACCGACAATCAAGTTGAAGCCCTGCCACCAGAGATCGGCAACTGCACTCGACTACAGAAGCTGATGCTCGCCGGCAACCAGTTACGCGCGCTACCAGTGGAATTAGCCAACTGCTCTTGCCTCGAATTGATAAGACTCGCGGCTAATCAGCTTACCGAACTACCGGTCTGGTTAGCCTCTTTACCCCGGCTGTCGTGGCTGGCATACGCCGGCAATCCGTTCAGTGACAAGCTGGAAGCCAGGGCACTGACGGACACGCCCGTCACCGAAATTCAATGGCGCGCGCTGGATCTGCAGCATCGATTGGGCGAAGGCGCCTCCGGCGTGATCCATCGTGCAGAACATCGGACACATCGAACGACAGGCGACGACTCCCGGCCCGTCGCGGTCAAATTGTTCAAGGGCGCGGTGACCAGCGATGGTTTGCCGCACTGCGAGATGGCAGCTTGCATCGCGGCTGGCGAGCATCCGAATCTGATTCCGGTGCTCGGCAAGGTGAAGAATCATCCAACGGGCGTCAATGGTCTTGTGATGGAACTCATCGATCCGCAGCTCAGGAATCTGGCCGGCCCGCCCAGCATGGAGTCCTGTACGCGTGATATCTACGACGTCGATATCCGCTTCGACCTGACTTCCGCGTTGAGCGTTGCACATGGGATCGCGTCAGCCGCCTGGCATTTGCACGAGCAAGGCATCATGCATGGCGACCTGTATGCCCATAACATCCTGCATTGCGGCCAGGGTCGGGCGCTAATGGGAGATTTCGGCGCGGCATCGTTCTATGCTCCCGACGATCAAGCGCTTGGCCCTGCACTCCAGCGCCTGGAAGTAAGAGCCTTTGGTTGCCTGCTTGAAGAATTGATCGAGCGATGCGATCTGCAGAGGTCGGAGCAAAGCAGCATGGCGACGCTTGTGAGCCTGAAAAATAGCTGCCTGAGCGAACAAGCTGACCGCAGGCCCCTGTTCGGGGAGATCGTGGATACCTTGTCGGCGCTGCGAGGTTCGCGGTGGGATGGGGAAAGTTCGGCTTAGATTTGGCCGCTTTAAAACGTATACTCGTCCTCCCGTTCCCGTACCGAGAGAAATCGTGCCAGTCATTACCTGCATCGAGGATTTGCGTGTGCTCGCACAGCGGCGTGTGCCGCGCATGTTCTACGATTACGCCGATAGCGGCTCGTGGACCGAGAGTACCTACCGGGCCAATGAAAGCGACTTCCAGCGCATCAAGCTGCGCCAGCGCGTAGCGGTCAACATGGCTGGCCGCAGCACGCGCACGGAGATGGTGGGTCATGACATCGCCATGCCGGTAGCGCTTGCACCTACGGGATTGACCGGCATGCAACATGCCGACGGCGAGATCCTCGCGGCGCGCGCGGCGGAGAAGTTCGGCGTCCCGTTCACCTTGTCCACCATGAGCATCTGCTCGATCGAGGACGTGGCGGCACACACGACCAAACCCTTCTGGTTCCAGCTCTACATGATGCGCGACCGCGATTTCATCGTGCGGCTGATCGAGCGCGCCCGGGCGGCGAACTGCAGCGCCCTGATGCTTACGCTCGACCTGCAGATCCTCGGTCAGCGCCACAAGGACATCAAGAACGGGCTATCGGCGCCGCCGAAACTGACGCTCCCGAACCTCATGAACCTCGCGACCAAACCACGCTGGTGCCGCGGCATGCTGGGCACGCAGCGGCGTACTTTCGGCAACATCGTCGGTCATGCAAAGGGCGTGGGCGACCTGTCGTCCCTGAGCTCATGGACCGCCGAGCAATTCGATCCGGCCTTGAGCTGGGCCGATGTCGAGTGGGTCAAGAAGCTGTGGGGCGGCAAGCTCATCCTGAAGGGAATCATGGATCTGGAAGACGCACGCCTTGCCGCCAACAGCGGCGCCGACGCGATGATCGTCTCCAACCACGGTGGCCGCCAACTCGACGGTGCACCGTCGTCCATCTCGGCGCTTCCCGAGATTGCACGCGAGGTAGGGGATAGGATCGAAGTGTGGGTGGATGGCGGCATCCGCAGCGGACAGGACGTGCTGAAGGCTGTCGCGCTCGGCGCGAAGGGAACGCTGATCGGCCGAAGTTTCCTGTACGGGCTAGGAGCGATGGGCGAGGCGGGTGTCGAGCGGTGCCTGCAGATCATCCACAAGGAACTCGACACCACGATGGCCTTTTGCGGGCACACCGATATCCGCCGCGTGACCGATCAGATCCTGTTGCCTGGGACTTTCTGAAAACGAGGAAGACCCTCAATGCCTGCTATGCACCGCCCAGGAATTGGCCGAGGCAATACTTTCCAACCACTCGGCAATGGCCGGGGATGGTCGGGTGTTTTTCAATGGTGATGCCTGACCGAGCGGATACGTGAATCAGGTTCGGAGCGAACGGCCGCGGAGCTGGATTGAGAAAGGCGAATAGCAGAAGAACGACCAGCCCTATCAAGCGGCGCGCCAGGCTTACTGTGCGGCGAAGCTGATTTTGATTCATCGGCGATCCTTCCTCGGCTATTGCATTCGACTGATTGCACGCTTCGAAGATGATACCGATCCATAAATCGGCTTTCTCGTATTTTATGAAACGCGGCGTAATCGGCTTGTCGATTACATAGCTTTGCTGGAAAACCCATTGCCACGGCGCGACGGCGGTGCCGACAATGGCGATTACGAGCAACAGACTCAAAAGACACAGGACAGCCGGCGGCGGACGATTATTTTGCCAGCTGCTTTTCCGCGGCAGGCTCACGTTTCTGCAACGCGAACCCCGCGTACTCTCGCTCGAGAAACGGCGCAGCCTGTTCAAGCAAGAAGCGCCGGAACGCGATACAGGTCGGCGACAATCGCTTAGAGCGCAGGTGAACGATCTGCCACGTACGCTCGACTGGCGTGCCATTGACATCGAGTAATACAAGCTCGTGCGAACGCAACTCGAGCGCGAGCGTATGCAGCGAGATCAGGCTCACGCCCATGCCGGCCATCACGGCCTGCTTGATCGATTCGTTACTGCCCAACGTCACGCTGCGCGCCGGCATGAACAGGTGTTGCTTGAACATTTGCTCGGACACCGCGCGCGTTCCCGACCCTGGTTCGCGTAGCAGGAACGTATCGCCGGCCAGCTCCTGAAGGTCGAACCGGCGCGCATCCCGCAGCGGATGATCGACTGGTCCAATCAACACATGCGGGTGATATGCCAGCGGCTCCGCCGTCGTCCCCAGCTCGGGCGGCGGCCGGCCCATGATGGCGAGATCGGTCGCGTTGTCCTGTAGCTGGCGTAGCAAGGTCTCGCGGTTTCCTACCGAAAAACGCACGTCGACGCGAGGATACTGCCGCGAATAAGCGGCAAGCAGCTTCGGAGCAAAATAGGTGGCAGAACTGACAATACTTACCGCGATGGAACCGCTGTCGGCAAGCGAAAGCGATGTCATGGCGTCTTCGGCGTCCTTGATTTCCCCGAGAATCCGGCTCGCATGATGCGACAGTCTCTCGCCGGCCTCAGTCAAGGTGAGTTTGCGCGCGACGCGCTCAAACAGCGGCAGCCCGACAGCTTCCTCCAGTTGACGGATCTGCATGGAGATTGCCGGCTGGGTCAGGTGCAGTTCCTCGGCCGCACGCGCAAAGCTCGGATACCGGCAGGCGATCACGAAGATCTGCAACTGCCGCAAGGTCAGCGAGCGAATGAAGTTCACAATGAGCGGCCATCCTGCAAAACAGCTTGCTTAAATACCCGACGAGCAAACCCGCCTGGCAGCGAGGCAGCTCAAGGCTTACCCGGGACTTGTCGGCTGCTGCCCGAATGCATCGAAGGCACCCGCTGAATAGACCATCGCCGCGGCCACCTCCTCCCTGCTCGCGCCCGCTCGTCATGCTGCGTTAGCGGCTCGCACGTGGTGCATTCACATCCTTGTCCGGCGCCTTCTTGCCGGGCAGCGGTGACAGGCTGCGCAACGCACCCTGATAACTCAGCGTTTCACTCTGTACCGGATGTGCGAAATCGTTGTTCGCACCCGGCACCTCCGTGCGAATGAGCAGCACCTGACCCGGCACCGCCTCCGACATGACAAAGGTATAGCGTTTGCCGGTGTACTGAGAAAAACGCGCGCTGTTCGGATCATCCAGATACGGCTGGATCACGATCTGCTTCGCCTTGACCTTCTTACCCTGCGCGTCGCGGATCACCGACGTGATCGCCGGGCTGGCCGCGAGCGCCAGACGCACGCGCCGCTGGAAATAGCGGCGCTGTCCGCCCGTCAGTTGCTCCATCTCCGCGATGTCATGCTCGAGGAAATACAGGATCACCGGATTGCAGGGCAAGCCTTCGCCGGGCACCTCGACCTTGCCGCCGTGGTCGCTCACTAGCGCGTCGCCGTTGGCATTGTCGGCGCTGAGCACGAGCACCTTGACGGTATCCTTCTCGTTCGCGGGCGGCCCCGAGCGGTCGAGCGCGTAATCCAGTTCGGTTTGCGGTTGAACGCCCTTCAGATGTGTCGACATGAAAAGGAGCCGCTCAGCAGGCGCGATCTCGGAACTCGTAGCACTCGTAGCACTCGTAGCACTCGTAGCACTCGTAGCACTCGTAGCACTCGCCGCGCTCGAAGCGTCCGCGGCATACACGTGGCTTCCGGCGAACAAGATACCGGCCGCAGCCGCCATCCGACCCGTCCACCACAGCCCTGTCGTCCACGCGCTCATTTCGCGTTGGCCTGTGCAGGGGCGGTCTCGCTGATAGCAAGCAACGGGACCTCATAGCTCGTGAGTATCTTGTCGATCTTGCCCTGGTTCGCACCGATCCACTGGTCGATCTTCGTCTTCCACGGACCTTCGCCGTAACGCACGCCCATCGAGATTTCAAAATCGAAGCGTAGCCCCGGCGTTGGCGGGAAGGCGACCAGCTTGACCTTGTCGCCGGCTTGCCGGGCAAAATAACCTGCTATCGGCCCCCACAAGAACACGACGTCCACATTGCCCGCCGACATGTCGCGCTGGATCATTTCGCCCGGGAATTCCGCAGGGTCTCCGCTTTGCACCTTATACGACACCGCCTGCTCGATCAGGTTGTTTCCAAGCAGCCAGTCGACCGCGGGCGTATTCGAAAAGATCCCGAGACGGAGTTTGCGCAACTGATCGGGCGGCAGCTTGAGGAGATCAGACGGTGTACTGATCGATGCGAATTCTGGCCGGTTGGGAAACACCATCGCGTAGGTAGAGTGCAGCCACGGCCGAGTGGTCGCCGTCATGTCGTAACCCTTGGGCACGCCGATCACGAGGTCACACTTGTAGTCTTCCGTATTGGGTATCTTCTCGCGAAGCGTGTGCCGGATGAAACCCATGCGCTGCGGAAAATAGGTGTATTCGATCTTGTAGCCGAAATCGCTCGCCATCTGGGCCGCGATCTTGTTTTCGAAACCCTCGCCCTTGTCGTTGGAAAGCGGCATGTTGTTAGGGTCGGCGCATACGCGCAGCACGCCGTCGGCTCCGTCGTTGTGCGGTAGCGCCGGACCGTCGGCATGGGCGGCATTGAACCCGAGCGCCATGCAGGCCACCGCGACCGCTTTGCGTGCAAATGCGCCGAGCCTTGAATAAGCTTCAGACATCAGACCCTCCGGTAAAGCGTGATGCAAGCGCCAACGTCAGCGAACGGTCCAGCAGCGTGGTCTTATTTGGCATCGATCGCCTGCAGGTCGCCCGGCTTGATCTTGCCGTCGGAACGGCCCTTCAGATATGTAAACAGGTTCTGCCAATTCTTCTGCATCATGGCACTGGAACTGAAGTCGGGCATACCCTTGTCAAGGCGTCCGCCAAACACGGTGCGATGAAACTCGTTGGGATCGATGGTCTTGAATGCATCGATCAGCGACGGCCCTACCATGCCTTGCTGCTGCGCGCCGTGGCAGCGCTCGCAAGCAAGCGCACGCCAGGTTCGCCAGCCTTGCAGGGTGTTGTTATCGACCTTGTTGCCGTCGACAACCTGATAAGAGACCGGCTTCATCTGCGCCGGATCGGTCTGGGCGTATGAAACCGGTAACGTGACCAGGGCTATCGCCAGCGGCAAGAGTGTTCGGCCTTTCATTGCGCATCTCTCCTTCAGTTAGAGCGTGTTGCACCGTGCGTCTCTTGGCGCCGGTGCAGGGTTGGAACGAGTGGGTGAATGGTCTCGGGGGGCACGCCCGGCCGCCTCTATCAGGCAAGGCCGGCCGGTACGTGTCTTCGGTTCCTATGATGACTGGAAAAGGCGGATGAATCCGCCTCTTCCGCCTCTGTCAGCTCGGAATGGCAAACACGAACAGCGTGCCGCCAAGAGCCGTGTACTTTGCGAGTTCGCGATAACCGCCGACCGCGCCCAGTCCTTCCGTGGACTTTTCGAGGCCTGCCGCCATGCCGATACCCGCCCATCCGCCGATGCCCGAATAGACACCCACGAATTGCTTGCCTTGATACTCATACGTGAACACATTGCCGATGATTCCGGACGGCGTCTTGAACTTCCACAACTCCTTGCCATCCGAGATACGCACGGCCTTGAGGTAGCCTTCGAGCGTGCCGTAGAAAGCGACTCCACCCGCCGTCGCCAGCGCGCCGGACCACACCGAGAACTTCTCCGGCTTGGACCATGCGATCTTGCCCTTGCTGGCATCCCAGGCAATGAAGTTACCCATCGCGCCCTTTTCGTTCGGGCCCGGGTACATCGACAACGTTGCGCCCACGTAAGGCTGGCCGGACACGTACTCGACCTCGAACGGCTCGTAGTCCATGCACACGTGGTTGGTCGGGACGAGGAACAGATTGCTCTTCGGATCGTAGGCAGCCGGTTGCTGGTCTTTCGAACCCAACGCTGCCGGGCAAATGCCCTTAACGTTATGGTCGGGACCTGCCGCCTGCGTCGAATAAGCCGCGTTGCGAATCGGCAAGCCGCTCTTCAGGTCCACATGGTCAGCCCAGTTCACCGCCGGGTCGTACTTGTCGGCAACCAGCAACTGTCCTGTTTCGCGATTGAGCGTATAGCTGAAGCCGTTACGGTCGAAGTGGACGATTGCCGGTACCTTCTTGCCATTCATGGGCAGGTCGGCAAGAATCATTTCGTTCACGCCGTCATAGTCCCATTCGTCGTGCGGCGTCATCTGATAGACCCATTTCGCCATGCCCGTGTTGAGGTCGCGGGCGAAGATGGACATCGACCATTTGTTGTCGCCGGGACGTTGCGTCGGGTTCCAGGTGCCTGGATTGCCGGTGCCGTAGTAGACCAGGTTCAGCTTCGGATCCCAGGCATACCAGCCCCAGGTCGTGCCGCCTCCGGACTTCCACTGGTCGCCCTTCCAGCTCTTGATCGACGAGTCCGCGCCCACCGGCGTCATCTTGCCGTCGGCGTAGGTCATGGTTTTGTCGGGGTCCAGCAGCATCTCGTTGTCGGGACCCGTGCTGTATGCCTTCCAGACCTCCTTGCCAGTCTTGATGTCGTAGGCAATGAGCCGCCCGCGCACACCGAACTCGCCGCCGGAAATGCCCGTCAGCACCTTGTCGCCGAAAACGTGCGGCGCATTGGTGTTGGTTTCCCCAGCTTTCGGGTTACCGTTTTGAGCGGTCCATTTCACTTCGCCACTCTTTGCGTCCAGCGCGACGAGCTTCGTGTCGGCTTGCTGGAGGAAAATCTTGCCGTCACCGTAGGCAAGCCCACGGTTGACCGTGTCGCAACACATCACCGACACCACCTGCGCGTCCTGCTTCGGTTCGTATTGCCAGAGGAACGTCTGGTCCTTCAGGCTGATCGCAATCACCTTGTTGGGGAATGGTGAATGGATATACATCGTGTCGCCGATAACGAGCGGCGATCCCTCGTGACCGCGCAGCACGCCGGTCGACATGGTCCAGGCTACTTGCAGCTTTGCCACATTGCTTTCGTTGATCTGCTTGAGCGGGCTATAGCGGTGATTGGAATAATCACCAGCTTGAGCGGCCCAGTTCGATGAGTTCTTGATCAAGGCGTCGAGCTGCGAATCGGCCTGTGCCACAAAAGAGTTAAGGGCCGTTACCGCAACCACCGCCAGTCCGAGAACCAGGGTGCGTAATTTCATGTCTCCTCCAGAATGTGTTGCCGTCCGACTCAGGGATGACCCCACCACCCATGCCCCGGGCGCGCCTTCACCGGTGCGGGCAGCGAGCTAAGCTTCGCCCGGTCGATGCCGGGCTTCTGTTTGCGAAGACGAATTGCATATTCCATGCCGGAAGGCCTGACGCTGGCTTACAGCGTGGCGGGGCCAATGGAACGGGGCTCGACAGCGCCACGATGGTGCGAGGGTGAGACGCTTCATTCGGATTACGACACATACTGTGTCAAATCCGCGATACAGCCAGTTATCTGAAACGCAGGGCGTATCGCGCGCAGGCGATGCGCTGCAGCATGCACGCGGCTCACGGGCATTCTTCGTCCGCCGGGCTTGCCGGCGCGCTGGCTGGCGCGGTGTTTGCAAAGCGTTATAGGTTGAGGTTCGCTCGCACGAGCGTAGGGAGGCATCGCCATGACCAGCAAACAACCCGAAAGGGTTTACTCCGACGAGGAGATCCAGCAGCGCCTCACCGGAGCGCTCCAGCATTGGTACATGGAGGACGGCTGGCTGCGCCGCAAGTACAAGACGGAAGGGTGGAAAGGCACGCTGATGGTGGTGAACACCGTCGGGCACCTTGCGGAAGCGGCGTGGCATCACCCGGACCTGACGGTGTCGTATGCGTTCGTGGTCGTGAAGCTTAAAACGCATTCGGCCAAGGGCATCACTGACAAGGATTTCGCGCTCGCGACCAAGATGGAGGAAGTGATCCAGTGGCAACCCGGCCTCGAAGGCGGACCGCTGGAGGGCACCCCCGGCGACGACCAGCGTTTCCGCTATATCAAGTACGACGCACCGAAGGCTTGAGCGCAGCCGCGTTGTAAGCGTTGCATCCGTTGGTACGGCTCTTGCCTCGAAGGCCACGCGCCCCGCTTCACCGCCACGGCTTTGACCACGACATCGAACCCAGGGACACTCGCGATGCAGCTTCGCCTGGATAACCAACCGGACAGCCTGTCGCCGCTTTCAGCCGTGACAGTCGATGCCCCCGCGCGTCTGCATCTGGGCTTCCTGGACCCGAGCGCGTCGCTGGGGCGCGCGTTCGGAAGCGTCGGATTGACGATAGACACCTTCGGCACGCGGATCACCGCGCAACGCGCCGATGAAACGCAAATACTCGGCGCACACACCGAGGCTCAACGTGCGCGCATCGCCCAGTATCTCGACGTGTTGCATGGCGCTTACGGTGGGCCGCCCGTTGTGATCGAGGTCCAGCAGGCACCTCGCGCGCATGCGGGGCTCGGTTCGGGCACACAGCTCGCGCTGGCGGTTGGCACGGCGTTTGTAAGCTTGCTCGGACGCTCGCCGCCCACCGCCGATCTCGCGCGGCTGCTGGGACGCGGCGCGCGCTCGGGCATTGGTTTGCTCGGTTTCGATCATGGCGGGTTGATCGTGGACAGCGGTCGCGGCGGCTCGGGATCGAATGGTGCCGGCAACCAACCCCGTATTCCATCAATCCTGACACGCCAGCCGTTTCCCGAGGCATGGCGCATCCTGCTCGTCGACGACACCCGCCGCGAAGGCCTGCACGGCGATGAAGAACGCCGCGCGCTCGCCACCCTCGCTCCATTTCCGCAGACGCTTGCCGCACACCTGTGCCATCTCGTTCTGATGCTCGTGCTGCCGGGAATCGCGGAACATGATTTCGATGCCTTCGCCAAAGGCATCGGCGAATTGCAGCAGACCATCGGCGAATACTTCGCACCCGTTCAAGGCGGGGTGTTCTCGAGTCCCGCGGTCGCGGCCGCACTCGACGCCGCTGCCGCAGCCACGCAGCATCGCGCCGGGATCGGCCAGACATCGTGGGGACCGACGGGCTTCGCGTTCCTGCGCGGCATCCAGGATGCCGAACGCGCGCTCGCCGCCGCCAGGGACGCCACGCGCGGCACCCCGGGCATCGTGTGCTCGGTGGCCGCGGGGATCAATCGCGGCGCGGCCATCCATGCCGTCGGCTTGCAGCGCTGCAACAGCGATTGCCCATAGGCGCCGCCCGTCCAGCTCATTGGGTCCCGGCCCGCCGTCAACCTGAACACCTGAAACGAGTCCATCGCCATGCCCGAAGCCACAGAAAGGCCGTACATCCTGCACATGTTGACGGCCACGCCGCAGATGAGTCCCTTCGACGTCAACATGGCCGCCGATGCCGGTTATCAGGTCATCGTCCCGTATTGCAATGTCGGCGCGGAGCACGTCGTGACGCTGACTCAGGACGCGATTTTTTCGCGCAGGCCGAAGGGCGTGTCGCGCACGGGCATCTTCATCGGCGGGCGCGACGTGATGCTTGCCGCCGACATGCTCGACACAGCGCGCCAGGCGATGGTGCCGCCCTTCGAGGTATCCGTATTCGCCGATCCAAGCGGCTCGTACACGACCGCTGCCGCACTTGTGGCGCTCGTCGAACGCCATCTGAAAACGGAGCATGGCGCGGAACTCGGCGGCAAGCGGGTGCTGATTCTCGGCGGCACCGGCGCAGTGGGACGCGTGGCCGCGGCAATGGTTGCATCGCTCGGCGCGCAAGTCCTGATAGCGAGCCATACCGACATTGGCCGCGCGACCCAGGTGAGCGATGAAGTCAACCGGCGCTTCGACATCGCGACCACCGGCGTTTCGGTCCACACGCCCGGTGAATTGCACAAGGCGCTGGCCACCGCCGAGATCGTATTGGCGACCGCGGTGGCGGGCGTGCAGGTCATGAACGCCGCCGATCTCGCGCATGCGAAGCACTTGCTGATCGCCGCCGATGTGAATGCCGTACCGCCCGAAGGCATTGCGGGCGTGCATGTCATGGACGATGGCAAACCGCTTGCCGGTGCGGTACGCCAGGACGCACTCGGGATCGGCGCGCTCGCGATCGGCAACGTCAAATACCAGGTCGAGCATCGCCTGTTCGTGCGCATGCGGACCGGCGGCAAGCCGGTCTATCTCGGCTTTCCCGAAGCCTTCGACGAAGCCCGCGCGATCGTCGGCGGCCTTGGCTGATGCAGCGTTTTCACATGACTCCCAGCATCCGTTCCTTGCAGGCTCCGTACATTGCAGCCATTGGGTTGTCGGCGCGGATGCTTGCGCAGTCCGCGCGGCGGGCGGGGTTGAACGTGGTCGCGCTGGATATCTTCGGCGACCGCGATACACGTCAATACTCGCCGCTGTGGTTCGATATCGGCGGCGAGGGGTTGTCGATCGACCGTCAGCGTCTCTTCGATGCGCTCGAGCGCACGGCGCGATTGCCACGCATGCTCGGCTTCGTAGCAGGCAGCGGGGTCGAACCGCTCGTGCGGGAATTGTGCAGTGCACCGCGACTGCCGCGTTTTATAGGGAACAGTGCTGAGGCAACGGCAGCCGTGCGCGAGCCGCAACGGTTTTTCGCGCTGCTGGATCGCTTGGGCATTGCGCATCCCGACGTGTCATTCACCCTTCCCACCGATGCATCCGGCTGGCTCTTCAAACGCGCCGATGGCTGCGGCGGGACGCATATCGACGCGCTGGATTCGAAGACGAATCATGATGCCGCCGATGGCTATTTCCAGCGCCTCGCCGCCGGGCGTTCGATGTCGGCGTTGTTTGTCGGTGCGCGCGGAAAGGCATCGGTGATCGGTTTTGCGGAGCAGCTCAGCATGGCGGTGGGCAGCCGGCCGTTCCTGCATACCGGATCGATCGGGCCTGTTGACCTGCCGCCGCAAGTCATGACTGACATTACTGAGGCGATCGGGGCCATCGTGGCGAACACGGAACTCGTGGGGCTGAACAGCATTGATTTCCTGCTGGACGGCGATACCTTCGAGGTGCTCGAAATCAACGCACGCCCTTCATCGACAATGACGCTCTACGAAACCGCCTCGCCCGAAGCATGGCCGCGTAGTCTGATCGCTTGCCATCTCGATGCGTGTCTCAACGGCCGCTTGCCTCCTCCCTCACGTCCCGCCACGCGATTAAAAGCCGGCCAGCGCGTGCTGTTCGCGCCACGTGGTTTTGTCGTCTCCGGCCCCTTCAGCAACACCTGTTTCAGCGACCCTGCGTGCCACGACATACCCCAGCGCGGCACGCGAATCGGCGCAGGCGAGCCGGTATGCACACTGGTCGTAGCACAGCCCTCCACGTTCGCTGTCCGGGACGAACTCGAACGCCGGGAAGCGCTCGTTCTGCATCGCATCGAAACCTGTCATGAGGACACTGATGCCGTCATCTCTTCCTCCGTCTGAGCTCAGCGTCAACGCGCTGAGCGAGCAGCTCGCCACCCGGCTCGTCGAGAATGCCGCGCGGTTGCGCATTGCCATTTCGCACACGCCCGACGGTACCGTGATTGCCGATGCGGGCGTTGAAGCGATGGGCGGTATCGAAGCCGGCGTGCTGATCGCGCGGCTGTGCATGGGTGGGCTCGGACGTGTTGCGGTGCGCATGAGCCTCGAGGAAAATCCGCTCTGGCCAAGCATGATCGAGGTCCATACATCAACGCCCGTGCTCGCTTGCCTTGGAAGCCAATACGCGGGATGGAGCCTGTCGGCGACCAAGGAACAAACGGGCGGCAAGAAGTTCTTTTCGCTCGGTTCAGGCCCGGCGCGCGCATTGGCCGCGAAGGAAACACTCTTCGATGAACTCGGCTACCGCGACCGCCACGATCGCGGCGCGCTCGTGCTCGAAGTGGACCGCTTGCCGCCGCCATTCATCATCGACAAGATCCTGCGCGACTGCGCGCTAGCGCCCGACAAACTCACGTTGGTGGTCACGCCGACACACTCTGTCGCGGGAACGGTGCAGGTCGTGGCGCGCGTGGTGGAAGTTGCACTGCACAAGACGCATGTGCTCGGCGTGGACCTTGGCGAGATCATTGAAGGCAGCGGTTCGGCCCCGTTGCCCCCGCCCGCGCCCGACGCGATCCAGGCGATGGGCCGCACCAACGACGCCATTCTCTACGGCGGCCGCGTGCATCTGACCGTGAAAAGCGATGCCGTCGCGCGACGGCTCGCAGCGGAATTGCCGTCGTCGAATGCCCGCGATTACGGGCGCCCTTTCGCCGATATCTTCACGTCGTTCAACTACGATTTCTACCAGATCGACCCTGCGCTGTTCGCGCCCGCCGAGGTGTGGGTCAGCAGCCTCGAAAGCGGCGCGACCTATCACGGCGGCAAGATCGACATGGCGCTGCTCGACGCGCAATGGAGCGGCGCGTTACCGGTATCTTCGGGCGGAGCGGCGCAGCCATGAGCACCAGGTTGCGCGTCGCCATCATGACCGACGAAACCGGCTGGCACACCGGGCGCCTGAAAAAAGCGTTACGCGCGCGTGACGTGGACGCGCGCTGCGTGGATCTGGCGGAATGCCGTATCGATACAACCTGGGCCCCGCACGGCCTGGCAATACCCGGCTTCGGCCATGCATTGCCCGATGCGGTATTCGTGCGCGGCATAGCGGGCGGTACGTTCGAGCAGGTCACGTTGCGGCTCGGCATTTTGCACGCGCTGCGCGAATGCGGCGTGCCGGTCTACAACGACGCACGCGCGATCGAGCGCAGCGTCGATAAATCGATGACCAGTTTCCTGCTCAACCTGCATGGCGTGCCGACGCCCGCGACCTGGGCGGGTGAATCGGCAGCCTTCGCGCAGCGGGTGTTGATGCGCGAGGTGGCCGCGAACCGGCGAGTCGTGCTGAAGCCGCTGTTCGGCTCGCAGGGCAAGGGCTTGCGACGGCTTGGCACAAGTCGTCGCGATGGCTCGCTGGCGCCGTTGCCGTCGTTGCGGACATCGGGGCAAGTGGCTTATTTACAGCGTTATGTGGAGGGAGAGCGCCCGGGCTTCGACTGGCGTGTCCTGGTGATTGGCGGCCGCGCGGTGGCCGCCATGCGGCGCGTAGGCGGCAAGGGCTGGATTCATAACTTCGCGCAAGGCGCTCAATGCGAACCCGCGCAACTCGACCCCGTACTCGCACATACCGCTGTGCAAGCGAGCCGCGCACTCGGACTCGACTACGCGGGCGTCGATCTGATTCCTTCTCCGCACGCATCGAACGGTGGCGGTGACGCGCGCCCTCTCGTGCTCGAAGTCAACGGCGTGGCAGCGTGGCGCGGATTGCAATCGGTGACGGATCTGAACATAGCTGCCGCACTGGTAGACGATCTGCTGGACCGCAAGCTTGCTGCGCACGTCCCTGTGCCTCTGAAGACCGGCGATGGACTCACCACATGACCCGTCCTCGCCCGCGAGGGCACGAGCAGCGTTTTTGCGTGCTTGCCGGCTCGATGTAGAGACCATGAAACCCGGCAACGTCAGCGTCGACAGCGCGGGGCACGGCATGACGGCCGCGCAGTTCATCGCGAGCGCTGACGCCGCTGCAAGCGCATTGTTCACCCATGGCGCAACGGTCGGCGCGCGCATTCTCGATGCGGTCAGCCGCACACGCGACGTGGCCGGCTGCAATACGAACCTCGGCATCGTGTTGCTCGTAGCGCCACTTGCAGCCGCACTCGACTTGCTCGCCGACAGCCCCGCAGACGACGTGGCATGGCGCACTGCAACGGAACGGGTGCTCGCAACGCTCGATCTGGACGATGCCCGCGCCGCCTACCGCGCAATCGCGCTCGCCAACCCCGGTGGCCTGGGCGACGCGCCCGAACAATCGGTTCACGAGTTACCCACCGTCGATCTTCGCACCGCGATGTCGCTGGCGGCCGACCGCGACAGCATCGCGCGCCAGTATGCGAATGGATTTCACGATGTATTCGAAACCGGCCTCGACACCGCGCGCCACGCTCAACAATCGGGACAATCCCAACCCGCCACGGTTGTCACGCTCGACGTGTTCCTCGCCTTCCTGAGCGGCTGGCCCGATTCACACATTGTGCGCAAGCACGGTCTGCCGGTGGCGCAGAGTGTCACGCGCGAGGCACGCAGCCAGTATGAAGCGATGCACCGCGCACTGGCCCGCGACACCCTCGCCGACGAATTGCTCACCCTCGGCGCATGGGACGCCGAGCTCAAGGCGCAGGCCATCAACCCCGGCACGAGCGCGGATCTCACGGTCGCGACGTTGTTCGTCGCGGGAGTCCTGGACCGCATCTGAGCGCGTAGCCCCGGGAAGACCCGGTGAAGGGCTCCAATTGGCACGGAACATGATAGGAACAGCCATGGTTCTCACACAGTTCCGGGCGGCGCCCACCCGCGCCATTCGCGAACTGACCGCAAGCGGGCACATTCAATATCCAATCACTGGAGGAACAGCATGGCCAAGATCAACCGCGTCATGGTAGGCGAGTCGCTAGTTGGCGACGGTAACGAAGTCGCTCATATCGACTTGCTGATTGGACCGCGCGGTTCTGCAGTCGAAACCGCGTTCTGCAACGCCCTGACCAATAACAAGGATGGCTTTACATCGCTGCTGGCGGTTGTCGCGCCTAATCTGATCACCCGTCCGAATACGGTGATGTTCAACAAGGTCACCATCAAGGGCGCAAAGCAGGCCGTCCAGATGTTCGGTCCCGCACAGCATGCCGTCGCGCTCGCAGTGGCGGACAGTGTGGAAGACGGCACCATCCCGAAGGACGAAGCCGACGACGTTTTCGTTTGCGTAGGTGTGTTCATTCACTGGGAAGCCAACGACGACAAGAAGATCCAGGAGTACAACTACAAGGCAACCCGCGAAGCGATCCAGCGTGCCGTTGCTGGCGAGCCGAGCGCTGCGGAAGTGGTCGCGAAGAAAGCGACGGTCGCGCATCCGTTTGCACCGAACTGAAACGCGGCGCGGTTTTACGACGCAGTGTTATCGACGAGCACGAGCAACTCAAGCAACGAGCAGATCCGGACGAGGCCGCACCCTTCACCCGAAACATGCGGCCCGCCCTCCATTCAACCGATGAATAACGTTTTTGCAGAGGCTCTGGCATGACTTCCCGATGTCGCACGCGGCTGCTGATTGCCTGCCTCGTGCTTGCTCCGTCGCTGGTGTTAGCGGCGGACCCGGCTACCGCTCCCGTTCCGGCGGCCGCCGCTGGCAATCCGGCGCAAGGCAACGATTACCCGACCCAGGGCCGCGTTGAATACGTGCTGGGGTGCATGGATGACAATGGCCACGACTTCGCCAACGTGTACAAGTGTTCGTGCGCGATCGACCATATTGCGGCGGTTCTTCCCTACGACGACTACGTCGAGCAAATGACCTTCTCCAAATATTCGACGCTCGGCGGCGAAGGCGGCAATGAGTTTCGCGTGGATCGTGCCAAGGCCCAAACAAAGAACTTTCGCTCGATTCAAACCGAGGCATTTCGCGCGTGTGGTGTGACGAAGTCCGCGTCGGCGGGTAAGTAAAGCCGAGTTGAAACTGAATTGAGGCTCACGGGAGCGGGAACAGCCCTTGCTAGGCGAAGGGCTGCTAAGCGTGCTTACTATTTTCTATTAGTTCGGGATCAATCCTTCTCCGAGGAACGCGCACGTCGCATACTGTTCGCGAGCCGGCTTCCTGCGTTCAATCAAAACTCCGACCGATTCCACGTCGTCGAACTTGCCCGGTTTCGCAACCGATACCCGCACCCAATGCGCCCCGAAATCCGCGATCAGCAGCTGAGCAATTTTCTCGGCCAGCCGTTCGAGCAACTGCACGCCATGCGTAGCCAGCAGTCCATGCAGCGCGTCGTGAACCGCCGCATAATTCACCGTATCCTCAATGCGATCCGTCTCGCAGGCCCGGATCGACGGCACGCCGATCGTGAGATTGATGCGCACGGGTTGCGGGTCCCGCAGTTCGCTCACATCAATGCCTATCACTGTTTGCCCGGTGAAACCCTTGATATAGACCACGTCCATGGGCACATCGCTCACGGCTGGCGGCGCGGAATCGACGGCAGGCCGGGGCGTGATCGCATCGGCCTGTGCGCCCTGCGGCGCGCCCGGGGAAATGCGCATGTTTCGAACCGCATCGAAAAGCTCCATGAATGGTCTCCGTTGCCGGGATGCCGGAAAAGTTCGGGTAATAAATGAATGGTCGAACCGGTGTGTGTCGCGGAATCGATACAACATGTAAGCATTCTGCGACGCGTAACGGCTCCAACGCGCTCTGACTGCCTGACGTGCGTGCTAATGCGTACGCATGTACAGTTCCGCTAAATGCCAAGCAAAAAACGGGCGCACTTGCTAACACTAACGCGACTACTTATTGAACCCGGGCGTCATCAGATGTAAAGTTTTGCGAACGCTGGGTTTTTTTATTAAACGCTGAGATGTACCCGCTTCGTGCGCATGCGTGCAGAGAAACATGCAGCGCGGGGGAATACCATAGATACGGCGCCGGAGTAGCCTGCGAACTCTCGCAGGCACGACCGGACGCCCCGGAGACAAGCCCCATGTCGTCGCTTGCTGAGAGTAACGTTCACGTCCGGGAAGTACTGAATATCGTCAATAACCAGTTGCCGACGCGTCCCACCAGCGATTCAGTCGCTCAGTCGTGGACGCGTTGCCTGAAGGAGTTCAGGCTCGACCCGGCGCGTTTTGTCATGCCGCCGGTGCTGACGCAGCAGGAACTCACAGCGCGGCGCGAAGCCGCCAGCGATCTCATCGCGTGCTCGAAGCTGGAGATGACCACGCTCTACCAGCAACTCGCCGATCCCGAACTGGCGGTCGTGCTCGTCGATGCGGACGGCGTGATCGTGCATCAGGTTGCCTCCGTACCGTTCGGTGAAGCGATAGCAGCCGATGGCCTGCGCGTGGGCGCGTTATGGAGTGAACGCGAAGCCGGCACCAATGGCATGGGAACCTGCCTCGCCGAGCGCGAATGCATTGCGGTTTATCAGCATGAGCATTTTTATCCCCGCTATACGTCGCTCACCTGTTCGGCCGCGCCCATCTTCAACGATCGCGGCGAAGTGGCCGGCGTGCTCGACGTCACCAGCCGTTCCAAGCTGCTGCAACAACACTCGCTCGTGCTGGTCGGCATGTCGAGGCAAATGATCGAGAACCGCTTGATCGACGCGCGTTATCGGCATGCGAACATGATCCATTTCCATAGCCGTCCCGAGTTTGTCGGCACGCTGCATGCCGGCAAGCTTGCCGTGAGCGACGACGGTGTCGTGCTCGCTGCGAGCCGCAGTGCACTGTTCCAGCTCGACTTCCGCTCGTATGCCGAGTTGTGCGGCAAGCGGATCGAGGAAGCGTTCAACGTGTCGCTCGAAGACATGATTGCGCGCAGCATCCGCGGCTCGTTCCACCCGGTGACCGTCTATAGCGCGAACGCGAACAACCGCTTCTTCCTGATTGCCCAGACACCGCGCGATGCGGCAACCAGCGTGTCCCGCATCTTCATGAACGACCCGGCGAGCCGCGCGTTGTCCACTACCGCCACGCGTGCGCGGCCGGTGCGGGCAGCACGAGACACAACGGGCCAGGCCGGGCGGCTGGAGAAACTCTCGCACCTGGAATTCGGCGATCCGCGCATGGCGTCGCAGATCCAGCTTGCAGTGCGCGTGATCCAGCGCAAGATCCCGATCATCCTGCGTGGACAGACCGGCACCGGCAAGGAAGTGTTTGCGAATGCGCTTCATAGCATCAGCCCGAACAATGCCGGCAGCTTTGTTGCGGTGAATTGCGCGTCGCTGCCGGAGAACCTGATTGAGAGCGAGTTGTTCGGGTATCGCGCCGGCGCGTTCACCGGTGCGCAACGCGAGGGGCGGCGCGGCAAGATCGTGCAGGCAAACGGGGGAACGCTGTTTCTCGATGAAATCGGCGACATGCCGATGGCCTTGCAAGCCAGGCTTCTGCGCGTAATAGAGGAACACGAGGTCACGCCGCTCGGCGCGGAAACCACGGTGAAGGTGGACTTCCAGTTGATCAGCGCGAGCCATCGCAACCTGCTCGAACTCGTGCAGACCGGCGTATTCCGCGAAGATTTGTATTACCGGCTCAACGGTATAGAGATCAACCTGCCGCCGTTGCGTGAACGAGCCGATGCACTTGCGTTGATTCATCATCTGCTTGCCAGCGAATCGGACGATGCGCCGACGCTTAGCGCCGAAGCGCGGCATGCGCTGTTGAACTACGCATGGCCGGGCAACATCCGCCAGTTACGCCATGTGCTGCAAATGGCGATAGCGTTGTGCGATGGTTCGGAGATCGACTGTTCGCATCTGCCGGTCGAGATCGTGCAGTACGCGGGCGCAACGTCCGCCGCGCGGCTGGGGATGGCCACGGGTAGCACGCCTGCAATCGGCAACTTCACTCATTCAGCCGACGCCGCCGATACCTCCGAGCTCAACGCAATCCAGGTCAAGGAGCGCGAGACCGTGCTCGAGTTGCTCGATGAGCATCGCTGGAACGTCAGCAGCGTGGCAAAAGGGCTCGGCATCAGCCGCAACACCCTGTACCGGAAGATGCACCGCCTGCATATCCGGCTATCGCATGATGGATCCCCTGCGCCGACGGACTCATGAGCGTGCCTTCGGGTTCCGGTTCGTCTTCGGCTTCACCCTCGCCCGCTCGCAGGCTTGACCAGTTCAAGCCCGATGCGGGTTTTGCGTGGTGCGTGACCGGGTCGGGCCACATGATCGAGGAATCCATCGAACTTGCGCGCAAGCTGCCGGGCGTGGACTTGTTTCTGTCGGCGGCGGGAGAGGAAGTGCTGCCGCTTTATGGTTGGCCGTTGCCGAAACTGCGCGAGCATTTTCGGGTGTTGCGCGACAACAGTGCAAGCGGCGTACCGGTCGGCATGCTTTATGAGGGCAAATATCATACGGTCGTGATCGCGCCCGCGACGAGCAACACCGTTGCCAAGTGTGTTCTGGGGATTTCCGACACGCTGCCGACCAACCTGTTCGCGCAGGCTGGCAAGCAATGCATACCGGGCATTGTTTTCGCATGTGACACGGCGCCGAGCGTGATCACCCAGAGCCCGCATGAATGGGTCGAGGTGCGTCCGCGCAGCGTCGAACTCCGGCATGTGGAGCAACTGGCGCTGATCGAATACACGACGGTGGCGCGCTCGCTCGATGAGTTGAAAGCGGCGCTCGATCAACGGCTGTTGACGCTCGGGCTCGCATGGACCACATCGTCTTCCTGACTGGCAGGCTTGCCGAACGCAGCTTGCATCGGGTGCTTGAAAGCATGGCGCCGACGCCGTTCACCTGGGAAGTCCGCGAGATCGGGCTACAGGTAGCGGCGTTGATGACGGCCGACATGATCCGCCGGCGCGTGGCCGTGCCGCTTGCTGCCACGCGGATGATCGTGCCTGGGCGATGCCGGGGCGATCTCGATGCGTTGAGCGGGCATTTCGGCGTGCCCGTCGAGCGGGGTCCGGAAGAGGTCAAGGACCTGCCGCAGTTCTTTGGACGTGAGGCACGCCACTTCGATCTGTCGCGTTACGAGACGGAGATTTTCGCGGAGATCGTCGATGCGCCGCGGCTCGATCTTGACGGTATTGTGGAGCGGGCCGGTTTGTACACAGATCAGGGCGCCGATGTGATCGATATCGGTTGCCTGCCTGAGACACCTTTTCCGCATTTGGAAGATGCGGTGCGTGTGCTCAAGGAGCGTGGGTATCGCGTGAGTGTGGATTCCATGCGTTCGGAAGAACTCGTGCGTGGTGGCCGGGCGGGTGCGGATTACCTGATGAGTCTTAATCTGGATACCTTATGGATTGCCGATGAGGTGCCTTCCGTTCCAATTCTGGTTGCACGGGAACCGGGCGATCCGGCGTCGCTCGATGCTGCGATTGATGCGCTTCTGGCTCGCGACCGGCCGTTTCTCGCGGATCCTATTCTTGATCCCATTCCGTTTGGACTGGCCGCATCGATTGCGCGTTATGTCGGGTTGCGCGCGCGTTATCCGGAGATCGGGATCATGATGGGCATTGGCAATGTGACCGAGTTGACCGAAGCCGATACGAGCGGGATCAATGCGGTGTTGCTTGGGATGGCGGCGGAGTTGCGGGCTAGCGCGGTGTTGACCACATCGGTGAGTTTGCATGCGCGGCGCGCGGTTAAGGAGGCGGATGTCGCGCGGCGGATCATGCATGTGGCGCGTGAGGCGCAGGTTTTGCCGAAGGGGATTTGCAGCGATTTATCGGCGCTGCATGCGAAGCGGCCTTTTCCGTATGACGCGGCGGAGATCGCGTTGTTTGCGGAGGCAGTGCGCGATCCGAATTTCCGGGTTCAAGTGGCGGCCGATGGCATTCATGTCTATAACCGCGATGGGCATGCCGTGGATGGCGATCCGTTTGCGCTTTATCCGGGGCTTGGACTGGAGGCCGATGGAGGGCACGCGTTTTATATGGGCGTGCAGTTGGCTCGGGCAGAGATTGCGTGGAAGTTAGGTAAACGTTTCGATCAGGATCAGCCGCTAGACTGGGGATGTCAGGTGGAGGTGGAAAGATCCACTCTGGATCTTGATAGCTGGGCGGCGCCGGGGAGTACTCGGAAGCGTTAGTGGACGGGGTTTTCGTTCGCACTCGATCGGGGTTGATGCCGGGTTGCTGCTGCTCAGGTTAGCGGTCGGTTTAAGTTAGTTATTCTATT
>NZ_JALPRJ010000082.1 GCF_030464885.1 Caballeronia sp. SEWSISQ10-4 2 | reverse complement strand
GAAACCCAGTGCTAACGTGCGTTCCGGCTAATTGACGGGTAAAAGTTCGGGCTAGTGTGGCACACAATCCGACCATTTTTCATACAAATGCCAGACAACTACTAGGGTTTTGAGGGGTGCTAAAACCCGACGCACAAGGTGCCCAGCAGAAAGCCGTCTCGGGCGTCAACAGCGCCTCCCGCAACAAGCTGACTTCATCGTCTTCACGGGCGACCTATCCCACAACCGACGGCCCGCTCCCGCGCCGCAAGCCGCGATTTCGGACGCGATGCCGACTCGCGCTGCGCCTCCACACCGATCACAGCCGCTTCAGATAGAAGAGTAGCGCCTCTTTCGAATTCTCGGTGGGTGGTTTGGCGAGTCAAGAGCGGGCGTGAGTCCGGCGAAGCGAACCCTTGAGGCGGACTGAATCGACAAGCTGAACGGTGGCTGGTTGCGGCAAAATGCGGTTAGAGTCCGCTGCGCGACAGAGTCTTGCGCAAGAGGCCATCGGCCTTCGCCGGCGGCGTTGATGCAAGCCTTAGCCACCGCTATTCGCCCCGCACTTTGAAATCGAGATGGCTCATTCGCACCGGCGGCACAAACCACGTGAGGCACAGCCCGACGAGCGCCGCTGCGACTGCAAGCGCAAGACCGATGTGGATCGATTCAATAAGTGCGCTGCGCGCCGAATTCATGATTGCATCGCCAGCGTGGCCTGCATCGACAAGTCGGCTGACCAGCGCGGCCTGCTCTGTCCGGTCGATCATCAGTGCCGGACTCGCGAACGACTTGAACCACTGCATCGCCTGATAAGAGTCCAGCGAGCTGTGCACACCGCGCGCGTACAAGTGACTGAGCAGCGAGCAGGTCATCGCGGTACCGAGGATGCCGCCCAAAGTCCGAAGCGATTACAGCAACGCGGTGGCCGCACCGAGATGACCGCGCGCTACAATTTGCTGTGAAAAGATCGTGAGGTTCGACGCCACCAGACCGAGCCCGATCCCGCTGGTGCCCATGCACATCACCCAGACGAGATGAGGCATCTTGCTCGTGATAGCGATCACGCAGAGGCAGGCGATCGTGAACAGGCCAAAACCGGCATACATCGTGATGTTAGCTCGCTTGACCCGCGTGACAATCCGATTGTTGATAGTGCTACCCACGGTCGTCCCTACTACGAGGGGGGTGATCAGCATGCCGGAGTGGGCCGGAGACATGCCAAAGCCTCCCTGGAACAAGAGTGGGACGTCGAATAGCAGCGAGAACATAGCGAAGCCACCCAACACTGACATCACAAAGAGCGCCGCCAGCTTACGATCGATCAACATGTCCACCGGCATGATCGGGTTGGCTGCCCGCTTTTCCCGGATCCACAGCGTCAGTCCGCCGATTGCCGCGACCAAGCCGAGTGGTACTGTCAGCTCAGTGATGCCTTCTTTCGGCAAAAATTCAATCAGCAGCAATACTGCACCGAAGGTCACCGCGAGCGCGCACGCGCCGAGCCAGTCCAGACGCGCCAGTCCAGGTTGGCGCAGGTGACGCAGGTGGGGCAAGAAACGGTAGACGAACAGCAGCGACACAATGCCGATCGGCACGTTGACGAAGAACACGAGCCGCCAGTTGCCATACTGGGTCATGAAGCCTCCAAGGGCAGGTCCAATGATGTTGGCCGCGCCGAATGCCGAACTGATGAATACCTGCCAGCGCAGACGTAGTCGCGGGTCGGGGAAGAGGTCAGCGACGGTCGCGAAGACCGTGCCAATCATGATGCCGCCACCGATCCCCTGCACGCCTCGCGCGACAACGAGGTACAGCATGCTGTCGGCCATACCGCATAACAGCGAGGCGACGGTGAAAAGAACGATGGCCGCCAGCATCAAGGGCTTACGACCGAAGAGGTCACCGAGTCGGCCGAAAATGGGGATCGTTACTACCGATGCCAGCATATAAGACGTGGCGACCCATGCATACAGGTCAAAGCCCTTGAGTTCTGTGACGCTCCCAGGCAGCGCGGTGCCGACGATTGTCTGGTCTAGCGCGACCAGCATGGCCACCAATGCCACGCCCAGCATCGCCAGCAGCGATTCGCGAAAGGGCAGCAATTGCCGGTTCTGGTCATGTGGGGCGGTGTCGGCAGTCATGGTGTGTTCCATAGATGTCAGGGGCAGTGGAAGCCGGTAGAGCGGGCGACATGCCGGCTCGCGAGGCAGGTTGACGGATTGGCACGCCTTCGAACCAGCCACGTGACATGCCGTGACTCTATGAGCATCCGACTCTCAATTCCAATTCCAATTTCAAACAGCCAGCCATCAGCGGTACCTCCTGCAGCTCGCCGGTTCGTCTTGTCGCCGGCCAGAGATACTGTGTGGTCAGACGGGCCCTGGCCCAAAAATCGGCGCGACCTGAAATCGCTGATACCGGCAAAGGTATGCCGCACATGCCCGGCCTTGCCGCTCAATTTGCCGACTGCGGCAGAACATAGGTCCTCACACCGGCGAGCGGCGATCCGTATCCACCTGACTGCGTATTGTTCGGCAAACCATTGACGAGTTGCGCCCGCGGATCCATCGGGTTCAGGTTCAGCTCTCCGGCCTGGCGATTACCGTGGGTGGGATACTCGCTGCCGCGTGCAGCCTGCGGCATCAGCCGCAGGCTATTTTCGGGCGCGTTGATATCGTCGTAAGAACTGAGACCTTTCGCCGCGACGCTGCCCGCGGCGATACACAACACCGCTAGCAGAAGTGCCCTCAATGCCATCGACGCTTGCTTCACGCTCACCCTCTCGAAGAATATTTTCATGTCAACGCTCCTTAAGGTATCGAAAGCGTGAGGCCTGCTATCGACTTGTTTAGTCAGAACGACGCTCTGCATAACAAAACAGCCGAGCCGGTTTCCTTATCCCCAACTTCCGTTTGCTGCTTGCTTCACAGCTCGCGCAGCATCAGGTACGGGCAGTCGGGGCGACGCTTGTTGTTTAATTGGTGGTGCTGTTCGTTGTGGCTGCATCCTGTTGCGCCAACTGCTACCTCATGCGGGCGACCCGCGCCGTGAACATCGGGTTGACGTCCGGGTACGAGATTCCGGTAATGCAGTTCAGGCTGTTCTGCTGCGGTTCGATCAGTTCCTGATCGACCTCGGCGCGGGTCTTACCTTGAGCAAACGCGCTCGACGACGTGAAATCCGCTAGAGAAATGGCGATCATGGAAAATTTCTTCAACGCAGACTCCTGAGCTTGTTGTGCGATCTGCAATGAATAGACGCCGATTCCTCGCAGAATATTCCTGCGCTTTCAATAAAAATATCGGCCACCCGTCAAATTAGCTCGGCAGTGGCTAACCAGCATTAGATAGCAGGTCCGTATCCGCCAGCGGTCTGATCACGTCGTCGCGACGCAGCTGGCGATTGCTACCCAGGTCCACGGACAGTTCAACGGGCACTGCCGCCAACCAGGACGGGAACCGGTCGCGCGGAACCCGCGGCCTCAGTCGAAATGTTATGCATCTTGGAATAAAACGAAAGGCCCGACAGTCTAGCTATCGAACCCATTCAAAAGGCCCGTCGGATACTCCGGCGATCTACCTCTTGAATCTATTCGTGAGGGCATTATGTCGTCAAATCTTCCATCCGATCCGTCCCGTCGCGGCGCGTTGAAATGTCTCGCTTTCGGTGGCGTGGGCACCCTATTTGTCTTGGCCGGCGGTATTCTCGCGCCGGTGGACCTGGCTCTCGCCGCCACAGCGAAGGATTCGTCAGTTGCCTCGGGGATCCCCCTGTTCCTCCAGATCAGCGACTCTCATATTGGCTTCAACAAGGAAGCCAATCCCGACGTCGCGGGCACGCTCAAGCAGACAATTGACTACGTGAACGCCATGCCAATCAAGCCGGCGCTGACGATTCACACCGGCGATATTACGCATCTCTCCAAGGCGGAAGAGTTCGACCTCGCCGCCCAATTGATGTCAGGTTTGAATATCACCGAGTTGCATACCGTGCCCGGCGAGCATGATGTGACCGATGGCACAGGGACGGAATACTTCAACCGTTTCGGCCAAGCCTCCGACAACAAAGGCTATTACAGCTTTGACCACAACGGCGTGCACTTTATCGGTCTCGTCAATGTCATGCATTTCAAGCCAAACGGTTTGGGTGGTTTGGGCGACGACCAACTCGCCTGGTTGGAAAATGATCTGAAGGGCCGCTCGTCCAGCACGCCGATTGTCGTCTTTGCGCACATGCCGATGTGGACGATTTACGAACCGTGGGGTTGGGGCACAGGCGATGCTGGCCAAGCGATGAGCTATCTGAAGCGCTTCGGCTCGGTCACGGTCCTGAATGGACATATCCATCAGATCGTGTCGAAGGTGGAAGGAAATATCACCTTCCATACGGCGCGCTCGACGGCCTATCCGCAACCGACCGCCGGCAACGGGCCCGGACCTGGGCCGCTGAAGGTGGCGAGCGATCAGCTTCCGAAGATGCTTGGCGTGACCAGCATCAAGATCGTGCGCCATCCGCTCAAAGCGACGCTCTCCGACACGACGCTCGTCTGAATTTCCACATCGCGCTCACCAACCAGGAACCACGTCATGCTAACCACCGCTCTTCGCCGCGCCTTCTTCCTCTCCCTCGGGGTCGGGATGCTCATGGCGGCATCCGCTGATTTCTCCGTCGTGCAAGCACAGGAGACCAACGCCGTCGTTTTGAAGAATTTCATGTTCTCGCCGATGTCGCTCACGATCAAAGCCGGTTCGACCGTGACGTGGAAAAATCTTGATGGCGAACCGCACACGATTGTCAACGACTCCGGCCTATTCCGCTCCAGCGCGCTCGATCAGAACGACACCTACAAGTACACCTTCGATAAACCCGGTGTCTACAAAATCTTCTGCGGCATACACCCGAATATGAAGGAGACAATTACCGTCCAATAAGTGCGCTCTACCGGAGCTAGCGCCGCGCGAAATTGGGAAACCGTTCGCAAGCTGAGGTTCGAGGACGGGGCGGTCGCGAACTTGACCGCGGGGCCTTCGCGGCGCTCACACCTTCCCATTAAGCGCGCCCTATAGTCATTGCATTGTCTGCGTCCGCCTGGCATATGTTCAGCCGTTTCCACCGGAAGATTGGCAGCATTTTGGGATTGCTTGCGATCCTGATGGCAACGCTTGCGCCGACGGTCTCGCAAGCGCTCGCCGCGAGTCGTCGTGCGAACACCGTGTCGAGTGCACATTGTTCCATGCCTTCGATGCGAGACCATGTGTCAGACATCAAGTCCGGTCCGCACTCATTGATGTCCGACGGGCAGGCCTGCTGCTATTGCGGCCTGCTTTCTCACATGCCCGTGGTGCCCAGTGTGCAAGCGCCTTTCGCCATCACGGTTCGGGTAATCGCCCACCGCGTAACGGCTCGCCTCGAGAGCGTCCGCCGCATCGAACCGCTCACCTACTCGCAGCCTCGGGCTCCTCCAGTCTCGTCCTGATTTGAGTCACACCGAAGCGATGCATTTACCGCATCGCGATGTCGTCGCACGTTTTTTCACAGATGCGCGAGGGCTTACTACGACCCACAATAAGGATGAACCAAAACCATGCACATCATTTCGACGCGCCGCGGGAAACCGTTGCTCGCGGCGTCAATCGTTTCGGCTGCAGCACATGCAACCCTGCTCATGCCCTCGCTCGCCACCGCTCACGCGATCGCTGGAGACCGTGTCTTTCCGTCGACACTTGCCGTGGACGATCCCGGCGTAGGTGACGAAGCTAACCTTGAATATGGTCATCAACGCGTTCCCGGTGACAACGGCGATCAAAGCATCAACACCTTCCAATTCGAATATGACAAGCTGATCACGCAGAGGCTGGCGCTATCGGTCGATGGCACGTATGTGTTGCAAAACAATCCGACGGCCCGCGGCTTTGATAACTTTGGGGTTGGATTGAAGTATCTGCTGTATGTCAACGAGCCGCACGAATTCATGTCGTCCATCGGCGTCAATGCAGAGCTAGGTGGCACAGGAAGCAAGGCAATTGCCGCCAGTTTTTCGACCATTTCTCCGACGGTGTTCGCTGGCAAGGGATTTGGCGATCTGCCTGATTCACTTGCCTATTTGCGTCCGATCGCCGTGACGGGCGAGGCTGGCCCCGCGTTAGCCACTGGCGCAGGGCAGCCTAACGCGTTCAACTATGGTTTTACGGCGCAATACAGCCTGCCCTATCTACAGCAGCACGTGCATGACATCGGTTTGCCGCAACCGCTGGCGAACACTATCCCGCTCGTCGAAATCCCATTGTCGAGAAGCCAGGGCCAGACGACGGGGACCGTCAACCCGGGCTTCATCTGGATCAACCGCTACGGTCAATTTGGCATCGAGGCTCAGATTCCAATCAACCGGGCGAGCGGTTCACGCGTGGGTATCCTGATGCAGGCCCACATTTTCTTTGACGATGTAGCGCCGACTACGATCGGCAAGCCGCTATTCCAGTGATGAAGGAGCAAACGATGAAAGAGCACGGCAACGTTTGTCGGCAGCTAGCGAAGAAGTGTCTTGCGTCTGTCGCGGCGCTCTGCCTCGCCAGCGCTGCGTTCGCTCATGTTTTCCCGCAGAAGCAGGAGCCAGGAGCCGGCACAGCGGTCGCGTCGCCCCAGCGGATCAAAATTGCATTTGACGGGCAACTGGAGCCGTCCTTTAGCACTTTGACGGTAACTGATACCAGCGGTAAGCAGGTGAACACCATAAAAGCCGCCGTTGATGCTCAGCAACCGACGGTAATTTCCGTCCCCCTGCCTTCTCTATCGGCGGGTCACTACACCGTACATTGGGCCGCTGTGGCCTCTGATGGGCATCGTACCCATGGTGACTATTCATTCGACGTGAAATAGCGTGCAACACACCTTCGACTCGCCCGTCATCGCGCAGATGGTGCTAGCTGCCGGCGCTGACATTGCGTTCGCGATTGCGGTGGGATCCGCCTTACTCGCCATTGGAGGCGCAGTGCGCCTTCGTGCCATGCGGACAACGCTTGTCGTGTGGCTCGTCTTGCAAGGACTCTATCTGCCTTTGCAGGCGAGCGTGATGTCTGGCATGACACTTGGCGATGCCTTGCCCGCGATTCCGCTCGTGATCACGAAGTCACACTTTGGGCTAATGTGGACGATTGGAACCGCAGCCGGATTCACCGCGTTGATCGCGGCGTTTGCGCTGCGCCCGGCAACAAAAAGGTCGACTTGGACGAGTCTGCTTATGACTGGATTGATCGTTGTCGCCCTCGCGCATGCCGCTTCGACTCACGCGGCAGATGCTGGTAACTTCTCGGTTGCAGAGCTGGTGCACCTCATCCATCTGCTGGCGACAGCAGGATGGGCGGGTGTAGTTATCGCTGCGGCTTGGCCGTTAGGACGAACATTTACGGTCACGCCGAACGCTGTCGCGCACATCACGCGACTGTCGAACGTGGCAACGCTCACGTTCTTGTTCGCGATCGCGACAGGCCTCATGAATGCGTATCGCGGACTCGGCGGATCGCTGGCTCCGCTGACCAACAGCCTCTGGGGCCAACTGCTGCAAGCGAAAGTGCTAATTGTGATTGTGGTCATCACGATCGGGGCGATTAATCGTTTCGCGTTCATGAAACGCATACGCATGGGCGATTCTCGTGCACTACCTGTCTTTATGCGGCTAGTAAAGGTAGAGGCCGTCCTGATGCTCATCGTGCTGATGGCGGCCGCGGTTCTCGGACACAGCATCCCTGCCGCGGCCGGCTAACCGCCATACACCGTTTCCATATTGGCGACGCCCGTGACGTCACGAGTCAACACCTGGCCCATGATGTCGAGATCGCTGACGACAGCTTAGGTGTCGCGTTTCCGCTGGTTGGCTGCCCGCTCTGGATGGTCGGAAGTGAGCCCACGAACGATGACCACGCCCTTGTCGGCCCTCATCGAGTCCAGTCCAACAAATACGAAAAGAGGCTATCACCATAGCAGTTCAACCCTGTTGATCGGCTGGATGAATATCCCCATTGCGATAGCTTGTCGCCCATTTTGGCGATCTCGTCCAAAGGTTCGCCTTTGGACGATCAGGGTTCGTCGGGACAATTTTTCTTGCCGACCTGTGCCGCTTAGCGGGTTAATGACACTGGCGTGTGAGTCGCCGCCACTCGTTTGGTCACCGCATTGATTCCCCGATATCCGGCATCTTTCGTCCAATTGATCGACGGCATGATCGTGGCGAACTCGATCGCGCCACCCGGCGTAGGACCACTTCGCTACGACGGATGTTGGCAAGCGATTTTGAGGCCCCACGCAACTATTCGAAATTCGTAGCCAAATTGCTTGAGTAAGACGCGATGCGACGCTAGGCTGACATTGTTCAGCCTAGGCGTCAGGTTGCTGCCCGGCACAGTTGTCCTGTAGCGCGACCGTTCATTCGACCGTGTCGTGCTGAGGGAACACCGAGGATGACGTTCCATCACAACGTGCCCCCAAAAAGCTTACAATTTCGAATTTTGGCTCGGTCCGGGCCGACTAGGCAAGTTCTGTCACATCAGCCGGCAACAAGGCGAGTAGAAGTATCTGATCGAAAGCGGAATCAATAGCCGCTGTGCGTTTGTCACGTCACCCGTGCACCACGCTTCGGTCGATCAACGTTGGGCGCTTCGCCTCCGCTCGCCATGCTGGAAAACACGCCATCCCTGCGGATCAATCCGTGGAACAACGCCGCCGACGCGTGCATCAGGAAAGTTCCGGACAGCAGTAGCGCGAGAAACATGTGGGCCTTACGCAGCATCAGGTAGAGGTGCATGTCATGCGGTGCAATCGGCGGCAGATGTAGCGAACCCAGCAGCACAATCGGATAGCCCTCGGCGGAAAGCATTGACCAGCCCACCAGCGGCATCGTCACCATCAGCGTGTTTGGTGATGATTCTTTACGCGGGTTGCCCGGTGGATCGGCGCTGCGGGGACAACTACTGGGTCGGAGTTGCCGTCAATGCGCGCACCGTGGATCCGCGCTGCGCTCGCGATGGGTGAACCACGGATCGATTGGGCGATACGCCGATCTCGCGAAATTGATTTCACGTCATTGCGCCTTTGACCTTCTGACCGGTGATGCTCATAGCCGATTGAACTCCGTGGAGACACGCTTCGCACGGATAGACTGCGAAACCGGCCTTTTTATTCCGGACCCTCTTGCGCTGCAACTAGACGGAGGCCCAGCATGAAATGAGGTATAAGCCAGCACGCGATGTAACCGGCGTTTAGCGGCAATCACCAAAGCGCGGCGTCTTTTTCTTTGCGTCGACATCGACGGTGTCGTTGCGCGGCAGTTCGCGCTGCTGCGCATCGGCCGCTAGCGTCTCTGCCTCTTTCGTGCCTTCCTTAAAGCCCTTCACCGCAACGCCCAAGTCGCTGCCGATATTGCGCAGCTTCTTCGTGCCGAACACCATCGCGACGATCAGCAAAACGATCAGCCAATGCCAAATACTCAACGAACCCATGACTTTCCTCCTTGGCCCCGCCCTCGCGTTTCCACACGGCGAATATCTTGTGCCTTGCGGCCTGAATCGAACCGCGTACCCCTAATCTGCGTGACATCGGGTGCCGTTGCACGGAAATGAGCTAGGGCGGGGCTTCCCTGGTCGCGCGATCCACGCTGGTGCGACGCGCGGCTCACGGCCTTCTCGACTGTGACGCTCAGCGTCACTGGCTGCTTCGGCAGGTAGCCCCCTCCACGCACCCAGGCACTTCTCAATCAGATCGCGCACCGCCTTAGTGTCGTACGGTGCTCACCTATCGGATCTGGACGGTAATCTGGCGTAGATGCGGATCCGCTCGCGCCGACTCAAGGCGACGGCTGAGACGTCGTTTTTATCTGCGCGGCCTGGCCTACGCCCGCCAGCGCGTTCCTTTCCGCTTGATGTTTGGCTGCAACCTTTTGTTCCGCCGCAAGAAGGTCGGCGGGGTAGTCTCCGTCGTCGCCCTGAGATGGGTTATAACCGACCGACTCCAGCTCCTCGAGCTCATGCAGCACTTCTGCTCGAGTGAGTTGATGCTTGTTGGATTCCGTCGACGTTTGCGCGTACACACAGCCGGACGTTGCCATCAGCGTTACGCTCACGATGAGCGAACCAAGCATTGGCTGGACGATAGACCCACTCAAATATTTCGATTTCACGTCAGTACTCCTTGTATTTTGGACCTTGAGTGTCAATTGGCGGTGCTGTCTGCCATTCCGGTATTTGGCGCCTTGGCTGCGTTCTGTTGGGTCAGGTGCTTCTCCTTCATGCGGGCAACCTGTGCTGCAAACAGTGGGTTGACGTCTGGGTACGAAGATTCAGTGATGTAGTTCAGGCCATTCTGTTGTGCTTCGATCAGTTCCTGATAGACCTCGGCGCGGGTCTTGCCTTGAGCAAATGCGCTCGACGATGCGAGAACGACCAGAGAAATGGCAACCATTGCAGATTTCTTCATTGCAGCTCCTGAGTGTGTTGTGCGGTAGCAATGAGTAGACGCCGTTTCGGCGTTGGATATTCCCACGCCACTCAAAAAATGCGGCTCGCAGAGCCTAGAGATTATTTCAAGTGCGATGGGAATAAACGCGCTGTGATCAAGGTAAACATTCTTGTCCGGCCGCGTATTTCGTCCACTGGAGTGCCGCGCGAACGACCGCGGCGTCATCGGGGATGTCGTGCGTGACGAAAGCTGGAAGTCGGTCACTCGTTGGCCCGGTGTTCCAATTTATTGCAAGTCCATTTAATGCTTTGGGGATCACTCAATGAAGAAGCAGCTTCTTGCATTGGTAACCTAGTGCCCACCGGCGGGTACAGTACGTGCGCAAAGTCGTGTGACGCCATATGGCCTGATCGATAAAGGCTTCGAGGCGCTAAGCAATATGCGCGTGACCGGCAAGACCGCCGGCGGTCGACAGTGCTTGCTCGATACAACCTTCGGTCTGAACAGTCCCGTTGGGGTTGAGAGGCACCGGAGATCTGGGCGGTGGTCTGGCCGCGGCATTCACACTTTAGAACGGCTATGAACTCAATACCGGAAAGGTCGGCCAAGGCGGTGCCAAGTTCGAACGCCAGGCCATCGTCGGCCTGAGCAGCAATCGGTACGGAACCGTCACGCTGGGTCGTCAGTACGCCGGCGCGGCGGACTACCTGGGAGACTTCGAATTCGGTGATTTCGAAGCCGACAGCCGCCCGGCGCGAACATGAAGTACATCATTCGCACTACGCAACGCCACGGCTAAAATGCGTGAGAGAAGGAGCGAGTAAATGAAGATGTCCCGCGTCCTCTCGGGCGAATCGCCCGTCGGTAGCTCTGGCATTCGTTCGATGAGTTTCGAAGCGGAGGTCGTTTCATGGCTCCCGCAGTTGCGCCGCGATGCGAGTGGACTAACGAACGATCCCGCGTGGGCCGACGATTTGGTACAGGACACCGCCGAGCGCGCGCTCACGCGCTGCACGACATTCCGTCCGAGCAGTAACCTGCGTGCGTGGCTCCTCGCGATCCTTCAGCACCTCTACATCGATCAGTTGCGGGTACGTCAAGAGATTGCCGTTGATGATGAACACGCGCCGTGGTGCAATCTGGAGGCGCCCCGCGGCGAGTTCGACGGGCTCGTGCTGCGCGACGTCCAACGGGCGCTCTATCGGCTACCGGTCGAACAGCGCGAAGTGCTACTGCTCGTCTGCGTCGAGGAGTTGACATACCAGGAAGCGTCGAGCACGCTCGGCGTGCCTATCGGCACGGTGATGTCGCGGCTGTCGCGCGCGCGTGAGCGCCTGCGCGCGCGTGCACACCTTCGCGTGCTGCTGACCGAGGGACCGACGAGCAAGTACTCACCACAGCAAGTAGTGAGAGATCCGTTATGAACAACAATGATGATCCTAATTCCGTGCCCGGGCCCGACCTGCCCACGTTGTCGGCGTTCGTCGACGACGAGTTGCCGGATGCGGAGCGCGCAGGCGTACTCGCGCGTCTTGCAAACGATCCCCATGCCGCCGCACAGGTCGCGGCCTGGCGTGCGCAGAAGTCCACGCTAAAAGCGCTGTTCAGCGCTCCCGCGCATGAAGATCCATCCGTCGTTGTACATGCCCCAGACCCTTGGTGGTGAATCTGCATCGCGGCATGTTTGCTCGTTCCCGGAACAGACGTGATGCTCGCGCTCGGAGGGTTGGCACCGCGTTGGATCAACAACGGCATCGTCAACTATCCAATGACGCTCGCAAAACGCGTCGACGTCGCCTATCCGGTCTATGCGCCCAAATGGCATCATCCGGTCGAGGTCACGGCCACCGAAGAAGAACATCTGAACAGTTGCCTGTCGAAACGTCTGAACCATTCGCTGTGGGTGTCATCAAGTCGGGAGGCCTGTTATTCGTTGGTCGGCGGGCGTCTGTTGCCGGGCGAAGTGCGCCTGGTGGCCAGTTTATGCACGAAAATCCGACGGGCGCACGGCTCACGCTCTACGCAACTGGTGCTTCAAGGGGCGAGACCACGTTTCGTCTCTTTCGCGCCGACAACTAGCCTGACATGGGGGGCTAATCAGAAGCGCGCCAAAAAACCGCGCACCACGCATAGGAAAAGGTCCGCGGCGTAAGCCGTGCGGTAGGACGCTGACCGGCCGATCTGAATTCGTTATGCGTATGCGCTCACCAGATCCTAGCAGGTCACGTCGTCGATAGGCATAAGCCCCTTTCCGCTTCGAGCAATTGCAGGTGTACCTGCTCGTGCGTCGTGGTACCTTGCGCCGCTACTGCATCCGCGATTGCGTGTAGCCCCAATTGGCACTGGCCACGCCTTAGCCGGCTACGATAATGCACACTGTCTGCAGCTAAAGACCAGCCTCGCTGTTGCTTCTCAACCCGACACTTTCGTTCATTGAATCTGGTGTTCCGTTCTGTTGTTACCGCCTCCTGCCGTTCTGGGTCGCACAACGATCGGTGTCTGCACCCGGCGCTCACGAATCGAGTCCGCCAGCCATTCCAGTTCGCGCGGGCTAAACACCTGACGCGGCTGGTCGGGGTCTTCCTCGACTTCGTCCAGGCGCAGCGCCAGTACGATTCCGATCTGGTTCGCTACGACCACACCCCGTGGGGCGTCATCGAGCACGGAAAGATCAAGCGCCATGGATCACCTCATGCGCTGTCTCATGCTGCGTCCCAAGAGACGCATCCGGTGAATCCAAGGGTGCTACCGGCGACACGCCCGCTTGCAGGTGATGCACGATGGCCTCGAAACACGGCCGCACCTCCCGCCATGCGTCGCGCGCAGCGGTCTTGGTCCTGCCAAGCTCCCATAGTGGTACGCCTTCGGCCTGCGCCTCTGCAATCGCGGAGCGCCGCGGGATAACGAGGAGGCGCTCCGGTGCCGCAGGGTCGCGCACCAGATACTGCGCAAAGTGGGTTGCGACCTCGCGGCAATTGACCTGCTGCAGCGGCGTCTGCTCTACCATGTTGGGCAGGATGCCGATGAAGCGCAGCGCTGGATTGAAGGTCGCTTGAATGCGCCGCACGCCGCGCCGCCCGTTGATGGTTTCCGTCACGCCGTCGACGGCTTCCTGATTGAGCTGGATCGGGCTGAGCATGAAGTCCGCGACCGACTGCGCGTAGACCGTACGCAGATCCGAGGTTGGCGCGCAATCGATCAGGCACACGTCGAAGGACGGCGCAACTGTTTGCAGGAATCGCTTGAGGTTCGCGTGATACCGGGTGAGTTCCTCCGGCTGTTCGACCAGACGCCGCAGCACGTCGTCGGCTTTTACCACCGAGAACGACGGAAGATCGTCCGCGACTTCGGGTGCGTCGTTCATCAAGAGCGTCGATGCCGTGATGTCCAGTGCGCTTGCCTTGTGCGCTCGCTCGAGCGACCGGCTGCTGTTGGGCTGGTCGTCCAGGTCGATCACCAACACGCGCCTGCCCGGTACTGATTCCAGGGGTACGCGGTCGCAATCGCGCTATCACGCCGCACCTTACCCTGCGCGGCTCAATGGCGACGATCCGGATACTTTCCTGCTGCGGTGCTATTCTTTTCTAGCCAATGTCCTCGGAAGCTTTGGTCCAGATTTCATTTAGAAAATCGCGGGGTCCGACAAACAATCCCGTTGTTCTGCATAACGAAATTTCTAGCGGTGTAGTTAAAAACATATCGCCTACGATCTGCAATTTTCCCGACTGTAACTCCACCCCGATCATCGATTCCGGAAGCCACGCGACGCCTTCTCCTAATAGAACTTCCGCCTTCAACGCTTCGACTAGCGCTGTTTCGAAGTGAAGTACAACGTCCGTATGGGCTTCAAGTCGTGCATGCAATGTGCCGCCGACTCGGCCGAGGAACGATGTCCTTGTGTATGCAAGCAACGGAAGCTCGATACGTTTTTCCCCGAAAAGTTCGAAAATCGCACCTCCACCGTCGCCGCATGCCGATACAGGGACGAGACGATCAGCACCGATCCGCGTGCATGATATTCCATTCGCCTCGAATCCGACCGGAACTGCTGCATGTTGATAGCAGATTAGAAAGTGGCAAGCACCAGAGAGGAGCATTTCAACGCATTCGTCGAAGTCGGCCGCGGTAATGACGGCAGTAACTCCACGAGGGCGGCGCTGCGTGCGCCACCAGTTTGCGAAGAACGAGCCGGCTAGTGAGTGTGGCAGTGCAAAACGGATCGTTTTACCCGCCCGTTCATGGACCGCTCGCGCTTCGCGCCGACTTCGATACAGATCTGCGACAACCGCCTCGGCGAGAGGCAGGAATCCGACACCCGCTTCGGTCAGCGCGACCGGGTAGGTGCTTCGGTCCACCAGAGGTACGCCGTACCAGTTTTCCAGCGCCTTGAGGCGTCGGCTGATGGCAGGCTGCGTTGCGTGCCGCGCCTGTGCGGCATGAGAAAAGTTGCGCAGCTTCGCTACCGACACAAAGTCTTCAAGCCATTTAAGTTCCATGTGATCTTCCCTTAGACGGCACAAGGATAAGTTCCACCAGACCATTCCATATTTGCATAGTTTCATCAAAAACCAGAATTGGCGCTCAATTTTGTCAAAAATTATCCTTAGTCCAACGATGTCGATTGGACGCTTCGACAGAGATGAGCAAAAACCCTAGATCTGAAGCAATGGTAATCGGGGTCCTTGGCGGCATGGGTCCCCAGGCAGGCACTGACTTCCTGTCGAAGCTTGTCGCTGCCACGCCATTTACCTGCGAACAGGACCATCTGCATGTGCTTCTCGATTCGAACCCCAAGGTCCCTGATCGCAACCGCGCGATCGCCGCAGCTTGCGGCCGTCCTCTGCCCTGCTTTTTCAACCAGTAAAGGTATTTCATGCATCTTTCAAAATTTCCACGAATCCAGCTTGGCCATTTCGATACCCCTCTGGAGCCAATGCCCCGTCTGAGCAAGCTGCTTGGGGGTCCAAAACTTTTCATCAAACGCGACGACTGCACGGGTTTGGCGACAGGAGGAAACAAGACGCGCAAGCTTGAGTTTCTTATCGCTGATGCGCTAGAAAAAGGTGCAGATACGCTCATCACGCAGGGCGCCACTCAATCTAACCATGCGCGACAGACCGCGGCGGCGGCTGCGCGTATGGGCATGCGCTGCGTCCTTTTACTTGAAGATCGTACTGGCTCCCGAGACCCCAGCTATCTGCACTCGGGTAACGTATTCCTCGAACGCCTCATGGGAGCGCCGACTCGGATTTACGCCAGCGGGACCGACATGAACGACGCGATGCGCGTCGTCGCGGACGAAGTGCGTGCAGGTGCTGGGAAACCGTACATCATCCCCGGAGGTGGATCTAACGCCATTGGTGCTTTGGGTTACGTCAACTGTGCACTCGAGATCCTCACGCAGGCAAATCAACAGAGACTGGTTGTACACCACGTTGTTCATGCGACCGGAAGCGCAGGCACCCAGGCAGGCCTTGTGACTGGCTTCGAGGGTAGTCAGAGTGGTATCAACGTTCTCGGCATCGGCGTGCGTGCGCCGCGCGAGGCTCAGGAGCAGAGCGTCTTCAGGCTCGCGTGTGAGACTGCCGAGTACCTCGATATGCCGGGGGCTGTTGCCCGCGAACGCGTGGTTGCCAACTGTGACTACGTGGGTGATGGCTACGGCATACCGACTGCCGGTATGGTGGAGGCGGTCACAATGCTAGCCCGCACCGAAGGCATTCTTCTGGACCCGGTTTATTCGGGTAAGGGGATGGCCGGTTTGATCGGTCTGATCCGGAAAGGTCATTTCAAGCCCGACGAAAACGTCGTGTTCGTGCATACAGGCGGTAGCGCGGCATTGTTCGGCTACATGGATGCTTTCCAGGCTCAGCTGCCTAACGAAATCGACACGCGCAATATTCGCTAAAGATCGCCGCGCACCGCCAAGGGAGGAAGCATGAAGCAAAGTCGTCTTGGACTCGCCATTTTTGTTGGTATGGTTGCCGGCATTGTCGTCGGGTATGTGTGCCACCAGACTACGTCCCCAGCAATGGCGAAATCTATCGCGGGACAATTCACGTTGATCTCGGACATCTTTTTGCGCCTGATAAAGATGGTAATCGCACCACTGGTCTTCTGCGGTATTGTTTCGGGGTTAGCAGCAGTTGGCGACGCAAAAGTTGTTCGTCGGGTGGGACTCCGCGCATTGGGTTGGTTTGTGTGTGCGTCGTTTATCTCGCTGTTGATCGGAATGCTTCTGGCAAACTTCCTTGACCTCGGTCATTCGGTGCACCTGCCGGAGCCTTCGGCCGGTGCATCGATCAGCACGACTGCTTTCAATCTCTCGAATTTCGTTTCCCACGTCGTGCCAACAAGCATCTTTCAGGCGATGGCGTCAAATGAGATTTTACCGATCTTGGTATTCGCGGTTTTTTTTGGCATCGCGGCTGGCGCAATGAAGGAAGTGTTGCCCACGGCCTTGATTACGTGCATTGATGGCGCCTTCATGTTAATGCTGAAAATCACGTCCTACGTGATGCGCTTTTCACCGTTCGGTGTATTTGGTGCGATTGCTTCCGTCGTCACCATTCAAGGACTGGGGGTCCTGCTAACTTATGGGAAATTCATTGGTTCCGTTTATGTCGGCATGGTGATCCTGTGGTGCATTCTGATACTGGCCGGATATCTGGTCTTGGGAAGATCCGTGTTTTCTCTGCTCAAACTGATTCGTGAGCCAATGATTGTCGCTTTCAGTACAGCAAGCGGTGAGGCCGCATATCCCAAGACATTGGAGCAGCTCGCCCGCTTTGGAATCAGTCCCCGGATCAGCAATCTCATCCTACCGTTGGCTTACGCATTCAATCTTGACGGTTTAATGATGTATCAGGCCTTTGCCGCCCTGTTCATTGCGCAAGCCGCTAATATTCATCTGTCTTTCAGCCAGCAACTTGCGATGCTGTTGGTCATGATGCTGACTAGCAAAGGAGTTGCCGGAGTTCCTCGTGCCGCGATTATCGTGATTGCAGCGACGCTACCACTGTTTGGCCTGCCCGTCGAAGGTGTCGTTCTGTTGTTGGCGATTGATCAGTTTATCGATATGGGCCGAACCACGACAAACGTCGTGGGCAATTGCATCGCCGCAGCCGCAATCGCAAAATGGGAAGGTGCGCTTCAGCCATGGGCAGGTCGAGAATACACCTCGGCGGCGCAATTCCAGGTTGCTGCAACGGCAACCCAAAAGTTTTCTCCCGGCGAAGATTCACCTGCTGTGCCAGCGGTGACCGCATCCTTTCCCCATGCCGGGCAACCGCGATGATGTTGTCCTTGCAAGGCAAATGATTATATTGCCGGTTCTGCGCCATGGCGAAATCGAGAGTCGTCGAGAATGTTGTCGTCGACTCTCCGAAAAATTAACGGCTTTTTGCCGTTGCGCGCTACCTCTTCAAATCTCGAGCGCGTTTGTCAACGCTAACGGGCGGCCCAGGTCGCTTTTCTCAATGTTTATCCGTCGCTCGAGGGGCGCGCATAGCTCGATACATAATCGTATTCCTGCGTGTTCACATGTGAGAGTCGGTACTCGACCGCCTGTTCATTGTACGAATACGCGATCCGCTCGACTTCCAGCACGGGCGCCCCTGAGGCGAGTTCGAGCAATCCGCTCTCGAGCTCGCTCGCCTGTCCAACGCGTACCCGCTCGTCTGTGCTTACCACGTTGATGCCGAACGTATCCTGATAGAAGTTGTAGAGCGTGTTCGGACGATTGCGCAGTGCGGCTTCCGTGAGGTCAGGGAAGCGCGCCACCGGCACCACGATGTTCTCGACGATCACGACCACGCCGTGCAGTGCGAGCTGATTCGTGAACTGAAAGACAGGCGCCCCCTCGCTGATTCGCAACCGAGCCGCGACTTTCCGCGTTGCCTTCGTTTTACGGAAGTTAACAAGGCTCACGGTGGGATAGGTCTTGTCCCCATCGTTGCGCACGATGCGAAAGAAGCGGAAGAAATGCCGATCGCGCTGATGCATCGCGACGAACGTGCCGAGCCCCTGATGCCTGATGAGTATGTTCTCGGCGCATAGTTCGTCGATGGCCTTGCGCAGCGTGCCGATCGAGACGCCAAAGCGTTCCGCGAGACGTTTTTCCGCCGGGATCGCTTCGCCCCCCTTCCATTCCTGCGCTGCGAGCGCTGCTAGCAGTGCGCTCTTCACTTCCTTGTATCGCGTACCGCCGACGGCGGCCGGCGTTTCCGTCATGGTGCTCCCTGAATTCTTCTGAAACGTGTGGCCCCGATTTTACCGCATAACTAACTCATCCAATACATATAGATGATCTAGTTGACATGGATGAATTTGCTGCCTAAGATGACTTCAACACAACGCAGCGGCGGCATGCGGTTCGCCGCCCGGCATGCACCGGCCACTTATTGAACTCAATCAGGAGACGCAGATGAGTTATGCAGCAGCAGAAACGAATGGCGCCGCGAGCACGGCGGCTGAGACGGGTGAACGCAAGACGATCCACATCGTGCTGCACGAGGCCAGGGATACGGTGGGCGTGGCAGTCGTCGAAGGGATTCAGGCAGGAACGCAACTGAACGCGTGGATCATGGATGAGGACGAGATCGTGACCGTGGCCGCGAAGCAGGACATTCCAATTGGCCACAAGGTGGCGCTCAAGGACATGGCTGTCGGTGACACCGTGTTCAAGTACGGCGTCGATATCGGCAAGGTGGTCGCACCGATCACTGCGGGCGAGCACGCCCATGTGCATAACATCAAGACGAAGCGCTGGTAAGCCGGCCGCCCCTATAAGCAACAAGCATTTCGCTTCCCCATATCGAGAGAGACACCATGAGCGTAATTGAACTGGATACGACTTTCCGCGGCTATCGCCGCAGCAACGGCCGCGTGGGCGTACGCAATCACGTGATCATCCTGCCGGTCGACGATTTGTCGAACGCGGCTGCGCAGGCGGTCGAGAACAACATCAAGGGCACGATGGCGCTGCCGCATCCGTATGGCCGTCTGCAGTTCGGTGCGGACCTCGACCTGCACTTTCGCACGCTGATCGGTGCGGGCAGCAACCCGAACGTCGCGGCGGTCGTCGTAATCGGAATCGAGGAAGGCTGGACCAAGCGCGTGGTCGACGGCATCGCGGCGTCGGGCAAGCCGGTCATGGGCTTCGGCATCGAACTGCATGGCGACCACGACACGATCATGCGCGCGTCGAAAGCGGCGAAGGAAATGGTGCAATATGCAACCTCGCTGGAGCGCGAGGAATGCCCGATCAGCGACCTGTGGGTATCGACGAAATGCGGCGAGTCAGATACCACGTCCGGCTGCGGCGCGAACCCAACCGTCGGTAACGCGTTCGATAAGCTGTACGGCCTCGGCACCACCCTCGTGTTCGGCGAGACATCGGAGCTGACGGGCGGCGAGCAGATTGTGGCTGCGCGCTGCGCGAACGACGGCGTGCGCGAGCGCTTCCAGTTCATGTTCGATCGCTACCAGGACATGATCAATCGCTGGAAGACCGACGACCTCTCGGAGTCGCAGCCAACCAAGGGCAACATCGCGGGCGGCCTCACGACAATCGAGGAAAAAGCGCTCGGCAACATCCAGAAAATCGGCAAGAAGTGCATGGTCGACGGTGTGCTCGACAAGGCCGAAATACCGACGCATCCGGGCCTCTGGTTCATGGATTCGTCGTCCGCTGCGGCCGAGATGGTCACGCTTTGTGCGGCCTCGGGTTTCGCGGTTCACTTTTTCCCGACGGGGCAAGGCAACGTAATCGGCAACGCGATCGTGCCGGTCATCAAGATCTGCGCGAACCCGCGCACTGTGCGCACGATGAGTGAGCATATCGATGTAGACGTATCCGGCATCCTGCAACGCGAGCAAAACCTCGACCAGTCCGGAGACCGCCTGCTCGAATGCATGCTCGCTACGGCGAACGGCCGCTGGACTTCGGCGGAAACGCTCGGCCATCGAGAATTCGTGCTCACGCGACTGTTCGAAAGCGCCTGATTTGCCGCAGGCACGGACGCATCATTGCAATACCGATAGAAGCAGCAGGGCAAAACGAAGTCCCCGTCCCGTGCGCGCGCCGGCACGACACCGCTCGACGAAGCGGCGCGTGCCGTGCGACGCGCCCGTCTATCTTCTGGCAGCAGCGAGTGGAGGAGACACCATCGTGCGCGTGCTCAAGCATCTCTATGTGCAGGTCCTGATCGGACTTGCCGCCGGCATTCTCGTCGGTCATTTCGCGCCTTCACTCGGCGTTCAGTTCAAGCCGCTCGGCGACACCTTCATCCGCCTGATCAAGATGCTGATCACGCTCCTGATCTTCTGCACGGTGTCGGTTGGCATCGCACGCATGGAGAACCTGAAGCAGGTCGGGCGCGTGGGCTTCAAGACGATCCTCTATTTCGAAGTCGTGACCACGATCGCGCTTGTCATCGGCCTCGTGATCGCGAACGTCGTGCATCCAGGCGCGGGGCTCAACATCGATCCCGCGACGCTCGATGCGAGCGGCGTTTCGCGCTTCGTGAGCGAGGCGCACACGCAGTCGCAGGCGAGTTTCCTGGATCAGATCGTGCCGAATTCGGTCGTCGGCGCGTTCGCGCGCGGTGATCTGTTGCAGGTACTACTCTTTTCGGTGCTGTTCGGGATAGCGTTGTCGATCATGTCCGGGCGCAGCCGGATTCTTCAGCGCGGCATCGAGCAGTTTGGTGATGTGCTGATGCGGATCGTCGAGATGATCATGCGGCTCGCGCCGCTCGGTGCCTTCGGCGCGATCGCATTCACGGTTGGTAAGTACGGCATTGCGAGTCTCCAGCAGCTCGGCCTGCTAATCCTGTGCTTCTACATCACGAGCGTCCTGTTCGTCGCAATCGTGCTGGGTATGGCATGCCGCTGGGCGGGCGTGGGTCTCTGGCCGCTCCTCAAATACCTGCGCGAAGAACTGCTGATCGTGCTCGGCACGTCCACAACCGAATCCGTGCTGCCGCGCCTGATGGAGAAGCTCGAGCGGCTCGGCTGCCCGAAGTCGGTCGTCGGTCTCGTGCTGCCGACCGGTTATTCATTCAACCTTGATGGCGCCGCGATCTACCTCACGATGACCTCGCTCTTCATCGCACAGGCGACCAACACACACCTCACGCTGATGCAGCAGGTCGGACTGCTCGCGATCCTGATGGTGACGTCGAAGGGGGGAGCCGGCGTCGCGGGGGCAGCGCTCGTTGCGTTGACGGCGACACTCTCGTCGCACCAGATCATTCCGGTGGCGGGCATCACGCTCATCATCGGCATCGACCGCGTGCTGAACGAAGTGCGCGCGCTGGTGAACATGATAGGCAATGCGGTGGCAACGCTAGTCGTCGCGCGCTGGGAAGGCGTGTTCGACATCGAGACGGCCCGTGCCGTGCTTGCCTCGCCGCGCAGCGAAGAACCGCTGGAAAGGACAGATGGGGTGGACGGCAGGATACTGCCACTGTCGTCGCGTCAGGCGATGCGCGAGGGTCGCGAATGAGCGATCCGAACCTGCGGTACCTTCCGGCTGATGAACTGACCAAACTGGCTCGCGAGGCCTTGCTTGGAGCGGGAGCGGCGCCTGCGACCGCCGACGCTACGGCGCGCGCGCTCGTCTACGCGGACGCGCACGGGCTCGCGTCGCACGGCGTTGCGCGCCTGCCGATGTACATCGCGCAACTGCGCAACGGCCGGGTCGATCCGGCCGCCGTGCCGGGCATCGTACGCGACAAGGGCGCGGCCTTTCTGATTGATGCCGCCGACGGCCTCGCGTTCGCGGCCTGCGAGCTGGCGATTGCGACCGGCATTGAACGTGCGCGACAGTTCGGTACGGCAGCGGCGAGCATCGTGCGCAGCCATCATTTTGGCGCGGGGGCGTATCACCTCGAAGCGATCGGCGCGGCTGGGCTCGTTGGGCTCGCATTCAGCAATGCGCCTGCGTCGATGCCGGCCTGGGGCGGCAAGAAACCGCTGTTCGGCACAAACCCGATCGCTGCAGTATTTCCTCGCTCGAGGGACCGGCCACTCACCATCGACCTGTCGCTATCCCAAGTGGCGCGCGGCAAGATCATGGTTGCGGCGCGAGATGGCAAGCCGATTCCGCAGGGGTGGGCGACAACTGCGGACGGCCAGCCGACAACGAATGCGCAGGCCGCGCTCGACGGCATGATGCTGCCGTTCGGCGGTGCCAAGGGTGCGATGCTCGCGCTGATGGTTGAACTGTTGGCTGCCGCGTTATCGGGCGCGCAATTCGGCGCGGAAGCGGGATCGTTTCTCACCGCCCAGGGCGCGCGTTCGCGCGTCGGACATCTTTTCTGGATCATCGACCCGGCTGCGCTCGCGGGTACCGCGATATACGAAGAGCGGATCGAGACGCTGATCGACCTGATGCTCGTGGACGACGGTGTACGCCTGCCGGGTTATCGGCGAGATAAGGTGGCCGAGGTTGCCGCACGTGATGGCATCGGGATACCGGCGACGCTGCTTGCGCAACTGGAACGCCGCTGTCAGTTTTAATTGTCCGCGACGCAATAGCCGATAGCGCACCACGAGCTGGTGCGCGAGATTCAGCCACCACGCGTTCAACGTCTGCTGGACCGCGGGCGAGTGCCCCACGCTCTCGCCGAGTGAAACCAGTCGTCAAGCGTTGCCACGCCATAGCCCGGGATGCTCATCGTGTCGTCTCCTCCATTTCACCGGTCAGATAAACTGTTCACGCAGACGCTTCTTGTTCATCTTGCCGACGCTCGTTTTTTCGAGCGCCTCGACGAGCTTGACGATCTGCGGTACCGCGTACTTCGAGATCTGCCCTTTCTCGCTGAACGCGAGGACGTGCTTTTTGACATCCTCCTCCGTCAGCGTCGTGGTTAGGCCCTTCCTGGGTACGACCAGCGCCACGGGCCGTTCGCCCCACTTTTCGTCCTTGACACCGATCACGGCAACTTCCGCAACACCTGGATGCTGCGAAATCAGGCTTTCGATTTCAAGCGACGAGACCCACTCCCCGCCTGACTTGATCACGTCCTTGATGCGATCGGTGATCTGCAGATTGCCCGTAGCGTCGATGTTGGCAATATCCTGGGTATGCAGATAACCGCCTTCCCAGAGCTGCCCGGACGCCTCCGGATTCTTCAGATAGCCCTGGGTAAGCCACGGTGCGCGCACAACGATCTCGCCAAACGCCTTGCCGTCGTGCGCGACGTCTTCCATGTTCTCGTTCACGATGCGCAAGTCGACGAGCGGCACGGGATAACCGGTCTTGCAGCGTAGGCGCACCTCCTCTTCCGTGTCGATGTCCCCGCTGTCCGGCCTCAACTGCGCGAGGCTCAGGATGGGGCACGTCTCGGACATGCCGTAGCCGGTAAAGATATCGATGCCACGGTCGAGCGCGGCGCGCGCGAGGCCGTGAGGCAATGCGCCGCCGCCGATGATGACTTTCCACTCGCCCAGATCGACATCTTTCGCCTCTGGACAGCCCAACAGCATGTGCAGAATCGTGCCGACGCAGTGCGAGAACGTAACTGCTTCGTCGCGTATCAGTTGCACGAGCCGCTCCGGTACATAGCGCCCTGGATAAACCTGCTTCACACCAAGCACCGTGGCGATGTAGGGTATGCCCCAGGCGTGAACATGAAACATCGGAGTAAGCGGCATATAGACGTCACCGCGATGAAAACGTTGCCCCGACACCGGGCTCGCCAGCGCAGCCATGGCGGTAATCGTGTGCAGCACCAGTTGCCGATGTGTGAAGTAGACGCCCTTGGGCAAGCCGGTGGTGCCTGTCGTGTAGAACGTGGTCGCCCGTGTGTTCTCGTCGAAATCCGGGAACGCATAACTGGACGCGCTCCTGGCAAGCAGGTTTTCGTATTCGTCGGAGAATGGAATCGTGTGGGCGCACGCTTCGCTGCCTTCCTCTTCGATCCGGACGAATGTGCGCACCGTTTCTAGCTTGTCCTTGATCGCTTCCACGACAGGTAGAAAATCGGTGTGAACGAGCAGGATCTCCGCGCCGGCGTGATTGATCGTGTAGGCGATTTCTGAAGGCGAGAGCCGCACGTTCACCGTCTGCAAGACGGCACCCATCATCGGTATCGCGAAGTAGCATTCGAGATAGCGATGACTGTCCCAGTCCATGACCGCGACAGTACTGCCATGCTGCGCTCCGAGTCGGCTCAGACCGCCGGCGAGCCGCGCAATGCGTTCACCCAACGTCCTGTAGGTCAACCGCTTCTGCCCTCTGTACACGATCTCCTGGTTCGGCGCGTGGGCGAGTGGCGTATGCAGCAGGTGCTTGATCAGCAATGGATAAGCATAGGCTGACAGCGTCGGATTCATCGCCTGGTCGTGCATCTACATCTCCTTGGTTCCGATAGTGGGTACCCGGTTCACGAATGCATCCACCAGCGGCGTCCGCGTAGTGGCATCTCGGCGACGCTCTCGAGCCGGGTTATGCAGGCATGCTATTGAGGGCACGGGCCCAGTCGTGGGCAATCAGATGGAAGCGCCCTACGCCCGGTTGATTGGCGAATGCCAGGGCGTGCGAGTGACGATGCCCGGCCGCGTAGGACGCAATATCCTTCGGCCGGGCGTCCTCGGCGTAGCCGCGCTGATCCACAGCAGAGGCGTGGATCATGTGCGTCGACGTCGCTTAACGGCCGCCCTGGGAACCGGTCAGGTCGATCTCGGGCACCTGATGGGCTTTGCAGTACTCCTGATAGCGGCTCAAAGCCGTCCGCCACGTCTCGACGAACGTGACCTTGCCGTCTTCGTCGAGGAAGTGGAGCTCACCGGTCGACACCACGAGCGCCATACCATTGTCGTCGTCGGAGAGATTCGTGAACGAGTGTGACGACTCCGATGGCTCAAACACGAAATCGCCGGCTTGCGCGATCCAATCGTGCTGGTCGTATTTCCAGCGACCACTGAGTGTGTAGACCATCACCGTGCCGGTATGGCGATGAATATGCGCGCCTTCGCCTTTGGCCGCCTTCATGAGCAAGACCACTTCACCCGTGACGGGGTTGATTTTGAAGTACTTGAGTAGAATCTTGTCGTTGATCGGCGCGAAGGGAATCCACGGCGTGGCGTTTCCAGCGATATGGACCGTGTCGATCGCGGAAACATCGTTGAGGGCTAGCGTCGCTTCTGCGTTCATGGAATGAGTCTCCGATTGTGTTGGGGGCTGGGCGTGCGCAGCGTGAACCGTGCGCAATCTCCAGTGCCTATTCAATCGCAACTCGCCCATGGGAGCTTGACCTGTGCCGCCCCATTTTGTACTTTACGCGCCACTCGCCTGTTCTTTCCGATAGTGTGAGAAAGGCCAGAGAACGAGGCACAAACAACGGGAATACTACGACATGCGACAAACCGCAAAGCGCGAAAATCGTCGGATCGAGATCGCTGACCACGCGATCAGGTGCTTTGCGGAACACGGGTACGCTGAAACGTCGCTGCGCGACATCGCGGAAGCTGCAGAAATCAACTTAGGGCAGCTGCACTATTACTTTGAGAGCAAGACCGACCTCATTCTCTACACAATACGTCGCTACAAGACCCGCTTCATTGGTCGTCTAGTGGAAGCGATGGAGCAGGAAGGAACCACGAAGAACCGCGTAACCTCTGTCATCGACCTGCTACTCGTAGCCGCTACACGGGACGCGAAAATTCATCGTCTCTGGTACGACCTACGCGCTCAAGCGTTGTTTAATCCAAGTTTGCGCGCGGCCACCTCGGAGATCGAGCGGGACCTGGAGAACGCCACATCTATCCTTCTTCACCTGCAGCAGTCTGAGGCATCACGCGGAACGATCCATCAGACATTTCTCCTGCTTGATGCACACTTCCTCAATGCACTGCAACTGACACTCTCTGGAAAGGACCCCGAAGGCAAGCGATTTCGGCGCACCATGCGGCACCTGCTGGTTGTAGCGATTCCGACCACTACAAAATAGGTCGTCTGTCCAAAAAATTGACAAATTAGGACGATCGTCCTAATAATGCCGAACCTCGAGCGCTCGAGACTCGGGTTAGGGATCAGATCGATGAAGAGTTTCACGCAAGTTGCGGACGACGCACTCAGCTCCAGCCTGCACCCGGTCGAACGGATTGTAGCTACCGTATCAGCGAATAAGGAAAAATGGGCGACGACGCCGGTGAGCCGTCGCGTTGAGCTATTGAAGCTGATTCGTGAAGCGCTAGTCCAAAACGCGGATGAATGGGCCAGGCTCGCTTCCACAGCAAAGGGTGTGCCCGCGGATTCCCCGCTCGTCGGTGAAGAATGGACCTCGGGGCCGTGGGCAGCTCTGACGGCAGTCGATGTGCTGCTTTGCACGCTAACGCAGCTGGATGGTCTTCGCTTTCTGGATGCAATGAAAGTACGCACAACCGCGACTAACCAGACAGCAGTGCAAGTGTTTCCCACGACGCTGACTGATCGCTTACTGTTGAGTGGCGTCAGCGCCGAGGTTTGGATGGAACCGGGCGTACTGCCATCGAACCTTCGCCGATTCGTTGCCAGCGCCTATGATCCCATGCGCCAATCCAGCGTCGGCTCACTTTCACTGGTTCTCGGAGCCGGCAACATTACCAGCATCGCGCCGTTAGACGCTCTGTACAAGCTGTACGCCGAACACAGTGTTGTCGTCCTCAAACTAAATCCGGTCACAGCCTACCTCTTGCCTGTTTTCAAGAAAATCTTTGCAGCCCTTATTGAAGAGGGCGTGTTTGCGATTGTCAACGGAGGCACGGATGTCGGCGTTTTTCTCACAGGCCACCCCCTCGTGGAGACATTGCACATTACCGGAAGTGCAGCGTCCCACGACGCAATTGTCTTCGGCACCGGAGAGGAAGGGGCGAAACGCAAGGCGCAAGACATCCGTTTGAACACGCGTCCCATTACGAGCGAACTCGGCGCAGTCTGTCCGACGATTGTCGTCCCAGGGAACTGGACAGCCGCGGACATTCGCTTTCAGGCTGAGCATATAGCGACCCAGAAGTTACACAATTCCGGTTTCAACTGCGTAGCAAGCCAAGTCCTTATCTTGCCGCAGGATTGGCCGCACGCATCAGCACTACTTTCGGAATTGGAGAAGATTTTCTCTTCCACGCCGACCAGGCCGCTTTACTACCCAGGAAGCAGCGATCGTTTGGCGGCCTTCCAAGAGCACTATCCAGCAGCGTTGTCGCTTGCCCGCGACTCTGATGCGCCACGATTGGTTGCAATCCTGGATGGCGCCAGCGTACACGATGACTACGCGTTCCGAACCGAAGTTTTCGGTCCGGCGCTCACTGTCGTGTTCTTACCGGGCGCCGCACCTGAAGCGTTCCTCGAATCGGCAATCGACTTTTCCAACACGAAACTTCACGGCACGCTTGGCGCAAACGTCATCATCGATCCGGCGACTGAAAAAGCACTGGGCTCGCGCTTCGAAGCCCTGCTCACCGTTCTCCGTTACGGCACCATTGCGGTAAATGCCTGGACTGGCCTCGGATTCCTGTTGGCTCAGACGCCTTGGGGCGCATTTCCTGGTCACCCCATGAATGACATCCAAAGTGGGCGCGGGGTCGTACACAACTGCTTTCTATTCGACCGCCCACAGCGGTCTGTGGTCCGCGCGCCGTTTCGACCATTCCCGAGAGCATTGTTGCACGGAAGTTTCGCCATGCTGCCCCGACCGCCTTGGTTCATTAGTAACCGGACTTCAGCCGCGACAGTTCGCAAATTACTGGCGTTTCAAGCGCGTCCGTCGCTGTTTAAGCTTCTTGGTATTTTTGTCAGCGCGGTGCGCGGCTGACTAATAAGGACAGCCTGATGCCCCTATAGATATGCGCGTCTGCAACCGATACACACATCTATCAGTCGCTCGTTCGGCATCTTCTCGAAGGCGCGGTTGTCACTACGCCTGATCAGGAGATCGTCTGCAGAAATCGCCTCCGTCAAACCTACTGACAGCTTCTTGACTGTGTTACTCGCCTTGCAAGCGGGATAGCTTTCCGATGCGCGGCATCGTAGAAAACGTTAAACGTATCGGACACCTTGTCGGCTTCCTGCACGAAAAACGTAACCTCGTAGTCGATGGCCTGCTACCCTGCGGTTGTGGTTGTGACCGTCGCGGCTGGCTCTGCCACGATATTCACGCAATTCTGAATAGCCAGCAATAACACATCGGTCACAGTCGAAGGCCGAAGCCGCGGCGCGAACTGGAAACTGACGACCACGCCATGAGGGCCGCCCAACACGCTCGAATTAGCAATTCTCCCCTTCGCCACCACGCTGCACGGCTTTCGAGCGAGCGCATCGAAACGTTGCATGTAGATGACAATGTGGTCCCCCGCCCGCATGGCGTCCTTGTGCAAGTGGCATCGGGCCCATTCCGGCAGCTACATCAAGCGGAATGCGGCTAGGCCACTCACTTACGAATGGTGTACTCGCCAGCGTACGTTCAGATCATGCTTGACCATCGCCTTACTCGGCGCGTTTTCTCATATGCACCCATTCGCTGCATCGCCCTGTTGGGTACCTAGCGACACAGCCATAGCTCTGATGTCACTGTTCTCGAAAATCATGCTGGGTGTCTTGCCTGTTCCCTCGACGACGACATTGACCATAGCGCGAGCCAGGTCGTCGGCTCGAATCACCTGTTTCGGGAATAGGACCCGAAACACTGGATAAAACCAGCGCAAAAAGCGATAGCTGAAAATTGGTTCCTTCCGTGGCTCCACGGGGTAGATGTACGCCGGCCGGAAGATGTAAACGCGAGGGAACCCGGCCGCGAGTAGCGCCTTCTCGGCCTCCCCCTTGTAGCGTGCGAAGGCCATCCGACTTTGCCCTGTCGGGTCCGCGCCACTGCCGCTCAAGAAGGAGAACGCTGAATCAGGACTGCTGTCGCGGAGAACTCGCGCGAACTCGACTGTGTAGTCCACGGTGATTGTACGGAGCTCTGAGCCAGACACCGCCCCGGTGTACGCACCCAGGCAAAAAACGGCAGCGTTCTGACCCGAGAGCACTTCAGCGAGTGCGGAGCAGTCCGCGAAGTCCTGATGCAGAACCTCGTTCAGCTTGGGATGCGAGATACCAAGCTTCTTCCGGCCTATCGACGTTACACTCCCGATGGCAGGGTCATCGAGCGCGTAGCGCAGAGCATACCCGCCAACCATCCCGCTCGCGCCTACAATAACAAGCCGTGTTTGGCCTGCCGTCAGAGTATTCATCTACACCCCGAAGTTTCGTTAAAGGTGCCCATTGAATCCATAGGTCAGTTTTGTGTTCACGACATTGCGCGATCCTCCAGCCAATCGACGTATAACAGGCGCTCCGCAAATAGCCACAGGCCATCTATTTTTGCAAATGTGTCGTGATAGCGAAGGGAGGCGAGCATCAAGCGTCGGTTTCCATCGTCGACCTTTACGTGATATGCCATGCAGTAGGCCTCACCCGTGGCCCGGTCATCCGTCAGCGTGAAGATCGTGCTCTGTCCGACGAAGTGCGTGGTCGCGTCGTACTGGTTCAGGTCCGCAAAGACCGGAGCGAGCGCCTCGCGCGCGTGCAACTCCATTGAGGGCGTCAGATCTTTTGCGTTCATGTACACCACGAAATGGGTGTCCGCCGTAAAGAGCGCCATCTGACCTGTCGGGTCGCGACGATCGGCGCAGTGTGCGTAGGCTTCGATAAGCTCCCGGATGGCGAGTCGATCCGCAGCTTCGCTGGGGGAGATGGATTCGTGCTTTATCATGAATGGGTTTCCTAATTCGATTCGTTCTGGTACGGTAAGAATGGTCACTCCAGGATGGCCCGTGGTTCGAGAAACGCCTCGATCCCGTACGTGCCGAATTCCCGGCCAACGCCAGAATATTTGAATCCACCCCAGGGGGCCTGTGGGTCATCACGCATACCGTTGATTGCAATGCGGCCAGCGCGGAGCTGAGAAGCCACGCGGCGTGCGCGTTCCAGGTTGGTCCCGCTCACGAAGGCGTGGAGGCCGTATCGTGAGTCGTTGGCAATCCTGATCGCCTCTTCATCGGTTTCGTAGGCGATGACACACAGGACAGGACCGAAAATCTCCTCCTGGGCAATCGTCATGTCGTTCGTCACATTGACAAATACCGTCGGTCTCACGAAGCAACCTTTCTCAAGACCCGGCGGATGGCCTTCGCCGCCGACCAGTACTTCAGCGCCCTCGGCGATACCTTTTTGGATATAGGACTGCACGCGCTCGTACTGCTTCTGCGTCACCATCGGTCCGACAGCAGTCTTCGGGTCGGCCGGATCGCCAACGGGAAAGGCCGAGATCGCATCCACAATGGCGCGCTTGACCTCGTTGAGCCGACTCTTCGGCACGAGGAGCCGCGTCCCTGCCGCGCAGGCTTGACCGCTGTTCAGGAAGGCGATGCCCAAGGCAGTCGGAATCGCCTTATCGAGCGCAACGTCGTCAAGCAGGATGTTGGGCGACTTGCCACCCAGTTCGAGGGTGACCCGCTTCATCGTCGCAGCGCCGTCGCGCATGATCCTCTCGCCAACGGCAACCGAACCCGTGAATGAGATCTTCGCCACGTCAGGATTGCGGACCAGCTCGGCACCAACGTCATCCCCGCGGCCCGTGACGACATTGCACACCCCCGGCGGCAGTTGTGCCTCGTGCAGACACTTCAGCAACACGTGCGTCTGCAATGCGCTGAGCTCGCTGGGCTTGACGACGACCGTGCACCCGGCGGCAATGGCCGAGGCCAGCTTGAGACAGACAAACAGCGCATTCGAATTCCAGGCCGTGATCAGACCGGCGACGCCGACCGGCTCCAGGGTCACCGTCGTCTGGCCCCAGGTTCGAACCAACGGCAGTTGGTGGAGCGCCTTCTCTGCATGCAAGAACGAGTCGGCGGCCATCCGTACAATAAGCGAGGAGAATTGAACGGTGCCGCCATACTCATCGACCATGGCCACCGTCAGATCGTCGATGCGCGCCGCAACGACCTCGTGCAGCCGGCGCAACAACGTCGCGCGCTCTTCCCTGCTCGTCCGGGCGAAGCCGGGGAAAGCATGCCTGGCTGCGCCGACGGCGCGCCGCGCATCTTCCTCATCGCCCAACATTGCGTAGGCGATCGCTGTATCGATGGCCGGGTTGACGCTGACCATGACCTCGCGCCCGTGGGATTCAACGAACGCCCCATCGATGTAGTGTTGAGTGATTGTTTTCATCGCACCTTTCCTTAATGACTTGCGGTCGGGATGAAGGACGATGGCGCGAGCGAACCAATCAATGCCTCGCGATCGCCGGCTCTGCCCCGCTGCGATGCTTCAGCAGGGCCCATGGCGATGTCTGAGGCAATTACTGAGCCAACAGCAATATATTGAATTTACAAGGACTTTTAAGTCCGCACATTGGCGCCATTTCGCCAATGGCGAACTCCTGTACAACAGCCGACTGCTTAACGGTTCGCGGGCCGCTGCCGAAAACGGCTCTTGTCGATCCTCAGCGCGCGGATCTTCGATTCGAGCGTCGAGCGAGGAATGCCGAGCCGTGTCGCCGCACCCGAGGGTCCATAGACCCGGCCGTCACAGACGCGCAGCGCGTCCTCGATGATCGTCTTCTCATGTGCCACGAGCGTGCTGGATAGCGCAAGCCTGCTGTCTACCGATGGTCGTGTCGGTAGCCAACTGTCGTCGATCGTGAATTCTTCGGAGTCGCACACAATCACTGAGCGCTCGATGACGTTTTGCAGTTCGCGCACGTTCCCTGGCCACGGATAGGATTGCAGGCGATGCAGTGTCCGCTTGTTGACGCGCTTGAATGCTTTACCCGCCTTGCGCGCGTAGTGGTCGATGAAATATTCTGCCAGCAGGGGAATGTCCTGTATCCGCTCCCGCAATGGCGGCATCTCAACAGGGAAAACGTTCAGGCGATAGAAGAGGTCCTGGCGGAAGCTTCCATCGGCCACGGCTTCACTCAAATCACGATTGGTGGCCGCGATAATGCGAACGTCTACGCGGATAGCCTCCCTGCCCCCAACGCGCTCAAACTCGCGTTCCTGCAGCACCCTCAGCAACGCGACCTGCGTGTCGGGCAACAGTTCGCCGACCTCATCCAGAAAAATCGTTCCGCCGTCGGCGAGTTCGAAGCGGCCGAGTCGCCGCTGGGTGGCACCTGTGAAGGCCCCCTTCTCGTGCCCAAACAGTTCTGAGGCAATCAGCTCGCGCGGAATCGCGGCGCAGTTCACTGTCACGAACGCCCTCGAGGAGCGGCGCGACCGCCGGTGAACCGCACGGGCGATGAGTTCCTTGCCGGTCCCGGTCTCGCCAGTGATCAATACCGTCGAATCGCTGGCTGCAACCTTGGAAACTCGTCCAAGCACAACCGTCAGGGCGGGCGACGTGCCGACAATCTCTTCGAACATGGAGGTCTTGTCGATTTCCTCGCGAAGCGCCACGTTTTCCTGTTGCAGTCTCTCCTCGGCTCGCTTGCGCTCCTCGATATCCGTACATGCAACATACCAGCGGAGCAGCCGTCCGTGCTCGTCGCAGACCGGGTTATAACGAGCCAGAAACCAGCGATAGCTTCGGTCGTTCTTACGCAGGCGCAATTCCAGCTCAGGGACTGAACCGGCCGACAAACGACTTGCAAACGCTATTAGCCGTTCGCGGTCGTCAGGATGAACGTGAGATCCAATGGCTCCGTGCAACCAATCGTCCAGACGGGTGCCGAGATAGGCGAGCGCCGTGCGGTTCGCGTAGAGGCGCTCGCCGTTCGGGCCCAGTACGCCTACGTGTTGCGGCGCGAGATCCACAATCTGCCGGAGCTCCTCCTCGCTCTTGCGCAGCGCCTGCGTGAGTTGCTCCTGCTCCGTTACATCCATCCCCGTTCCGACGAGTCCCCGGAAAGTCTCGCCGTCGGTCGCAGGCGTACCGACGCAACGGATATAACGAATGGCTCCGTCGGGCCGCACAATCCGTTTCGTGAAGTCGAAGCCACGGTGGTCTGCCAGCATCTTCCGAATTTCGTGCGCCACGAAGTCTCGATCACCGGGGTGCACGAGCGCCATATATTCCGGAATACTCGGCGCCTTGCCACCCGGCTCAAGGCCGTGGATCTGGAACAACTCGGCAGACCAGTATTCAAAGCCGGCAGCGTTGAATGCCCAGTTGCCGATGTGCGCAAGGCGCTGACCTTCCGCCAGGTAAAACTCGGCCCGCTTTCGTTCTTCAATATCGAGGTTGATGCCAATCCAGCCACGTAGCGTTCCATCATTCGCCCGGCGAGGTTCGGCGCGACTGAGGAACCTGCGATATCCGCCTTCAGCGTTACGCACCCGAAAAGTCACTTCACCTGCGGATCCCGTTCTGACGCACTCTGACCAGACGCTGCGTGCCGCCTCGTGATCGTCGGGATGGAGAAACGCTAGATGGGAGTCCCACACCGCGCCTGTCTCGATGCCGAACCGAAGAGGATGGTCCTTCGCAAGGCCCAGGTAATCCGCGCTTCGCTCATTCAGGAACGTGAGGGCCATGGACGGATCCGCGTACCAGGTGTGCGCCGGAATCAGATTTAGAGTGAATTGCAGCGATTCCCTGGTGAAGTCATTCATGATGCAGCCCTCGGTGAGAACCGGTGAGTGCGTTGACCATTGTTCAGGCGCTTGCCATCCGGTTTCCGGGAGTCAGTAGCAATAACAGAATTCTCGCTTCCCGGTGACACTGCGCTTCTTCTTCAGCATATCGTTATTGGCGAAATTTCGCCAATCATTAGCGGGTTAAACATCTGTAGATTCCGTCACTTGCGCCTTGCTCAGTAGGCGCATAGGCGAGTTGTGCAAATGCTGAAACACAACAGCTTCTATTCGACGACAAAAATTGAGCGCCATGGAACCAGGATCTGGCGAATAGACGCCAATATGCACTTGGCGCGGCTGGTCCTTTCAGGACGGCTGCTATCCAAGCGGCGACAACAGACCTAATATAGCGACGCCTGTTCAGACTGAATTGACAACCGCCCCATGGACCTGAATCTGATCGGCCTATTCGTCGAGATTGTAGAATCGCGCAGTCTCAGCGCCGCCGCGCGCCAACTCGGCATGACGCGCGCCAACATCAGCCAGCGGCTGAAGCTGCTGGAACGCGAAACCGGCGCACAACTCCTGCGTCGCTCGACGCGAAGTATCGAACTAACGCAAGCCGGACACACGCTGTACGACTGCGGCCAGCGCATACTCGAGGATCTGG
>NZ_JALPRJ010000081.1 GCF_030464885.1 Caballeronia sp. SEWSISQ10-4 2 | reverse complement strand
TTCGCCAGCTTCACTGGCGTTGCGTGACGGCCTCGGCTCATCTCTCCATGATAAACGAGGCCGTTAAATATTCAACCTATTTACGGGATGTTGTACTAGTGGGGGTGCCGTCAAGATTCGGGCGCCAACGTACGATAGCGGCGCTGCACAATTAATCAAATCAAGCACTTGCTGTGATGTGATCGTCCCCTGCTCAACCGCTCGAAGCACGGTTTGTGCCGATCCTTATGCAGTGGGACTTTCCAGATCGCAAGCGTACAAACCAGCCCGAATCTTGACGGCATCCCAAGAAGCTCCAGCACAACACCAGGAAAGCTTTGTCGCACATGGTCACACGGGAGTCAGTGCTGACCGAACTCACCGGCGGGTCCATCAATGGCGTGCACGACCATAGGCGCCACGTAGAACGCAAGAAGGAATACCAGAGTCGGCTGGAAGGCTTCAACAAGCGCTTTCCCGACGAATAGGCCGCACCCGTACGGTCGCGACAAAAAGCTCCCGCAGCTCCCGCGCTTTTCACGCGAACGGCGACCAAACGCGTCGCGGGACACGTGGGCAAAGTCAGGCGCTTACCTCGCCGCGATCAACAACGCCCTGAGTGGCAACATTCACGCTCTGCTCGCGGCCTACCGCCGCGCTTGTCCCAACCGGTCAGGTCAGGAGGCAGGTCCAACGCGAGTTCTCCTCGAAAGCCAGCGTTGGCGAAAGCCGAGGTTTTTTGCACGCTACTCAACGAGGCTTGCCCACCGTAATACCATGCGTCCTACCGGCATAACAACGTGCCGCCACAAACCGTCAGCCCCTGCGGCTCGACGAGTCGTTGATTGCATCCATCATCCACTTCGCATCGGAATCGGGATGACGAATCTCACTTAACGCCTTGGAGGTCGGCCTCACCGACATGACGGCGTGGGGCCTGGTTGGTCCTATGATCAGGTGCTCGCCCATGAGTTCGTTGAAAATCCGTGTTCTCTCGCTATTCGTAAAGCTGGACTGACCTGGGTCGATGCCGATACTGGCGATGCGTCCCCCTAGCTCAGCGTGTTGTTCTGGATCGTGGGACATGGGGTCGTTCATCCAATGCCAAGTCTCGCCCTTTTTCGTCGTCGCTGTTTTCAACGACTCCGCGTTGGGCTTGCGTCGTATCTCCATTTGCGCTTCGGCCGGTGAGATCATTTCAGGCACCTTGTGTGGATCGATTTTTATCGTCTCGGCACCCCATTTCAACATTCCGCTCAGCATCGACTTCGGCATGTCCTTAGGACTAAATACCGATGTGAACGGCGATAGGAACTTATGCACCGGGTTGCCTGCTATATGCTGCTCGACGCTCGCTCCTCCCGGTCCCATATGCGTCGGTGTAATGCTCGACGTTGCTTCATCCATGCTGGACTTTGGAGTGGAATACGGCGGAGCCGTTTTCTTGGCGGTGGGGGTTCCATCAACGCGATATACCGGGGACAGGGTCAGGGGCGTCCTGCTCATCGGTACGCCTTCACGACGGTGCGCGGCTTCCATAAGATCCTGCATGCTGTCACGCTGCTGGAGGTGATTCGCGGCACGTTTGGCAACTTCCGACAAACCGATGGGTTTCGAGCCGCTGCTGCCGGAAGAGGAAGAAGAAAAAGCCCGCGTCGTTGGCCCCTTAACCGTAGTCGTAACGAGCGATGCCAGTTGGGTTGCGAAGCCCTTTAATCGATTACTCATGGTGATGCTCCGGTGGTTCAGCGGCTAAGGCAGATTCGTTGACCGTGACAGCTTCATTGACAAATACGGCAGGCGCGTCGATAGCAACGCATAAGCGTTCGAGTCGCGTGACCAAAGCGGTCGAATTGATCGAATTCACTAGATCAAGCTCGCCGGCGCAATCCACGGTCTTGATGACTGCGCTGCGGTGGAAGAACTCGACGCCCGGATCGTTCGTCGATTGCACCGGCAAGCGACGAAACTCGAGCCGTTGCAGCGCAAAGAGTGAACGGCCATTGCTCGAATAAGAGTTCGTGAAAATATCGCTGACACCGTTGGCATGGGCTTGCGCAAACAAAAGCCGCGCGGCGCGTGTGCCGAAGCCCTGGCCTTGCGCATCAGCGGTGATCCAGAAGTAGAAGAAACCTGCCGCGCCCGCACGGCACAGACTTGCCACGCCGACGAAGCCGCGTTGCGCATCCACCACCGCGAAGCTCGTACGGCCCGGCACGTTGGCCTCCTCCTCGATCCACATGAGCACGTCCGCGAGACTCTTTAACTCGGGCAGATTTGCCATCACAGCAATCTGCGGATCGGCGTAACTGTCGAGGAACGCCTCCGAGTGTTCGGCGCCGAGCGGTTCCAGCGCAAGCTCTGCGTCGCGCGCCAGTTCTGGCCGATACCAGTCAAGTCCACGCCAGCGCGCCGCACGCGCAATCAGTGTGTCGTGCAGCGTCCGGCAGCTCTCGTTACCGGACGCGTACGCCTGTGCCTTCGCCTTCTCGAGATGGGGCAACGCGTCAGCTAGGGCACCGCTTGCGGCCAGACATTGAGCGAGGTGCAAGTGCGCGACAAACGGATCGTGGGCCAATGCCAGCGAGGTGCGCCAGATATCTTTTGCGAGCCCCCAGGCACCGAGCGTGACCGCCGCTTTTGCGAGGCTCGATTCGAAATGCGCCGACGATTCGGCCGGCAGATGATGCCGCCAGGTTTCAATGAGCGCGATGCGCCACGCGTGTCGCGCGTCGCGGCTCAGCAGCGACGCGCGCTCAAGCCATTGCGGCAGCATCGCACTGAGCGCACACGGATCGTGGTGCGAAGCTCGCAATAGCGAGAGCAGCGTAGGGAACGAAGCGTTCTCGCCGAGCTCTTCGACAGCCTGCGCGAGATGCAGTGCGTCATCCGGCACGCAGGCATCGAGCGCGTCGCGCATGCGATGCAATGCGCGTTGTCCAGCCATCGTGGACGGCGCTGCGCCTTCACGGGACCACGCCGCATACAGCACCAGGCCATGCGCGCCGACCTGCCGCTGATGCACCCAGGCCCCTCGCTGTCGCCAGGCGAGCGCGTGAAAATTGACGGGCAGCATCGACTCACCGCCCTGCCACACCTCCGGCGCCGCCAGCGCGCCATCGCGAATCTGAGCTTCGTTATCCGTACCGATATCGCAGGCGAGCAGCAAATAGCGCCCGGCACTAACGCTCTGGATTGCATCGATCAGCACAGCCGCGCCGGTCGGCAACATCACAGGCGCGCTGACGAGGCGAGCCAGATACTGCGCGGCAAGCAGCGCCCAGGTCGACGCACACGCTTGAGGCGACGCGGGATCCCATTCATAGGACAGCAAACGCACGCCGGGTTCGTCTGGCGGCATGGCTTGTTCAACCCGCGCTTCCAGCCAAGCTCCGTAATGGACCGCGTACAGGTCCGCCGGCTGATGGGAAAACCAGCCGGGTGCCAGCACCACCACCGGATTGATCGTCGATTCAAGTGCGTTGGCGTCGCCATGGCGATGCAGCGCCCCGCCCTCGGCGACATGCCAGCGCGCTGTTCCGAAACGGCCTTGGGCGATAGACGGCGCCCATCGAGGATGCACGCGCAGAGCCGACAATGTGGCGTCGTCTTCGTCTTCTCCGCAGGCCAGATAGCGCGGCTTGAGCGCGGCGGCGGTACTCGAAAGCAGGCGTTCCTCGATGGCCGACGTCAGCAGCCACGCCAGCGTGCCGCGTCCCGGTTCGAGATCGAACAGGTAAGCCGGCTCGGCCGGGTCGAGTGCTCCGTGCGCGAGTTCGGTCTCCCAGAAACAGACGATCGCCCTCGCCCATGCATCGGCCCATGCGGGACCCGCGAGCACATCGGCGAGTGGCGCTGCGCGCGGCAGCGTTCGGCAGACGTCGCTGAAACGGAGTGGAACGGCATCGACCGCGCAAGACGCGAAGGATGCAGGCGCGAGCGCTTGCGCCTGCATTCCCGCGGGCGCATGGTCATATCGCAACTCGCTACGTGTGTCTGCGCAGATCATGGCTGCCACCCCGCTCGCCACCCAGGATTGCGCGATGTCTCGTGTCTTATCCGCATTATTTCTCCACGTTGCTTGAGAGCGTTTGCCTTGCTTTGAACATGATCAGAATACCGAACGGAAAATTTCTTACCACCTTCACGCATGGCTGAATGTCCATGCCAGGCAGACCAACGCCACGAGTGGTCAAGATCCCAATCACTCGGGCGGTGGACGAAATTCTTTAACAACATCTGCACGAGCTACAGAGGCATCTTTGTGCGCTTGCTTCATCATTTCTTCGGGACGCTGCACACTAAGTCCGGGTTGTCCGTGTTGAACTGAATGAAGCTCTGCTTCTGCCCATCTCTCGTTGGTTCTAAACGTGCTACCGCCTGTGTACGATATGAATGTACTTTTTGTATTTTTCATTGTGATTTTCTCAAATCCTTTGAAACAAAAGTCGCACATGTCTAACCGGCCTCTCATCGCGTGCACTTGCTTTTGCCCGGGTTGCAAATGGCCTTCACCTTCCTTCTTGCTAGCAAATGCGAAACTGGTTTCACTATGGTGAAGATCTTCCGGCTTTTTTCCACCCGTGGCGCCCGCCCAATCTGTCTTTGCGAATTTCTTGAGATTTTCTTTGAATTTCACTGCTTTAGCGCTGTAATGCGTACTATTGGAACGATGTGTGAATCCCTCGCTGGCAGAGCCAACGAAGGTTTCCACCTCCATCGTATGGCCTCCTGTGCTTTGAGACGAAATCCCTGGATGTTGGTATTCAGTGTTATTCGCGCTCGCTGGGGAAGTTACAAAACCAGAAATAGGTTGAGATTTCCGACGGGAAGGTTTGCCACCAGGTGCTGATGCTGCCGATTCTTTACGCGCTAAGATTGCCGATGTTCGTGCGCTATGTACGACAGCAACATCCCAAGTAGGTTTTTTACTCGTACTGTCTTTTGACGGACTCGCCATCACGAATGATCCGCTTCGGGTTATGCGCGATGCGGGAATGCGGTCTCCAGGCTTGAGGTCCGCTAGCTTTTTTGCGTTCGCTTCGGACAAAGCTTTAGCGTGAGTGGTCGCGTGGAAGGGTTGCTTAGGCTCCCGGGTCCTGCCGCTAGCGGCTGCGGGCACCGTTGCTGCTGGCTTCGCTGCGCTCCGAGGCGTCGTCGCCGCCCGCGCTGAGCTGCTGGGCAGCGGCGCAGCGCGGGCGGCGATTGGCATCGGGGCGAGCGCCATCTGAGGGGGAGGCGGTGCGAGGTGCACGGCCGGCGCGGGGACAGGCAGAGAGCCAGTTCCAGGGCTCAGATTGGCGCTGCGGGCTGTCTTCCTGGTCGACATGCCTACGTCCTGCGGCCTCTGTGTGGACTCCGTCCGACTCCGCTTGACGCCTGCAGTGCTCGATGCGCTCGATTCTTTCATTGTCCTGTGCCACTTCCGTCAATGTTGCGTTTTGATAGCGCTCGCCAAGCCTCGCGGCGCTCTCTATGATTGAGGCCGCCGCCAACAAGTCCACTGCGCCTCCACGATGCTCAAAGCCTTCTTCCTGCTGTTGTTGCTTGTGTTCGGCGCCACGATGTTCGCCGCCGGCGCCCTTGCCCCCGCGAGCGTCAAGGAACCGCTCGAACATATCGCCGCTGAAATCGCGGCGCGCTTTCCCGGCGACGCATCGAAAGCGGCGGGTTCATCGACCGCTTTGTCGACCACGCTGCCATCGACATCGAGGCCCGCCGCGGCCAGCGCCGCTTCAGGTGCGATTGCATCCTCAATTGGCGCGGCGCCTGCGGCGGCATCCGGCTCGCTCTACGCTGCGTCCACACCCATCGCCAATCTGCTGGTGCCCGTGCCACCGCCGGCCAAAGGGCACTATGCGTTGCAGGTCGCGACGTTCACGTCCAGCGATGCCGCCGCGCTCTTCGCCAACTCGGTTAGCGAACAGGGCTATAAGACGACCATCGTGCCGATCAGCGACAGTGGCCAGCCGCTGATCGTCACGATAGGGGACTATCCTTCCGCCCAAGCCGCGAGTGACGATCAATTGGCAGTGGGCCGCGATCTGAAGTCGACCGCCCTGCCGCCCGTCGTGCTGCTACCGCCGCCCCCACCGCCTGCTCATTAAGCCGGACCAGACCCCCGCTCCCTCTCAGTCTCATCTGCGTCGCAACCGTCCGCGCAGTGGATGCGCGTGCACCCATCCCGCTTCGCCGCGCGTCGGTACAAAACACACCTTCAACTGCGCGAACCCTTCGCTACAGAAAAAGGCAATGACGTCCGCGCTCTGGCGGCTGTCTGTCATGAACCACAAGGTTTCGCCGACGGCTGCGCCGTAGCCGTGGACGCGGCATGCCAGCAAATCCGCGCGGCCGCGATCGCTCACCAGCGCAATGCGCAAATGCGCCATACCCATCGATTGTTCCTCATACACGCTTGCCATCACGATCTCCTTTCCAGTGCGACCAGCGCGCTCGCACAACTTGATCCGCCTAATCTCACACTGTGTCGTCCACCGTTTGCGGCGCCCCGAGGCCAAGCAGTTCGAAGACGTTGAGCTGGCCGCGCCCCTCGATAAACAACTCGTTATAAAGCTGCGCCGTGTTGAGCGTGCCCCACTCGACCGCCTTGCGGATTAGATAGGGCACCGGGCTATGCGGTTCGAGCTCGGCCAGCGCGGCGGCAGCATCGGCCAATTGCGCATAGGCAAGCTTGCGCGGGTTGACGGGCGCGGTTTGCAGCGAGCTTTCCGTGTAAGCGTAGGGGGCATCGACTAACGCTGCTTCTGCGGCTGCGATCGTCGTGGTCAGCGTGTCGAGTGCGGTGGCTGATCCTGCCACTAAGGTAGTGGACATCGTGTCCGCGATATTGTTGTGGGTTGTATCGGAGCCCGCTTGATCGCCCCTCTCCGGCACCAACGACACCCCGCGTTGCATGAGCTCCGCTGCCACGAACGCGTGAATCTGTTCAAGCTGGCCGCGCAACATACCGACGCCAGGCGCATCGCCTTCAAAGCAGACGTCGAGCGTCCTGCCCAGCTTCGTCAACCCGCCAATAGCCTGCCCAAGCGCGCTAACCGTACCCAGCAGCGCATCATCCGGGGTCGATTCAAGCGCCTTCGCGAAATCGCTGGCATCGACGCCACCGGTGTTGTCGGGATCGCCCTTGACGCTAGCTGCAAAGGCCGGCTGCTGCTGGCGCCGCAGTTGCTCGCAATCGGACCATGTGTATTGGCGCGTGCCCCCGCCTGTCGATGCGGTCTCGGCAGCGAAGGTCAGCGGCACGAGCCGCACCGGTGCGGCGAGCTTTTCGTTAAGCCAACGAAAAAGATTCGACCGATGCTCAAGATCGCCACCGATGATCGTTGGATACAGCAAGTCCCAATATCGCTCGCACAGTGCATCGATAATCGTCACGCCGGCCGCGAATCCTGCGAAACCGTGTTCGTGCAACAGCGCCTGGGCGAGCCAGATCGACAGTTGCAAGTCCTTGCTGCGACGCGCGAGCGCAACGAGTGTCGCGCTCGCCACATCGTTCCAGGCCGCGCGCTTCAACTGCCGTATCCATACGCCTTGCGGCAGCGACGCGTCATCGGACTCGCGTGCACGGCTGATTGCCTGCCACTCGGGCGTGCCGCGCAGCGCGTCGCCCTGAGGACGGGCGGAATCGATCGGCGCGAGCAGCGTCGCGCAATCGGTGCCGTATGCCGCGGCAAAAAATCCATTGGCATAGTCCAGCGCATGATCCATTTCAAACTCCTGTTCGTGACATTCGTGACGTTCGTAACCGCCTTAGTTCGCGGCAGCCGTGTTGGGCGGCTCGGCATCGAGGCCAGGCGGCAACGGCGGCAATGACGGAATGCTGGGAATCTGCGCGTTGTAGGCGAAGCCACGCGCGCTCGCCTGCCTGGCGTGCAGCACCGGCGCGTTCGGTGGAAAATTCGGCAGCGTAAGCGGGGTCACCGTATGACTAGTCGTATCGACGCCCTGCAACTGCAGATTGACCATGAGCTGTGCAATGCTGGTTGCCGCCACCGGCGCCGCCGTGGAAGCCGGCGGCCGGCTTGATCCCGGGCTCGCCGCCGTTGCAACCGGTACGCTGAAGCGCAAGGTGATGCCTTCCGCAGGCGACGCGCCGCGCTCAGCGCCATGCTGCTGCACGAAACGCATCAACGCCCACGTGCCGCCTGCTGTGAAGGTCGCGGTTCGGCCGTCGACGTCCGGCGCGCCCGGTAGATCAGCGTCGGCGTACGGCGCCCAGCGCGACAGGTCCGCCCATGTCAGGTCGAGCACGAGCGGTTGTCCGGCGATCCAGTCGAGCCCTGTCGGACCATTAGGGTAGCTTGACAACTGGCTCGCCGATCCCAGCGTCCATCCGATGACCTGATCGGCACCGCGCTCGGCGCTCTGACGCACATTGAACGAAGCATTCAGATGCACGGCGAGGCTGCCGTCCGCACGCAAACTCGCGGAGAAAAACTTCTGGCTGTCGTCGAGCCGGCTGAGGAACTCGCGCACCGGCGCCTGTTGCGATCTCGGCAGCACGCTGAGTTGCGCCCGCAGCACTGCACTCTGTTGCGCATAGGCGGCAAAGAAGTCGCGCACCGCGAGCGGCGACGCGTCCGGCGCACTCGCGAGGGCGAACGGGTAACGGCCGGCCAGAGTTGCATCGAATAGCGCGAACAGCTTGTCGAAGGCATCCGTGTCGCTGCCCTGGCATCGCATGGTGGTGTACGTCACGAGGCTGCGACGCAGCGCCGCAAAGAGATCATTGTCGCCGTCGGCGGGCGTGGCCGGCTGGTTCTGCAGCCGCGCGCCGCAGTTGTCCGCTGTCATCCCGTTCAGGCGATCCACGAACAGCGACGCCAGTTGCCCCATCTGGCTGGCCGGGTCTCCCGACGGCACATAGCGGTTGACCTCGGCGATCGAATTGCTCCAGTAGCCTGCCGTCTGCACGTTCGGGCCGGCGTTGGCCGCGTTGCCCGAGTTCTGCGACAGCGTCGCGAAAGGCGCCGCATACGCGGCCAGCACTTGCCCTCGGGCGACCTGCCGGGCGAGGTAATCGCGCGTCACGGCCACCGTGCCAAGGTCGAAGAACTCCGGCCCGGTGGTGCCCGTCTGCGGGCGATACAACTGGCTTTGCACGGCCAGACTGCTGACGGTCGAAAGCCGGTTCGCCGAGAACTGCTGTAGACAACCCGAGAGCGCCGCATAGCTGCCGGAGAAGCCGAATTCGTTATAGCTGCGCTCGATCGATACCAGCGGCGCGAGGCTGCGCGCGAGTTCGCGGCTTGCCTGCGCGAGAGCCTGTTCGTCGAACGGCACCGGACTCAGGGCCGTCGATGCGGTGCCCGCCGGCCATACCCCTGCGCTCGGCGGCGGTGCGCGTTGTGCATCGTTGAGTGCGTGGTTCAACGCATTTTCGAGCTGCCTGGCGGCGATCTGCCCGTACAGGGGCCGCGCGCCGGGCGCATTCGACGGCCTCAGGCCGAGACGCTGTGCGAAGCGGCGGTATTCATCGACGTAAGCGGTGGCGTCGCCGAGTGCGTCCACATTCCAGCCGCGCGAACTGGCCCCGTCCGCGCTGCATGCGAAGGCTCCGCGGGTCTGCGTGGCTTGCATGAAATGCAGTTGCGACAGCGCGGTCAGCCCCGTGAACTCGGTCGCGAACGCCGGGTTGAAAATGCGTTCGCCGCGGGCCCGCACCATCAGCGGATCGTATGGCGGCACCGACAGAGCGTCGAGCACCGCGTACACCGGCGCATCGCAGCCGATGGCAGAAAATGTGGTGTCGGTGTCTCCGAGCAGCGTGCGATACGGGGACGCATAGGCACCCCTGGCATCCCCGGCACCCCCGACAGCCCCGGCCGAACCGCTTGTTGCGGGCGCATCACCGGCACCTGGCGCGTGGCGAGTCGATGACGAATCGGTCAGTACCAGTTGTCCGACCTGCTGGCGCAGGTCGGTGCGTATCTGCCCGCATAGGTTGCGTTGCGCCTGCTGAGCCGTCGAGCCGAGCCACTGGTCGCGGGTCCAGTCGAGCCACCACACGAGTTGCCGGGTTTGCGCGGCCGGGTCCCCTGTGCCCGCGATCAGGTTCGTCAGCAGCGTTTGACCCGCCGATGCCTCCGCGACCAGCGCGTCACGCAACTCCCGCTCCATGCGCGCGAGTTGCGACGCGTAGATGTCGGCGAGATTAGCCGGCAAGTTTGGCTGATACCCGGTCGACGCCGAACTGAGCGCGGCGGCAAGAAGGCCACTGTCGCCATCGGTCAGGCCATTACCGTGACTCTGTTGCAGCACGAGCGAGACGGGCAGGCCGTACGCGAAGTTGACGAGTTGCGCGAAGTGGTTCAGGTCCACTTCGGTGGCCGCGCCCGACAACGGCCTCGCGACTTTTTCGAAGGTGCCGAGACTGGCCTCGAGATCGGTCACGGCGCGCAACTGAGCGTTTAACGCTTCGCGCGCGAGACGCACGCGCTCGCCGCTGTCGGTGGGCAGGGTCGCGCTGCGCTGGCCGAGAGCCAGCAGATCCTGCGCACGCACGGTGAGCTGGCAGCCGAGCCCCGGCAGGATCACGCGCGCGAACACGTGCGTCGCGACGACCTGCGCCGCACCGCTGCGCAGCGGATTCCAGAACCAGGGCCACGACCAGGGATTCGCGAGATCGAACGACCGGGTATTCAGGTCGCGTACCGACATCAGCAGCGTCGAAATTTCGCTCGCGCTCGGACACACACCGCCGCCGTAAGCGGGCACTGTCTGCAACTGCACAAGCGCTTTGTCGAGCTGATTGACGGTCGAGTACAGGCGAATGCCGGCGATACCCAAGCCGATCGCGAGCGCGGCAGCGATGCTCACCGCGCCCACCTGAAATGCGCGCAGGTACCGGTTGCGCGACCAGGCGGATGCGCGGATCACGCGTGCGGCGCCCTGCTCGGCGAACACCTTGTCGTCCAGCAGACCCTCGACGAACGCGACGTCATTGCGTGCAGCCAGTCCCGCCCCTTGGGCGTCGCCGGTGAAATAGATGCCGCGGCACAGATGGCCCGGCCGATCGACGGTCGCACGAAACGCAGTGCTCAGCCATTGCGCGAGCGGCGCGCGCAGTGCATCGAGACGCGCGGGAAACATCAGCATGCCGTCGTGGTCGCCGACCCTCAGGTTCGCTTGGGCGTGCGCCGCGCTATCGAGTTGCAGCGAGCGCAGTTGTTCAATCACCGTGTCAAAAGCGGCGTTGCTCCATTCGCGCGGGGTGTCGTTGGGTGCCAGTGCCGGTGCTGACCAGCCGAACATCTGCTTTGGCAACTCCGCCGGCTGCGCGCGCCAGAACGCCGCGAAACCGTCGATCCGGTCGCACTGGGTCACCACCACGCTCACCGGCAGTACGAACCGGAATGTGTCCTGTACGTCGCAGAGCTGGCGATAAACATCGGCAGCGCAACGGCCAAGCGCGTCGGTGTCGGCGTTGAGCAACGTGCGCGCCGATACCGTCAGCACAATGCCGTCGACAGGCCGCTCGGGCCGCAAGTCGACCAGTGACGACAACACGTTTTGCCAGCGCAATTGCGCCTTCTTTGCCGCTGAAGATGTAGCGGCTGCGGGTCCGGGTGCGACCGTGACGATGGCTGTGGCCGGCTTTCCTGCAGTCACTGCAGCCGTTACCGTCGCGCTCGCCGATGTTGTCGACACCTCCCCGTCGATATCGATCAGCATGCCGTGGTTCATCACCGCGCACACGCTGCCGGGCACCTGCAATGAGGCATATCGCCGGTCAGGACGCAACTGCACAAGCGCACCGGCCGATAGCGCGAAACTGGTCTTGCCTGCGCCGCGCTCGCCCAGCAGCAGTATCCACGGCAGGCCATATCGCCACGCCCTGCGGGTGCGTGCATAGTCAATTGCGGCGAGCACAGTGGCGAGCCAGCCGGTGGCCGGCGTATCCGAAGCGTCCTGACTGTCGGCCAGTGCCGCAACAGGCGGCTGCGGCGCGCTGCGAGCCCGCCAGATCAGCAAGCCGGCAATCGCACCCAGCACGACACCGATCGCTAGCAAAATTCCAAAGACGACGGTCACTGCGCGCCTCCCTGCGACAAATTCATGGGCACGCCGACACCCGGTGACACCGGCTCCGGTCGCATTGACGACATCCCCTGATTTGATTCCGCCGATACAGATCCCGTGCTGACCGTCATCACCCGCACTGCCCCCCACGCCTCGGTCGGATGGTCGGACGCGCGTCGCCCATGGCTGCCAGATGTCATTAGCGCAGCCCTTCTCGCCCGCTTCCCAGCGTCGTCGCTGGAATCGTTCATGGCGGCAGGCGCGGATAGCGCGGGGCGTTCCTGCGAAGCGGCTGTATCGGCGGCCACCCGGTATCGAAACGGCAAGATCGCACCGAACCAGATCACGGCTGCCACGGCCAGATACACGGCGAGCGCCAGCCGCGCTGCGTTAAACCAGGGCGACAGCGGCGCGAGGCGGCAATCCGCGGGCTCAGGCAAGGTCGGCTCGAGCGTATGTTCATAGGCCTGTTCGAATGCATGGCTGCCCGGCTGATCGCGACGCACTTCGCGCACGAACTTGACCAGTTCCTGACGACGCTGCGTGAGCACGTCCGCTTCATTAACGCCACGCAAAGCGCCGCGAAAACCGACATCGATTGCGCCTAGCAACACCAGGCCGAGTTCTGCATGCGCTTGCGTCGGCGCGGGCACGGCCAGCAGACGATCAATCATCCGATAGAAACGCACGCCCGCGATGCGCGTGTCGAACAGCGCGCTTTCGAGCATCAGGTCGAGCCACGCAGTGCGGCCGGACCAGTCGATTTCGAGCAGCAGTTGCTCGTCGGCGAGTGCGGCCATGGCGTACTGTGCGTCGCGGTACACGTCGCATTGATCTGGCGTGCAGTCCTTTTGCACGGTGCTGTATTGCGCGCGCAGTTGGTCAAGCAGCCGCTCGTGCACGGCCGCCGGCTCAAGTTCGGGCGCGCGTTGCAACGCGGAGGCCGTGGTGGGAGTCGCCGATAGCGCTTGCTTCACGTCTACGAGCATCGCGTAAAAGTCGCAGAAGTAGCTGTATAGCGGCAGCCGCGTGCGCGGCCCTTCGCGCTCAGTAGCGTGCATGCCCGGTACCCTCGCCGTCTTGCGGCGGCTGTGGCTGTGGCTGTGGTTGCCTTGCCTGGCGTAACGATGCGTCGTGGGTTGGCGTGGCTGACGGATCGCGCGCAGGGTCACGTGAATCGCGCTGTCCGTGGCCCAACGTGCGGCCTCCCTGTGCGGGACCGTCGTGATTGCCGCGCTGCCCGGCACGGTTCGGCGCGCGATACAACACGATTCCCGCCGGCGCGTGCGCCCCGGCGTGACGTCCGCCGCCCCGGATCGTCAATGGCTCGCCGGGCGTGAATACTTGACGCATACCGTCGCTGAAGTCGAACGCTTCGTTGCGGATCTCGTAGTACATCGCGGCCGGATTCAAGCCCTTGTGGCGCGCGAGCGCCGGGCTCGCACCCGCGCCCGGCATGCGGCGGTTGTCAAGTTGTTCGAGCAGTTGGGGATGGCCGATCGTGCAGCCCTCCATCCAGCGTTCGAGATCGGCCCGAGTCTGGGCGTTTGCGGGAACCACTTCAATCAACAGCGTATCGCCCACGTCGGTCGGCAACACTCTTGAAAACTCGCCCCGGCCCTCGCGCGCATCGCGCTCGAACGGCAATCGCTCGAAGCTCGGCCGGATCGCCTGCACGCGCGTCTCGATGAAGCTGAGCGCGGTATCGAAGCCCGGCTGGCAATCGAGGTGATTGTAGGGCGGCAGCACCGGCGGATCTGGCAATGCATCCAGCGCCGCGATCTGGCCGGTGGCCTGCGCCAGAAAGAGGTAAAGCGCGCGCGGCGCGACATCCGCGCCCAGGCCGAGCACGTCGAGACTCGGCAAAATCATCGCGAGACAGCGAGCTGCCATCACCAGCGCAGGGTCGCCCGTCGACGGATCCTGCGACGTTCCTTCGCCTACCTGAGCAATCTCGCGCAGCTTCATTCGCACCAGGTCGCGCAACGCTTCTACACGCGGACGCAGCGCCCGCTCCTTCAGGAATCCCGATGCTGCGAGCGACGCCAGCGGCGGATGATAAGCCGTCCGCCGGAAGCTGCCGAGCGCGGTGCGCTCGAGCTCGAACAGCTTGCAACCGGTCAGCAGATTGGCGCCCGGTGTCCAGTCTGGGTCGAGGCGCACAGCCGGCCTAAGGCGCGCGACGGCCACGGGGCCAGTGCCGGTGTTTTCATCGACGGCCGGCACGCCGTCGACCGATGCGTAACGCCGGTTCATGCTGCCCGCTGCAGCCGCTGCGTCGCCGCGCACCGGCAAGACCAGTGAGATGTATGCACGGTCGCCGGCCTCGACAAGCACTTTGGTTGCGTCAAGTTCGAGTGCGCTATCCCGGTCCTTCAACAGCAGGATCGGCGTGCCGTCGTCGAGCACACACTCGATCGACCGCACGACAACGCGGCCTTTTTCAAGCAAGCCCTCGTCAAGTTCGAGCGCACGCACACCGACGAAGTCGGGATTGGCGCGCTCGATCAGATAACGCATCTGCGCTTGCCAGAAACGGTCGTTCTGTTGCAGGTGCTGCGGCGACAGCAGCAGTCCTTCGGACCATTGGACGCCATACGGAAGGTCTGCGGGTGTGGTCGGCCGGGTCATGGAGTCCTCGATACGGCATGTGCATGGACGGCGCTCATCGAGTGCCGTCGTACGTCACGGTGTTGGGGGAAAGCGTGATGCGCACGCGCTCGAACTGCGTCAGGTCTGCGACGCCCTGCCCGGCCGCGGCCACGAAGTTCACGTAGCAATAAACCACCAGCGCCTTCTCGTAGCGCTGGGGCATGGTCACCGGCGCAACGACCTGGTTGGCAGGCAATTGCACAGACGCCACGTCGATCTTCGAACCCATCGCGATGCGCAGGTCATCGCGATGGTTAAACCAGTCAGGTCCGGTGCGCGGCAACGCCGCCGCGCTAACGGTGTCGTAGATGAACACCACGTCGACCCTGGTCGCGCTTTTGTTGTTGGCGCCGCTCTGAGCGACCACGGTCACTTCGTGCAACGCGGTTCGGGTCGGCCCAAACCAGCTGCAACCGGCGACGAGCACGGCCGCACTCAACCCGGCCGCAAGCAGGAGCGAGGGGCGAACCCTGATCGCACGGAGCAAGCCTTCTGGAAGCAGCTTCACAAGGCGCTTCACGACAGGATGATCACGCGAAATTGTGCCGGCGTGATCGACATGCCCACGGCATTCGGCGGCATGCCGTTCTGCATGGTGATGCTCGTCAGGCGTGTGGCGAACATCACACCCACCATGACCTTAAAGCTGCCAATAATCGGCCGGTCAGGACCCATCTCGATTTGCGAAATGACGCCGCCGGCGGAGATGTCACCGAGGCTCAATGTGCCTTGTGTCATGAGGTTTTCTGCGATCCCGCCGCCGAATATCACGTTGAACACCGAAGGGATATGCGTGAACGACAACGCGAAATTCGGGAATGGAAAGGGGATCGGAAGCGGCAACAATTTGCAGACGTCCGGAAACGCAAAATTCAACACGCCGAGATTGGTATTGGCGAACATGGCTTCAACCCATTGAAATGCGATCGGCGTCGACCTTGACGTCTTTTTCCGCGGTGATCATCACTTGCTTACCATGCTGGCGCAGCAGCTGATCGACATCGAGCAAGTAATGTTCAGCGTGACCTACGTAGTGCCGGAAGGCATCCACCACGCTTTCCGTCACCGTACGAAAAAGATCATTCGCCGTGACGTTCAGCGTGCCGGTCGCCGCCACGATATCGGCGTGTTTCATCGATCGCAGCGCGGCGCGCTCGGTCGCGACAATATCGATCGACACCTGCGCAATCGTCAGTTTGGTCGCACCGGGTACGGTGAGTACGACATCGTTGGATGCGCCATCCGACTCAGCGTCGCGCGCGAGAATATGCACGATGTAGCGGCTGCCGTCGGCGCGCTCGGCCACCAGCACCACGTCACCTACGCGCGGTTCGATCAGGCACGTCAGCGCGGTGGCGGCAACGCGGCCGTCGTCGAGCAGAAAGCGCTGGGTATCGAGTTCGACCGCGACGGTCGCTTCCTGCATGCGTGGCGCAAGCGGCACGGCTTGGCGTTGTTTCAGCAACTCTTCATTCATCTCAGCGTCTCCAGTTGCAACGTGGCGTGCTGGGCAGCGAGCAGCGCCTCGTCGGTCGATTTCATCCGGTAGGTGTGAGCGCCCGCAAACGACACCGGGTCGAAGCGCGCGTCGTGCAAGCTGGCGTGTTGCAACTGCGCGCGCTCGAACGACACGCGTTCACCACGAGCGTGATCGAATTGAGCGTAGGACAGCTGCGCGTCGTCGAACGACACATCGGCCAGAAGGCTCCTATGCCACACCGTTTGTTCAAGGTTCGCTCGCGTAAAGTGCACGCGCGCCAAGCGGGCATCGACAAATAACGCACCGGTCAGCGTGACGCGCGACAGATCGAGGTCGCTCAATTGCGCGCCAAGCAGCAGCGCACGCTCGGCGTGCAAGCCGCTGACTCGCGTGCGCGCGAATACCGCGTTGCGGCAATTTGCTTCGGTCAGCGTCGCGTCGGTCAAATCGGCATCGGTGAAATTGCAGCCCTGCAGCGTGCAGCGAAGCAAGCTGATACCCGCCAGGGCAAGTCCCGAAAAGTCGCAGTCCATCAGCACGGACGTATTCGCGTTGAGACCCGTAAGATGCGCTGCGCGCAAATCGGTGCTGGCAAGCGCGGCCTGATCGAGGCGCGCTTCCGTGAAATCTGCGCCCGCTAGACCGCAGTTGAACAACACGCTGCGCAACAGCGTCAAGCCTGCGCATTGCGCGCCGGTCAAGACGCATTCCGACAGCGTGGAGAGCTGCAGCGTCGCCTGGCGCCAGTCCGACGCAGCGGCGTCGCACTGCATCAGCGTCAGATAGGCAGCCTGCACACCCGAAAAATTCGCACCGACGCAGCTGCATCCAATGAAGGACGTCCGCTTGAGTGTCGTGGCGCCCAATTGCGCGCCGGACAGATTGCAATACAGGAACTTCGCCACGCTCAGATCGGCGCCGCGTAGATCCGATCCCACAAGGCACACGTTCTTGAAGATCGTATTGGTCAAGTCCACGCCACGCAAGTCGGCATTGGACAGGTCAAGGTCAGTCACCGGACGGCCGAGTGCGCGTTGCTTTGCGATCTCGGCGAACGCAGCGGTGTGGACAGACGCCGGCAATTGCGGTAGCGCGCTCATGCGATCGCCCTCCTGCCCGCTTCAAGCTGCACGCCGTGAATATTCGTTCGGATGAAAATGGCATCGCTGGTGTCGGCCTGAAACAGGCTTGCGCCGGCCAGCGATGCATCGGTGAAATTCGCCGCGCGGCAGACTGCTCTATACAGATTGGCGCGCTCGGCCCGCACGCCCGACAGGTTCGCAGCGGTGAACAGACAGCCGCTGAAGTGGCCATCCGAAAGCTGCGCGCGCGAGAGATCAGCGCGGCCAAAATCACACGCCTGGAGCGTGGCGCCGCGCCAGTCGCTGCCGTTCAGCACCGCTTGCTGCCAGCTGCAATGTTCCGCGCGCAGGCCGGCAAGCCGTGCGTTCGACCAGTCGCCGGCGAGCCCGCCCGCCACTACGTCGATCAGCGTTGCGCCTTCAAACGATGCCTGCGTGAGCTTTGCGTCCATCAGCACGGTCTTGCGCAGTGTCGCGCCGGCGAATGTGGCACCGCTCAGGTCGGCGCGCATCAGCACAGTCGACGACAGTTGTGCGCCCTGCCAATCGCTTCCGCCAGCAAGAGCGTTGAGGAATATTGCATGTCCAGCCGACACACGATGCAAGCGCGCGCCGACAAGCCCGATGCCGGATGCGAGGCAATTGTCGAGGCGAGCATCGCTTAGGTCGGCGGCAGGCCATTGCGCATCGAGTGCCCACGCCTTGCTGAGATCAGCGCCCGCAAACACACTATGCGCGCCCGTGCTATGGCTCAGATTGGCATTGATTAGCGTGGCACGAGAGAAGTCAGCGCCGTCGAGCGCCGCGCCGGTCAGTACGGCGCTATCGAGCCGTGCGCCGGCCAGACGCGTGTTGCGCAGATCGGCATTTTCCAGCTGCACTTCCCGCAGATCCGCATTCGTCAGATCGAGACCCGAGAGATTGAAGCCGGCCATATCGCGCCCCGCGAGCGACACGCCCGCGCGATACCACTGCTCGACCTGCAAGCCAAGCCAGCGCGCCAGTTCGGGCGGCAACGGACCATCAGGATCGGTGTAGCTCAGACGCGCGCGGCGCGCGGCGCGCTGTTGTCCGGCTTGGGCGGCTAACACGGCGGTTAGTTTGTCGTGGTCGGCAACGGTGGGCGAGACGCCGGTAGGCAGCGTGCGCCGGGCCGATGCTGACAGTGTTGTGCAGGTGTCGAGGGGCAAGATGTCTGTGGCCGGTTCGCTGGCGCGTGTCAGGGCCGCTTCCCGGCGCGCGATCAGATCGGGTGCAGGAGCATCAGCGCTTACCACGGGCAGCGGCAGCGCGGCTTGCAAGCTCGCAGCGTGCGCGCGCGCTTCGGCAAGCATCGATTGGGCGCTCGCCAATATCGGGCTCAAATCGAAGTCGGATTCCGCGATACTCACGCGATCAAGCATAGGTAAACTTGTTCGGACTCCTGCTCCAGCGGTAGTTTCCGAAGCGGGCGTGGTACCGCTTGTCATATGAAAATCGGCAAGCTGCGCCGCGAGCCGCGCTTGCTGTGTGGCTGCTGCATCGGCCGCGCGTGCGGCGCTCGCCGTGCTCCGCGCAACGAGCGTGGGGGCATCGAAATCAGCGGCGAGGTCCGACTCGTTGAACAGATGCGCCGCCGCAACCGCGGGGTCGGTCCGCCGTGCGTAGACATCGGCGTAGTGGGCATACGAGCGCGGCCTATCGCGATGTTCATAAGCCACCATCACCGCTTTAATATCGAAACCGAGCGAATCCGCGTGCGACGTTTCGCCGTGGTAAAGCGCAACGCCGAGCAAGAGGCCTGGGAAGAACCACACCGTGTCAAAGTGAAGCTGGACTGGCTCGATTGCAGCTGCACCGCTACGCTGGATGAACGCGCGTGCGCTGAGTGGCGGCACCTGCCCTTCGATCACGTTGTGCTGAGGATGCATGCCGGCCAGCCGATACGCTTCGCCGCCTTGCAGATACGCATTGAGCCATTGATCAGCCGGTGCGCGCTGGAACAAGGCCGGCTTCGCACTGGACGAGAACCCAGGCGCTTCCTGTGCAAGCCACTTCGTGCCGTAACGCCCGGCGTGTTGCGTGCGCGCTTGCCAGTCGAATGCAAGCGGACCGAAACCGGCCGGCGCATAGCGCACCCAGTGACGCCGCACCGGGTCGCCCGCCAGTTCGAGATTCGGCATCGGCCGGCTGTTCGTGCCGATCAACGCCGCCAGGCGATTGCGATCGTAGCCGCATCCGATCGGGTTGCCGGGATGATGCGGACCACCAAACGCGTTTGTGTAGCTAAGCGGCATCGCAACAAATGGCTTGGGCTCGTCGATGCGCAACCATGGGTCATAGCGCCACGCACGTTCGCCGATAACGTCCAGCGTCTTCTCGATACCGGCGGCCGATAACGTCACCTGCATCCGCTCAACCGGCTTGCCATTCGGTGCGTACGCGTTGCCGGCCAGCAGCAATTCTGCACGCGGCTTGAGCAATACTTCATCCAGCGGCTGTGTGATGCCATGCTCGGCCAGCGCCTTGAGCACACCGGGCCATTGTTCGTTTTCCGTCGCGAAGCGCTGCACCGGTTCGCCGAGCTTGAAAAAGCCCAGCGCGGACACAACAAACCGCCGCTCGCCGCCGATCAGATACGAGCGGGTCAGGACACCGAGGCTTAGTGGTTTAACGACTTTCATGGCGTGCTCACAGGTAAATGTGGATCACGCCAACGATCGTGATCGTCGCGTTCGTTGTGTTCACCTCAGGACTCTCTGCATCTTCGTTGATGCGGATGCCGGGGCCGGCCAGCGAAATGGTGTGGCTCGACGCCGACATTGACACCTGCGAGTGCATGCCGGAGATCGTGATGTCCGTGCTGGCGCCCGACACGTTCAGCCGCGTCGTCGCGCCGGCTATGGTCACCGCTGTGGTCACGCCCTGCATGTCGACCGTCGTCGACTCACGCACCGTATTGGTCGAATCCTGTTTGCCGGTCGTGGTCGTCGACCTTGAGGTTTCTGTCGTGCTGGTTGTGTCGGATGTACCGGTCGTCGTGACGCTGGTGTGGCTGCCGGTGGTCGAGGTCTCGATCGAGGTGCCGACTACGTTCGTGTTGTTCGAGATGTCGGTCGTGTTGTTGCTGGTCGATTTTCGGGTGACGGAAGTCGACTGGTTTTCCTCGATAGTCGAGTAAGACGCGCTGACCCCCGTCACCGTATTGACCGACGACGAATTGCCGATCACGTTACTTAGGCTGGTGGTGTCGCCGTGATTGGTCGATTCGCTGTGAGTGTCTCCGTACACGGTATTCAGGTTCACGGAGACCGCACCGGGTGCGGGCGACGGTGCGGGTTGCGCGAGCGCGGGGCTTGACTGACCCACAATGTTCTCGCTATAGCTGCTGCCGACAGCCGAGAAATTCTGCTGCTGGGCGGCCCAGCTTTGACTGTGGGTCGAGCCATATGCCAACGAGCGGCTGAGCAAACCCTGCTCCTTTTGCTCGGAGGTCGAGTAGCTGTAGCTCGCACCTTGCGAGTAGCTGGTTTCACGATATTGCTGGGTGGCGTACTCCCGAGTGACCGTATCTATCGCCTGATCGAGCGTGCTGTCCAGCGATACGTCCGAGTGCGCGCCGAACCGGATGTTCTGGCTATCGCTGTAGCTGGTCGAAAAGGTGTTGCCGATTGCCGTGGTCGAAGTCCAGCCCGAAGGACTCACTGCACGCGTGCCGTTTGCATGGACGATGCTCTGGATCTCCGGCAGTTCCGATTCGTCCTGCGCGCGCGCCACGATCACCGTCACACCGACTTCCGGCACCGTCTGCATATGTCCGGCCAACTTCACCCAGACCCGCTGCGCTGTCGCGTTCGCCGCGTTGTCGGTTGCAAAGTTCACGTAGACACCCTTCGCCTGCAACGTAGTCGGACTCGCGTCGCGGTCGATCTGGTCGCTCGTCACCATCTCGAAGTTCTGACGTGTGTAGTAGCGCCAGTCCTTCGGCGTGCTGCTGCCGTCCGCGTCCACCACGGTGGCGAGCACGGACCCTTGCTGCGTCTGTTCAATCGAAAAGGGGGTAATCAGGCCATCCTGATCAGTCGCGCTGAAACTGTTCCGGTAGTCGCCGTCAAGACTCGCTTCGTGTGATACCTCGGTGAGCACGAACACCTGCTTGTCGAGCGAGGACTGGATGGGTTGACCGGCCGTGCCGCTAGTTGGCATCGACAACGTGAAGCGATGGCCGACACGCATCTGCGCACACGTACTCGCGCCGGTGAAACGCTCGGCGGATGCGCTCCGCGACGCATCTGCAACGCTCGCCGATTCACGTGCCTGCCAGTCGCTCACGCCGTACTGGAATTGCCGGTATTGCGTGAATGGCAACGCGCCCGGATCGGTCGGACCGGCTGCATAGGTCAGAAACGTCGGAATAGCGTCAAGGTCCCATGCTTCTTGCTGGCGCGCCAGCACGCACTCCACGCCGCTGGTCACGAGCGACTGTTCGTACGTGTATTGCGACACCACGTCGGCTTGCGTGAGCCCGAGCGCGCTCGTGTCGACCGACGTATAGTGCAACGGCCGGTCGAACGGAATTGGGGGGTAATGCGTGGTGTTCGAAAACATCACGGTGTGGGTGTCGCCGGTATGCGTGAAGTAGTAGTGAATCTGCGCTTTGCCCATCAGCCGCTGCAACAGCGCATAGTCGGATTCGCCCGCCTGCATCCAGTTCTGCGTGCGGGTCTGCGCGAGATTGTGAGTCCCGGCAATGCCCGCCAGCGAGCAACGGATACCGTGTTCGCCCATCAGCATTTCGATGGATTGCGCCACGCTTTTCTGCACCAGCACGCGATAGCGATTGGTCAGCGAGAGCTTCCACAGCGCAGGCTTGACGCTCGCCTTGTAGACGCCCGGCTCGCTCATCGAAAATGCGGTGACAATGCCATTGAAAAGCGACAACGACGGGTTCGGTCCACCGCCCTTCAACGCATCAGCAAACCGGTCGTTCGACGCGCCGGTGAGCGCCTCCAGCAACGTGTCTTCCGGCAGGCGAAAATCGGGCCGGTCGATACCGAAAGTGACTGGCCTTCCGATCAATTGCTCGAAACGCAGCGTCGGCACATGTTTTTTCGTCGATGTATTCGCACGGAGTTCGAGCTGGAACTCGAACGGTTCCGATACCTTCTCCTGACCGCTGATTTTCGTCGCGCGAAAGGTTTCGGAGCCGATCGTGACACCACCGGGCAGAAACAGGGCGACATGCAGGAAGACCGCCGGCGCCAGTGCGTCGATCTTCTCGATACGGGTCGTTCCAATCATGTCCGACGTACTCATTGAAACGACTCCGTGGATGCATCGGAACGGTCAACGGACGGATCGCCCACGATCATGAAACTGACCTGGCGCATGACTTCATGCAAGGCATCTGCATCGTGTTCGGATGAACTCGCCAGCCACGCCGTCTGACCGAGCCGCAGCCCCATGTAAGGCACTCCGGTGGGCTGCGCGCTCGAAGGCGCGGTGTCGCCCAGGCCGGGCGTCGCGGTCAGCATGGATTGCGGCAACTGCGCGGCACGTGTCGTCAATTCGATCGTGCAGTCGACGCGCCGATCGAACAGCAAGCGCACCATGTGTACGAGCCCGAGATAGCCGTCGAGCGGCGCGTCGTCGGGTTGTGTGCGGCTAGAAGAATCTGTTGCGATAGACGGTGCGGTCCACGGCGGCGGCAGAAGTCTGCACAACCGTCCATAGTCCACGTCGGGCACATGCAGACGCACGCCGGCCATCTCGTTCCAGACTTGCGCGCCGAGAACGGCATCGCCGCCGAGCGTTGCCTGACGGCCAAGGCTCGGCCATTGTTGCGCCGACAATGGCCGCCAGCCGCCCACGAGCGGCACCAGTTGCGTCGCCGGGACGCCGAGGTACTGGCGCAACGCTGTCAGTGCGGCTGCAGCGCTGCGTCGCGGGTCTGCCAGTGTCGCAGTCATGCCGAGCCATGCACGGCGCGGCAAGGCGATCTGCGCCTCGGCATCGCGCGAACCCACTCCGGCGATGCTAGCCAGAAAATCCGCCTGGAGTGTGTCCTGCGGCAGCGCGTAATCGAGCGCCACGTCCTGGCGGGCCTTCAATTGATGACGCAATATGTTGACGCGGTGGTTAAACACGTCGAGGAACGCGGCAAAGGTCTGATCGTCGTCGCGTAGCCGGTCCCGCACCCAATCCACAAAGGGTTCCGGCAACGGCCCAAGTTCACTCGCGATGCAATAGTTAGGCGTACGGATTTCAACCATGCCAGTCTTTACGGAAGCAGCCTGCTGCGTTGCCGGGGTTACGGGCGTAGCGGCGCTGTCCAGCGACGTGCAGGCGGTCACCTCACAACCGGGGAAAGCCGGCGACAAATCGGCGCGAAAGCGCAGCCGCTGTGAGAATCCTGCGAAACTGCGCGTGTCGGCCTCGCCGCTCATCAGGCGCCACATAAGCCGTTGCTTGAGCTTGAGAGCCGCTGCCGGGCTCGCTGAATCGCGCACACGTAACAGCCGCACGAGCTGGAACACGTCGATGCGTTCGGGCTCGCCGAACAGCAGTTCTTCTACAGTAGCGGTGTCGCGCCAGCGAGTGAGGGCCATTCTTTCAGGACTCCCTTGATGTCGTTGACGCTGATACGCAGCGCGACCGCGGTATTGACTGCGCTATACAGAGCGAAAAAGCGCCGCAGCACTTCACCGAACAAAATCACGCTGCCTTCCGCAAAGCTCGACCGGTCGAGCGACAGGTCAACCCGCAAGCCATCTACATAACCGCGCCAGGCATCGTCGCCGCGACGCAGCATCACGCGCACAGTGCGCATGTCGCGAATCCCATCGATCTGGTTTAAACCGTCTTCGCCGCGCATACCGACGTGCTGCTTGAGTAGGTCCTTCAACGCGGCCAGCGCCTGAGGCCCTTCCGCCAGCGACAACCGGTTGAGCGCAAGCTGGGTTGCCAGCGCCCAAGGCCGCGCGCCAATCAACCGTGGCGTCTGATGCGCCGTCACCGCGCTCGCCAGATGGGCGTTCGTGATCGGCCCGGCGCCTTCGAGACGAAGCGGAGCATCCTGGCGAAGCTGTTCCGGCAGGTTGCGATTAGTACAGAGTGCCTGACCGCCGAGTGTTTCGTCAGCGGGCCGCCCGAGGTTGAACGTCGCGTCGAGAAACGATACGTAGAGTTCCGTGCCCTGCACATCGCCCAACTGCGATTCCTCGCGCCGAGTCATGTAAAAATAGTCTTGCGATTGCAGGCGCTGGAAGTCGTCCATCGAAAAATACGGCGCGAGAGCGCGCGGCGCTTCGCCGGGCCGCGTCGAGTAAAGCTCGGTCAGCGAATACACTTCACAATAGGCGTGCTTCAATGCATCGCCCTGCAGGCGGTATTCATAACGCGTGTGATCCAGCGCGATGGGTTCGAGCCGTTGCGGAAACAGATTAATCAGTGGCACGCAATTGAGCCGCAGCAGATCGCGCGGCAACGCGGCGATCACGTCGAGCGGCTGGGTGCCGATGAACATCAGGTCGAATGTGGTCGCACCTGTGCTAAAGGTCAGTCCCTCGACATCGAAGAAAAGGAATTTCTCGGAGAATGCGAAGTACTCCTGCAGCAGCCGATAGCCGGGATGTGTGTTGTCGCTGACCTTGAGCATCGCCTGCTGCTCTTCGAAGCCGCACCATTTTAACGCCTCGGGTGGCAAGGTCTGGCGCGGCCCGGCAGGCTCGCCGTTTGCGTCGAGCGGCTGGGCGACGATCTTCTTGAGTCCCAGCGTGAGCATCTCGTAGAAGGTATGCAGGTCGTTGGACGCACAGCTCAGATAAAAGCGCAGCTTCTCGATCTTTAATTCATTCAGCGTCCCCGCGCCGGTGCGATGCAGCCGCACGCTCAGCACAGAGCGCAGGCTCGGGTCGTGCCAATCCGCAGGATCAAGCGACCCGGCACTGGGCGCGACGAGCCGGATCCCGTCGATTACGAGCGGTACCAGCGGCGTTTCATAGCATGTGGTGAAACGGCAGGTGACCGGATTGCCGCGCGTGTCGTGACCACTGCCCGTGAAGAGGCGACCGCGCTCGAGCACCTGGCGCTTGGCAAAATTCGCGCCGTCCGGCTTGACGTCGAAGGTGCCGATTGCCATGCAAGGCAGAGGCGACGACAAATGCGGGTACAGATGATCGGTCAGCGCATTGGGCAATGACGCCATGCCGAGATCGAGCTGATAGCGCAGGCGTCCGGCCAAAAAGGCGAACGACTGCACCATCAGTTCAACTTGTGGATCGGTCGAGCGTCCCTGGCCCAGGCCGAGCGCACCCGCAGCGGCCGGATAACTGCGCGAGAAGATCGCGGCGTCCGTGCGCAACGCGGTCAGCTCCGCGTTGAAGTAATCGGCGAGCGTGGTATCGGCAAGCCTCATCGCAGCACAACTTCCAGCGCAGCGCCCGTGCCAGCGTCGACCACGATGCGGAACGGCTGCGCGTCGGCCGTGCACAGCCGGCCGGAAACGCGCAAGCGGTTCGGCATCAGAGGATTGCGGTCGGGAACCAGCGTTACCTCGACGTTCGCGAGGCGCGGCTCGAAGCGTTCGATCATGCGCGCAAGACGCGCCGCGTAGCGCCGCAGTCCGGCCTCACCGTTAGCCGACACGTCCACCACGTTGAGCATGCCGAAGCCGAGCAGATCACTGTCGTCGCCCGCTTTCCGCGGCCGCGTGGCGACCATCCGCTGAATCTGCGCAGCAACGGCCTCACCCAGGTCCACGGGTTCGGCGAAGCCGGCCCCGATGGGCGTGGCGGCAGCGAGGCGTTCGAACAAATAGCGCATGGTGCAGGAGCCTTTGACGGTTGGACGGGCGACTGATCGCCGGATAGCGGCCGGTATCGCCGCCCCGCGGAAAAATCAGTCGGGTGATTGATCAGGCGATCAGTCGGTAAACTGACCAATCGGCCGGTTGCGCGCGATACTCCAGCCGGTCGCGAGATTGCCGGCCGGACCGGTATCTGCGCGTTGCACCGTGTAGGTCCAGAGGATCTCGGTGAAATTGAGCTTGAACTGCTCGGTGGGCATATCGTCCGGATGCGACTGGAACTGGATTTCGCTGATGATCGCGTCGCGCAACTGGAACGTCATGATGTTGCCGGTGGTTTCACCCGAGTTGCGCGCGATATACAGCTTGGTCGGCTGCGCCTTTCCCTTGCCGAGCGGCTGTGCCCGCAAGCAATACTCGTAGAACTTCACGGAGGTCTTGTCGACGTACTTGGTGCACGTGAACTCGGTGATGATCGGCCGCCCGGAGGTACGTGCCGAGTTGCTGACATCCGTGGTCACCTGCTGCTTCATGCCCTGGTGAACCGACACCAGTTCGATACATTCGCCGAGCGCCAGCACCTGATCGCGCCAGGTGTTATCGATCAGGCTACCGCCGTTGTCCCAGCTATTCGCACCGCCGAAGACATCGGCGTCGCCCGGTTGCAACAAAATAAGATCCATCGTTGTTCCTTGTCGTGATGAGTGGCGCGTGACGCCTTAGGACGAGACTTTCGGCAGGTCCGCGACGAGACGGATCGACGCGGTTAATTCCTCGAGCTGGAAGTGCGGCTTCAGGAACATCGTTGCCTTGTAGCTGCCCGGCGCGCCCGGCACCTCCGTGACCACAATGCGGGCCGAGCGCAGCGGATAGCTAGCCTTCACGTCTTGCGTCGCGTTGTCATCGAGCAGTACATATTGTGAGATCCAGTTATTCAGGAATGCTTCAAGTGTTCCCCGGTTCTGGAAGGCACCCACCTTCCTGCGCACCAGGACCTTCACGTAGTGCGCAAAGCGCGAAGCAGCCAGCATGTACGGCAGGCGTGCCGACAACTGCGCGTTGGCGTTCGCTTCGTCGGACTGGTAAGCGATCGGCTTATTGACGGTCTGCCCGCCGAAGAACACCGCCTTCGACGATCCCTTGCTGTGACATAGCGCGATGAAACCCAGGTCGCTCAATTCCTTTTCGCGGCGATCAGTAATGGCTACTTCCGTCGGACAGAACAGCACCTCGGAGCCGCGATCGGTGCGGTATTCGTAGAGTGGCAAGCCGTCCACCATACCGCCGCCCTCTTCGCCACGGATAGCTGCAGTCCATTGATACAGCGAGAACGCGATGGTGATCCGCTGGACCAGCGCATAGGCCGCGTTGCCCCACAGAAATTTGCTGTCGGTATCAATATCGGCGAACTTCGTGCCGTTTTCGTCGGCGTTCAGGTTGGCCGGATCCGTCGAGGGACGCACACCGGTACTGGAGATATCCTCGATGTAGTTGAACCCTACTGGCGCGACCGTGTAGTCGTATGGCAAGCGCAATAGCAGACGCGGCAACACGAGCGTGGCATACCGTGAGTCTTCGGTCTGGCGGAAGTCGTTGAAGGAATTCCAGTGAGTGCCTTCGAAGATTTTCTGCAGATCGCGCGGTTTGCCTAATTGCGAAAAGTCCTGCAAGGCGAACATGGCGGGCGCGGCACCGGCAATGAGCGGCGCGTGCGCGGCAGCGGCGACCTGCGTCATCTTGCTGAGAAACTCGACGTCGAGCGCACTGTTGGAGATCGGGAAATCGGTCAGCAGGAGGCTGTACGGATTACCTCCCAGCGTGCCGTATTCGCCCTCGTAGACGAGTTTGAACATCAGGCTCTGATCGAATTCGGCCGCAGTCTCAAGATCTCTGGACAACTCGTCGCGGCGAGTGTTGAACACCTTGAGCTTGAGCATCGAGCCGGTTTCGGTGTTCGCCACGAGACTCGCGAGGCTACGCCATGTGGCTTCTAGCGTCTGAAACGACGGCGCGTGCATGATCGCGTCGAGATTGGCGCTGAGCGCGGCGTCGACTTGGACCACCGCGTCGTCGATCCACTGCACGGCGCGTTTGGCCGGCGGTGTGTTTTGCGCGGTGATCGGAGCGATAACGGCTTCGTTGAAGTGGCCGATGGTAATCAGCGCGTCTTGCCAGTCGGCGGCGGGAGGTTGAGGTGTGGTTGTTCCGGCGCCAGCGGTGCCCGCTCCAGCGGTGCCAGCTCCAGCAGTATCGGTTCCAGCAGTACCAGCTTCAGCAGTACCAGCTTCAGCGGTACCGGCCACCGCGGCACCAGCAGCTCCAGTAGCATCGGCTACAATCGGAGCGGTACCCGTGCTTGCCCCTTGAGCCTGATTTACTGCCGGTGCCGCGTTCGTGGTCGGTACCGGCGGCTGCGTAGTAGCGAGCCGGCCCATCAGTTGCGCGACCACGTTGTCCGCGGTTAATTGCGCCGGCGGCACCAGTTTGTCAGTCGCTTCAGGCGTCAGGCCGAGCGCGGCCCAAACGGACGGACCGTTCGGTTTTTTCGGGTCGGTGCTGACCGGATATTTATCGGCTATAGCCTTGCGCAACGGCGCCTGATCCGGCGCGCAGATCTGGTCGAGTGTAGCGGCCAGCTCGTCGTCGATCTCAGCGCGCGCTTGCAACCCACGCACGTTACCGCGCAACGCGTTGCGCGCAGCCAGCCGCGGCACCTGCTGTACCACCGCTATCGGCGAGAAATCGTCGAGCGTGCGAAACAGCAAGTTGGTGGGGTCATGCTCGGGGTTACCCCCCGGCTTGGTGGGCGGCAGCGCGACCGTCGACAACGAAACGCTCGCACCCGACGCCTTCATGATGTCGTAGATATTGTCGCGATCGATCTCGATGAACTCGCGCTGCTTGTACGGAATCGGCGTGTCCGGACCGCCTGCATCGCCCGCGAGATTCGCGAAGATGCCGACGATGAACGGAAGTTGCGTCGCCGGTTCCGCGCCGCCCGTCTCTACGTCGTAGGTGATCCGAACGCGCGGTGGTCGCACCCGCGTCAGCTTCTGCTGGACGTTGTCGTCCTCGATAAACCCCATGTGCTCGCCTCGCTTCAATCGGTTGGGAAAGAGAAGACGAACAAGGCCCCGCTTGATCGGATGCTCCTCTCTGTCTTTGTTCTTACAAGCTTCGTGCCAGCTTGTATTGATCGCCGAAAAGCCATACTGGGCGGTCGTTACAGCCATCCCGACAGGTACTGGACGGCGGCTGGCATGGGCGGTGTTCCACCCAGGCCGATGCGCCTGCTGAACGCGCTTTCTGCGCAATCGAATGCTGGCTCCGGGCTGGATGAGGTGAGGCGAAAGATCCCCATGCGATGGGTCGAATTCAACCCAGCAACAGGCAGCACGAAGTTGACCGTGCGGCCGCGTGATTGCGGCCATGGACTTGTTGAAACTTTCGTTGAATTGCTGAGTGGGTTCGAAGCGGGAGGGACCGGACGGCTCAACGCATCACAAAACGAGGACGACAGGAGAGCGACAGAAGGACGGCAGGAGGACTACGGGATGATGCGAACAGTGCCGATCAATCGGCGGCCGTGCGCACAGCGCGCCATAGCAGGCGGTTGCCGATGGGCACGCATGCGACGAGCCCTTCGTCGAACAACAGTTCGAGCGCGGCCTGGGTAATGTCGAGCGACGGATGAGCGAGGTCGTGACCGACCCAGACGATATGCACGCCTTCTACCGTGTCGGCAGCAGTGGGATTTTCACGCAGATAGCGGGTGATGCGATGAGCGACCATGCGCATCAAATCGGCGTTCATGGTGAGAGCCAATGGAGCCGGCCGGCGTGCTCGCAGGCAACCGGGCGGCATGCCCAGCCGCGCAAGCCAGTGCACTCAAATTGAACGATCGCGAGCAAGACCATGTTTGCGGACCAGTTTGCCAAACGCGCTGCGCTCCTCACCCGCAAGCCGCGCAGCCAGTGACAGGTTGCCGTTCGATTCCGCCAGCAGGCGGCGTAGATATTCGGTTTCGAAGCTTGCGATAGCCGCGGCCTTCTCCGTTCGAAAGCCACGTGTCGTGACTGGCCCTTCGGCTGGCGGCGCAGCACCGGGCAAAACGGTTGTCCCTAGTCTGACCGAATGATCGTCGCTCAGCAAGAATGCACGATGCACCGTATTTTCAAGTTCGCGTACGTTGCCCGGCCACGTATGCATCCGAAGATGATTCAGCGACTCCGCGTCGAAGCGCATGTCGTCTTTCGCGTAACGGGCGCGCAAACGCTCAAGAAACACATGCGCCAGTTCAACGACGTCGTCACTGCGTTCGCGCAACGGTGGAATCCGCAGCGTCACGACATCGAGTCGATAGAGCAAGTCGCGTCTGAAATGCCGTGCTTCGGAGAGTGCGGTTAGGTTCGCGTTGGTCGCCACGACGATGCGCACATTCGCTTTACGCGTCTTCGCACCGCCGACACGCCGATACGTCCCGTCCTGCAGAAAACGCAGCAGCGCGGCTTGCGCCTTAAGTCCGAGCGCATCGATTTCGTCTAGAAACAGCGTACCGCCATCTGCTTCGCCGATCAATCCGGGACTTTCCATCTTTGCATCGGTGAACGCGCCGCGCTCGTGACCGAACAACTCGCTTTCCACCAGCATTTCCGGCAGCGCGCCGCAATTGACCGGCACAAAGGGTCGTTGCTTACGTTCTCCCAGGTAGTGAATAGCGCGCACTACCAGTTCCTTGCCCGTGCCGGTCTCGCCCAGCACCATCACCGGTACGTCCACGCTGGAAATCTTTTCTATTTGCCGTCTCATCGCTTGCATGGCTTCAGACGAACCTAGCAGATTGAGACGAACGAACTGGTTCATGCGTGCTCCGGGATCTAGCTGTTGGTTGGTCAACTCGCGGCTAGAGCGCGGTCTTGTGCTGTGAATCTGGCGCTATCCGGCGGTGACTTCATGGGCAAATGCAGTGCAGCAGTGCGGATTACCCGATAACTGCTTAACGGACGGCCAGGGAAAAACTTTAGCTACTTCTGTTGGATATATTTTGCTGGTTGTAGCGCAGCTTAAAGCGCGACTGTCACTTGATTACCTGACTCAGTCTTTCGTTTTGCCAACGGCAGGTTGACGGATCTTGTTCCAAGTCAGGCGTCCGACCGATTGCTTCGCTACGAGAGGCACTCACAATACCCGTAACCAAGAATTATCGTCAATCGCAAACGTTGTTACGGGCCGTGATAGCAGCGCTCATCAAAACGAGCATCGCGGTCACGACCATCGAGTGACGCCTTTCAACAATCCCGCTTTCCATGTCGGCTGTTTTCCGTTGTTAAAAACGCTTGCGCAAACCGTGATGCCAAGCCGCTCAATGACAAAAAAACTACGAGTCCGTGGGACACAATTCGAGAGGTCATCGTCATGCTTTTCCTATTTCGACTCGTTCACGCTCATGAGACCCCGATCAAGCTCGGCCGTCACTGCGTCGACCTTATCCGACGCAAGGTCCGTGAAAGACGGTAGTGCCCGCATTGCCTGATTGAGCACGCGAATGCCCATGCTCAGCAGCATAGCGACTACTTCGGGGTCGGGTTCCACGCGATACTGCAACTCGAATTTCTGTCCCGCATGTCGAGCCATGAGGGCCGTGAGGTTGGATGCACGAATGTGCAAAGGACGCCATACGCGATGTACAAATCCTCCAATGGCACTCACAAATGACAGGACAGCCAGCACCACTTTCCCGTATTCCTTGAACGTTACATCGCTCATGAAGCTGGCGAGCGCTCCAGACAGGATCGACATAACGAAGGCCGCGCCGGCGCAGACGTGCCACGCAAAAAAATTGAAGGTCGATGACGATTCGTAGAATTTAAGCTCGTCGTCTTCCAACCGCGAAATGAGGTCAGTCAGGAGCTTGCGGTGACCGTCCGCATCGGCAAACGTTTCCACAGTTCTTCCCCCCTTTTTCCTATCGCCGTTCGGTTGTTTTCCTATCGCCGTTCGGTTGCTATGTGACGGGCCAAAACCTCCAAGTGCTGCCGTAGATCGGTCGATTGATTTTCGATGCTGCATCCATGCCACAGGCCGGACGGGCCAATGGGAAACCGACTGTACGGCACTCCCAGCCTCTCAAGCAGACGATCCTTTTCATACCAGGGTCCCGCGCCGTGTCTAAGTTCGACGAAAACTTGGCCTCGATCTCTGGTGATCTGAATCTCAATCACTTCGCTCGCATACCGGCCGACGTGCGGGACGCTCGCGCGTCGAATGTTTTTCAGCTGTCAGCCGCGGGTCGAAAGAGCACGCTCGATTTTCTTGTCCGTCTTGTATTGGCTCAAAGCGTAGACGGACCAGATCGCGGCAGGAATCCAGCCGATGATCGTGAGCTGGAGCAGGAGGCAAATGATCCCGGTGAACGGACGGCCGATCGTGAAGAATTGAAGCCACGGCAAAATCAAGGCAAGCAAAAGACGCATTTCGATCCTCATTTGGTTGGTCGTACTTCTTTATCTTTTCCCTTCTAGTAACCGGCGGCCATCACCGCGCCGAGCATCGCCGCGCAAGCGATTGGCAAGATGGTTAGCTTCCACTTGCCCAGGCTGATCCCCCACGCGCTCACGGCCACGAGTCCAACAGCTTCAATCGAACGAATGATATTCAGTGTCGTCACGATGTTTCCCGACCTACCTCAGCGGCCGAGGCCGTGATCCGGTAGCGCCCAACCCGAGCGGCCGTCCGTACGAGCAACCACCGTCCCTTCAGCGTCGTAAACCGCAAGGGCTCCGTCCGCAGAAAACCGCTCATAATCGATAGTTGTGGCAGCGGATTTGATCAGTTCACCCAGCGTTTCCACACTTGCCCAGTCGTCTGCATAAAATGTAGAAACGTTGCTGTTGTCGTCTCGTAATTCCAACTTATACAGCAGGCTCATATTCTTTCCTTAGTCTTTTCCTTGAATTCCGGCTCGGACCATCAGTAGTGGTAGCGGCACGAGATGATGTTGATCTGCGTATCCGTAACCTCATAGACTAGACGATTGGTTTCGTCGATGCGTCGCGACCAAAAACCTGTCAAGTTCGCCTTCAGCGGTTCAGGTTTTCCAATACCCTCGAGTGGCGTTCGTTGAGTATCTTTGACAAGCTGATTGATTCGTTTAAGCGTCTTCTTATCTTGCCCCTGCCAATAGACATAGTCGTCCCATGCCTCGGCGGTCCACATGATGTTCAAGGCGCTCATGCGCCAGCTTCGTCCAGCTTGCGTGACTTGACTTTGCCCGCGCGCAATTGCGAAATAGACCGCTCAAGATGAGCAACGTTCGCTGGTGAGCGAAGCAGGTAAACCGTCTCCATCAAGCTGTCGTAATGCTCCTGTGACATGACAATCGCATTGGGTGCATCGCGGCGAGTGATAAGCGTAACGTCGACGTCATCAACCACGTTATCGATCACCTGCTTAAGGTTAGCGCGCGCGTCGGTGAAAGGGATTGTGCGCATTTGTTCTCCTTGAGTTGATCTGTACCGAAAGATGTACAAGTGTAACACATCCGACCGAAACATGTACAACTATCTGTACATGCGCGTTTTTCCGTTTCCGTGTTCAATTACTGAGTCTGCTGAACACCGCATTGAAACCCGAAAGCCAGTCAGACCACTTGGCACCTTCTGCCATAAAGCTGAACGGGTTGTCGTCTTGCGTTTGACTATTGCGGCAAGCCTGCTTATCCGCCTCATACGCTGCGTCCAGCTCTTCTGTCGTCACGACCCCTCTGTATTCCGATGCTTACTTAGCTTCGTTGGAAGGACGGACATGCTCGTTCAGCATCGCCCTTGTATTCCGGGCCGCTCGACGTAGCGTAACGTCGATCGCTTGCTCAGCGCGTGGTGCCTGTATAGCGGCCCGGGCGATGCTACGCGACGACCATCGCGCTCATCGCTACGGCACTGATCGCCGACCAGCCGACCCGGCCGGCCTCAATGACCAGTGTGGACGTTAGCAGGATCATCGCATCGATACACACTTGCGTAATACCGGCGTTTATGCCGCGCACGCGTTGCAGCCATAGTGTGACGACACCGGTACCGCCGACGCCCGCGCCGTGCCGCGCGAGCGCGAGGACGCCCATGCCGCACAGCGTGCCGCCCACCAATGCCGCGAACAGCGGGTCCACGAATGCAATTCTTAGCGTCTGGGGCATCGCCGCGAGGGCGAACGTGATGCCGCAGCTCGTGATCGTCGATTTGATCGCGAAGCGCGGCCCCATCACGAAGTGCGCGAAGATGAAGAACGGAATGTTCACCAACGTGAAGATGGTGCCTACAGATAGCGGAAAGACGTACGAGGCTAGCAGCGCAATCCCTGCGATACCGCCGGTGACGAGTCCGGCTGCCTTGAGCAGCACGAGCCCGATCACAACAAAAGCCATGCCGACGATCATCCCGTAGATGTCTTCAAACACGGAGTGCGGCGTCACGCTTGTGTCGCCGGCCGGAATGGCGCCAGATACGGAGCCCGATTCATGCTTCATGATGTCACGCAGTCAGATCAAGACGACGGATCGAATCCTCCTAGTACCACTGTGTTACAAAATAAGGCATGGTTCGCTTATCTTCAAGCACATTGTGAGGAGAGCGATGGAAACTACTTCGAAGAGA
>NZ_JALPRJ010000080.1 GCF_030464885.1 Caballeronia sp. SEWSISQ10-4 2 | reverse complement strand
AAAGAAATCAGCTAACTTAAACCGACCGCTAACCTGAGCAGCAGCAACCCAGCACAGCCCCTACCCATCCACGCCAGCAGACCAAAACCCAAAACCTGTCCACCAGCGCGAGCGAAACCGTGTCCGGTCAAAGGTCCAGCACCAGCTCCCGGCTCGATGCTCGCGATACACACGTCGTCAGGTATTCCTGCTTCTCGTCGTCACCGAGAATGCAGTCATTGTGTTCGACTTCACCCGATACATACCGCACCTTGCATGTGCCGCACAATCCTGCGCGGCACGAGGTTTCTATCGCCACGCCAGCGTCTTCAAGCGCATCGGCAATGCTCCGGTCGCTCGACACCGCTATCTGCTGCCCGGTACTGGCAATCTTCACAATGAACTCACCCACAGCCGCCGTGACGTTGTCGCTCGCGGCCCGTTCCGGCGCCTTGAAATGTTCGAAGTGAACGGTTCCGGGCGTCCAGTGTCCGGTCGCTGCGGCGCACGCTTTCATGAAGCCGCCCGGACCGCAGTAATAGACATGCACGCCGGGCGCGGTCTCGCTCAACAAGCGCTTTAAATCCAGTCCCTTCGACGGATCGCCGTTATCGAAATGAAATTGCAGCTTGCCGCTTGCGTGCATCGGCGCAAGCTCGGCCGCGAACGCTGTGCAGCTTTCGTCCTTCGCACAGTAGTGCATTTCATAATCGATGCCCACTTCCTCAAGCCGGTGCGCCATCGCTTTCAACGGCGTCACGCCGATACCGCCCGCCAGCAGAATGACCTTGCTGGCATCGGCGGCGAGTTCGAAGTTGTTGCGCGGATGACTGATGCGCACCTTGCCCTGCACGTGCAATCTGTCATGCAATGCTTTCGAGCCACCTCGTCCCGCTTCATCGCGCAATACCGCAATCACATAACGATGACGTTCGTTCGGCGAATTGCTCAACGAGTATTGGCGGACGAAGCCGTCGTTCAAATACACGTCTATGTGCGCGCCCGCCGTGAACGCGGGCAACCACTCGCCCGATGGATCGACGAACTCATACGAGTTGATACCCCTGCCTTCGAAACGGATCTGGCGCACAATCAGTTCCAGTGTGCGAGAGTCCGCCGGGTTGTCTGAACTTGCCATTACTTTTCCTTGTACTCGATCAAGGGAGGCGCGCGATTTGCGAGCCGCCCTTTAGCACTTTCGCACTTGAAAAAATCCGCTCAGATCTTGATCGATGCCTCGAGCGCATCGAACTTTTCACGCACAAACGTGGCCCGCTCTTCGCCCTTCAGCGTCTCGCTTTCCGTCAGGATCGCGACAATGCGTTTGGTCGCGTTGCGACGGTTCGCCACTTCCTGTTCGACAGTCTCGCCTTCCGGGATATCGAAGACATTGCCCGAACAATAACTATTCGGCGCACCCGCGTTGACGCGAAACCATTCAGCAAAGTTATCCGCCGATGCCGCCGGGTTCGTGCCGCGCACCGCGTCGCGCAGCATCTTGCGGAACATGAACAAGCCGGCGTCGAACTTCGTCGGATTTTCAAGCGCATGCACGGCTATCGGCCGCTGGCTGATGATCGCTTCGTAATCGCCTGGCGCGTATTGCGCGTCCTTGTAGTTCTCGCGCTCGCGATGGTCAGGCGGAATGGGCGGCAAATCTTCGAGCTTGTATTTGCCGAAGCGCTCGGGACGGCGCATCGCGACCTGCCCTTCCAGGAAGTCGATCGACTCGTAGCCGACCAGCGATTTATCGCAGATGCCACGCGTATCGATGCCCGGTCCCATCACGCGCCAGCCGATCATCTTGCTGTTTTCATCGTCGACAGGAACAGTCCAGCGAATGATGTGGAAACGGCTGAACAACTTCTTCTTCGAACCATCTTCAGACGTATAGGCGTGCAGGCTCAGATTGGGCAGCACCTGATGCTGGACACGCACAAAGAGCCTGTCTTTATCAACCCGGCGAGCGCCCGCGCAAGCAAGACTGCGGCCCTGCTGCACCGGCACGAAATGCATGTCGGGCGCGACCTCCATGGACTTGGCGCCGACTTCGTCGAATGTCGTGCCCTGGTACTTGCCGTTCACGACGTTCTTGCCGGCATGCAGCGCAGTCGGATGGTAGTTATCCGCAGCGTTGTCCTGGACTTGCAGCCAGTTGCAATGCTGGAAGTTGCTGTAGGCCACGAGTTCATCGCCGGGCGCAACCGTGAAGTCACCTTCCCATTCCGGGAACGGCGGCTCCTTGTCGGGCGGTCCCATGTAGGCAAACACCAGGCCGTTGCGTTCGACGGCTTTGTACGCGCCCTGCTGGATCGAGCACGCGTATTTCTCGGCTTCCTTTTCTTCGCCGTTTGGAAAGGGCACATGAAGACAGGTGCCGTCCACGTCGAAGACCATGCCGTGATAGCAGCACTTGATGCCGTGCTCCTGGATCGCACCATATTCAAGCGATGCCCCGCGGTGCACACAGTGCGCATGCAGCACGCCCACGCGGCCGCTGCCGTCGCGAAACGCGACCAGCTCTTCGCCGAGGATCTTCAGGTAGCGCGGGGTGTCAGTGAGTTCGATCGACATGCACACGGGATGCCAGAACGCCCGCATGTATTCGCCCATCGGCGTGCCGGGCCCCGTCTCGGTCAGTTCCGGATCGTGGCCCGGAACCTTGTTGGTGTAATAACCGCCAAAAGGCACCAGTTTCTTTGCGACCGCGCCGCCACCGGCGCTTTTCTGACCTTCTGCTTTCTCTGACTTGATGTTCATGGGGATCCTCTGCTGGGTTTATCGCTATCGCCGAGCTCTCTTTACATTCTGAACTCAGAACTCTGTATACAAAGATACAAGTCAAGATACCGCACTGTCTCTACAGGTAAACGCTCGATACCCTCCGTTTCAAGCCATCCAGCATTCAGTTTGACGCTGTCCGGGACCAACCTGTAACCTGTTGAACTCAGTATCCAAACTTATCGAGAGTCATCATGGTCGCCAAACTTCTGAAGCTTCAGGCACGTACTGACTACGTCGATGAAGTCTATAAAGTACTGCTCGACGCCATCAGCGAAGGATCGCTCGCGCCGGGAACCCGCATCACGCAGGAAGAAATTGCCGACCAGCTGGCGGTGTCGCGATCGCCCGTGTTGCAGGCGCTCCGTCTGCTCAAGAAAGACGGGCTCGTACAGGACGCGCCGGGCCGCGGTCTTCTCGTCACCCCGCTCGACGCCACCTGGATCGCACATCTCTACGAGATCCGCGGCGCGCTCGATTCCCTTGCCGCCAGCCTTGCCGCACAACACGGCGCGAAGCTCGACAAATCGCTGATTACGAAAGGCCGCCGCGCGTCGAAGGGCGACGACGTAAAGGCGATGATCGACGCCGACTGGGCTTTCCATTCCGCCATCTATGTTGCATCGGGCAATCCGTTGATTGCGGAAACAGCGCATCTTCACTGGGTTCATCTGCGTCGCGTGATGGGCGCCGTGCTGCAATCGTCGGTTCAACGCAAATCGGTCTGGGACGAACACGCGGCGATTGCCGACGCCATCGCCGCGGGCGACGCGCCCCGCGCGGCGGAACTGACCGCTCTCCATACCAGTCGCGCCCGAGAGAACCTGGTGCAACGGCTGGGTGAAGTACTGGGCGACGAACTAGAGGACACGGTGCACGTGCCTTAAGCCCGCGTCTGCGCGCCGCCTTCGAGCACCTGTTCCCTGCTCCTCGATGCTTCGCGCTTGCGGCTGTTCACGAGCTTTGCCGGCACGGTGAACACAAGCGCACTGCCAATGATCAGGCTCACCGCAAGCCCGAGCACGCCATTTCCTGTCGATCCCGTCGCGGTCTGGATCAACCCGATCACATAGGGGCTGACAACGCCCGAAATGCTGCCCACCGAGTTGGCAACGGCCAGCCCAGCCGCCGCTGCCGCGCCGCCGAGAATGGCCGGGGGAAGCACCCAGAACTGCGAGATCGTCGTCATTACGCCCATCGTGCCAACAGTCAGCGCAACCATTGCAACGGGTGTGGAATGCGCATAGGAGACGCTGAAGTACAGACCCGCCGCACCGATAACGCCCGGCAACGCAAGGTGCCAGCGCCGCTCGCCGCGAGCATCCGAACTGTGGCTCACGAGCACCATCGTCACGGCGGCAGCGGCGTAGGGAATCGCGCTCAGCAAACCGATGTCCAGCGGATCGGCCACACCGCTGGCCTTGATCAGCGTGGGCAACCAGAAGCTCACGCCATACAGACCCATCGTGAAGAAAAAATAGATCAGGCTGAGCAACAACACCTTGGGATGCAGCAAACCGTCCCTCACCGAATGCAGCACGTGCGCCGAGCGTTCCTCAACCAGCGCGCCTTCGAGGAAGCTTCGTTGCGGTGAGGAAAGCCACTTGGCGTCGCTGACTTTATCGTCGAGATAGATCAGTGCGATGAGCCCCAGGACGGCCGTCGGAATGCCCTCAAGGACAAAGAGCCATTGCCAGCCCGCAAGCCCATGCGCGCCGCCCATATGGTTCATGATCCAGCCCGACAGCGGACCGCCGACAACGCCGGACATGGGAATGCCGGTCATGAAGAGCGCCGTCACCTTGCTTCGTCGTGACGAAGGAAACCAGTACGTGAGATAAAACAGAATGGCCGGGATGAAACCCGCTTCCGCCACGCCCAGCAGAAAACGCATGATGTAGAAACTGGTCGGCGTGGTGACGAACATCATGCCCGCCGAGATGATGCCCCACGTAATCATGATCCGTGCGATCCAGCGCCTCGCACCTACCTTTAGCAAAAGCAGGTTGCTGGGCACTTCGAACAGCAGATAGCCGACGAAGAACACGCCGGCGCCGGCGCCATAGACGGCATCGCTGAAATTGAGGTCCTTGAGCATTTGCAGCTTTGCAAACGCCACGTTGATGCGATCCAGATATGCACACAAATAACAAAGAAACAGGAACGGCAATAGTCGCCACGTAATCTTGGAGAACGTGGACGCTTCGTCGCGTTTGCTGAATGCGGCCGGACTAGCGGGATTCATGTCTTGTCTCCTGGGGACGGATGAAAAGCGGGACGCCGGCCCTCTCTTGACGGCGGCTGTGTCGTCCCTGCCTAAAGCGCGACGCGTGCTGAATAGATAACGTTCAGCTCATGGAAGAGTGAGGGTCAGTCGAACATGTCGGGCTGGCGGGCAACGAGGTCGTTCCAGATCGTCTGGAAATGCAGCCAGCCGATGTATTCGCTACCCACATGCTCGCGGCTATATCGCGCCCGTTCCGGCGTGACGAGCCTCGGCATGATGCCGCTTGCATCGATCAGTAATTGCTGCTGGCAGCAGCGCTCAAGCGCGATAAACCAGAACGCGGCGGACTCGATGCTGTGGCGGCTCGCGGTCAGCAAGCCGTGATTCTGGTGAATGGCCGCCTTCACGCCCGTGAACGCATTCGCGACTTTTTGACCCGCCTTCACTTCGACCGCGACCTGGCCGGCTTCATCGCCGATCACCACGTGGTCCTCGAAAAATGCCGCGGCATCTTGCGTAACGGGCTCGAGCTTTTTGCCGAGCGCCGCGAACGCCGTGCCGTACACCGTATGCGCGTGGCACATCGCCACGATGTCCTGATGCATCTCATGCACCGCCGCATGCAACACGAAACCCGCTCGATTGATCGCGTGATTGCCTTCCACCACGCGGCCTTCGTGATCCGCGCAAATCAGGTTGGACAGCTTCACTTGCGAGAAGTGAATGGCCATCGGATTGGTCCAGTACAGGCCTGGATTTTCCGGATCGCGCACCGTCAGGTGACCGGCGAAACCGTAATCGAAGCCCTGTTGCGCGAACGCCCTGCATGCTCCGACCAGGCGCTCTTTCAAGTGCTGCCGATGCGCTGCGTAACTCGTGAACGTCGGCAATTCCGGGAAGATCAGCCCTTCCTGTTCCGGTTGATAAATCGATACCTTGCCGTCCTTCACCAGCTTTTCCGTTGCACCGGGACGTGCTTCCATGACAGCCGCCATTTGCCTTTCTCCTGTAGAACGCATGGGATTGTTTTCAGGGCTTCATGGTCGTCTGCACGACCCTGATTGACAAACGATGACTGTTCATAGAAAGATGAACAGGATTCATGCATCAGGCAAAAACATTCCAAACGGAGATGGCACGCACATGCGACGCATACCGAATTTCGTGCTGCTGCGCGCTTTCGAAGCGGCTGCACGACTGGAGAGCTTCACGCTGGCGGCGGAGGAATTGCATCTGTCGCAATCGGCGATCAGTCATCAGGTCAAGGAACTGGAGGTCTATTTCGGCCTGCCTTTATTTCATCGACGCAACCGGCGCGTCGAAACGACGGCCGAAGGCAGAAGGCTTTTTGATAGCCTTGGACGAGTATTCGATGTAATCGAAGCGGCATGCAGCGAGGTTGCGTTGTCGCCTCAGGCCCAGGTGCTGGCCGTGCATTGCGCGCCGAGTCTTGCGGTGAAATGGCTCGGTCCGCGCCTGCCGAAATTCATGCAGGCGCATCCCGGCATCACGATCCGGCTTTCATCGGGCGCGGAACCGATCGACCTCACGCGCGTGCATGAAGTCGATATCGCCATCTCTTACGGCATGGCGGTCGAGCGTCCCGGTTTGCATGTGTATCCGCTTGGCGCGGAACGGATCGCACCGATGTGTTCGCCCGGCATGTTGCGCGAAGGTGTGCCGCTCGAACAGCAGATCGCCGGGTTCACGCTGATCGATTCGCAACTCAGCAGGGTTACCTGGCGGGACTGGTTCGCGCTGAACGGGCTGGAGTTTCCCAACAAACCCCGCCCTTCGTTCGATCGCGGCGCACTGGCGATATCGGCCGCCGTCGACGGCATGGGTATCGCACTCGAAACCACGCGTCTCGCCGAACGTGAATTCGCGCGCGGCGAACTGATCGAGTTCGGTGAAGGCCACTTCAAACCCTTCATGCGCGAGACGCACTTTTTGTCATATCGGACGAACGAGCGCAACCTCGACAAGGTGAAGCTGTTCAGGCTCTGGCTCGCCGACACGGCGGGAATGACTGCGCAGTGGCAAGCCGACGCTGCGTTGTGAGGCTACGCTAACCCCCTACTCACTCGTGGAGTCGACGGGGATCTCGGACCCTCGCCTGGGTCGGCGGACAACTCTCACCTTCCCGCTGTTTCCGCCGCCGCAGAAGAACTGATCGGCGCCATCGGACTCAAGCCCCGACACGCCCACGTCAGGCGGCATCTCGAGCCTCTCCAGGACCTCTCCTGTTCGAGGATCGATTCGCCTCAACTCGCTCTCATCCGCTTCCCAGGTGGCGTGCCAGAGTTCCGAGTCGACCCAGGTAACTCCGGTGACGAAGCGGTTGGACTCAATGGTGCGAAGAATGGCCCCTGTCTGGGGATCGACCTGATGAATCTTCCGGTCCCGATACTGCCCCACCCAGAGCGTCCCTTCGGCCCACGCGAGCCCCGAGTCGCCTCCACCGCCGGGCGCCGGGATTGTGGCGAGCACATGACCTGTCTCCGGATCGATCTTCTGGATCCGATCCTCGGCGATCTGAAACAGGTGCTGGCCGTCGAAGGCCGTTCCTGCATGCGCGGCGACATCAATCGAGCGCAGCGTCTTCCCGCTCGTCGGATCGAGGGCGTTCAGCTTGTCTCCGGCAGCAAACCAGACTTGCTGACCGTCATAGGTGACGCCGCCCACGCTATCAACCCCCGGAAAGGGCCCGTACTCACGGATGATTTCGGCCGCTGCTCGCTTCATGCTTCCCTCCTGTTTACCCGGTAGTGAACTCCATCTTAGTCACTCGGCAGTGGTGTGGAGAGTAACAATATCGTCGCGAATCCCGGCACGGACGGTGTCATCCAGCGAAGCGCCCGCGCGCGGCCAAACGACTGCACCTTGCCTGCTGCGGCAAGCGAGTCGAGTGCCCGCTGGACGGTGCGCTGGCTGGCTCCAAGCGCAAGCGCCAGGGCCGAGCTGGACCACGACTCACCGTCGGCGAGCAAGGCGAGCACCGCCGCATGCTTCTCTTCCACGGGCCGCATGAGCACGACGACCTCGTGTGCGCGATGCGGCACCAGTGCAAACCCTCGCTTCGTCGCGCTCACGCCGGCCAGCGTCCGAAGCACCTTGCGAAGCCGCCCGACTTCGACTCGCAACCGTGCGCGATGCGACTCATCGGCGAGCTTCCCCCGGAATGCCTGCGCGACGAGCGTGTCCCTCGACACGTCTGCGGGCCATGCTTCGCCGAGCGCGCGTGCGAGCGCGAACAACACCGGACGCGTTGCAAGCGAGATCGCCGTACCTGCGTCACGCACGACATGACGGCACGCGTCTACGACAAGCGCCCTCGACGCGAATAACGCTTCAACCTCCTCAAGCAGGAGGGGCCGCTCCTCGCCACGCGACAACAGACGCGCGGCAGGCGTGCTCAGGGCGAGGGACGCGCTTTCGACCTCCGCCGTCAGCGCAGGAATACCTGCGTGGCGCGCGGCGAGCTCGGCCCGCGCGAGCGCTACGCGCGCCGTCCTGGTCTTGATGCGTCGCAGCGCGACTCCTGCAACGACCAGCTCGTGGGCAGCCCTTAACGCGGGCGGGAAAGGCGTGGGGTCGAGCTCGGCGAGCGACCGCTCGGCCTCGTCGAGGCGCCCGATGAGGAGAAGGCGGCGGACCTGGAGATATCGCGCATGCGCGGCGTTGACCTGGTCGCCGTGCGCTTCGAGCGTCGCCCGCGCTGCGTCGAGCGCCTTCGCAGGCCAGCCCAGGTCGCGCGAGACGAGTGCGATCTCGGCCTCGGCGACGACACACCTCGCACGGGCCACGGCCTCTTTCGGACCGAAGGCGCGCGCCGCGCTTCGCAGGAGAGCCTTCGCTCGAACGAGATCGCCGAGCTGCGCCATCGCGATGCCTCGAAGCGCGAGCGCAGGTGCGTCGGCGCGCAAGGCGACCCGGTTCAATGCGCCGAGGGGGTCGCCCGCCGCGAGCGCACGCGCCGCGGCCGTGATCAGCGAGTCCATCGTCTATTTGAATCCCGCCACACTTGTCACTCCCACCGTTCGAGGCCCGGCACTAATCTATCACCAACCCGCACGTCGTATCGACAACTGAGCGAACGGCGGCGGACACCCAAAGGACAGCCAACAGAGGAAAGAATCATGACAACACACATCAGCGGCACACGTGAAGAGTGGCTCGCAGCGCGGCTCGAACTGCTCAAGGCGGAGAAGGCTCTGACGCGGCAGAGCGACGAGCTGACGCAGCAGCGGCAGGCGCTGCCCTGGGTTCGAATCGACAAGGCGTACCGATTCGAAACCGACGAAGGGAGCGCGTCGCTGGCAGACCTTTTCAGAGGGCGTTCGCAGCTCCTCGTCTACCACTTCATGTTCGGGCCCGACTACAAGGCGGGGTGCCCGTCGTGCTCGTCGATCGCGGACGGTTTCAATGGGTTCGCGGTCCATCTGGCGAACCATGACGTCACGCTATCGGCGGTATCGCGGGCGCCGCTCGAAAAGCTGCAGACGTACAAGCGTCGGATGGGATGGACGTTTCCCTGGGCGTCCTCGCACGGCAGCGACTTCAACTTCGACTTCAACATCGCGTTCACTGAGGAGCAACAGCGCGAAGGAAGCATCGAATACAACTACGAGCGCGGCGGCCACGCAATGGACGCGACACAGGAGGTCCCGGAGCCCGTCGCCCAGTTCGCGGCCACATGCGGAACCGACGCGGCGACGTTCACGCGCGACAGGCCGGGCTTGAGCACGTTCGTACTCGAGGACGGCGTCGTCTATCACACGTATTCCACCTATGCGCGCGGACTGGATGGCATCTGGGGTATGTACCAATGGCTCGACCGTGCCCCCAAGGGGCGCAACGAGGAGACGGGCGTCTGGTGGAAGCGCCACGACGAGTACAGCCAGCACTGAGCCAGGTCATGAGCGGCATTGATGCAACCGGGAGACGGAAGATGTCACGAAGCATGGTTTCCGAGCGCGCTTCCCAGCGCGCCTTCTTCGGTGTCTCGGCACTGCTCTTCGCCGCCAGCGCGGCGGTGACAAGGGTCTGGTGCGCTTCCATGTCGGCGATGGGCGAGATGCCGATGCCCGGCGGCTGGACGATGTCGATGGCGTGGATGCTGATGCCCGGACAGACGTGGCCCGGCGCTGCGACGTCGTTCCTCGGCATGTGGGTCGTGATGATGGTAGCGATGATGCTGCCATCCCTCGTGCCCATGCTGTGGCGCTATCGCGAGGCCGTCGGCAGGACAGGCGAGACGCGCCTGGGCCGGCTGACGGCGCTGGTGGGCGCGGGGTACTTCTTCGTGTGGACCGCGTTCGGAATGCTGGCCTTTCCGCTGGGCGTCGCGCTAGCGGCGGTCGAGATGCAGGTGCCGGCGCTGGCGCGCGCCGTTCCGGTCGCGGTCGGCGTAGTCGTCCTGATTGCCGGCGCGCTCCAGTTCACCGAGTGGAAGGCGCATCACCTTGCCTGCTGCAGGGCGGCACCGGGTCACGGCCGAGCGCTGCCGGCGAACGCCGGCACGGCCTGGCGACACGGCGTGCGCCTCGGCCTGCACTGCAGCACCTGCTGTGCAGGCCTGACGGCGATCCTCCTCGTCATCGGGGTCATGGACCTGCGCGCGATGGCTCTCGTGACGGCAGCCATTACCGTCGAACGTCTCGCACCGGCCGGTGAGCACGTGGCGCGAGCAGTCGGAGCCGTCATCGTCGTAGCAGGGATGTTCCTGATCGCGCGAGCAGTCGGGCTCGCATGGTGCGCCTGAAGCGCCGGTCGATTTCGCGCTGCGCACGCGCGGCGCATTCTGCGGAAACTATGAGTCGGCTGCGGAACGCGCGGGCGTTGCGATGAGGTCGATCGTCGCCGGCTTTCGTCACACGCCTTCGACGAGGACAGCCCGATAACGCGACCCCTTGAAACGGTGCTGCGCGACTTCCTGATACGCCGGGCTGTCGTACCACGCACGCGCGGTCGCCGTGGACGGAAACTCGACGATTACGACACCCTCCGGCGCGTCGCCCTCGAGCACCTGCTGGGGCCCATAGGCGGCGAGAATCTTGACGGGGTGACCTTTGAAGGTCTCGCCGACCTTCCTCATGTAGGTGTCGAGTTCGCCCTGATCCTGCGTGCTTTCTCGTGTGAAAACAATATAGGTCGCCATGACTTGCACTCCTGCAGTGGTGTGAAGGTGCACACGATAATGCCACGAAACCGCACATTCACGCTCAGGCGGCAGACGTTCGCCGCGCGACCGTATTCACGTCGCCGGACGACGCAAGAAGGCCAGTAGCAGGCCGAAACCAATCATGACCGACCCGCTCACGCGATTAAACCATCCAAATCCTCGTGAGCCATTCGCTAATGTTCCCAGGTGGGCTCCGATAACGGCATAGATGCCAATTGCGACGAGTTCAAGCATTAGAAACGTCGAGCCAAGCACAGCGAAACTCGTCGCGTATGCGGATCGATCGACGAATTGCGGGAAAAACGCGGTAAAAACCAAAATCGCCTTCGGATTTCCGGCAGCGACAAGAAATTCCTGCTTCGCGAGCCGGCGCAATTTGTTAGTAGTGCGACTACGCGCGACCTCTTCCGATGCGTTTGATAAGAGATCCGGGCCAGATCGAAATAGCTTGATACCGATCCAGACCAGATAGGCCGCTCCACCGAATTTCAATAACGTGAAGAGCGTCTCGGAAGCGAGCAGCAACGCACCGAGTCCCAAGCCTGCGATCGCGATCATTCCTGCAAACGCAAGTAGGCGTCCGAACGCTGCCAAGACGGCACAACGCACGCCATTGCGGGCTCCGTTGGAGATGGACAGCACATTGTTCGGACCTAACGCCATGTTGATGGCGAAGCACGCGGGAAGAAACAGCCAATAATTTTGAAATGACATGTTGAGGCACACTCCTCGTCGAGGTGTTGAACAGATAATCTATCAGAGTCGATCTTGCTGGCAACTGGCCGCTGACTGCTTGCGCGCACAGCCCTATTACAATGGTGCAGATGAGCCACCCTCCTCAACAGCATCGAGTACGAGACCTCCTCACTTCCTATTTCTGGAGTGGCGACGCCATCCGCAGTCGACGCGTGAGTGACATCGTGCTGACAAGCACGGTCGACGTGCCTGTGCCGCCTATACGCTTACTTGCAGATTGGGAAAGGGAGATTTCGTCGCGCCTGGTCCTCGAACCCGGGGACGTCGAGGCAATGCCGTTGGCGCGAGCGCGAGCTCGCTGGCCGGACTATAAGCGCTGCGTGCAGGCGGTATCTGATTGGACGTGCGCGCTTGGACTGCCTGAGGTGCTTGTCTCCAGTGACGTAGCGCTCATGGCATGCCGCGGCGCGAAGTACCACCATGACGGTGCGCAATATGGCAGTGCGGCCTTTTGCAATCTCTTCATGAGCGAGGACAAGGGTCTGGATTTGCATTTTCCCTCTTTGGGTCATCGAATCCCTCTGACCCGCGGTACGGCCGTGATATTCGATACCGGCCAACCCCATGGCGTAATTCAACGCCGCAGCAGCGGTTTTAATGTGGCCGACTTCTCGCCCGACCAGGATTGCACCCAAATATTTCTGACCTGGGAGCTTCCCATAGAAGATGCCCATGTTGCACACACACTTGGGGTTGATTTCGACATCGCCCCTTCGACCTCGCTGCAACTGGATGAAGAGCAAGTCTGGCTCAACGGCGCACGGGCAACTGTGTGCCCGGATTCTGGCCGGTGGTGTCGGGTCGACTAATCGTCAGCGGCAGGTGGTTTGCGTGGTGCACGCCAGACAGCGTCCCCGCGTTTAACCTGCTGCCTGCTGCAACTGAACCCAGAGCCTCTGTGCCACGGGCCCGTGAGCAGTGTCCCGACGGCGCGCCGCGTAGTGCTTGAGCGTGGCGCCGCGCAGATGCCGCCCTTCCAGCGACACCAGCCTATGTTCCTTTAGGTCGCCGGCGACCAGATGAGACGGCATATGGCCCCACGCGAGCCCTTGCACAATCAGTTCACGCTTCATCAACTGGTCGGGCACCGTGCAGGTCGGCGCGCCCTCGATCAGATAGTAATTGGCGTCCGAGGGCTGCTTGCTCGTATCACGAATGACGCATTGAACATAGGGCCTCAAGTCATCGGGTGTGAGCGATTCATCAAGAGGCAGCTTGAGAAACCCGGGCGCGGCGACCGGCACCAACTTCACTTCGAAAAGTTCGATGGTTTCGATCGCAGGAGACGGTTTATCGAGGTGGTGAAAGATCAGGTCGCAATCGCCATTTCGTAGCCGTTCCCATGGGCCGCTTATGGCCTCGAACAGCAACGTCAAGCGGGTGCCGGTACTGGTCTCGAAGAAATGTCTCAGCGGACCCAATGTCTCCGGCAATGGACACAGGTCACCCACGACCACACGCAACTCGGCCTCTTGCCCAGCTGCGAGTTGGGCTGCTTCCCGCCGCAGATTTTCATATTGATGAAGAAACACTGCCACGCGCGAGCGAAACGCCGCGCCCTCCGCTGTAAGCGAGACCCGGTAGCCCGCCCTGTCCAGCAGGACCATACCTACCTGCGCTTCCAGCGCAGTCACTGCCGCGTGGACCGTCGGATGTGTCCGGTTCAAACGCGCTGCGGCCGCGGCAAAGCTGCCCTCGGCTACTAAAGCCTCAAAGCATTGCAGCTGTAATAACGTGGGTTCATTCATTGTAGAGTCAGACTTCAATCTTTGTCGAAACATCGTAATTTATTTCGACGAAGATCGATCCTACCATTCGTTCTCCCATTGAGGAGATCGACATGAAGGCAATCGTGAGGAAAGGGTTTGGTGGTCCGGAAGTGCTGGAAGTCATCGACGTACCAGAGCCTGCAGTGAGACCGGGTTGTATCCTGATTCGCGTTCTTGCATTCGGTCTGAACCGGGCTGAGCTCTATATGCGTCGCGGATTGTGGGGAGACGTGGCAGAAATTAGCGGCATCGAATGTGTTGGGACCGTTGTTGCGGATGCGACGGGTATTCTCCGCGAGGGCCAGACGGTCATGGCATTAATGGGTGGGATGGGGAGAACGATCAACGGCAGCTATGCTGAATACGTCGTGGTACCCGCCTCCAATGTTGTCGCCGTTGAAACCACACTTGATTGGGAAATTCTCGCCGCGTTGCCGGAAGCCTATGCGGTTGCCTGGACGTGCCTTCATCGAAACCTGGAATTGAAGGCCGGGCAGCGACTTGTCGTACGCGGGGGCACGTCGAGCCTGGGGCAGGCGGCCATCGACATCGGCTGCCAACTCGGTGCCGATGTGATTGCGACCACCCGTCGATCAAGCAGCGAAGCCTTGCTGCGTTCGCTTGGCGCTGCACATGTGGTGACGACAGCGGGAGATTTACTTGCCGCGCCGGGTTGGCCAGGCGGCAAGGCCGACGCGGTGCTCGATCTCATTGGAAACAGCACGGTTCTCGACTCATTGCGCGCCACACGTCGGGGCGGTCGCGTGTGCCTCGCCGGGTTTCTTGGGGGGCTTGCACCCCTCGCCGAGTTCAATCCGCTTGGCCAGATGGCAAGCGGTGTTCAGATGAGTTTCTTTGGAAGCTTTACCTTCGGGACCCCGGAATTCCCGCTGTCGGACGTGCCCATGCAGCAGATAGTGGATTTTGCGGCGGGCGGTCTGTATCGAGGTCGCCCAACGCGTGTATTCGGCCTGACCGACGTGCCCAGGGCTCACGAATTGATGGAGCGCAATGAGGCCGAAGGAAAGTTTGTCATCCTTATCTAGGCGGCTGGTGAGGGGCGCGGCAGACGGCGTTCGACCCTGAGCGGTTGGATCTGTTTCCGAAAACCGACGTTCAACGCCTGGGTTCAGGGGTTCCCGCGAAGCGGGCGCATCCCCCGGAGGCAATTGTCACGTGACTGCGGCTCATTGTGGTGCCGCCGGCACCAGCCCGTACTTTGACATGACACCGATAAGCTTCGAGCGGTCGGGCGGACCGCCAGCATCTACGATTGTCCTGACGTCACGAAAATACTGAGCACCAATGTCAGGCGTAAGGACAATCAGTGCGCGGGCGGTGCCGCTGTGCGGGTTGCTAAAGTGATGAACGGATCCACGTGGGGTAAACATCCATTCTCCCGGCGTTAGATCCCGGACTTCCCCATCGACCGAGTACCGAAGTCTGCCTTCCAGCACATAGACACACTCGTCGTTACCTGTGTGGCTGTGTGGCGGCGGAACTTGCGAACCAGGCAGCACAGTCAACTCAAAAACACCCATCCCGCCTGTGGCAGCTCCATCTATCAGGTACTGAATGCTTAGTTGACCAATGTTGATCGGTTCGCTTGGCGTCACACTGCTAAGAGTCATTCTCAAACTCCTTCAGATTAAGGATACTTGCCAGTCCACCAACATTGTAGGTGAAAGGCGTGCCGCTTTCGGCGACCGACGGGAACGCAATCCACCTGGATTATGCACCACTCGCAAGCGTATTTTGTCCGAGCGCGACGACAGGCCAATGACCGGGTTCGGCCCGCCACGACCATTTGACCGTCGCGATAGCCGGCGTTCGGGCGTGAACGATCGCCGACTATGAGAAACCCCCGACGATCAGCCTGATGAGAGACACGGGAAGTTTTATGCGGCAGAGCGGCGGACGTAACAACGCCCTCGTCACGACTACCATAAGCCATGCGCAATCCATCCACTGACTACGATGTTCAGCAGTCGATGCGGCGTAGCCACGGCGGCAATACCTGCCACCACGAGCCCGGCAAGCGATCCTTGCATCGCGAATGCGTGGCCGCGAACGTTACCTTGCCGAATAGCCCAGATTGCACGCACCAGACTGAACGCCGTCAGCAACGACAGTCCGTGCACCCAGGAAAAATGGCCTGGATTCAACTCCCGGATATAGACCGAACTCAGCACAGTGATGAACATGCCCGACACCCATATCCGTCCCAGCAACCTGTGACGTGCGGATCCTTTTTCGACCAGGAATACAACTGCGCCGGCCATGACAGAAAGCACGGCCGCGGCGATATGAACAGCGATGACGGTGAGCATGCCGGACTCCTCGACAAGACGAGCGAACGCGATGCCCGGAGTCTGTGCTGTAGCTGAATCTTTTTCGAGCGGTGTGCGACGAGACCTGCGAATCCTGTCGCCAGTGGTTCATAAACTAGCGCGAGGCGACCAATTGCCGGTTGGTAGTTTTTATCGTGAGTTCTCCGCTGGCGCCGTTTTATTTTTAAGCAGTTACCTTGAATCGGCCATGGACGCACCCGCTTAAGGATGAAAACTGGAACTGCGGGCGCTCCGACCCAATGCGCTTTCGCCAAGATTGCCAGCGCCGAAAGCGCTGGTGCTGCCGGCGAACGCGCCGGGACCGTTGCCCACGGCACTTGGCCACGCGTGCTCCATCCGGTCGCTGTCGGGATTCGCCGCATTCGCGCGTGCAACAGCAGGATAACGAACTAATGGCGTACCGCCATACAGATAGGGCTGCCCTAACTGCACAACCGCAACCGCACTCGGGTTGCATCCCGCACGCACGACGATGCTCTCTTGCGTGAACGCGCCCGCCGTACCGACCCCGGCGGCGACACTGCCGCCCGCATGTACCGCATCGCACACGGACGAGGTAAAGGCCACGGCGCCTGCCGGGATATCGACTTCAAGCAGTTCCGTGCCACCAACCATCACGCTCGCTAGCGGACCCGCCGCGAGGAAACCGTCCTGCACGGGGCCTGTCTTGATGAAGTCGATCCGGAGCGCAAAGCCTGTCAGATGCTTGGCCTGAGGCATCAGCAGGACCTTGTACGGTACTGGACGAGGCGCGTCATCGATCCCGGCAAAGCTGCCGCCGCCTGCGCTCACTCGCATGCCAACGCCCGCAACACTCGTGGGATACACATCTTTCAAATCCGGCACGGGTGCTTCGGAGCGGGTCAACCGAATCTCGAGGGTGTTCGCCGCGCCCGTGCAGGTGAACGGAATATCCTGCACCGCGGCAACATGCACCGAACCCAATATCCCGCCTACCGTCACATTGGGCGACGCAGAGATACTTGCTGAAGGCAGCAACATGACCTCGCGCGGCTTGCCATCGCTCGCGACACAACCGGCGTGGGCGAGCGGCGCACCACTGAAGCCCGCGGCAGCCAGAACCGACAGATATCGAAACAAATTAAAAACCAGCCGGAGATGCAGTCGCTTATTTTTCACATTGCCACGGCCTTTCGCCGCTCCTTCCGCCGTCAGGTCGCGACGCTTGTGCATTGCCGTTATCTCCGCGCAATGCGGGGCCTGGTTCCCGTATGTCACCGATCTTTCACCGATAAATCCTCTGCCTTGCCGGTTAGCTCTTGCCTTTTTCCAGCGCACCGGCGCTGTTCGCGCCACCAAACAATTGGGTCAGGTACTGCGAATTCTTGTTCATCGTCGACATCACGGTATTGAGCGCCGTGAACTGAGCCTGGTACTGGTGAGTGAGCTGTGTCGAGTAGTCTGCCAAGTGGTCTTGCTGCGTAGTGATGCTCTTGAGGTCCGCGTTCAGCGGGTCCTGGTTGTTCGAAATCAGGCCGCCCTTGTTCAGGAACGAATTCAGGCTGGTCGTCATCTTCGCGGCCACGCCGGTCGTCGAATTGAACAGGGCCGCGACCCCCGCCGGGTTGCTCGTCAACGCGTTCGCAAGCTTCGTGCTGTCGGTGGTCAGGGTGCCGTCGTCTTTAAGCGTAATGCCGACCGTTCCAAGCGAGACGGTCGAGCTGCCATTCTTCACGCCGCCGCTGACAATGCCCGAGAGCGTGCTCTTGATCGTATTGAACATCGAGTCGCCGAGCAACGGACCGCCTTGCGAACCCTTGGCTTTCGAACCGTCGAAACTGGCGACCTGGCTGTACGTGGTGACCAGGGTGTTATAGAGGTTGACGAAGTTGGTGATTGCGGTGGTGGCCGACGAAGTGTCCTGCGCCACGGTCAGCGTCTGCGCCGTGCCGGCGGGCACGCCGATGGCAGCGGCAGTGAGATTCAGCGTCACGCCCTGGATCGCGTTGGTCACTGTGTTGCTGGAGCTCGTCCCAGCCGTGCCGTCGATGGTGAACATGGCGTCTTGTGCAGACTCGGTCTGCGTCCACGGGCTCGTAGCCGACGACGACACGATGGTCGATTTGTCAGAGCCCGTGGCGCCAGCCGTGGACGTTACGCCGAGGCTCGACAGCCCAGCGTCGTTGGTCACGTCGCCCACCGAGACGTCGATTGTGTTCGATGCGCCCGTGGCCGACGAGCGCAGGATCAGGTGGCCGCCGTCCGTGCCGGTAACGACCGTGGCCGTGACGCCGGGGTTGCCTGCAGACGAGTTGATCGCGCCGGCAATGCCGCTCACCGTGTTGTTCGCCGGCGTGATGTCGACGCTCATCGACTTGTCGCCGACCGAGACGTTGATCGCGCCGGTGCCGAGTGCGCTCGTCGCGCCGAACGCCGCCGACGACAGCGTCTGAGCGCTGGCAATTTGTGTGACCGCGACCGAATAACTGCCCGTTGCCGCCCCGCTGCTGCCGCTTGCAGTCAGTCCGGTGCCGTCCGCAATCGCGGTGAACTGTCCCAGGGCGGTGCCGTTGGACAGCGGGGCAACACCGGCCTGCAACGCCGACAACGCGGCCTGCAACGCCCCGATTGCCGAGAGTCTGGTGCTGTCTTTTGACTGTTGCGCGCTCAGCGAGCCGGTCTGTCCGGCGACCTTTGCGTTGACGAGGCTCGTGACCAGCGCCGTGACATCCAGTGACGCGTTGCCTGTAGAGCCGCTGATAACGGACTGCGCGGCGGACGCCCTGGCCGCGTTGGCAGCGGACAAGGTATCGGCTGCAGTTTTGGCAGCGGCCGCCGGGGTGGGGGCACTGGAGGCGCTGGGAATCGTCGACATTGAAATGCTCCGTACGTCAGTTTTGCTTTCGAGCCTGGGTGAGAAAAGAACTTGAGCCTTGCTCAGGCAGTGCAGCGTTTATTCGCGAAGTCATGGTTGCGCACTTCAGCAAACAGTGAAACGGCGAGCAACACGCGCCTCCCGCACGTCCTTTCCAAATCTTTAAAAAGATTTCCCGGCATCTGACAAGGTCACTTCGTGGGCGGCGCCCGGCCCGTTTTTTTTGATTTTATTTAAATATTTTTTCACCGATGCTTGATTGCGACGCACAACCACGTTCAATCGAGGCAGGACCGGATAGATGAAACATCGCGTGCAGGAGCTCACCGGGCTGCGCGCCGTCGCCGTGGCGATGGTCGTAGCCGGTCATGCCCAGCGTACGCTTGCCGGGGGCTACACGGGCGTCCTGGCGCCGCTGCGCCTGTTCTCCGATGGCCGGCTCGGGGTTCTGATCTTTTTTGTGCTGAGCGGGTTCCTGATTACCACGATCCTGCAGGCTGAATTGAAAAGTACGGGCGTTATCCGGCTGGTGCCCTTTTATGTGAAGCGGGCATTGCGCATATGGCCCGCGTTTTACACTTACATCGCGGTGATCGTCGTTCTGTCGAGTGCGGGATGGATCGATGTCGATCGTCATCAAGTGACGTATGCAGCGCTTCACATCTGGAATTATTCCGAGCTCCTGGGTATGTCCGCCGACAATGCGCTGCATCCCGACGGCGCGTGGTATCTCGGCCATTTCTGGACGCTTGCGCTGGAAGAGCAGTTTTACTGGCTCTGGCCTCCGCTGCTCTTTTACATCTGGCGTCGCAATAGCCAGCGCGTACTGGTGTTTTTGATTTTTCTCGTGCCCCTGATCAGAGTCGGCACCTATTTCGCCGCGCCGCATTTGCGCGGGCAACTCAGCATGATGTTTCAAACGGGCATCGACCCGATCCTCATCGGATGTTTTGTCGCGCTCAACCAGGACAGACTGAACGCCTGGGTCCGGTCATGGCCCGGCGGGACGCTCATTCTCACCGGCATCATTGTCGTGCTGTTATTTCTCATGCCGGTCGTGGAGTCAAGACTCGGGGGATTCTGGCGCGCCACTTACGGAACCACGTTCGAAGCCGCGCTCGTCGGTATCGTGATAGTCGGCCTCTACTTTCAGCGCGATTTTTGGTGCTCCCGGCTATTGCGGACAAAACCTTTTGTTTTCGTCGGCACGCTCTCGTTCAGCCTGTATCTATGGCAGCAACTCTTTTCGGACGTGAACCTGCCGATAGCTCATGCGTTCCCGCTTGGCATACTGGAAGCCCTGGGGGCGGCAATGGTCAGTTGTTTTTTCATCGAAGCGCCGTTCCTGCGTCTCAAGAACCGCCTCGCGAACCGGCTGCAGCGCACGCCGGCGAACACCCCTGTACGGAAGGCGCTCTAAAACCCGCAAATGAAAATAAACCCGCAGCCTTGAAAGCAGCGGTCACCGGCGAATTATCTTCTGAAAATTCAATCGCTTATACGCCGCTCATGGACCGGTAAAGCGGTGCCTCATCGTCGAGCGTCCAGGCACGGCAATCGCCAGGCTTTATACGGTTTTGTCGAATGATTGCTCGCGATTGTTTTGTTTCAGAAGCTCATCCGCCAATCCAGTACACTTATTAATTGAAAGCAATGGTCCAGACCAGATGCACTTTGGTCCGGTGTGTGATTGTCGAGACGGAGAAACGTACGTGGCTAAAGACGAGATGCTGGCGCAAATGCGTAAGAAACCGGGGTTTATCGCGGCCCTTGACCAGAGTGGCGGATCTACTCCCGGCGCCCTTCGGGCGTATGGAATTCCGGACAGCGCCTACAGCGGCGACGCCGAGATGTTCAAGCTGATGCACGAGATGCGGGTGCGCATCATGACCGCGCCCGCCTTCACCGGGGACAAGGTCATCGGCGCCATTCTTTTCGAAGCGACCATGGACGGACAGGCGCAAGGGAAACCCGTTCCGGCCTTCCTGTGGGAAGACCGCGGCGTGGTTCCCTTCCTGAAGGTCGACAAAGGGCTCGAAGCTGAAGCCAACGGCGTGCGTCTGATGAAGCCGATTCCCGGGCTGGACACGCTGCTCGACCGGGCGGCCAAGCTCGGTGTCTTCGGCACCAAGATGCGCTCGGTTATCGACCACGCAACGCCTGAGGGGATCGCTGCCGTTGTAAAACAACAATTCGAAGTAGCTGCGCAAATCGAAGCCCACGGCCTCGTGCCCATTCTCGAGCCCGAGGTTTCGATCAATAGTCCGGACAAGGCGGCAGCCGAATCCATCCTGCTCGCGGAGCTGGTCAAAGGTCTCGACGCCTTGCCCGAAAGCAGTCTTGTCATGATCAAGCTGACCATTCCTGACGTGGCGAATCTCTATGGTCCGCTGATCGATCACCCGCGCGTCGCACGCGTGGTCGCCCTCTCCGGTGGCTACTCGCGCACCGACGCGTGCAAGCGTCTCGCTTCGAACCACAGCATGATCGCCAGCTTCTCGCGGGCGTTGATCAACGAGCTGAAGGTGTCGATGAGCGACAGCGAGTTCGACGCGACGCTGGCAGCGTCTATCGACGAGATCTATCAAGCCTCTGTCGCAAAGGTTTGAAGTTCGGGTTTCATGGAAGGCCGCGCTTGAGCGATAAGCGCGGCCGACTTGAAAGACTGAGCTTCGTCAACCGGGTTGGCGACACCGCCACGCCCAATCCCTACAGGCCAACCAAAGCGGGATTCAGCTCTATATACAGAACCACGAGCCATCGCTTGGGACAATCAGCCGCGATATGCAGCGTCCTCCTCGTACCGTCGCCAGGCACGATATAGCCCTTTCCACGAGCGAAGAAATACGCTCGACGCGCATCTGACTGAAACCATAAGCCCATCAATGCGCACATCGCGAAGCTGAACACGGAGACCGTTTCAAGCGGCACATCGGGATCGATTTTTTGCGCGAGATACGTGAACACGAAGTACAGCGTCTCATTGACGGCAGCAGCGATCAGAATGACTTTGACCGCTCCCCTCGCGCGCATGAGCCATCTCGGCGGCACCGCCGCTAGCTCGTACTTGCCCGATGGTTTTTGATCGTACTGTTTCACGGTTTGTCAGGCCGCGCGAGCGACGTTCGCTTGCGGCAGTTCGAGGCGGCGCGACCAGGCGGCGAGGTGACGGAAGGCGATTGGGGGTTTGCTCAGAATCGCGCTGTCGTACTGCTTGCCGGCGAACCTGTGAAAGTCGTTGATCCGGTAGCCCTGACCGCGGTAGAAAGCGATCAGATGAGCCGCCGGCTGCGGTGTGTCCAGCGCCAGTTCCGCATAGCCGCGAATCGCGGCCCAGTGATCGGCGTAAGCCAGCAGCGACTTGCCGATGCCTCTGCTCTGGTAGACGGGATCGACGCCGAATTGGCGAATGCTCGCGATATCGTCTCGCTGATAAAGCGTGCAAGACGAATCGCAATCCTGCGCGTAAAGCGTCATGGTTCCAACCAGGCGCCCATTGCATACTGCGACATAACAGTCACCGCGCGTCGCGCGCGCCCGGGTGACCAACGCAGACTGGTCGACACACGTGCAATTGAGCCCCATCCCGCCAAGCCGCGCGAACGATCGATGCAGCATCTGAGTCAGCTCTTCGAACGAATCGCACGCCGGATCAAAGCGCCTCAGTACGACGCTACCAATGCCACGATGAACGTAGCTGATCCGCGTGTGGCTCTTCGTTGTTTTGCGTTGCGTCGACATGGCATCCCCGGTCTCATCCGTTTCCAGAAGTGTAGGATTCCTTGTCTGTCGGCAACAAGAAAAAATGCCGTAAAGATTTTGTATTTATGCCGAATATACGCAATCCATGGCCGGCTTTACGCTATTTTTATTTGTACGGCCCTGCGCCTTTAGTAAAGCCTGCGGACACGATTCAATCAGAACAAGAGATCCTGCATCCGGTAATACGCGCCGACCAACGGCAGCGTCCACGCGCGGCCTGCATGCCCGGGCACCGCTGGCCAAGGCAGTGCGCGCCACGGGTTTGCATGATCCGAGCCCAACATCACGTCGGCCATGACGCGCCCCATATGCGTCGACATCTGCACGCCGTGCCCGCTGTAACCCATCGAATAGTAGAGTCCCTCGTGCTGTCCTGCCCGTGGGAGCCGGTCAACGGTGATGTCGATAAGACCACCCCAGCAGTAGTCGATCCTCGTTGTGGCAAGCTCCGGAAAATATTTCGCGAGTCCCTTGCGCAACACGTTGCCGCTCTTTTCATCGGAACGAGGATTGGACATCGCAAAGCGCGCGCGGCCGCCCCACAGCAGCCGGTTATCAGGTGTCACCCGAAAATAGTTGCCGATGTTGAGTGACGTCACATAACTGCGTCGATGAGGAAAAAACGCGTCGAGTTGCTGCTTGGACAGCGGTTCCGTCACCACGATAAAACTGCCGACCGGCGCCATGCGCTGCTGGAACCACTGCAGCGGCCCCAGACGCGACGGACCGGTTGCCACCAGCACCTGGTCCGCCCTGATGACGCCACGCGCCGACGTGAGCTCGTAGCGCTCGCCGTCAATGCGCTTCAATTGCATCACCGCCGCGCCTTCGAAGATGCGCGCGCCATGACGCGTGGCAGCCCGCGCAAGCCCGACCCCGAACTTGCCCATATGCATCTGCACGCCGTTGCGCTGCAGCAGTCCGCCGTGAAAACCATCCGAGCCGACTTCACTGCGCATGCGTTCAGGCGGAATCAGCTCGACTTGTGGATCGACTTCACGACGCAACACCTCATATGTACGCGCCAGTTTTTCGAAGTGCTTCGGCTTGGCCGCGAGCTTGAGTTTTCCCGTGCGGACAAAATCGCAATCGATCTGATGGCGGGTAACGATCGATTCCACGCTCGCCACCGCACTTTCATACGCGCGATAAAACCCCCGGGCCTGTTCCAGCCCGACCCTCGCGGCAAGCGAAGCGAAATCCTGCGCGACGCCGGTGTTGCACTGGCCGCCATTGCGCCCGGAAGCCTCGCTCGCTATGCGCCCTGCTTCGAGCACGGTGACCGAAACACCGCGCGTAGCGAGTTCAAGCGCCGCCGACAACCCCGTGAATCCGCCACCAATGACAACAACATCGGCGCGGCCGTCCACGGGACCCTCGGCACCTTCGCTGAACGCGGGAGCCGTGTCCAGCCAATACGAATCAAGCTTCATTTAATTTTCGATTGAGTGTGGCGCGATGAGTGTGCTTCTGCCTCACGCGCCACGATACTGCGCTTGGGTCAGGCCGCCCACCACACATGCTCGGCAAACGAAAAGCCCATCATCGCACCGGTCGGAATCGAACCCAAGCCCTTTAGCCGTTTGTCGTTTGCATCGAGCAGGCTGATGAAAGACGGAATGCCAATGCCGCCTTCATCGGCCACCAGCACCTGCATCTCGCCATACATCTGCTTGCGCTTGGCATCGTCCGTCTCCGCACGCGCGCTCAGCAGCAACTGATCGAAGCGGGGGTTCTTCCAGCCCGACTCGTTCCAGGGTGCGTCCGACTTGAAGAACTGCGTGAACAATACATCTGCGCTGGGACGAGGATTGATGCTGCCGAAACCGAGCGGATGTTTCATCCAGTGATTCGACCAGTAGCCATCTGCGGGAACGCGATTCACGGTCAGGTTCACGCCGATCTTGGCCGCCGTCTGCTGCATCAGCTGCGCCATTTCAACGGAACCGTTCGCGTCGGTGGTGGCGTAAACCGGCGGCAAGGTCGTGCCAACAGCGCCCGCCTTCTGCATGTAGAACTTGGCCTTGTCGAGATCGAATTTGCGTTGCGGCAAGGAAGCATTGAAGTACCGGTGGCCGGGCGGGATCGGCTGGTCATTGCCGACCACGGCGTAACCCCGGAACACGGCCGTGCGGATCTGCTCGCGGTCGAACAGGTTCTTCATGCCCATCACGAAATCGGGATTACCCGTGATCGTATTGTCGCGACGGATAATCAGGTCCGTGTAAAGGCCGGATTTGGTTTCCTTGACCGCGTAGCCCGGAGTCGAGGAGATACGCTGCGTAGAACGCGGGTCGACGGAATTGATCAGGTGCACGTCGCCTGCGAGCAGCGCGTTCACGCGGGCCGCGCTGTCGCTGATGCTCACCAGTTCGATCTGGTCGAGGTACGGTTGTCCCGACTTCCAGTAGTTGTCGTTGCGCACGCCGACGGTGCTGACACCCGGCTTGAAACTCTTGAGCTTGTAGGGTCCGGTTCCGGTCGCCGAACTGAAGTCCGTGGTGCCGTCCTTGACGATCACGAGTTGCGGCGTAGCAAGGATCGCCGGTAGATCGGCATTCGGCACATCCAGCGTCATGGTCACTTCGTTCGGACCGGTCGCCTTGATATCGGCGAACTGATCGGCGAGTGTCTTCACCTTCGACGCTGTCTGCGGGTTCTTGTGACGCATCAGCGAATAGACCACATCCGCGGGCGTGAGCGGCTTGCCATCGTGGAAAGTCACGCCCTGGCGCAGTTTGATGATCCACGTTTTCGCGTCGGAACTTGTTACGGACTCCGCGATATTCATGCGCGGCGTCAGGCTCTCGTCGAACTGGGTCAGGCCGCTATAAAACATGAAGAAACGAATGTAGTCGCTGCCCGTCGAGCCGATGGCGGGATCGAGCGTGTCGGACACAGAACCCGCGTCGTAGGCCACCCGGATGCTGCCGCCTTTCTTCGGCGTGTCGGCGGCCAGCGCCTGGGTCGCGACCGACAGCAGGCCCGCGCCTGTGACCGCCATCATGCCGGTTCCGGCCAACACTCGCATCATGTCGCGGCGGCTGACGCCGCCGTTTTTCGTATCATCTTTCACGTGAATTGCTCCGGACGGGTAAGGGATCTGAAAGTACGTTCAGGAGACGACGGGGTCAGGTTTTTCGCGTCTCTTCAGCAGCATCGTATGCTTGCAGAATCCGCGTGAAACGCCGACAAAAACCGCGAAACAGCATAAATCGCTTGTTCTGGGATCGCTAACGCGGTGCTTTGCATGGCCGTCAATCGGCCGATTGAAAACATCCGCGTTTTCCCCAAGCTTCAGGCAAGCGCTGCCTGCTCCACGTCGAGCAATTGCGGATAACGCCGCAGGACGTCGGCATACAGCTCGTCGATAATTCCGGCGCCAGCGTTCATCGTCCCGGCGGCTTCCCGTGCGTCGAGCGCGTCGAAGATCTTGTGCTTGAGGAAATGACGCCACACCACCGGCGCGCGAGCGAGGATGCCCGTCAACACGTCGTAGCGCTCGCGCGTCCACTTCGCTTCATAGGCGTTGCGTTCTGCGCCGTAGTCGAAGTGTGTAGCCGCCGTCTGGTCCGAGATTCTTTTTGCCTCGGCACGCAATTCAGCCGTCTTCGCTGCGTCGATCGATCCGTCGGCCAGTACGACGCCATACAGTTCGTGCGCCTGATCGATGGACAGGTAACCACGCCGCACGTCCTCGACCACTTTCTGCACGTCGCGTTCGTGCGGATGACCGTAGCCGCCGCCGCCGCACCCTTCGAGGCGGATGACATCGCCGGGACCGCACATGACCAGGTCGGTCACACCCAGGTCCTCCTCGCCCTCGCGGCCCGGATTGCGCGTAAATCGCGAAACAGCTCCCGCCTTGCCGCCAAGCACGCCCCACGACGCAAAGCGCGAGCGGTCGCGATTGCGCGCGGTCACCAGCGTGCCGGGCGAGAACACCCTGAACTCCATCACGGTTCCCAGCCCGCCGCGGTATTTGCCTGCGCCCGCGCTGCCGGGCACGACACCATACTTCGTGATGCGGATCGGCACTTCGGCTTCGTTGATCTCGACCGGCGTGTTGCGCAAGAACGCCACGTTCGCGCCCGATGCGTCCGACCCGTCGCCCGAGATCATGCCGCCCGCGCCGCCGCCCACCGGACCGATCGACGCGATCACCGTGCGGCCACGGCGATCCACGGTCTTGACGTTGAGGATCGACATGCCGCCAGCCGGGCATGCCGGCAAACGTTCCGGGCAGACCATCGAGAACGCGCCGAACGTGACGTACTGCGCTACCTTCGCTGTCAGGCTGCGCATCCCGACAGCAGCCGGCGGAACGCAATTCATGATCGTGCCTTCAGGCATGATGCAGCGCGCCACTTTCAGCATCCCGGCGTTGAGCAGCAAGTCGGGATTAAGCGAATACAGGATGTAGTTGAGCCCGACGAGCGCAAGGACGTGACGTTCCTTGCCGCCCGTGGGCATGTTCAGCGATGAATTCAGTTGCGGATCGCTGCCGGTGAAATCGAATACAAGCGAGCCGTCCTTCACCGTGAGCGTCAGCGCAACACGCAGCGGCTTGCCGTTGACCGAATCCTCGTCGGCATATTCGGCGAAGAAATACTCGCCGTCCGGCATGCTTCGCACGATGGTGCGCGCCTGCTCCTCCGAATATTCAAGCAGCGCGTCCATTCCGGCGCGAAACTGCTCGATCCCGAAGCGCTCGATAATTTCAAGCACGCGGCGCTCGCCGGTCATGAGCATCGCGATCTGAGCCTTCAGGTCGCCACGATTCTGCTCGGGCGCGCGCACATTGATGGCCATGTGTTCGAGCAGGACTTCATCCAGCACGCCCGCGCGCACGATCTTGGTCGGCGCGAAACGAATCCCTTCCTGGTAGATCTCGGTCAGCGTGCGAGACAGTGACGCCGGCACCGCGCCGCCCATGTCGGTGTTGTGAATATGGCCGCCGACATAGCAGACAATCTCGCCGTTGTAGAACACCGGCTTCCACATCATCACGTCGGGCGTGTGGGTCGCAACATAGCCGCTGTAGGCGTCGTTGGTCATGCAGATATCGCCCGGTTCGTAGTGGTCGATCATGTCGATCACCGCGCCGAAGTCGAGTCCCGGATACCACGTCGCGCCAAGTGTCTTCGGCGAGGCGAACGTGAGGCCGCGGGTGTTCATCAGCGTGCAGGAGAAGTCTTCCGTTTCCTTTACGAAGGCGGAATGCGCGGTACGCACGAGCGTATAGGCCATGCTTTCAGCGGCCGCAACGCAGTAGTTCGCGAAGATCTGAAGGACGGATTTATCGAAGGTCATGATGCGTTTCCAAGGTCGGCTATTCAAACGGCTTCGAGAAAAAGATTGCCGTATTCGTCCACGCGGGCATTGAAACCCGGCAGCACGCAGGTCGTGGTGTCGTCCTGGGCAACGATCGCGGGGCCGGGGAACTGATGCCCCGCCAGCAGCGCCGTCCGCCGGTAGAGCGGTACGCGACGCCACACGCCGTCGAGGTAGGCATCGATCTCCGACTCGGCTTCCGGCGCGCCCTCGCCCGCCGCTATCTTCGGCAACTCCGGCTTCGGCGTGGGTGCGGTGATGACGAGCCTGAGCGCGACGACCTGGATCGCGGACTTGTCGTCGCTGTGGCCAAAGAGGCGTTCGTGCTCGCGATGAAACGCTTGCGCGATCCCTTCAATTTCGCCATTGGCGATAGCAACGGCGGTAAGCGGCGTATCGATTTCGAACGACTGCCCGCGATACCGCATGTCGGCCGAGACCACGAGTTCGGCCGTTGCGTCCGTGCCGGTCTCGCGGATCACCCAGGCGCGTGCATCGGCTTCGAGCAGCGCGAGGTCTTGCGCAAGCCGTTCAAGCGATACGCGGTCGAGCGGATAATAAGTCGTGCGCACGAAGTCGTTCTTCGTGTCCGCGATCAAGCCACCCAGCGCGCTCAGCACCCCGGGCGTAGTCGGGACCAGCAGGTTGCGCACGTTCAGCGCACGTGCGAGGAAGCAGCCGAGCATGGGTCCCGCGCCGCCGAAAGGCATCAGCGAGAAGGTGCGCGGGTCGATGCCGAAACGCGAGCTCAAACGGCTCACGCCTGCATACATGCCGGAGATCGATACCTCGATGATGGCCGCCGCGGTCTTGTAGACGTCGAGTCCCAGGCGCTGCGCGAGCGGTTCGATCGCGCGCAGCGACGCGTCGACATCCACCTTCACCGCGTTGTAGCCAAGCGCCGCGCTGCCGAGCACGCCGATCGCGGCGAATGCGTCGGTGATAGTCGGGCGGGTTCCCCCGCGACCGTAGCAAACCGGGCCTGGATTCGACCCGGCGCTTTCCGGTCCTACCTTGAGCACGCCGAACTCGTCGACCCAGGCAATCGAGCCGCCGCCGTCGCCTATCGACGAGACCGACACCGACGGAATATGGATCTGGAATTCACCGATATATTCGCCCGTCGCATACTGCGGTTTGCCGTCCACGATCAATGCGATATCCGCCGTCGTCCCGCCGATATCGAGACTCATGCAGTCCTTCACCTTGCAGAGCTTCGCGAGATACGCTGCACCGATCACGCCCGACGCCGTGCCGGACAGGATCATCTGCACGCAGTTCTGCTTGCCGTTCTCGGCGCTCATCACGCCGCCGTTCGACTTGGTGACCTTGAGGTCTGCGCCGATACCGCTCTCGCTCAAAGCCGCCTGCAATTTCGTGAGGTAGTTCGACACGCGCGGCTGTACATACCCGCCAATGGTCGCCGTCACCGTGCGTTCGTATTCACGGATGATCGGCCAGACTTCATGCGAGCACGAAACGAACATACCCGGCATTGCGCGCTGGATGATCGCCTTCACCTGCTGCTCGTGCGCCGGGTTTCGATACGAATGCAGCAGCGATACCACCACTCCCTCGCAGCCTGCTGCCTGCATGCCGCGCACCGCATCGAGCACGCTGGTTTCATCGACGGGCGTTTCCTCGTCACCCTCCGCCGTCAGCCGCCCGACTACGCCGAACACGCGGTCGCGCGGGATCAGCGGCGCGGGCCGGCTGGACATCAGATGGTACATGTCGGGGATCTTCAGGCGCGCGATGTCGAGCACGTCCTCGAAGTTGCGCGTGGTGACGAGACCAAGCTTCAGCCCCTTGCGTTGCACTACCGCGTTCACGCCGACCGTCGTGCCGTGCGTGAAATAAACCACTTCGCGCGGCTCGATGCCGTAGCGCTCCCGCAAGCCTTCCATTCCCGCGAGCACTTCGCTGCCCGGACTGTCCGGACGCGAAAACACCTTCAAGGTCCGTATTGTTCGCGTCGCTTCGTCGAGCACCGCGAAGTCGGTGAATGAGCCGCCAATATCCACTCCGATTCTCAAACCCATTGCCTTGTCCTTGCCTGTCGAAAATGATGATGAATCTGAACGCTCCGGCTGTCTTGAAGCACGGCGTCGCGAGGCCTGTCAGTGGCCGATCTGCTTGTTCCACTGTTCGATCCATTGCGGCGAATGCTCGGAAACCTGCTCGAACTCCACCCAGATCGATTTGTCTTTCGTGGCGATGCGAGGCGCCACGCGCGGGTCGTACTTCACATTGCGGTTCGATGCCGCGTATTGCATCGCGTTGACGAAACAGCTCTGGCCGTCGGCGGAAGCAAGTTCGTTCAGGAATTGCCGGCCGAGCGGCGAGCCGTTCTTCACCTTCTGCGCCATGTTCGGGAATGCCACCGAGCCCGGCAACGGACTGATGAAACCGATGTCGGGATTGTTCGCGTCATGCTCGGCCCAGGCACGGCCGTCGTAGTACATCGCAATGTCGATGTCGCCGGAACGCATGGACATGAGCGGTGTGTTCGGGTCGCTGTAGAACGTCGCGTTGCCGCTCACCGACATGCGCTTGATCTGGTCAAGCGCCGGCTGGATGTTGGTGCTGGATCCGCCATAGACCTTCGTGAAGAGCGTGATCAGACCGGGCGGTGTTGCGACATACGCAATGCCGGGCAACGCTGCCTGCCATTTTCCCGCCACGGTTCCGTCGACGAATTCCTTCCACGTCTTCGGCGGATTTTTAACCGTCTTCGTGTTGTACATCAGGCCAAAATCGCCGAATGTAATGGGAAAGCCATAGCCTTTTCCATAGGCCGCGAGGCGCGGATCGAGTTGCGCGACGTTCGGCACATCCGCCGCTGTCACCGGGTCGAGCAGATTCAGAGAGATCGCCTTGTACGCAGCTTCGGGCGTACTGACGATCACGTCGATGGGTGGCTTCGAAGGATTCGCCGCCACCTGGTTGACCCACTGCAGCGGGTTACCCAACACGACATCAACGGACTTCCCGGTCGCCTTCTCGAACGGCTGCACGAAGCAGGTGCGGTACGCCTTTTCCCACGATCCGCCGAATGCGGTAACGGTCAGGTCGGCGGCGTGTGCGGATAGCGAAAGCGCCGCTGTCAAAGCGAAAACAGCGCCTGGGGTGAAAATCCGGCTCGATCTCATGGGTGCCTCATGGCAAGACGTTAAAATAGGTTCATGCATTGAGTGCACGCAGTCCGTAGGTGCGTTCGACCACCAGCAGCAAACCGATAGCAATCAGCATCTGCACAGTACTGATTGCGGCTATTGCCGGGTCGAGCTGGTTTTGCAAGTACGACAGCATCACGACCGGCAGCGTGGTCACGTTGGCCGTGCCGAAGAAGTAAGAGACCGGCAGGTTGTCGAGCGAGATCAGCACCGCGAACAGTGCGCCGGCGAATACGCCTGGACTGATGAGCGGCAGCGTCACGAAATAGAAACGCTGCAAACGGTTCGCGCCGAGCACGGCGGCGGCTTCCTCGAAGTTGATGCCGACGTTGCGATAGACCGCGAGCACCGTGCGCATCACGTATGGCACCGAGATAACAGTGTGTGCGATCAGGAGCGCGGCGAATGACACGCCAATGCCAAGGCTCGAGAGGAAATAAAGCAGCGAAAAACCGATGACCAAGGCGGGAATCGCAACCGGTGCGAGCAGGAAGGTCGTCAGCGCCGCAGCGAAGGCACTGCGGCTACGGCCAAGTGCAATGGCAGCGGGCACGGCCAGCAGGATCGCGGCGAAGGCCGAACTGAGCGCGAGATAGACGCTTGTCATCAGCGAATCGATGAACGGGCGATATTCGATCAGCCGCCGATACCAGCGCAACGACAGCCCGTGATAAGGCACCGTGATCGCGTTGCCAGCCGTGAACGATGCAGCCACGACCACGATGATCGGCGCGACGAGGAACATGAAGAACAAGAGGTTATAGAGGGACAACAGCACGCGCGCGACGCCCGTCCTGCGCAGCAAGGCGATCATGGCCGCGCTCCCCGGCCGCTCGCGAAACGCTGCTGCACGAAGAGGCAAACCAGCACGATGAAAAGCAGCAGGTTGCCCATTGCCGCCGCGAAGCCGATGTCCTGTGTCAGGCTGAACTGCTGGAAGATCAGCACGGGTAGCGTCACAACCTCGCCACCGCCGAGCAGCAGCATCGTGACGAAACTGCCGTTGGTCAGCATGAACACGAGAATGCATCCGGTCACAATGCCTTCGATACTCAAGGGCAGGGTCACGTTGAGAAAGGTGCGTACCGCCCCGGCGCCGAGGATGCGTGCCGATTCTTCAAGCCGCCGGTCCACGCCCTGCAATACCGGCGTAATCGAAAGCACCATGAACGGCACCATGACGTGGACCAGTCCCATGTAAACCGAGCCCGCGTTGTTCAGTACGTTCAGCGGCCGGTCGATCAGATGCAGCGCCTGAAGGGCCTCGTTGACCATGCCGTGGCGCGCCAACAGGATGCGCCAGCCGAAGGTGCGCATGATGATCGACGTAAGCAGCGGTGCGACGAGCAAAAACAGCAGCGCTGGACCGAAGCGGCCTGCGCGCCGCACGAGGAAATACGCTACCGGATAGCCCACGGCTGCGCAAATCGCTGTGGTAACCAAGCTGACCTTCAGCGTATTGGCGATGACGCGAAGGTAATAAGGATCGCTGAGCAGCTTCGCGTAGAAACGCAGGCTGACAGCGCCTCCTTCGTGTGCGGGCGCCACACTGCGAAGCACGTTTTCCATCAGCGGAGCGAGGAAGAATACACACAGGAAGATGAGCGCGGGCACGTAGAGCAGGCTCGGACGCACGCGCCTTTTCATGACCTTCGTCTCGACCCGCTGCGCTGCGAATGCGTCGGCAGTCTGCATTCAGGCCGCCTTCGCCAGGACCTGCCCGGATTCGGATTCGAGCAGCACGGTGCTCTCGGCGTCGAAGGAAACAACCACGTTCGCGCCCGCGGGACGCGCACCGCCGCCCGAGGAGGATGTCGCCATCTCGTACGCGTAGACCGGCCGCCCGAGCGCCGGGACGTCGACCCGGTATGCGTGGTGCGCACCGCGAAACACATGCTGCACGATATGGCCGTCGAAACGGACGTGATGTGATTGCGGCGCGTCGAGTACGACTTTCTCGGGGCGAATCGCAAATTCTGCATGCTCGCCGGAGAACCTGACGTCGCGCACCGGGACCACGATTTCCGCCTTGCTCCCGTGCGGCCGGAGCTTCACGGCCCGCGCATGACGCCCGGTCACCTCGCACTCGATCACGTTCGCCGTGCCCAAAAACTCCGCCACGAAACGCGTACGCGGCTGTTCGTAGACATCGCGTGGACTGCCCGTCTGCAGGATGCGCCCGCGATCCATCACGACCACGCGGTCGCTCATGGTCAGCGCTTCTTCCTGATCATGCGTGACCATCACGCTCGTAATGCCCAGCTCGCTTTGTATCTGGCGAAGTTCGAACTGCATGCCTTCGCGCAGATTCTTGTCGAGCGCACCGAGCGGTTCGTCGAGAAGCAGCACGGACGGGTTCGTGATCAACGCACGCGCCAAAGCTATCCGCTGCTGCTGACCGCCCGACAGTTGCGCGATGTTGCGCGCCTCGATGCCGGGCAGGCGGATCGTTTCGAGCATCTTCTTCACGCGCGCCGCGATCTCGCTCTTCGGCGTGCCTGCCATGCGCAAACCAAAGCCGATATTCGCGCCGACACTCAGGTGTGGAAACAGGCTGTAGTTCTGGAACACCATGCCCAGGCCACGTTTGTCCGGAGGCAGGTTCGTGACGTCGCGACCGCCGATATTCACCATTCCTGTATCGGGTTGATCGAATCCGGCGATCAGTCTCAGCGTGGTCGTCTTGCCACAGCCCGATGGCCCGAGCAACGCAAGGAGTTCGCCCGGATGCACGTCCAGCGTCATCGTCTCGAGCGCAGTGACTGCGCCGAAACGCTTGCTCACGCCATCGAGCAGCAAGCGCTCCGAGCGTTCGGCACTGTTTTGCAAAGATGATCTGAACGCCGTTGCCATCATGGAAGATCCCCTGTCAAGAGCGTGCCGCTCAGGCGCGCTGCCTGCGTTTGTCGATAACATCGCGGATCTGGTAATAGCTCCCTAGCGCCGGCATGAACCACGGCTTGCCGCTATACAGCGCGTGCGTGACCATCGGCGTGCCATAGGCGCTGGTCTCAGGCGCTTGTCCCTCCAGGATCAGGCGCGCGAGCTTGTAGCCCAGATAGGTCATCATCACCACGCCGCTGCCATTGCAGCCGAGCGCATAGTGAATCCCGTCGGCGGTGCGGCCCAGATGCGGCAGGAAGTCGAGCGTGAGCGCGACCGTGCCGCCCCAGCTGTATGCGACCTTGACGTCGGCCATCTGCGGAAACCGCTCCACCATTTGCGCATGCAGGATCGCGCCCGACTGGCGCCGGTCGAGGTTGTAGAAGCGCGCGCGGCCGCCAAAGAGGAAACGCTTTCCGTCCGGCGAATAGCGGTAGTAATTAACGACACGGCGCGTCTCCGAAATGCCTCGGCGCTTCGGTATCAACGACGCCTGCAAGTCGGCGGGAAGCTCTTCGGTCGCTATCTGATGCGACACGACAGGCACCACGCGACGCTTCAGATCGGGCATCGATTCGCCCGTATAACCGTTGGTGCAGATCACCACGTGCCGGCTCGCGACCGTCCCCCGCGATGTCTCGATGCGATACCCCGCCCCCGAACGCGCAATGCTCGTGACTGGAGCCTTGCTGCATACCGTAGCGCCCGCTCGGCGCGCGGCGGCGAGCAGGCCGGCAAACATCATCGATGGATGGACCTGGCCCGCGCGTTCGAGCAACACGCCGCCTACGTATATGTCGCTCGCCAGTTCGCTGCGCAGTTCGTCGCGCGAAAGGATCCGTGCGTCCGCCGACGCGTAGGCGTTCAGGTTGACGATGCGTTTCTTCCATGCGGCCATGTGGGCGTCGGTCCACATCGCGTTGATGCGGCCGGCCTTCACATAGGAGCACTCGATTGCGTTAGCCCTGAGGATGTTTTCGAACACGCCATATGAAGCGGCTGCTTCGCGCAACAGTGCTTGCTGGCGTTGCTCCGATACAGCGTTGTCGAGCTTCTTGCCCGATGGCGCCTTGCCCACGTTCACCCCGCCCGACACCTGTCCGCCGCTGACCGTGCTCGCGCCGATGCCGGGTACATCGGCTTCAAGCACGGCCACGCTCAAGCCATGTTTCGCGAATTCCAGTGCGCATGACAGCCCCGCGTAGCCCGCGCCGACGATCGCCACGTCGACATCGCGGGGTATGTCGGACATCAGGTCATCGTGCGGTCGCCAGTCTTTCCACCAGTACGGGGTCTCGGTGAAATCGGAGGAAAACACTTGGCTGCGCGTCGGCACGGTGGGGTCCTTGGTTGGGTCTGATGCGGTTCGGGTCTATTGCGTGCCACATTGCGGCACGGCGTTCCATAAACTCGTTGAAGCGCAAAGTATCACGCACATTTGTCGCGTGCAAGCAGTCACAAAAAATGGAAGGTGTACGTTGTTTCGCTCGCGCCGGTGGACGGGGTTTGGTGGTTAGCGGGAAGGGGTCGGTGCCGGGGGGTGCTTTCGGCGTTAGCGGTCTGCGTGAGTGAGCTGATTTTCTTATCACTATTAGCCACTGTGCGTGGCGGCACGTCATTTCCAACAACGGCGAAAAAGAAACAGAAGCAAAGAAAACGCCTCCCAACAATCA
>NZ_JALPRJ010000007.1 GCF_030464885.1 Caballeronia sp. SEWSISQ10-4 2 | reverse complement strand
GCCGCCACGCACAGTGGCTAATAGTGATAAAAAATACAGCTAACTCACGCAGACCGCTAAGGCCGAAAGCACCACCCCGGCACCACCCCCGACCACCGCCCCCCGATCAAGTACGAACGAACCCCACCTCATGATCCATTACATGTAGGACTGGAAAGATTCCGAAACCGATTCGGCCAATCCCCCGCCATCGCCGCCTGCGCCGCGGCCAACGGCATATCGCCGGTACACACGCAGCGCTTCAGAAACACCGCCAGCCGCTCCTTGCGGCGCTGCCCCGCACGCCCATCCCAGCGGCGAATGTCCAGATTCGCCGCAGCCGTCGGAGAACCCCCGAGCAGGATCGGCATCCGGTGATCCAGCGCGTAATCCGAAGCGTCTCCCGGGCTCACACGGCGCTGCTTCAGCAGTTGCTCCTTTTGGCGCTGCAGGGTCTCGAAGGGCGGCAGGACATCGTCGGCATAACCAGGCCGGCAAATCGTGTCCACAATAGTCGACTGAGTCACACGCGGGTCAAGCAGCTCGGTTTTTTGTGCGTCAACCGGCGCACTGCCCGCCGCAAGCGCAAACAGCAACCACGCGGCGGCAACACGCCGGTGAAAGCGGCGGCGGTGACTGTGATACGGAAGAAGCCTTCTATTCATTCGGCGATCGGGCCGCGCCAGAAACACAACGGCCAAGTGTCGGAGCGAGAGGAGGGGCTAATTAAAACACATGCAGCTCCAGAGAACCGAATCGGACATTAATCACTGGCATTAATCATAAAGCCCGGATGGCCGGTCTGGATCGATATCGACTACACATCGTTCGATCCGAAGCGCGCATGACGCACTCAGGTCGAGCGCTGCTCCAGCGCTGTATCGAGTGCGGTCGCTTCGTCGTGGAAATGAGCGTAGGCGGTGCGGATCGCCGAGGCGTCGTAGCCTTGTCCGGGCAACATCGTGCACGCGTGTTGCAGGCTCAGGCAGGCATCGGAGAAAGAGGTTGCGCCAATCACGAACGCCGCCCCCTTCATGCGATGCACAAGCGCAAGCAAACGACGGAAATCCCCCGTTGCAAACGCCTGTCGCGCTTCATCGAGGTCTTGCCGGTTTGCCGATTTCAACGCGTCGACCAGCGCAGCCGCCTGATCGCCGAAGCCGTTGATCTGGTCCGCGTTGAAGCATGGGGCTGCGGGTGACGCAGGGTTGATTTCACAGCGGCGCAGTTGAACTCGTCCAGCTCGGCGACCGGGCAATCGACGGACTCCGGCGCAGTTACGCAGTAGTCGTAGTCCGAGCCGTTCAGATGCCCCGGATACAAGTCCGGCGCGCTGCGCGCAGGCAAAACGGCGCGGCGAGCGACAATATTCGAAGGGAAGTTGTGCGTGGGACCATAGGCATGGGTCTGTACGGAGCGCCTCTCGGCGCCGATCGCCGCGGTCGAAACGTGCATGAACGGAGCGTCCGACGCGCGCTCGAAGCGCGAGGCGCCGTTTACAGCGAGCGAGAGATCGCTTGCAGCGACGATCATCGGCGCTGTCGATACCCTCGTCGATACCTTCGTCGATACTTTCGACGCCCGCGCGTCCCGCACGGCAAGCATCAGCGCGTGCCGCAACATATCCAGCCCGAGCGGCTTGACCAGGCACAGCGTCATCCCCGCAACGATCGCTTCCGTGACCGCCTCGGGCTGCGCGTTCGCCGTCACGTCTACGAGGAGCGTCGGCTTCATATCGACATCCGCACGCGTCTGCGTCTGCATCTGCGTCAGTTCCCGCGCACGAACTGCACGGGCAAGGTTCTCTCCGCTCATTGTGGGCATCGAGCAATCGGTCAGGATCAGGTCGAACGGAGCGCCCTCTTGCCGCGCCCGATCCCAGCACGCGAACGCAGCCTCGCCGTCGTTCGCGGTTTCGATCACCCAGCGCAGCGTATTCAACTGGCTTGTAAGCAGAATGCAATTGGCCGGATGATCATCGACAACGAGTACATGCAAGCCCAGCAGGTCATCAGTATCGAGCTCGTGGACCGGCATGGGCGCAACCGCTTCGAGTGGCAGCCGGGCAACCGGCAAACGCACCCGCATGGTGAAGCGGCTACCCTGCCCGGGCTGGCTCGCCAACTCTATCGTGCCGCCCATCATCGTCATCAGGCGCCGGCAGATGCTCAGGCCGAGACTGGTGCCGCCGAAGCGGCCTGGCCGCTCCTGAGGCGCCTGCACGAACGGCGCGAACAACAAGGCCTGCTGATCCTCTGCAATGCCGATGCCGGTATCGGAGACTGCCAGCAGCAGCTCGCGACTTCGGGGACGTGCGTGAAAGTCCGGTTCCCGATGTCGATCCTCACCCGCGGCGCCATGCGCGTCACCCTCCTCCACCGCCCCGGCCACATACTCCAACGTTACTTGTCCCGTGTCCGTGAACTTGATCGCATTCGACAACAGATTGCCTAGCACCTGTCTTAACCGCAACGCGTCGGCCATCACCCATACGTGTTCATGTTCACGCCCACCAGCCGCGCGCACCGCAAGCGCGACGCCCTTGCCGCGTGCAGCCGGTTCGTAAATCGCCGCCACGCTTTTCACCCATGCGCCAAGTTCCAGCGGCGCGGGCGTCAACACGAGCCGCCCCGCTTCGATCTTAGCCATGTCGAGGATATCGTCGATCATGCCAAGCAGGTCGCGTGCTGCCTGATGCGCGGTGCCCAGCGCCCGCTCGGTCGATGCACGGTCGCCCGGACTGCGTAATTCGAGTTCGAGAAGCCCGAGCACGGCGTTCATCGGCGTACGGATTTCGTGGCTCATGGCGGCGAGAAATACCGACTCCGCGCGGTTCGCGGTTTCGGCTTCTTCCTTCGCTGCGCGCATCGCGTGTTCGGCCGCGCGCCGGCGTGCGATCTGCGCTTTTAACGACACCGCCCAGCCGATCATCAGCGCCAGCAGGGCCGCACCCAGCAATGCGCCAAAGATGACTTGCGGACGCCGCCGTTCCCACTGGCTTTCCGGGTGTTCGACCAACACCCAGCGGCGTCGGATGGCATCGAGTTCCGTCGGCTGTATATGTTCGATCGCGTGGTTCATGATCGCGAGCAGCATGGGCTGGTTGCGCGCGATGATAAAGCCGTGCTGCACCGGTTGATCCGAGAACGCGCCCGTGATGACGAGCTTGTTTCGATACGGATTGCCGACCGCATAGTTGGCGAAGGTCATGTCGATGATGGTGGCATCCGCTTCGCCGTTTACCACGGCATCGAACTGTCCATTGATCGGCGACGTCTCGACGATGTGCACCGAGGGCATGCGCTCACGCAACATGCTCATGAGCGCGTGATTGCGCCACAGCGCAACGCGTTTGCCCGCAAGCGCACGCGCATCGCGAAGGGGCTCGGCACCCGTCCGCGTCAGGATCACAAGCACGCCTTCGCCGTATGGTTTGCTCGGCGCGAAGTCCGGCGGGATCTGCCCCGCGCTGAGTCCATAGGCGATCATGGTCGAGTGACCGTCGCGAACGTCGTCAGTCACGCGTTCTATCGAACCACGCAGGCGGCCTTCGAAGCTAGGGCCCGTCAATGCGCCGATAGCGGCAGGCACATCGATTGCAAGACCAGCAGGCTTTCCACTTGAATCGCGGAACGTCATGGGCGCGGCGTCTGCATACATGGAGTAGTCGACCACCGGATGCGCCGCGATCCATGCTCGCTCCGCATCGCTTAGCGTGAGCGGCCGTATGAACGTCACCGCGGCGGCGGCGGCCCATCGCACACGCACTTCGCGCAGAAAACGCGGCGGCAACCCGGCGAGCGCTGCATCCACGCATTGCCGCTGAGTATCGCCAGTGGTGTCGGCGGCGAACGCAAAGCTGTAGCCGGCTTCATCGAATGGCGCAAAGCCCGAGATGGCGAGGTTCGCCAGGCCCAGATGATCGACCGTGTGACCCGCCGTGACCAGATCTCCGACAAACGCGTCCGCATCTCCCAGCGACACAGCCAGCAACGCGCTCAGCGTGTCGCGATAACCAACGGGACGCAGTGCCGGATAGGCATCGTGCAGCCGCTGCACTGACGTCTGTTGCTCGACATAAGCCACACGTCCTGTGCGCTGCCCCGCCACGCGCCGTTCGACGAAGACTTGTTTGGTCGCAACATAGGCACGGCTATAGCGCAGCGCGGGTCCGGCGTCGTTGCCGGTCGCACTGGTCGCCGCATCGATTTGATGGCGACGCAGGGCGTCGATCATGGCGGCACGATCAGCAAAGGTCCGCCATTCGAGCGGCCGTTGCAACGCGCCGGCAACACCTTGCGCAAAATCGACCGAGACGCCACGCACGACCATGCCGGATTCATCCGGATCCTTCATTTCCATGGGCGGCAACGCGCCCGGCACCGCGCCGACGATAAAAGGCTTGGGCGTGGATGCATTGACTGCAATGGAAAGCGCGAACAGGCAGCCGAACAATAGTGCCCGACGCAAAGCTCTGGCGCTTTGTATCGCGACGTGTGTCCTTAGCGAAGTCATTGGATGATTGCCTGGCGGACGACGCTAAGCACGCCTTTTTTGATGGAGCGCCAGTGTCGCAAATACGCGTGGCGACGCCAATTGAATAACTTGAAACGATCGATCCGCGTAAATGACACAGTCACTCGGACCACGCGCGAGAAGAACGATGCGCGCGATCATTTCAAGTTAATGACACCACCGGCGACTGACTAGAAAGTTAGCCCGACAGTTAGCCTCACCGACCCAGTGCATCGATTATTGCGGAACACACAATAGTATTTCGACTGATTCACGGCTAATGCAACAACCCTTACTTACCTACACTTCACTGCTGAGATTGTCCGGCATGACCTCATCCGGTCCCGGAGAAAACTCGACACGCATAAAAAACCCAGAGGAGATTCCATCATGTTCAAGTCACTGGTTCCCGCAATCGTGCTGGCTTCCGCATTGGGTGCGCCGGCCTTCGCTTACGCGCAGGACGAAGGCACGGTAAGCCGCCCGGCAGTCAAGGCCGATCTGATTCAGATGGAACAAGCCGGCTATAACGTCGAGGGCGATCACACAACCTACCCCGCGCAAGCCCAAGCCGCCGAGCAGCGTGTAGAAGCGACTCGGGGGATCGCCACGACGTCTTATGGCTCGCCGGCAAATGGCTCCTATGCGACGGGCGCGCGTGCTCCGGTAGCGCAACCGGACGGAGCGCGTCCGGTGTACTTTGGGCAGTAAGCTCTCGACATAAGCCGACGTCGCTTACATCGCGTCAAAAATTAACGCTTTAGTTAAATTCAGCCAAGAGATAAGGGTCGCCAGGCAGCGGCCCTTTTTGCATTCAACTGCGCAAGAGGCGCAAGCAGCAAACCACCACTTCACAAATTCATTGGCTTAGTGCGCACTTGGCCCGCACTCGGGACCTTGTCTGACAGAAAATGAAATCACCGCTACCATTCGGTAAGGTTTGGTTCCGCTATCGATCGGCTTGCCAGAACATGACACATCACTCAAGCGAGCCATCCGAACACGGTGGCATTCAACCTGACCGATCAAGCGCCGGGGTTCGTTTTCGGCGCACCCATGCTTTTTCGCTTTCCCCCGATATGTTTTGTGTCACTTGCATCAAGCCGTCCGTTTCGCGTAGTCGTGTAGCGCTCCACCCATGACCAGGTAGCCGATGGTTTTTCCAGCGGTCGATGCAAGCGTGTCTCAGGCTCTCTCAACTCGCAGTCACGCATGCGCGTTCCGTTTGTCTGTTTTATTCACTCGCGCAAGAGGACACATATGAAGACGAAACTCATCGCCATGCTGCTTGCAGCGGCGCTCGCTCAAGTCGCCCTTCCTTCGCAAGCACAAGTTGCCGGCGCCCAGCCGCTTGGCATCAGCGTGGAGGAATCCACGGCCATTCTGAGTGGCTGGAGTATCAAGAAGTCCATCCTGAACAAGCCGGTCGTCAATGAGAACGGCGCAAAAGTCGGCGTGATTCACGACATCATCGTGGCACCGGACAAGTCGGTGTCGTTTGCAATCGTCGCGGCCAGCCAGTTCGCCGGCGTCTCGCATCACGACGTCGCCATTCCGATCGAACAACTGGATATAGTCGACGGCAAGATCGTGCTGGCTGGTGCGACGAAAGCAGCAATCAAGGCCCTGCCGGAGTTCGAATACGCGAAGATGCCCGCCACGCCAAAACCCCGCGCGGATTTCCCCGAGCATCATTGAATCTGAGTTGAACCGGGCTGCGGCGTGATGTTCAACGCCGCAGCAAGTCGAATGCGAACTTAGCCCGGCAGCTTCGCCGCCAGTACATCGACCTTCACGATTTGCGGCGGCGAAGCGAACAGCTCGCCCGCCTTCGCCATCAGCGCCTCGGCAACCTTGCCGGAAAGATGCGCGTCGCGACCGGCTTGGTCGGGGAAGGCATCGAAGATTCCGAACGTGGTCGAGTTCAGTTGCAGCGCGAACCATGCAGTCGTGGCAGGCTCTTGTTCGACCAGCTCCAGGCCGCCTAATAGAAACGCCTCGACCTCTTTCTCCTTGCCGGCTTTTGCCTCCAGCCGGACCCACAATGCTGTCTTGACCATGTCATCCTCCGTGGAGTCGCGCAGCGGTCCCGATGCGCGTTCAACATGCGTTCGTGTTCCGATCGCAACTTGCATTCCCCCGATACCCCTAAAACAACTGCTAGGCTTTCTTGCGTTGCTGCAGCGCGCGTATGCGCCCCATGGCTTCGTGATTGGTCGTGGCGGCGGTGTACATCGTCGCGAGGTCCGCCTTCAATTGCGTGCGCGAGCCGCCGTCAAGATAGATCATGTGGCCCGACGGATAGAACTTCGCCGATAAATTCTCGCGCACGGTTTTATCGATGAGCGGCATTTGCTGGAGGTCCAGCACGGTCTGGTAGAACGGCGTCACGAAGTCGTAGTAACCATTCGCCGACAACACCTTCAGGTCGATGTTGAGCGCCATCACCGCAGCCAGGTCGCCGGCCGTGTAGAGAATGATGTTGCCCTTGTCGTCCATGCCCTTTTCAGCGCCTGTCGGGTCCTTATGATGAAAGTCCCAATTGAGAAATGCCTGGTCGTTGAGATCCGTGAACGACGACGTGGACGTGAACTTCAACTGCTCGTTCAGGTACTCGTTCCACATGGCGGTGTACACGCCGGTCACGGCCGTCATGGTGGGATCGTTGCCCCCGGAATTCGGATCGATCTTGCCCGCGATGCCCGTTGAAATGGCTGTCACGCGACCGTCATACGAACCTAGCGCCACACCTTTCGACTTCAGCAGCGTGGTGAGAAACAGCGAGTTGCCGCGGCTGTCGTAGGAGGCAATGTCCAGGCTCCACGCAATCAGCGTGGCTTTGTCGATGCCCGTGTATTCGGAAAGCTTCTCCACGGTGTCGTTGTCGGTCTGCGGGAATTTACGCAGCGCCGCGATGTAATCCGTGCGCGCAAACTGCGCCACTTCTTCGGAGAAAGCCAGCAGATCCGTAGGGCGCGGATGCACACCTAGCTTTCGATGAAACCACGCATCGGCGGCAGCGGTCGGCAATGCCCCCACCGGATTGCCGGCCTGGGTGTAATCGAGAATCGACGACTGCAGCGTGACGCCGTTCAGGTCCACGCCGTCCTCATGCAAGAGGTACGCAAGCACGCAACTGCGCGCGGTGCCGTACGACTCGCCGTACAGGAATTTCGGCGAATTCCAGCGGTTGTTTTTCGTCAGGAAGCGCTTGATGAATTGCTTGATGGAATTCGCGTCCTGGTCGACACCCCAGAAATCGCGGTTCTTGTTCGGCGCAATGGCTGCCGAATAACCCGTGCCGACCGGGTTGATGAACACGAGATCGCTCTTGTCCAGCAGGCTGTCCGGGTTGTCCTCCATCTGGTACGGCGCGGGTGGCGTGAAGTCGGGTGTCGCGGTCTTGATGCGTTTCGGCGCGTAGGACCCAAGCAACACGAATACCGCTGACGACCCCGGCCCGCCGTTATAAAAAAACGTGACCGGACGCGATTCTTCCGTCTGGTTGTCCTGCGTGAACGCAACGTAGAACAGCTTTGCCTCGGGCTTGGAACTGCTGGGATCGACGATCACCAGATGGCCGGCGGTCGCCGTGTAGTCGATCTTCTTGCCGCCAATGACCGCCGAGTGATGCGTGATGGCTGCACTTTCGTCGGTCAGGGTGGCGTCGATGGAATCGTCGGGACCGTTGCCATACGGGGTGGGATCGAAGTAAGGCTGATCCCGCGTGGTCGAAGTTTTTGCCGCTGAACTGGAGTTCGTCATGATTGCTTCCTTGCCGGTGTTGTTGGAGTTCTCGCCTGGCCCATCGTCAATGCACTATCAAAACTCAACTACTCAACTAAAACCACTACTTCAGCGCAGCCGCCACTTGCGCGCCGTCCGGACTACCCAGTCCGGTGCAGGCATCCCAGCCAACCGTCGCCTCGAAGCTGCCGTTGTTTCCCTGCGTGATGTCGTGGCCCGCGGTCTTCGCCCCGTACAGCTTCGGGTTGAGGAAACCCGCCGGCTTGCCCGCCGCCGCGTTGATCCGGGCGATGAGCCCTGCCCATAGCGGCGCGACCGCGCTCGTGCCGCCCACTACGGTCTGCGTCCCGCCGATGATTACATCGTAGCCGGTGAGCGGCGAGGCGTCTCCGGCGACATCGGGCACGCCGCGTTTGGTCAGCGCCGACTTCGCTCCACTGACACGCGTCACGCTCAAACCCTCCTGCCACACGGGCAGCGCAAACGCAGCGCTCACTCCGCCACCGCCCGCACCGCCCTGGTCGCCGTCGTTCCACACCACTTCGCTGCCGATCCCCTTGGCCGTTGCCCTCAGTTGGGTCCCACCGCACGCCAGCACATAAGGGCTCGAGGCCGGAAAGTCCACATGGTCGAGGCCGTCCGCGGCGCCGTCGTTGGACCCGCTGTCGCCGGAGGCCGCGCACACGGTCACGCCCAGTGCCGCGGCGGATTGCAGCACTTCGTTGAACGCAGTTTGCGACTGCGACGTCCAGTTGGTTTCCGGGCCGCCCCAACTGATCGAGATGACCGACGGTTTGTTGGTATCGTCGTGGATCGCGCGATTCACAGCGTCGATAAAACCCGCGTCGCTGTTCGTCGTGAAATATACGGCGATGCGCGCGCCCGGCACGATCGCACCGACAATCTCGATATCCAGCGTCACCTCGCCGTCCGGCCCGTTCGGGTTGCCGGTAGGCGCGTTGTTAGCCTGATCAACGCCGACGGCGACCACCTCCGGCCTGGCCACGCCCAGTTGCGAAAAATATGCGCTCAGGTCGCTTTCGTTATACCCCCCGCCCAGTTCGATAATGCCGACGCACTGGCCACTGCCGTCGCCGTCGGGAAAGTCGTAGAGCCGCGCCAGATCGAGCGGCGTGTACGACGTGCTCGACCCGCTGCGCGCCGTCTTGAACGGCGGCCGGAAGCGGAAATGCGGCCGCGCCTGCGGGCGGCTGTCGAGACCCAGCACGGCCGTCACCGCGTCCTTCATGTCTTCCGGCACGTTCACCGGCCCCGTGCGCCCGCGATACTCGCCGACCGCATGATGTTCGAAGCGCTCCAGCTTGACGCCAAAGGCCGCGCTGAACTGGGCGATGGTGCCGGACAGCACCACGCTGCGCGAGCCGGCGTCGGCGCGCACCACGTTCAATCCGTGTGCCTTCGCGAAGGCTTCGATCGTGGCCACATCCGCTTCCGATGCCCCGAAGCGCTTGCCAAATTCCTCGCGCGAGACGGGCACGGCGTCGGCGGCGCCTGCGTTGATCTTGTCCATCAACTGGCGGAATGCGTCCTCGTTTTGCCGCCGAAGCATCACCACCACTTCGATTTTTTCGTCCGGATTGCATGCCCCAAGGGAACGCGCGCCGTCGGGTTGCGACTTGTCACTGCCGGGTAGTGGATGGGTGGGATGGGTGGGATGGGTGGGATGGGTGGGATGGGTGGGATGGGTGGGAAGTTTGCTCATGGATTCAGGCTCCTTGCTGGTACGGGAAAATTCGTGTCGCGTGGATTCGGGGGTCGAGATGAGTTACAAGCGATTCCCTCGATTCCAGGAGATCTCTGCTTGCATCAGCCTGTTATCCGACACCCTGCGACGTTCGCAGTTCCAGCACAAGCAAACGATTGCTTTTCTGCTTATGCAACGGTTTGGACGAGGCTGTCAATTCGGCGTCGCCCGCGCCTTTGCGTCCGGGCCAGGGTAGATCACGGTGCCGTCGGCCTGCAGCTGCGCTTGCGGCGTGAGCGTCGCGGGCCTGACCTGATGCGGGCCCATGATGTGCAGCACGGTCTCGCCGCGCACGAGCAGATAATCCGCTAGGATCCGCCGATGGCACCGCCACCACACCGCTTCCGAGCACATGATCGCGCAGCGCCGCGCGCGGCCGATGTCGAGCAGTTGATCGAATCCTTCGCGGAAGGGTTCACCCAGCGCGTAGTCGGCGTAATTGCGGAACGCCGGATGGGTCCAGTAGGCGTTGGGCGACGGCTCGTCCGCGTTGCGCTTGCCGCGCCGCCCGCCCAGCGCTGCGATGTGCACATATCCAAAACCCTCTGCACTCAGCGAAGCCGGAAACGTGTCCAGGTTGAATTGCGGATTGGTCCGCGATTTCGGAATGCTGCGGACATCGACCAGGACGTCGATCTCGCTTTCTCTCAGCAGGCCGGTAAATTCCGGCAGCGGACGGGTCGAATGGCCGATGGTGAAAAAAGGCGCATTCATGCAGCAATCTCCATGCAGCAATCCCGCGATCCCGCACGCTCGTCAGGACCGGTCTTCCGGATATTCCCGCCGGCCGTCGCCGGACAACCACGGCTCACGGCGGATGCACCAGAGTTCGTAGGTCGGCTTGAGGAAACCGGTTTCATCGAATGCGCCGATCGGCAGGTCGATTTCGTCATTGTTGACGTACGCGATATAGGCCACCGATCCACATACCGGGCAGAAGTGGCGCCGGGCGTCGGCGGAACTCTGCCAGGCTTTCGTCGCGCCCGACATGGTGACCTGCTCCTCCAGATAGACCGCGTACGCGCCAAACGCCGAACCGTGCACCTTGCGGCACGTCATGCAATGACAAAGGCCGACGCGATTCGGCCCCGCCGACGCCGTAAAGCGCCATGCACCGCACGCGCAGCCACCTTCATGACGGGTGTCCTCCCGGGTTTCCTCGTGTGTCTCCTGATTACTGCCGTTCATCGCGACCTCCTTATAATCTGGTATCTGTTATCTATTGGATTGGACGAAGCACAGCCTTGTAGCAATCGTAGTAGCAACCTGCGCGCCGCATCGATTCTAAAAGTGTAAATAGCGTGGTTTTGCTACGATGACACCCCCACGAGACGGAGATGGCACTCATGAAGCACCTATCCCTGCTGGCTCTGCTCCCTACCGGCGCCACCGCGGTTACCACGGCGACCGGGCCACACGCAGCGCCGGGCGCCACCGATCTCGCGGCCCACGTGCTGTCGCACGAACGTTTCGACGCCGCCGCGAACGCGCCGTCGCCGCGCACGGATTACAAAAACGTGCACGTCGCGGATGTCATGACCGACGAGTACGTGTTCCCGCTCGGAGACACCGGTAAGTCGATCGTGCTGTCCGGTTATCAGATTGCGGCCGGATTTCTCGCCGAACGCGCCGCCGACGAATGGCTCGAACTCGCGCGCCAGCAACACGCGGCGGCGGGAGGCGCGGCGGACGACGGCACGCGGCATGTGCCCGATCCCGCTGAAGCCGATCAATTGATGGATCGCGCGCTCGAATCCGCCGAGCGCATTCTTGCGCCGTTCGAAACTGCGCCGGTCGCATCGCTATTCGAAACGCATTACCGCGGCGGACGCGAATTCCTGCGCTTGAGCTGGGAGGGCTTGCCGGAAGACCTCGTGCCTAAGTCGCGACGGCCAGCGGTGGCGCTGACAGCTGCCGGGGCGTTGGCGCCTGCTTCGGTGAAACAGGACTACGACCCGTACGGGCTGGAAGGCACGAGCGATTACGACGTCGACAAGCCATTGGCCTATCGGGAAAAGATCGGCCCGTTCCTGCTGACCATGACGTATCGACATGAATATCCCCAGGTCGACGATGAACGGCTCGGCACCGCGTTCGCCGTGTTTCATGAAGCGGGCACGGACATCGTCGCGGCGGCGGTCGAGTTGAAACTCGTGAAGGTGCCGCCCATCCAGAGCAGCGCGGACCTCGTGTATGTCCTCGATACCTACTCCGGCGAGATGCTTTCCCTTGCGCTGGCAGCAACCGAAGCGCTCGGGCCTGAGCGCCTGTGCAGCGTGTTCAGCACGTATCGGGTGGTGTATATCAGCATGTGGGAAGTGAGGAAACCGTGGCGCGGCGAGGGTCTGGGCGTTGCGTTGCTGCGCGAGGCGTTGCAACGGCTGCCCGCCGATTCCGACGGCCGTCCCGACGCATTGTGCGTTGCCCCCGAGCCGTATCAGACCGAGGCGCGATATCTTGAACAGTTGCCGCCCGCGTTGCGCCGCGAACTCGATGTGCCTGCTCAGAGGCTCAACCAGCATCTGTCGGAATGGCTGGATCGTGCAAACCTGCCGAACCTGAAAACGCATTTTTTCATCCCGATGGCGAAACACGAAGGCATTGGATCCGCGGGGGAAAACGCCCGGCTGATCGATCGGATCATGGAAAGTGAAGCCTGATCCTGTGCTGGTCGTCATCGATATGCAGGCGAAATTGATGCCGCATATCGATAACGGCGCGGCCGTGCTGAAGCGTTGTGTTGCGCTTGTGAAAGCGGCCGATCTGCTCGATATCCCGGTGCTCGTCACCGAGCAGAATCCGCGTGGACTTGGTCCGAGCGTCGATGGCTTGATTGGCGAGCGGCATCGCGTGATCGAGAAGGAGTCGTTCGACGCAACGCTGTGCCCGGACTTCGTGGCTGCGTTGCCGTCGAAGGAGACGGTGCTGTTCGTGGCCGGTTGCGAAGCGCACGTCTGCGTGTTGCTGACCGTGACCGGATTGCGGAGGCTAGGCTATACGGTGGAACTGATCGCCGATGCAGTCGGTTCACGCGCGCCGGAGAATAAGGCAATTGCGCTCGCGAGAGCACAGCACGAAGGCGCGCTCCCTACTACAACCGAAAGCACGATCTTCGGTTGGCTGGGAAGCTGCCGGCATCCTCGGTTCAGGGACGCGTTGGCGCTGGTCAAGTAGCGGATTCAGGTGGCCACGCGACCCGCGGTGGTGTTGATAAAAGCCAATCTGCAACCGGCCCGCGAGCCATGCACACCGATCATGGCTGGCATGAGGATATTTCGATTGTTGCGGCTTTTTGGCCTGCCTAGAGTGCTTTCACGCGTACGGTCACGTAGCGCTCCGGGAGATCGAATACCCGCTCTCCGACTTTTCTGCTCAAGGCCACCATCATGACGACTCGTCTTTCCCGCCTTGCCCGGCGCCTCTTCGTGGCCGCCGCTTTCGCCGTGCCATTAGCGGCCATGACTACTTTCGCCCACGCGGACGCCCTCGATACCGTGCAAAAAAACGGTGTAATCCGGGTTGGCGTGTTCATGGACTATCCGCCGTTCGGCTCGATCGGTCCGGACATGAAACCGCAGGGCTATGACATTGAAATGGCCGACTATCTGGCCAAGACGATGAAGGTCAAGGTCGACCTTGTGCCGATCACCGGCGAGAACCGCATGGCTTATCTCGCGACCGGCAAGGCTGACGTGCTGCTGAGCGTGGGCCAGACGCCGGAGCGCGAGAAAATTCTCGATTTTTCGCGGCCGTACGCGCCGTACTATCTCGCCGTATTCGGACCGAAGGCGTTGCCGGTGAAGAGCGAGAAGGACCTGGCGGGCAAAACGATATCGGTTGCACGCGGCACGCTGGAAGATCTGAGCGTGACGAAGGTCGCACCGCCGGACGCGACGATCAAACGTTTCGATGACCCCAACGGCGCTATTTCCGCGTTTCTGTCCGGACAGGTTCAGTTGATGGTGGTGGGTAACGACGTGGGCGCAACGATCATCGCGCGTAATCCGCCGATCGCACCCGAACAGAAATTCCAGCTTTTTAGTTCACCCGATCATGTTGCCGTGAACAAGGGCGAAACGCGTTTGCTGAAGGAAGTCGATGCGGCTGTGTTGAAAGCGAAGAACGATGGCACGTTAAACAAGCTTTCGACAAAGTGGCTCAAGGCTCCGTACCCGAGCGATTTGTAAACAAAGCTTGGGGTTAAGCTTTCAGTTTAAAAACTGCCGCCGTGAGGTGGCAGTTTGCGTTTCTGGCTTCGGTTTTATACCGCTAATTTCAACCGCGTAAGGTGAACAAGGCCAGCCGCGAGCACCCCGCCGCAAGCACCCCGAATTACCAATGAATGTAGCCCTTACCTGCAACTCCGAACGGCAAACACCCTAGGAGCGCTCCATTCATGGATGGCATTGGATTTGCTAACTCCGTTCGTCTCCGTTCGCCTCATTGCCTTGCGCCCCGCAACGCCCAAGCGAATGGTGTCAGCGCCTCCGTTAGCCGACACGCCACCCCCCAGACGCGTCCAGCGAACACAGCGCTAACCCGATCGAGCGAGGAGCCTCATATCGCCATGCGCCACATCAACGTCCCCCGCAACAGCAACGCAGACCCCGAATCATTCGAAGCAATAAAACCGTCCCGACGCAAGTTCCTGCAATCCACAGTGGCAGCGGTGACCGTTTCCGCCGCGCCGCTGGTTCATGCGCAGCAACCGGCAACGACATCGGCACCGCCGCCATCGTCATCACCCGGCACAGCCGCCCCACTCATGCCCGTGAAGCTGACCATCAACGGCCATGCTTACGAAATGCAACTCGAAGCACGCACGACCCTGCTCGATGCATTGCGCGAATACGCCAGCCTGACCGGCACGAAGAAAGGCTGTGATCGAGGTCAATGCGGCGCCTGCACGGTGATTGCAAACGGCCGCCGCATCAACTCATGCCTGACGCTCGCCGTCATGCATGAAGGCGAATCGATCGTGACCGTGGAAGGACTTGCCAACACCCAGACGCTCAGCCTCAGTCCGATACAAAAAGCTTTCATCGATCACGACGCCTTCCAGTGCGGTTTCTGTACGCCCGGCCAGCTGTGTTCGGCAACGGCGCTGATCGATGAATTCCGCGCCGGCGATGCCAGCGCCGTGACCGCCGATGTGCGCTTGCGCCCGCCCCAACTCTCCGACGATGAAATCCGTGAGCGCATGAGCGGCAATATCTGTCGCTGTGGCGCGTATCCGAACATCGTCGCGGCGGTTAAAACCGTCGCGCTCGTCAAAGCCTAGGAGCGCCGCATGGATGCCATTTCTTACGAACGCGCAACCGATGTCGGCGCGGCGATCAAGGCAGCGCAGCAGCCAGGTGTTGCGTTCATCGGCGGCGGAACGAATCTGCTCGACCTCATGAAAGGCGGTGTGGCGCGACCGATGAAGCTCGTCGACATCACGCATATCGCCGGCTTGAACACGGTCAGCGAATTACCCGACGGCGGCTTGCGGATCGGGGCGCTCGTGCGCAATAGCGACGCCGCCAATCACACATGGATTCGCGAGCGTTATCCGCTGTTATCGCAGGCGTTTCTCGCGGGCGCATCGGCGCAGTTGCGCAACATGGCAACGGTCGGCGGCAACCTGATGCAACGCACGCGCTGTTATTACTTCTACGACACCGGCTTTCCCCAGTGCAACAAACGCACGCCCGGCAGCGGCTGCGCCGCGATTGAAGGCAACAGCCGCATTCACGCGATCCTGGGTGCGAGCACGCAATGCATTGCGACGAATCCATCCGATATGAACGTCGCCCTCGCCGCACTCGATGCCATCGTGCACGTGAACGGCCCTCAAGGTGAACGCACGATTCCGTTCGCGGAGTTTCATCGGTTACCGGGGGATCATCCTGAAGTCGATACCACGCTGCAAGCCGGTGAACTGATCACGTCCGTCGATCTGCCGGCGCCGCTCTTCGCCCAGCATTCGCACTATCTGAAGGTGCGTGACCGCGCGAGCTATGCGTTCGCGCTCGTGTCGGTCGCCGCCGCATTGGAGATGGACGGCAACACCGTGAGGACGGCGCGTATCGCGCTTGGCGGCGTCGCGCATAAACCATGGCGCGCGAGCGCAACCGAACAGGCGCTCAACGGCCAGCCGCTATCGAACGATACGTTGCGCAGCGCCGCGGCGCTTGCCGTTCGCGACGCGCGGAGTTATCGCGAGAACGGTTTCAAGATCGAACTGGCGCAGCGCGCGATCGTGCGCGCGGTGTCGACAGCAGGAGGTATGGCATGAGTGTTCTCGGACAACCGCTCGACCGCACCGACGGTCTTCTTAAAGTCACGGGCCAGGCTAAATATTCCGCCGATAACCCCGAAGCCAAGCTCGCATATGCCGTGCTGGTCACGAGCACGATCGCGCATGGCAGGGTTGCATCCATCGATACCACGCGCATACAAGCCATGCCCGGTGTGCTGCTCGTGATGACGCACGAAACCGCGATGCACCTCCCGAACGGCGGTAAACCGGATGCCTCGCCGCCGGCCGTGCGCAGACTGTCGCTGTTGCAAAACGATGAAGTGCGTTACAGCAACGAGCCGGTGGCGGTGGTCGTCGCCGATACGCTGGAACGTGCAACCGATGGCGCCCGCAAACTCCAGGCATCGATTCGTTACGAAACCGCGACGTCGAACACGGACTATCAGCGCGCGAAAAGCACGGCGTACCAGCCGGAAAAAATGATGGGCCGCCCGATCAACACGCAGCGCGGCAATGTGGCCGCCGGTCTTCGACAAGGCCCCACTCGCCTCGATGCCGTCTACACCACGCCCTATGAACATCATAATCCAATGGAGCCTCACGCCACGCTTGCCCGCTGGGACGGCCCGAACCTCACCCTCTACGATGCAACGCAAGGCGTCTCCGGTGCGCGCGGCGCGGTCGCTAAAATCCTCGGCATCAACGAAGAGAACGTGCGGGTGATCTGCCCGTTCGTCGGCGGCGGTTTCGGGTGCAAAGGCTCGGCGTGGTCGCACGTCGTACTCGCCGCGATGGCTGCGAAGCAGACCGGCCGGCCGGTGCGGCTCGTGCTGGAACGCCCGCAGATGTTCGGCATGGTCGGCAACCGGCCGTTCACGGATCAGCATATCCAGATCTCGGCACGCGACGACGGCACGCTGACCGGCATGCGTCACGACGTGATCTCGACCACCTCGACGTTCGAGGACTGGAACGAAAGCTCGGCCATCGTCACGCGCATGCTGTACGCCGTGCCGAACCAGGCAACCACGCACAAGCTGGTGAAACTCGATGTCGGCACACCGACGTTCATGCGCGCACCCGGCGAAACGAGCGGCTCGTTCGCGCTCGAATCCGCAATGGACGAAATGGCCTACCAGTTGAACATGGACCCGCTCGCATTCCGGCTGAAGAACTATGCCGAGATGGAACCGCAGGAAAAGAAGCCGTGGTCGGAGAAGTCGCTACGCGAGTGTTACAGAATCGGCGCGGAGAAATTCGGCTGGTCGCGGCGCAATCCCAGGCCGCGTTCCATGCGCGACGGCAACATGCTGATCGGTTTCGGCATGGCGACGGCGACGTATCCCGCGAACCGCAGCGCGGCATCGGCGATCGCGCGGATCTTGCCGGACGGCACGGCGATGGCCGCATCGGGCACGCAGGATCTCGGCACCGGCACTTATACGGTGATGACCCAGGTCGCCGCCGATGCGTTTGGCTTTCCCGTGGAGAAGGTCGACTTCGCACTCGGCGATTCATCGTTGCCGCACGCGCCGGTGTCGGGCGGTTCGCAGTCGGTGGCAAGCGTGTCGCCAGCGGTGCGCGAAGCGGCATCGCAGGCACGCGCCAAGTTGATCGCCATGGCGATAGCGGATTCGGGCTCGCCGCTAAGCGGGGGTTCCATCGACGATGTCACGGTCGACAACGGCTGGGTCATCAGTCGCGCCGATCCATCGAAACGCGATCCGGCGGCGGCGGTTATCGCGCGCAACGGCGGCAAACCGATCGAGGCGATCGCGTCCACCCAACCCGGCGATGAGAAACAGCAGTTCGCTTTTCACTCGTTCGGCGCAGTGTTCACGGAGGTTCACGTCGATGCCGACCTGGGAGCGATCCGCGTACCGCGCATCGTGGCGGTGTATGACGTCGGCAGCCTGCTCAACGAAAAGACTGCCCACAGCCAGTTGATGGGCGGGCTGGTGTGGGGCATAGGCTCGGCGCTGACCGAGAAGAGCGAACTCGATACGCGATATGGCCGCTACACGAACGCCAACCTTGCCGAGTATCACGTGCCGGTGAACGCCGATGTCGGGGTGCTCGACATCACCGTGCTGGGCAAACCCGATCCGCATATCAACTCGCTCGGGGCGCGCGGCATTGGCGAGATCGGCATTACGGGAGTGGCCGGATCGATCGGGAATGCCGTGTATCACGCGACCGGCGTGCGGGTGCGCGACCTGCCCATCACGCTCGACAAGGTGCTGCCGAAAACAACAATCTGATGTTTTGTTGCTCGAAAAACCGCGTGGCTGCATTCATATTGCTTGCCGCGCGGTTTTTTTTCGTGCTTGCGGCGTACCCTGCGGCTTGTCAAAATCGACGCTTCTTACTATCGGATAGCCGGCCATGAGTTATTCATCGAGCGCGACCGGCATTCTGCTCGCAGCCGGTTACGGTTCCCGCTTCGACCCGAGCGGACTTCACAACAAACTTCTCGCTACGCTTCCCGACGGCACCCCGGTCGTGTTTCAGTCCGCGCGCCGGTTGCTGTCGACGGTGTCGCGAGTGGTCGCGGTGGTACGGCCGGGGTCGGAGAAACTTGCGGAGGTATTGAACGAAGCGGGCTGCGACGTGATGTTTTCCATCGATGCCGAACGCGGCATGGGCGCGACGCTCGCCGCAGGGGTGCGTGCGACGCAAGACGCGGAGGGCTGGCTGGTGACGCTTGGCGACATGCCGTGGATCGAGTCGGGGACCATGGAAGTCATCGCGCGGTCGCTGGATGGAGGTGCGTCGATCGTGGCGCCGTTTTATCGCGGGCAGCGAGGGCATCCGGCGGGGTTCGGCGCCGTGCATCGGGAAGCGCTCAGCGCGCTCGACGGCGATGCCGGTGCGCGGGCGCTGTTCATGTCGGAGGCAGTGGAGCGTATCGACGTTGAAGATGCGAATATTCTCCGCGACGTGGATTTGCCAGGGGATTTACAGTTGCACTAAATGATGCTCTTGTTGCCCGCACCAATGACCCGGCGCGAGCGCCCCGGCAGCCGGCCTTCACGCGGCGATCTTGGCATCGGTCTCCGGTGCTGAAAAGCACCTTCGGCTCACATCGACTAGCGTCGCGCCAAACCCCTTCATCGCGCGAAAATCCGTGCGGGCGCTCGTGACCACCCTCGGCAAAGCGCTCCATGCAATCGACGCCCCATCGGCGATCAACGCCTCCACCAGCGCGACATCCTCGCTATGCTCGAGCGGCGCAAACCCGCCCACCCGCAAATAAGCCTCCGCCGATACCCCCATGTTCGCGCCATGAATGTGCCGATGACCATCGGCATCGGCATAGGTGCGCGCGAAATGTTCGCGCACGGCCGCGAGATGCGGCGACCAGTCGTGGACGGCAATCACGCCGCACACCGCATCGGTGCAGCAATCAAGCTGCCGGACCAGCCAGTCATCGGCGACGACGCTGTCCGCATCGGTGAACGCCAGCCAGCGTGCGCCAAGCGACAACGCGTGACGCGCTCCTTCCGCCCGCGCCACGCCGACATTGCGTGCGCTTACGGAGATCAGGTCGGCGCCGAGCGCGGCGGCGATGGCCGGGGTGTTGTCGGTGCAGTGATCGACGACAACGATCACCCGCACGTCTTCGCCCAGCAATTGATGATGGTTCGCCGCGCGTTTCGCCGCCGTCACGCACGCATCTATATGCGTCGCTTCGTTATGAGCCGGGATGATGATGCCAAGCATGTTGTTCTCTCCATTCGGATTTTCGGCGTCCGGATTGCCCGGACACGGTTGCCGAAGGCCACAGCAATGGCCATTCCCAGCGAATTGAAAGGTCAGCAGGCGCCTTGGGCAAAATGTGAACAACAAATATCGGGCGGCGTCGACGGCGGCGATGGCGACCCACCGGCCTCCCGCGCAGCGGCTCGGCGAAAGGCTGCAATATTTAGAGACCCAACTGAAACAACACGTAACCTGAGTCAACTTTCCTGAAAGCTTGGCGTTAACCCGTGGAGAGCGCCAACCCTGGCGACGATTTTCGAGGCAACCGACTCCATGGCCGCCCTTCCATTTTCAGTACTCCAGCAACGTCAACACAAACAAGGCCACGCGGCGCTTGTCCCGAGATCCGCCGGGCAACTCAAGGCGGAACATGACGGCATCGTCGGCCGCGCGCAGTTTTTCCTCTACACGACCATCGCGCTGGCTATCGCTGGCGTGATCACCGTCGCCGTGCTGCCGTTCTCGTCCATCCCCAACGAGCTCAGTTTCGGGGCTCAGGAAGTGGTAGGCGTCGCGGTGTTCGCGGCGTGCCTGTTCTTGCTGCACGAGCGCGCGGAACTCACGTTGCGGCTCTACAACTACGAACCCGTCGAACAGACCACCCAGGGCGAACTGCGTGCGCTGCTGCATCGCGTGCCGGAAGGTATTTCGTATCAGAACGCCCTCGCCGCCGACAACCGGACGTTCGTGACCGTGGAAGCGGAAGAAATTCGTCGTCGCGCCGATGCGTTCAAACCGCAGGCCGAAGGTCAGGAAGCAGCAGAATCCTGATCGCGGCGCATTGATCGGCCGCCGGCCGCCGGGCGCAATCGAGCTAATCGGCGCCTGTCGCATGAAAATCGCGTAGAAACCAAAATAAAAGCCACCGACCTTCGCGGGTCGGTGGCTTTTATTTTTTATGCGCGTGTGCCGAGCTTGAACGCGGCATTCTTTTAATTATCATCGAACGGGGGAACGCAAGCCCTCACGCGCGAACCATGGCCCGCATGACGCTCGCCGGGTATGACGTAAAAGACGCGCTTGCCGGGCCTGCCTTTCAGCCCGCATACGCCTATGCTGAAGTACGTGACATAAACGTTCGACTGCACAACACACAGAGGCGAGTCATGAAGCACGTGGACAACATCCAGTACATGAAATACGACATGCAGAGCAATCCCATTCCCGACCCGCTCGCCGACCCGAACCGCGATCCTGAAGCTGACCCGTTGTCACCACCGTCGCCGGGGCATCGGCCAGAGGAGCCGCAGCATCCCGACGCGCCGCCGGACGGTCATCCGGTTTAAATGATCGCGACCAACCCCGATTATGGCGCGGTTTCCGTAACGTCGATAACGGCAACCGCGCTGCCTGGAACACCAGGCTGCGCGGCTGGATCGAAGAAAATCTTCGCGCCGCGCTGATAATTAAAAATGAACAGCACGACCGATGCCGTCGACGCCAGCAGCACGCAGAACACAAACACCGCGCGATAACCCCACGTCGCCGCAACGAACCCCGATGCGACGCCTGCGAGCACGGAACCAGTGCGCATGGTGTTGAAAAACAGTGTGGTCGCGCGGGCCAAGGCGCCGGGCATCAGTTCCTGAAAGTACGACATCCCGAGACAAGACGTCACCGCGACTACAACGGCGTTGAGGATCTGCAGCGGCACGAGCACCCAAAGATTCGGCGCGAGCGCGATCCCGGCGAAATACACAATGTGGGACAGCGACGCGAACGCGATCATGTTCGCCTTGTTGATGCGCCGGGCCGCGCCGCCGAGCAGGAGCATCATCGGAATTTCGGCGAATGCGCCGAGGCCGACCATCTGCGCAACGTGTGCAGTTGTGCCGTGCAACTGATCGACGATCAGCACGGGCAGCATGATGGTCGCGATCGCCGAGCCCATGCCGATCAGCGTAAAACTCACCAGCGCCGCGTACACGTGCGCGTTTTTCGCTTGGCTCGGGATTTCGCTGCTGGTTTTATCGGCGGCTTCGTAGGTGTCGTAAGCCTCGGGCTCACGCATGCACAACACGATCAGTCCGGCCACCGCAAACGCGCCCGCCGCGGATAAAAACAGCCCGTTGAACCCGGACACGCCCAGCACGATCGCGCCGACCGCCGGACCGAACACCCACGCGCAGGACAGCGTGGTGCGCAAGGTCGCCATCGGCAATTCAGTGTGTTCGATACCTTCCGCGTGCAGCCTCGCTTTGCCGAACGTAAAAAGCTGCGGGAACACCGCCGCGCCGATGCTCAGGAACACGCAGCCGAAGATGGTCAGCAACACATAGTTGCGCGTGACGCACAGCAACGCATAACCCAGCGCCGATCCCGCAATGGACAGCAACACGATGCGTTTTTTATCGCTCCGGCGATCGGCGATACGTCCGAGATACGTACTCACGATCACGCTGCTCACCGCGGTCAGCGTCATGAAGATGCCGAGGCGAAGCGGCGTCATATGCGCCTCGGTCGCACCGAACAGCGACGTGTACGGCACGGCGAATGAGGAAGCGATGCCGGACAGGAACATCGCGAGTGAAATGCCGGGATAACCGGGAAGACGGATTAGCGCGAGGAAAGTCTTGAATACGGCGTTCATTGAAACTCACGTTGGCGGCCAGGGTCCGTCGCGCGGCGCTCCGTTCGAGCGAGAGAAGCGACGTTCAGCGGGCACTTAAACACGCGCCCACGTTTTTTTCAATGCCGTTTTCTTTTGGTTTCAGATTACCGAAGCGGGTTCTCGGATAAACGAAACCGATCTGGCGACTACAACGAATGGGCTCGGCCTGCTTTCGCCAAGGTTTTTTAAGTATCTCCGTCTACTCTTGTTCTAATGACTGTACGCAAACGCAAAAATGGACGATGAAACCGTTCAATGTCCGGCATGACTCTTTCGTCTGTATACGACCTGAAGTGCAAGGGTATTCGCCTCGTTATTTCCTTGGACCGGCGCAACGCCTCGCATGAACCGAGTGGCCCGGGAGACCATCATGAAACACTGTGTGTCGGCGGTAATCGCCGCTTCAATCCTGATCTTGCCCGCCGTGTCGTTTGCCGCCCAAGAGGATGGGCCAAGAGCGATGGAGCGCGTTGTTCAACAGAACCAGAAGTATGAAAGAAACCATCCGCGGCAATCGCCAACCGCCGGTAGCATCAATAGCGAGCGCAAGGCGGCGGATAAATCGGCGGTCGACCCTACGTCCAACGGGAACTCTCGCTAGCCCGGCGCCAGTGGATGCGCGCCCGCGCCGGACGCGTCACATTTCTCGCATCCCTGACCATGCGCGTTCGATAGCGAAGGGATCGAAGACCGCCAGTGCCTGCGATGACCAGGTGAGCATCGCACAAGCCCCGGTCATTGCTCCCACAATTGCTTACACATGTCACAAGCTGACGGTACACGTGCAATCCGGCAGGCGCGTTGTATAGGGACGCATCCACCCCTGGAGATCGCCGTGAGCGCCAATCCGAATCTGTCAGAGTCCCCCCGTAGCCGTATCCATCCGTTGATCGCAGCCGCCGCAGTAGCAGTCATTGTGGTCAGCGGCGTTGGCGTCGCTGCTTTGACCGGGATTCTCCCCTCGTCGAAGGCAGTTCCCGTCGCAGTGACCGCTCCCGCGCTTCTGGATACGCAACCCAACGATTCTTTGAACGGGTTGAAGCCCAATGCGCAGTCGCAAGCGCCAAGCGCAGCGCCGGCTCACCCCGTGACGCATCACCATTACGTAGCGCCCGTAGCGCCGCCGCAAAGCTATGCATCGAACGAAACCAATCGTGCGCCTGCCCGCCCGGCACTCCCCGCGGCCCCCGCCGTGGACCCCTATGCCGGCCAGGTCGTTTCCGTTAACGCGGTGAAGACTGCAGAACCGACCACGGGCCTTGGCGCCTTGGGCGGCGCTGTGCTCGGCGGCCTCGCAGGCACTCAGATTGGAAATGGGCGGGGACGGACGGCTGCAACCATAGTCGGCGCCCTTGGCGGCGGCTTGGCCGGCAACACGGTGGAGCATGCGGTGCACAAGGCAACCACCTACGACGTGCAAGTCCGGATGGAAGACGGTAGTTACAGGAACTTCAGTTACCAGACGGACCCGGGGCTCCAGGCCGGCCAGCGCGTGCATGTGTCAGGCGATTCGCTGACTGCGTCTTGAGGGTCTACGTTGGCGGAGCTTTGGGCTTTGGGCTTTGGGCTTTGGGCTTTGGGCTTTGGGCTTTGGGCTTTGATCGTCGTCATTAAGCAAACTGAACGCCGCAGCGAATGCGTTTCTTCCATGAGGATGAAGCGGCTTTGCAAAATCGCTGCGGCGTTTAATGCACGACCTTCATGCAAACAGGTGTCTAATCCTTTGCCAGAATGAAAATCGATGCGGGGGCGTGACTTCCGGCGACGATTCTTCGTCGGGATGAAAATGGACTTCCCGAACCTGCCGAACCTGTGAGACAAGCAGCCCGATGTACATAATAGTTCTCTCAATGTTGGACTTTTGATTTCACGGAGAGTCGGTAGCATCGAGTTCGAACGCGCATTTGCGCGCGGCGACATGTGGCTTACCCGCTTCCGCTAGTTAAGAGGCGTGGCGTATGAAGTGGTTTTGGTTTCTCGCATAACCCTCCTTTTTCTGCTTGTTCGTCGCCTTTACCGGGTGGCCAGCGATTCTCTTAATAACTGTACACCGATATAAGCATGCCGAACTATCGTCGCTGTTCACGTTGAATTCAACGCGCCGTTCAATGCTCCAGGAAACGTCCCAAAGTCATATTCGGCCGGTCGGATGCGGGCGGGAATACACACCAGCAGCCGTCGTCGTGGCGAAAGAAAAGTAAAGCGCGGGACCCGATCGGCAACAAGGTTTCGACACACACATAGCGCCTTCTGCCTGAACGCGTGCGGCTGAACTCGGTTACACGAACAGGTGTTGAAAGGCCGGGGGCCAGCCATTTGTCGACCTGCGTACGTAGCGAATATTCATGCGTGGATTTCATGTGCTGCTCCGGCAAACGATTCCTGCCCGACTTCGTCGCGCGCGGCCTTGACGCCGTCCGCGGTCTGCACCGTTTCTTCACTCGGGCTTTGATCTATCGTCCTGCTAGTCGCCGATGCCCTCAGTGCGCTGCACCGCGCCAAATGCCTTAAATCTGCAAGTTGAGCAACAAGCTGCCTAGCTGTCCTGCGCTTCATGACAAACCTCCCGCACCGCAACCCAAACTTGATAAAACACTTTAACTGTATGCCTGGATAGCCCGTTGTGGAGCGTTGTCGGCAAAATCGCAACAGTTTGTCGCTGAGAAAGGCATCGCCGGATTACTTACGGTGCCTTTGCAGCGACTGCCTGAATCAGCGGCTAATCGCGATACTTGTTTATCGGCACAAGGGGATTCGGACTTGAGCGTCGGCGATCGATGCGGAGGACGCTTTTTCAGGCAGGTTAAACCCTAGCGGAAACCGGCAAGCCTTCACCGGCGACATTGCGGGGCCACGCTAAGTCGTAGGCGACAGAACTTTCAATACTCACGCGTTAAAAACAACCATTACATTTCCTTCGCAAGGGTTTCCCACCCCTACATTCCGCCACCGCTTTGCCGTAAAGGAGTCAGGCATAGCGTTCGGCAGCGCCCGACGCCGCACATTAATCAGACGATTCAACAATAAGCGACGGCGGTAAACATGAAAAATATGACGTTGAACAAGAAGCTCGGATCGATGATCGCCGTGCTGTGGCTCGGACTGATCGCGATCGGAATCATCGGGGCGTGGCAAAGCCGCTCATCGACAATGAACGATCGGCGCGATCAACTGAGGGCGCTGGTGGCCCAGGGTATGAGCACCACGGCCCACTTCAAGAGTCTCGCCGAGAACAAGACGATCTCCGAAGACGAGGCGAAAAAGCGTGCTCTCGATGTGCTCGGGTCGATGCGTTACGGCACGGACGGCTACATCTCGGTCAATGATTCGCACTCCACGATGATCATGCATCCGATCAAGCCGGCCATGAACGGGCACAACTTCGCGAATTTCACCGACCCTGCCGGTAACAAACTCTTCGTCAATATTGTCAACGCTGCCAACTCGACACCCGAAGGGGGCTTCGTCCACTACATGTGGTCCAAGCCCGGCAGTAACACCGCCGTGCCGAAGATGAGTTTTGCCAAGTACTATGCGCCGTGGGACTGGGTCATCGTGACCGGCATGTACACCGACGACATCGACGCCGCGTTCTACGCGAGCGCATTCCGCTGGTTCGCGATTACGGCCGTGCTCGGCGTGCTCGCCTCGCTGGTGATGCTGCTGGTGTTACGCAGCATCAAGCGCGAACTCGGCGGCGATCCGGCGATTGCAGTCGGCGCGGCGCTGCGTATCGCACGCGGCGACCTGACCACGTATGTGCCGCTTGCCGACGGCGATTCTCATAGCCTGATGTTCGCGTTGAGCGAGATGCAAAGCGGTCTCGTGGAAACCGTCACGCGCGTACGGACCGGGACCGAGAACATCAACGTGGGGGCGTCGGAGATCGCAGCGGGCAATACCGACCTGTCGCAACGTACCGAGCAGCAGGCCGCCGCGCTCGTGCAGACCGCATCGAGCATGGACGAGATGACGGCGAACGTGAAGCAGAACGCCGACAGCGCCACGCAAGCCGCCAAGCTGGCGGGCGAAGCCGCCGATGTGGCCCAACGCGGCAGTGGCGTGGTCGAACAGGTCATTCACACCATGACGCGCATTACCGAAAGCTCGAAGCAGATTGGCGACATTATCGGCGTGATCGACGGGATCGCTTTCCAGACCAACATCCTGGCGCTGAACGCGGCTGTGGAAGCCGCGCGTGCCGGTGAGCAAGGACGCGGGTTTGCAGTAGTGGCCGCGGAAGTGCGCAGTCTTGCGCAACGCTCGGCGACGGCGGCGAAGGAGATCAAGGCGCTGATCGGGACGTCGACGGAAACGGTGAAGGAAGGCGCGTCACTAGTATCTAACGCCGGTGCAACGATGGGCGAAATTGTGAGTTCAGTGCGCCGCGTGAACAAGATCCTCGATGAAATCAGCCACGCTTCAAATGAACAGAGCGCGGGTATCGAGCAGGTGAACCGCGCGGTGGGTGAGATGGATCAGGTGACGCAGCAGAACGCCGCGCTGGTCGAAGAAGCGGCAGCGGCGGCACATTCGCTGAAGGATCAGGTCGATGTGCTGCGTGAAGCAATTGGGAGTTTTTCGCTGCCGGCTTGAGTGTCGAGTTGAGTGTCGAGTTGAGTGTCGAGTTGAGTGTCGAGTTGAGTGAAGGGGCCATTCGCATGGCCCCTGTCTCTGGTTTCGTCAGGTCCGTAAGCGCACGTTATTCACGCGTCCAAAACCCTTCATGCACAACCGCGGCTTCATCTTCTATAAGCGGTCCGACCACACTCACCGTCCTTTGTCCTCGCGCGAAAACATCGCGGCATGGTAACGAGAACGTCGGGTTCTCGGGGTGATCGCCGGTAATCTCCAGCAAGCGCCGCTCGGACATTGCATAGACCACGCGACCGATGTTGCACCAATAGATCGCGCCCGAGCACATGCAGCATGGCTCGGCATTCGTATAAAGCGTGCACTTCAGCAATTGCTCCGGCGACAAGTCTTTCGCCGCCTGCGCCGCCGCGCGCAGCTCAGCGTGCTGGGTCGGATCGCCCTGCGGCGGCATCGAATTGTTTCCCGCGCGCGCAACCATGTGACCGTTTTCATCGGCGATAAGCGCAGCGAACGGATGTCGTCCGTCACGCTTCGACCTCTCCGACAACGCGATAACCTCGCGCAACAGCGCCATATCGCGTTCGCTTGCGTGTTCGTTCATGATCTTCGTCCCCTTGAAAAGCTTTACCAGTCAACGTTGCAACGGGTGATCAAGGAAAAAGCGCATCATGGCCGCGCTCGCGTCCGGACCGGTTGCATCGGTGTACGAACCATACCCGCTACCACCCGCCCAGGCATGCGGCGCGCCATGAATGAGCCACAACTCCGCGTCGACACCCTCCGCTGATTTCATCCGCTCCACCGTGCTCGTGCGTTTGCCCGTCTCGGCGTGAGAGGCCTCGTCGAACACGATCGCCTGACCGCCGAAACCGCGCAATAACTCAGCCGCGTTCGATGGATGCACGGTCGCGTCGGCATCGCCGTGAAAAACGATCAGCGGCCGCTTCGGTGCTTCAACGCTAGGAGCATGCGGTGCTTTACCACCTCGCATGGCCGCCAGCGCCGATGGCAGATCGTGCGCCGCACCCGCGGCCAACCCGGAATGCACGCACGCCGCAGCGTAAAGATCCGGATACGCGCGGATCATGATCGCTGCCATCGCCCCTCCCGCCGATAAACCGGCCACGAATACGCGCGCCGGATCGACGGCGTGTTTCGTCATGACTTCACGCGTAATGCCTGCGATCAGCGCCGGCTCGCCACTGTCGCGCCGCTGATCGGCTGGCTTGAACCAGTTCCAGCACTTCGATGTGTTGGCCCTCTGCGGCTGCACCGGATATATCACGATGCATCCGTCCCGTTCCGCCAGCGCGTTCATTTGCGTGCCTGCGGCGAAGTCGTCGGCGTCCTGCGTACAGCCATGCAACATCACCACGAGCGGCAACGGCTGGCCGCTATGGCCCTTCGGCACGTAGAGTTTGTAGGTCCGATGACCGGCGGCGTTCGCGAACTTATGCGTCGTGAATGTGCCGGGTTGTTGAACAGCGGGAGCATCGCCCTGCGGTGAATGAGGCACGGGCTGCGCCTGCCGCCCAAGCACGCGCTGCAGTGCTGCGGTCGCTTCCCGCGGGCCGCGAGTACGCAGCAGCTTCATTGCATCCTGCATCGAATGCAGGAATCCTTCGTCGAGTTTCATTATCTTTTCCGGTTTTTCTTGTACGTCTTTCTATAAGTATCGCTAAGCAATACGGCCAGCCAGCGCAGCTTTCACCGCAGGCGAGGCATGAAAAGCGCCGAGCACGACGATCGATGCGATCGTCTCGAGCGCCAGTTCGGGAGAAACATCCGCGGCAATGCTCGCGAGCCCCAGCACCTGAATGTCGAACCGCTCGCCCGCTGCGCGCGCCGCTTCCAGATCGCGCTTCGAAAAGTGCTGCATACCCAGCACCAGCGCGCGCCGCGTCACCGTTTCGTTCACGACCTGAGCGTGTGTCGCCAGTTGATTTCGGATCGCCGTGCGAATCAGGTCCGTGCGGTTGGAATAAAACCCTTCTTCCACCAGCAAGTCGATCTGCCCCAGGTCGATAGGACCCAGATTGATCGTGATCTTCTCAGTCTCACCGCCCTTCGGCCGGAGTATTTCAGCTTTTTGCATCATTAAAACCATCCAATCTCCATCCAATGGGATGGTTATAGGCTGGTTTTTGCAATGCGTCAAGATTTGTCGCCTGTTCGCTGCTACCCGGAGGGCTGGAATCCCAAAGCGCGGCCCAAATGCGATAATCCCGGGCTGTCACCACGTTTTTCGGAGAAACACCCCATGAGCCGCCTCGACAACCCATATCACGACCAGGAGGCCGGCCGTGCTGACTCGACGCAAGACACGACCCGCATCGACGACGTCCGCATCGGTGCGGTCCGTCCGCTGATTTCCCCCGCGCTGCTCCAAGACGATCTGCCCGTTCCGCTCAGCGTGCAGACGCTGGTCGAAAAGAGCCGCGTTGAAATAGCCGACATCCTGCAAGGCCGTGACGACCGGCTGGTCGCCGTCGTCGGACCGTGCTCGATTCACGATCATGACCAGGCGCTTGAATACGCGAACCTCCTGAAGGCCGCTGCTGACGAACTGCGCGACGATCTGCTGATCGTGATGCGCGTGTATTTCGAAAAGCCAAGGACCACCGTGGGTTGGAAGGGTTATATCAACGACCCGCTTCTCGACGGCACGTTTCGTATTAATGAAGGACTGCACCGCGCGCGCCAATTGCTGCTCGACATCAGCAGCATCGGCTTGCCGACGGGCACCGAGTTTCTCGACTTGCTGAGCCCGCAATACATCGCGGATCTGATTGCCTGGGGTGCTATCGGCGCACGCACGACAGAGAGCCAGAGCCATCGGCAACTGGCTTCGGGACTCAGCTGCCCGATCGGTTTCAAGAACGGCACCGACGGCGGCGTGCAGATCGCGGCAGACGCAATCGTCGCGGCACATGCAAGCCATGCGTTCATGGGCATGACCAAGATGGGTATGGCCGCGATCTTCGAAACGCGTGGCAACGCGGACGCGCACGTCATCCTGCGCGGCGGCAAGAAGGGACCGAATTACGATAGCGAAGGCGTCGCGGCCGCATGCGCCGCACTCAAGGAAGTCGGACTTCGCGAGCAGGTGATGATCGATTGCTCGCATGCCAATTCGGGCAAGTCGCATCTGCGTCAAATCGATGTAGGACAGGACATCGCGCGGCAACTGAGTGACGGTGACCGGCGCATTATCGGCGTGATGATCGAAAGCCATCTGGAAGAAGGCCGGCAAGATCTCAAGCCCGGTGTGCCGCTGCGTCATGGTGTTTCCATCACCGATGCCTGCCTCGCCTGGACACAAACCGAGCCGGTCCTGCAAACACTTGCTGCTGCAGTACGCGAGCGCCGCAAGCACTGACACGTGCTTGATAAGGCTCATGTGGCTCGTTAAGCGCTGCATTGCCGCAATTGCATCGCGTGCTCACGCGATGATCAACCCCTCCCGGCAGCACTACGCATGCCACGCCGATCTTGCACCCTACCCGCTGCAAGATCGGGTCATTACATAGCTTCACAATAAATCTCATTCGGCATAGACTTAATCCGTCAACGTCATTCACTCGTTGCAGTGAGTTGTCGTGAGTCGTCTTGCATCAAGCGTTTTTCGTAGTGATCCGCTAGTTGATCCGGCAATGCGTCCGGTTCAATTCGTGCCCACAAACGTACGACCGAGGCGATACATCATGGCTGACACGAGTTACATGGCGCGCAAATCCGTCGCTGATATCGTCAAGAGTGCTGACGGCGGCGAGCGCCCGCTAGCGAAGACACTGGGCGCACTCAGCATTACGGCAATGGGCATTGGCGCCATCATCGGCGCCGGCATCTTCGTGCTGACAGGCACGGCCGCCGCGCAGTTCGCGGGACCGGCCATCATTCTGTCGTTCATACTCGGCGGGATTGCATGCGCGTTTGTCGGCCTGTGTTATTCCGAACTCGCAGCCATGCTGCCCGTGTGCGGCAGCAGCTACACCTATACCTATGCCACGCTGGGCGAAGTGTTTGCGTGGATCATCGGCTGGGACCTGATCCTCGAATACGCGATGGGCGCGTCCACCGTCGCGGTCGGATGGTCGGGTTATATCGTGAGCTTGCTGCATAACCTGGGCATCTCCATTCCACCCAGACTGGCCGCCGCGCCCGGCACTATGGTGAAGCTTGCCGACGGGACGTCGGTGGCGGGCATGGTCAACCTGCCGGCCGTCTTCATCATCGCGGTCCTCACGCTCATGCTCGTGATGGGGACCAAGGAGTCGGCCCGGCTCAATAACGTCATGGTCGCGATCAAGCTCTTTGTCGTGGTGGCGTTTCTCGCGCTCGGCGTGTTCTTCGTGCATCCCGCGAACTGGCATCCTTTCATCCCGGCGAACACCGGCGAGTTCGGCAACTTCGGCATGAGCGGGATCCTGCGCGGCTCCGCGGTAGTCTTCTTTGCGTTCATCGGCTTCGATGCGGTATCGACGTGTGCCCAGGAAGCGAAAAAACCGCAGCGCGACATGCCTATTGGCATTCTCGGGTCGCTGGTGATCTGCACGATCCTGTATATCGCGGTGGCGGGTGTGCTGACAGGACTCGTGCCTTATGGCGAGTTGAATGTGCCCGACCCGATTGCAAAGGGCGTGGATGTGATCGGCCTCACCTGGTTTTCGATCCTCATCAAGGTCGGTGCGCTGACCGGTCTGACGACCGTGATCCTCGTGCTGTTATACGGGCAGAGCCGCATTTTCTTCACGATGTCGCAGGATGGCTTGCTGCCGGGATTGTTCGCGCGAGTTCATCCGCGCCTGAAGACACCGCACATGAGTCAGACCTTGATTGGTACTGTCGTCGCGATCGTGGCGGCCTTTACACCGATCAGCGTGCTGGGCGAGATGGTGAGCATCGGCACGTTGTTCGCCTTCGTTCTGGTGTGCGGCGCGGTGATCTATCTGCGGCGCAGCGACTCGGGTGCGAACCGGCCTTTTCGTGTGCCGGGCGTGCCGGTCGTACCGATCCTCGGCATCCTGTTTTGCGTGCTCCTGATGACTGGCCTGCCACTCGTCACGTGGATGCGGCTCGTGGTCTGGCTGGTAATAGGGCTCGTGATCTACATGGCGTATGGGCGCAATAATTCGCGGCTGCGGCATCCGGAACGACACGTGGGATAACGATGCACCGCGTGCGTCGTGCGGGGCTGGTTCAAAGCCTTGCACGACGATGCGCCAGCCCAAGCGCACTGCTGTCCGCTTCCAACCGGTGCCAACCGCTTCCAATCGGTCCCAACCAGCGATTCAAGCAGGCTGGATGTTCGACGCTTGTTTGCCCTTGGGGCCCTGGCCTATATCGAAGCTCACCTTCTGGTTCTCCAGCAAGGACTTGAAACCTTCCGTCTTGATCTCCGAAAAATGGACGAACAGCTCTTCGCTGCCGTCGTCGGGGGTGATGAAACCAAAACCCTTTGCATCGCTGAACCACTTTACTCGTCCGGTCGGCATGGCCGTCTCCTGGCTGGAAAAAGGGGAACGGTATCACGGGCGGTGGTTTTCGTTCGCACGGCGGTTTTTGCTCGCGCCTGCAAAACCCTGCCGCGTCCGCACCGGCACGGGTAAAAAACCCTTTCAAAGCACTTTCCGTCCAATCTCAGCGTTTACCTTCACTTATAAAAATTCTTTTCATATGTGAAAATTCGACCCGAAAGCCATGCGGGACACCGCGTCGGCGGGACCACCAACCGAAAAAGGAGCATCAATGGTCAAGCGTGTCGAAGGCAAAAACATCGTGGTGACGGCTGCCGGCAAAGGCATCGGACGGGCTTCCGCGCTCATGCTCGCCGCCGAAGGCGCCCACGTCTGGGCCACCGATATCGACGAAAGTGCGCTCGCTGAACTCGCCCGCGACGCAGGAGAAGGCTCCACCTTGCGCACCGCGCGCCTGAACGTGCTCGATTCCGCCGATGTCGACGCCTTCGCCGCGAAAACCGGCCCGCTCGACGTGTTGTTCAACTGCGCCGGCTACGTCCATGACGGCAACATCCTGAAATGCACGGACAAGGACTGGGATTTCAGCTTCGACCTGAACGTCAAGGCCATGTACCGGACCATTCGCGCGTTCCTCCCCGCCATGATCGACGCAGGCAAAGGGGCCTCGATCATCAATATGGCCTCAGCGGCGTCCAGCGTGAAAGGCGTGCCGAACCGTTTTGTTTATGGCGCATCGAAGGCGGCCGTGATCGGTTTGACGAAGTCCGTAGCCGCCGATTTCGTGGGCCAGGCCATTCGTTGCAACGCGATTTGTCCAGGCACGATTGAATCGCCGTCGCTGCGTGGCCGGATTGCAAGCCAGGCCGCTGCGTCGAATCTGGACGAAGAACAGGTTCGCGCTGCGTTCGTTGCGCGTCAGCCTATCGGCCGGGTCGGGCGCGCGGAAGAAGTCGCCGCGCTGGTGACGTATCTCGCCTCAGATGAATCCGCGTTCACCACCGGCGCGATTCACATGATCGACGGCGGCTGGTCGAATTAAGATCGGTTGACTCGCATATCGTATTAACGTCGAAAAAACATAACAACGATAAACAAGAGGAGACCTCCATGTCAGGATCGATTCCGCTCGCGGCGAGCCCCGAAGCCGCCGCCGCGTTCGAGGAAAATGCGTATCGCAAGGCCGTGTGGCGGATCGTGCCCTTGCTGATCGTCTGCTTCATCTTCGCCTACTTCGATCGCGTCAACATCAGCTTTGCCAAGCTGCAAATGCAGGGCGATCTCGGCCTCTCCAACGCGGCGTATGGCTTCGGCGCCAGCATCTTCTTCGTCGGTTATTTCATCTTCGAGATTCCCAGCAACCTGATCCTGAGCCGCGTCGGTGCGCGCGTCTGGATCGCGCGCATCATGATCTCGTGGGGTATCGCCTCGGCCGCGATGATGTTCGTCACATCGGAAACATGGTTCTATGTGCTGCGCTTCGTCATTGGCGCGACGGAAGCGGGTTTTCTGCCAGGCATCATCCTGTACTTCACGTACTGGTTTCCCGCCAAGCGGCGAGCGCGTATCAATGCGCTTTTCATGACGTCGATATCGATTTCGGGCGTGATCGGCGGACCTTTGTCGGGCTTCATCATGACGCGCTTCGCCGGTCTCGGGGGATTGGCGGGCTGGCAGTGGCTGTTCCTGCTGGAAGGTTTACCGACCGCCCTGCTCGGCTTGCTCGTGCTGGCTATTCTCGATGACCGCATCGCCAGCGCAAAGTGGCTCAGCGCCGAAGAGAAGGCCGTGCTGCAAACCAATCTGGAGCGCGAGGACCACGGCACGTCGCACAAATTCATCGACGCCATGCGCCAGCCCGGCACGCTGCTGCTCTCGCTGATCTATCTCTTCATGCTGATGGGGCTCTATGGACTGACGTTCTGGATGCCGCAACTGATCAAGAACACCGGCATCACCAGTCCGATGACAATCGGTCTCCTGACCGCGATTCCGTATGCGGCGGCGGGTATAGGCATGGTGGCGCTGGGCAAGAGCTCGGACCGGCGCGGCGAGCGTCGCTGGCACCTCGGGCTGGCGGTTGGCGTGGGTGGCATCGGTTATATGCTGAGCGCGTATTTCGCTCACGACACCACGCTTGCCATGATCTCGCTCGTGATCGCCGCGGTCGGCGCGATCGGCTGCCTGCCCGTGTTCTGGACCTTGCCGCCCGCATTCCTGAGCGGCACGGCCGCCGCCGGTGGCATCGCGTTGATCAACTCCATTGGGAATCTCGGCGGCATCATCAGTCCGTATCTGGTCGGTAAAGTAGTCGATGTCACCGGCGTGCCGTCGGGCGGTCTCTACGCCATTGCGGCGGTATTGATCCTCGCCGCCCTGCTGATCCTGTTCGGCTTGCCAGCGCGTATCGCCAATCGGGATCGCGCGCTTTGACCGCCCGGCTTAGCTTGATCGCGTCGCGTTCCTTTTTGATGATTACATTGCCATGAATACAGTTCTGAAGCCGTCCCGGAATGCGTCCGACGAGAACGCCAACAGCCCGCGCTACACCGCGCCCGCACTCGAGAAAGGACTCGATATTCTCGACGTACTCGTCGATACCGTCGAGGGTTACACGCTCAACGAACTGTCGATGAAACTCGGCCGCACCGTGAGCGAAATCTTCCGCATGGTCGTGACGCTCGAGCGTCGCGGTTATGTGCAGGGCGATCATAACGACCGCTATACGCTGACGCTCAAGCTGTTCGAAATGGCGCACAGGCAGCAGCCTATTCGATCGCTGACCGCCATGGCGCTGCCGCTCCTGCGCGATCTCGCGAACATGACGCGGCAGTCGTGCCATCTGTCGATTTATAACAGCGGCCGGGTCGCGGTTATCGCCCAGGTCGATAGTCCCGAACGATGGTCGTTCGGGTTGAAAGTCGGCGCTGTAATGGGACTGACCGATACCTCGTCGGGCCACGTATTATTGGCTTTTCGCGACATCGCCGAGCGGGAGAGGATGCTCGCTGCACATACGCGCGTGGAAGGCGAGAACGATGTCGAGCCGGCGGTTTTGCTTGCGCTGCTCGACGAGATTCGCGCGACCGGGCATGAGATCGTGCCCAGCCGGCAGATGCGCGGTGTGACCAATGTGGCGTTCCCAGTGATCGGAAGCAGCGGCGATGCGATTGCGGCGGTCAACGTGCCGTATCTCGAGCGGATCGATAAAAAGATCAATCCCGAGTTCGACGAAGTCTGCCGGATGGTCGGCGAGATGGCCGGGCGCTTGTCTGCGCTCATGGGATTTAGCGGGTACAACCTCGAAGGCGAATAAACCGCTTTTTCTGCTGATTCCTTAAGCGCCTCGAATGCCGATGGGCGGTGCATTCGGGCGCTTGTCCACGTGTTTAAGATCCGTGAAAACCCTTATCATCTGAAGAAATTACCATACCTTTTTAAGCGTTTGCCGGGTAAAAAATAAAAATAAATCAGTTTCCTTTCACTGGCATTTAATCGCGTTGACGAAATAAATGCGCAACCGTATAAAACAACAACGTCGGGCTCCTTACTCAGTCTTTCTCTCTATAACCCAAGGCCGCGTTTTCGTTGTTTAGCCCGAATGCGCCCGATCGATCCAACCCTTCAGCCCACGGTGAGAACATGATGCGACAGACGAAGATCTCCATTTGCCTGCCAACGTGCAACAGACCCGAGCTGCTGATGGAGTCGCTCGCATCGTGCCTGGCCCAGACGCACACGAACATCGAAATACTCATTGGCGACGATTCCAGCGATACCCGCACGCGAAACCTGATCGATACAACGTATCTCCACGAAACGCGGATCTCCTACGTCAAGAACGAACCGCCGCTCGGGCAGGTAGACAATGTCGCCAGCCTCTTCAAGCGGGCCACCGGGGATAAAATTCTTCTGATTCACGACGACGATGCGCTCAAGACCGATTGCATCGAACGGCTGCTGTCCGCGTGGAATCTGCACCCGGACCTCGACGTTGCATTCGGCGACCAGTATCAAATGGACAACGCCGGACGCGTCGACATTGAAGGCAGCCGCAAGCTCAATTCAGCTTACTACCGCACGGAAGCCGCAGCCGGCCTGCAGCCCAATCCAGGACGCACTGGCCTGATCCAGATGATGCCGAACAACGGCTGGCTCGCCAACGCGGATCTGGTCAAGAAAATCGGCTATAGAAAACAATATGGCGTCGGTTGCGACTTCGTGTTCGGCGCGCAAATCTGTCTTGCCGCCAGGAAGGTTTATTACCTCAAGGAATACGTATCGTTTTGCCGGAAGACCGACGTATCGATCACCCTGACCAGCGCGCGCTCGACCACGGCTGCAGCGGTACTGGCCTATGACTTTCTGAAGTCGCTCAAGCTCGACACCAGCCTTGAACCGGCGCGCGAACTGGCGCTCAAGCGGATCGTGCCGATTGTGGTGTCAGTGTACGCACGCAATCATCAACCCATGCAGGGCCTTAGCATCGCACTCGCCCATCTGTATGCGTACAACTACGGGCTCAGCAAACGTCTCTACTTCCATCTGATGCTGATCCTCAAGGGATTCGCCGGCGGGGGCAGCTACAAGAGCAGCACGCAGAACGGCTGAAACACCACGAACGGTTTTGCAAGGTTCAAGCTCCGGCTTACAGCAAGCCGGAGCCTGGACGCCCGCTAGGCGCCGTGAAGCCCTGAAAGCGTGTCGCGTTTGATCTTCTTCGCGATCGACCACTTGTGTACTTCAGTCGGGCCATCGTAGATACGAAACGCACGAATCTCGCGGAACACTTGCTCAACGATCGTATCGCGCGATACGCCCGTGCCGCCCATGACCTGGACGCAGCGGTCGGCTACCCGAAACAGCGCGTCGGCTACCGCGACCTTTGCCATCGAGCTCTCAGAGGTGCCAAGCGAACCGGCATCGAGTACGGCTGCGCACCAGTCGATCATCAATTCCGCCTGCTGCAAATCAATCGCGTTCTCCGCGAGCATGAACCCCACGCCTTCATGATCGATCAGCAACTTGCCGAATGCCCGGCGGGTGCAGGCATATTGCGTGGCGATCTCATGCGCGCGCGTGGTCGCGCCATGCCAGCGCATGCAATGCGACAGCCGCGCGGGCGAGAGCCTGATCTGCGCGTATTTGAAGCCTTCGTGCACGGCTCCCAGCACCTGATCGTCCGGCACACGCAAGCCTTCAATACGCACTATCGCGTGACCGCCGGGCATCGAACTGTCTATGGTGTCGAGAATTCGTTCAAGGCGGATGGAGGGATGCGGCAAGTCGACGAGGAACATGGTGGCGCTGACCTTCTCGTCCCCGTCCTCGCCCGTGTTGCTGCGTGCCATCACAATGCCGACCGACGCCCCTTCAGCACCCGTGATGAAGGCCTTCGTGCCATCGATAACCCAATGATCGCCGTCGCGTCTGGCCGTGGTCTGAAGCATGGAGGGATCGGAGCCCGCGCCGCCGTCGGCGGCGGGTTCGGTCATGAAGAACGCAGAGCGTGCATCGCCCGATATGAGCGGCGCGAGGAAACGTTCCTTCTGCGCCGCGGTGCCTATCTTGCCGATCAGGTACATGTTGCCTTCGTCCGGAGCGGCGGTATTCACGGCCACCGGGCCGAGCGGCGATAAGCCCGATCGCTTCAGGACGGTTGCGGTTTCAAGCTGCGTAAGATGGTCGCCCCCGGGAAGAATATGCGGCGTAAGCACGCCCGCAGCCCGCGCCTTGCTTCGCAGTTCGCGCACCAGCTCTTCACTCGGACCGTGACTGCCGCAACGCGAATCGCGCTCGTAAGGGACCACCACTGTACGCACGAATTCCTCAACGCGCTTTGCGATTTCACTCGCGCGCTCTGTCTGTACAACGTCCATGCTACCCATGAAGGGTCTCCTTTTATAGCGCCAGCGAACGCGTGGCTCGGTCTTGGGTTGATCGATCAAACGGCAGCGTCGCCAGGACGTCACCTGTCACCGTCATGATAGCGATACGCCGGCGCGCCTAGTAGCGTGGCGCCCGAATCGTCTGAAGAACGATTGCAGGATCATTTCAATGCCTGTTTTCCCGGCGCCGCGATCGCGTTGAAAGCCGCCAAACTAAAGTAACAGTCCGCCAATTGCGCTGTGCAAGCGCTCCAGGTAATTGATTCCGCGCCCGCGGTGATACCCTGCGAAAACGGTGAAATGGGAGGCAGCGGTGCATGCGCCAATAGACCAATCTGGCGGGTCGCTACCCGCGTTGACCAGTATCCGCTTCCTCGCGGCATTCACCGTCGTTGTTTCGCATTACTCAGAACTTGGCTTACTCAATCTGCCCTCTCAAATCTTTGATTTCGTCGATGGCGGCCGCCCCGCGGTCTCGTTGTTCTTCGTGTTGTCCGGTTTTATCCTCACCTTCACTTACCGCGATCAACTGGCCGCCAAGGGCGCAAGATCGTTTTACCAGGCGCGGTTTGCACGCATCTATCCGGTCGTATTGCTCGGCCTCGCGTTGTGTGTGCCAACCACGCTGTACTTGTTGAACTCCGATGACCGGTCATTGTTGATGCAGTGGTACGCGCTTAAGAATCCGGTGTATTTACCGCTCGCCGCCAGCTTGGTCTGCCAGTTGCTGTTGCTAAATGCATGGTTCCCGTTTGCCGCCGTGAACCAGCCGTGGAACGGCCCGTCAGACAGCGTTTCGTGCGAAGCTTTTTTCTACATGATGTTCCCGCTCATGCTGCGCAGGATGATGTCCATGCGATTGGCATGGCTGAGCTTCGCTTGCATCGGCTTCTTTCTGATGCAGGGACTATGGATTGTGTTCCTGGAAACTTTCCTGCCGCTATCGCGCAGCGGATTTCTCGTCGTCGGCCTTCCGCTCACGCGCCTGTTCGAATTCGTCGTGGGTGTCTATGCCGCTATCCTGTTTCATCGATTGCGCGAACAAGGTGTGGACCGACACGCGCTGGGTATCAAGCTCGTCGGCGGTTCGTTGATTGCCTTGACGGTTCTCGCGCTCTGGCGTCCGGTTTCTCCTGCGTTCTACCTCGACTCGCCGTGGTTCGCCGCATTGATCCTGGGGCTCGCCCTGCTCGACCGTCCCGTGATCAACTTCCTGAATCAGCGAATGCTCTTGAGGCTGGGCGAAGCCAGTTATTCGCTTTACCTCATTCACGTGCCCATTGCCTATCTCGCGTATATCGCGGGATTCAGGCAATCGAACGGCTGGATCGCGATGCTGTTCGCCGTCGTCGCAAGCCTGCTGATCTTCAGGTTCTACGAAGAACCCATGCGCAAGCGCATCCGCACGCGATTCTCGGCCGTTTCTTCAATACCGTCCGATAACAAGCTGACCGCGTAAGCGCTGTCCGTGTTCGCCGCTCGCCGCTCGCCCCCGGATCATGGCGCCAAGCCATCCCTCTTTAATGACGCACTAGCGTGCTCGCCTGAGCGCGGCGTATAGTTTGCTGCTCGTGCAGTCAAGCAAGCTGGCGCGTCCCTTCCTGCAGTCCACGCGGCCAGATTCAACCTTCTCAGGAGAGTCGCGATGACGTCGGTGTTGTTTCGCAACGGCGCGCTGCTGGACCCGTTGCAGCCCGAACTACTGCCCGGTCACGAGGTGCTGGTCGAAGAGGGACGAATCAAGGAAGTCTCGGATCGGCCGATCAAATCCGCCAGCGCTCGTGTGATCGATTTGAAAGGCAAGACGCTGATGCCCGGCCTGATCGATCTCCACGTACATGTGATCGCGGTCGAGTTCAACCTGCCGCGCGTAGCGACCTTGCCCAACGTACTGGTCACGCTGCGCGCCGTACCCCTGATGCGGGCCATGCTGCGGCGAGGCTTCACCAGCATCCGCGATGCCGGCGGCGCAGGTTATCCGTTCAAGCAAGCGGTGGAGGCCGGGCTGGCAGAAGGCCCGCGCATGTTCGTCTCAGGCCGCGCGCTGAGCCAGACGGGCGGTCACGGCGACATGCGCACCCGCAGCGACTTCATGCCGCCCGACGCCCCCTGCGGCTGCTGCGTGCGCGTCGGTGCGCTGACGCGGGTGGCGGACGGTGTGGACGAAGTGCGCCGCGCCGTTCGTGAGGAACTGCAGATGGGCGCCGACCAGATCAAGATCATGGCGTCCGGCGGGGTTGCCTCGCCAACCGATCCCGTTGGTGCGTGGGGATATTCCGAGGACGAGATCCGCGCGATCGTCGCCGAAGCCCGCGGCCGTCAGACCTACGTGCTGGCCCACGCTTATACGCCCGATGCCATCGCACGCGCGGTGCGCTGCGGCGTGCGCACGATCGAGCATGGCAATCTCATCGACGACGCCACCGCGCGCCTGATCGCGGAACACAATGCCTTCGTGGTCCCCACGCTTATCACTTATGAGGCGCTCGCCAGCGAGGGAGCGAAATACGGCCTGCCCGAAGCAAGCCTGGCGAAGGTGGCCGACGTGCATGAAGCCGGCCTCCGGTCCCTGGAGATCATGAAACGCGCGGGCGTGCGCATGGGCTTCGGCACCGATCTGCTCGGCGAAGCGCAGCGTCTGCAGAGCGATGAATTCCGGCTGCGCGCCGAGGTGTTGTCGCCTGCTGAAGTGATAACAAGTGCGACGCTCATCGGCGCGGAAGTGCTCGGCATGACCGACAAACTCGGCCGCATCGTGCCGGGCGCCTTCGCCGATGTGCTCGTAGTGGACGGCAATCCGCTGCGCTCCATCGACTGCCTGCTCGGTCAGGGCGAGCACATCCCGTTCGTGATGAAAGGCGGCCACGTCCACTTCGACGAACTCGAGCGCGCTTAAATCCAAATTAAACCCAAAGCCTCAGCCGTTCAACATTCACCGTTCCTTTCTGCAAGCGAGGTGCGTTACCCATGTCGACGATTTCCGCCCGTATAGAACGCATGCCGTTCTCGTCATTTCATCGACGCTTGCTGCTGATGGGCGGTCTCGGCTACACCTTCGACGCGATGGACGCCGCCGTGCTCGCGTTCCTGCTGCCGGTGCTGCGCACGCAGTGGTCGCTCAGCAGCGTGCAGACGGGCGTGCTTGGCAGCGGCACGTTCATCGGCTATTTCCTCGGTGCGATGCTCGCCGGAATTCTCGGCGACCTGATCGGGCGGCGGCGCGTGATGATGCTCGCACTGGTGATCTACTGCGTCGCGTCGCTCGCCAGCGCAACAGCCCACGACTGGCCGTTTTTCCTCGCGACACGGATTGTCGCCGGAGTCGGTACGGGTGCGGAAAGCGCGATCGTTGCGCCGTTCTTGTCGGAGTTCGTCGCGCGGCGGTATCGCGGCGCATTCACGGGCAGTCTCGCCGGCTTCTTCTCATTTGGCTTCGTCGCGGCTGCGCTGCTCGGTTATTTCGTGATCCCGCTTGCACCGAACGCGTGGCGTGTAGTCATGGTGATCACCGCCCTGCCGATCGTGATGTTGCTGTGGTGGCGGCGTGCGTTGCCCGAATCGCCGCGCTGGCTCGTGGCGCGCGGACGGCACGCCGAGGCCGAAGCGATCGTTGCGAAGGCGGAGGCCGAGTTGACGGCGGCTGGCGTGAAACTGGAACCCTTGCCGCAAACCGATGCCGCCACTGAAGCTGAGGTTCCCATTGCTGCTGAGCGTGCTTCGGCGCTCGCGAACGTGAAGGCGTTGTGGTCGCGCAAGCTTGCGCGCATCACCACCATGACGTGGCTCATGTGGCTGTCGATCACCTTCAGTTATTACGCGTTCTTCACCTGGATTCCCAGTCTGCTCGTGCAGAACGGCATGACGATCACGCGCAGCTTTTCGTATTCGCTCGTAATCTATATCGCGCAGATACCGGGCTATTTCTCGGGCGCATGGCTCAACGAAAAGATCGGCCGGCAGGCGACCATTGCATCGTACATGGTGCTGGGAGGAGTCTCCGCACTTGGCCTTGCGCTCACGCGCAGCGACGGGGGCATCATGGCGTCCGGCGTGCTGCTGTCGTTCTTCATGAACGGCACGTATGCGGGCGTTTATGCCTACACGCCCGAAGTTTTCCCTACCGATGTCCGCACGACCGGCGTGGGCCTGGCTTCATCAGTAGGACGGCTCGGCGCAATCGCTGCGCCTATCCTCGTCGGGTATGTGTATCCGCTGCTGGGCTTTCCCGGTGTGTTCGGGGCGACCACGTTCGTGCTGTTGATCGGTGCGGCGGCGGTCGTGCTGATGGGCGTGCAGACGCGCGGGAGATCGCTCGAGGACATCGCGGCGCAACAGTTGCGCGGGTAGCAGGGTCGCCGCCGTCCTCACGCGCGGCGAACCGTGCGGGACTTAATAAACGTCCCGCACATAACGCTTGTCCCTGACCAGCCCGCTGACGTATTCCTGGGCCTTATCATCGCTCATGCCACCCTGCCGGGCAACGACAGATTTGAGCGCTACGTCGACATCTCTCGCCATGCGGCTCGCGTCGCCACAAACATAGAAATGCGCACCCGCTTCGAGCCACGACCATAGCTCCGCGCCATGTTCGCGCATGCGATCCTGCACATAAATCTTGTCGGTCTGGTCGCGTGAGAAAGCAAGATCGAGACGGCTTAGCAAACCCTTGCGGCGCATCTCATCGAGCTCATCACCATAGTAATAGTCCGTGGCGGCATGCTGTTCGCCAAAGAACAACCAGTTGCGGCCGGTGTCGCCTCGTGCGAGACGCTCATGCAGGAAACCGCGAAACGGGGCGACGCCGGTGCCGGGGCCGACCATGATCATCGGTGCATCGCCATGATGGGGAAGACGGAAATGCGCCGACTTCTGGACGAACACCGGCACGCTGACATCGTCCGCACGATCCGCGAGAAAGGTCGAGGACACACCCTTGCGCTGACGCCGCCCGTTGCTATACCGGACCGCCGAGACAGTCAGATGTATCTCGTCGGGATGCGCTCTTGGGCTCGATGCGATCGAGTACAACCGCGGCTGCATGCGCTTCAGCATGCCGACGAGTTCCGTGGCTGACAGCGCGACCGGGAATTCATGCAGCACGTCGGCCAGCTGCTGACCCCACAGCCACTTCTTCAGGTCCGCTTTGCGATCCTCGCCGAGCAATCTGCTCAATGCACTGTCCCGGGTCCGGGCCGCGATGAATGCCAGCGTGTCGTGATTCGGCCGCGCAATTTCATAGTGCTTGCCGAGCGCGTCGGCCAGACGCATCTCGCCGGCGCCGGTCACGTTCACAGCCGTATCGGCAGAAAGACCGCTCAGGCCGATAAGTTCATCGACCAGTTCGGGACAGTTGCTCGGCCATACACCGAGCGCATCGCCAACCTCGTATTCAAGACCCGAGTCCGCCGTCGCCAGCGAGAAATAACGCGTGTCCTTCGTCGCGCCTTGCTTGTTGAGCCGCAGATTTTTCACCAGCCGAGACGGTGCCGGATGGGTCTTCGAGGGCAAGATGGCCGGAATCATTCCGTCTGCCGGGACCGCATGCAGCGCCGCATCTTCCTCCTTGATCCGCGCGACGATCCGCTCGAGCCACGCGTCGGCAGCGGGCTGAAACTCGGCATCGCAATCGACACGCTCCAGCAAACGTATCGCTCCGCGCTCGAGCAAACGCGCATCGAGTTTGCGGCCATGACCGCAGAACGCGTCATAGTTGCGATCGCCGAAAGCCAGCACGGCATAACGCACGCCATCCAGACGCGGCGCGTTATCGGCGCTGATTCCTGTCCAGAAACTCTGGCCATTGTCGGGGGCATCGCCGCCGCCGAATGTGCTGGTCATCAGCAGCACGTACTGCGCTTTCTCCAGACCCGATACCGCATAGTCGGCCATGCACGAGGTGCGTATTTCAAAGCCGGACTCCATCAACTGGGTCGCGTAACGCTCGGTCAACGATTCGATGTTCCCCGTCTGCGATGCCCACAGCAAAACGACTTTCGGCCGCGCTCGCGCGATCCGCACGGAGGACTCCGCGGTAGTCGCTGCGGCTAGCGTCGGCGCAGCCGTTGCCGTTTCCGCACGGCTGAAGAGACCGGCGAGGACGCCATCAAGCCAGAGCCTTGTCGTCGGGACCACGGGCGCACTGAGCGGCAACGTCGGCACACCACCTGCTGCGCGGCCCTCGGTCGAGCGCAGGCCGCTCATAAAACCTGCGACGTAGGTGCGTTCCGTCTCGCTGAGTTCGGGCGCCGGCGTTTCCGCAATACCGAGCAGCGTGGCAAGGGCATCAATACGGGACATGTCCAGTTCCTGTGTCGGACGGGCGTGATTAGAGGTAATGGGCTCGAATCGTTCCGGATTGGCGGCGTCATCACGCGTTTCAGGATGCTCTGCGCCTGCTTTGGGCGGCACGCGGCTCAGCGTTACGGCGCAGAACTTGAATTCGGGCTGCTGCGAAATCGGATCGATCGCGTCATTCGTCACAGCGTTGATGCAGAGCTCTTCGCCAAAGACGTCGTTCCAATGCATGGGGGCAAAGCAGTTGCCCGCACGTACGCGATCGGTTACGACCGCCGGCAAAACGGCACGGCCGCGGCGCGAGCGTATCTCGACCGCGTCCTTGGCCTTGATACCCAGTGACGCCGCATCTTCGGGATGAATCTCCACGAAAGGAGCAGGATTCAGCTTGTTCAGCATCGGCACCTTGCCGGTCTTGGTCATGGTGTGCCACTGGTGCTGCAAGCGCCCCGTATTCAGCACGATGGGCCGTTCCATGTCCGGCATTTCCGCAGGCGCCACATGCGGGCGGGCGAAGAAAACGGCCTTGCCGCCGGACGTGGGAAATGCCAGGCGCGGGCGGCTGCCATCGGGCCTTTGCGTGAGCGTCTGGCTCACGCCGTCATTGATATAACGAACCGGATTGCGATCAGCCGCAACGTCCGGCGCGCAAGGCCATTGCAACGGCGTTTCGCGCAAGCGCTCATGGCTCGCACCGCGCAGGTCGTAGCCCGTCTTGAGATTCGACGCCCGGGTGATCTCGGCGAAAACCTCATCCGCCGATGCATAGGTGAACGCATCGGCGAAACCCATTTCACACGCCACGCGCGCGATGATCTGCCAGTCGGGCAACGCAGCGCCCGGCGGCTCGATGGCTTTCTGCATGAGCGTCATGTTGCGCTCGGAGTTGATCATCACGCCTTCGGCCTCGGCCCAAAGCGCGCCGGGCAAAAGGACATCGGCGTAACGATTGGTCTCCGTGTCGAGGAAAGCATCCTGTGTAATGACCAGCTCCGCAGCCTGCAAACCCGCAATCACGGTCTGCCGGTTCGCCACGCTCGCGACCGGATTGGTGCAGATGATCCAGCAGGCCTTGATCTCGCCCGTGGTCATCCGGGAGAACATGTCAACGGTGCCTTGCCCGAGCGAAGTCTTGAGCGTGCCCTTCGGAATGCCCCACAGGTCTTCGATAAAAGCCCGGTCCTCTTCCACCAACACCGAACGCTGCCCGGGAAGCCCGGGTCCCATGTAACCCATCTCGCGGCCGCCCATGGCATTGGGCTGCCCGGTGAGCGAGAACGGCCCGCTGCCGGGACGGCAGATCTTGCCGGTGGCAAGATGCAGGTTGCAGGTGGCGTTGGTATTCCAGGTGCCGTGCGTGCTCTGGTTGAGACCCATGGTCCAGCAGCTCATCCACTCGGGCGCCTCGCCCATCCATTGCGCCGCGCGACGAATATCGGCTTCCGGAATGCCGGTGATCTCCGCTACCTTGTCCGGTGAATAGTCTTCGAGAAAGGCGGGCATCGTGTCCCAGCCTTCAGTCGATTCGGCGATGAAAGCAGCGTCCGTATGGCCGTTCTGATGGAGCAGATACAGCAGGCCATTGAGCAAGGCGAGATCGGTCCCCGGCTTGATCTGCATGAAGAGGCTTGCCTTATCGGCGGTGGCGTTGCGGCGCGGGTCCACCACGATCAGCTTCGCGCCGGCCTTCACGCGGTCCATCATGCGAAGGAACAGGATCGGATGGCAGTCGGCCATGTTCGCGCCGATCACGAAAAACAGGTTGGCTTTATCGATGTCCTCGTACGAGCCCGGCGGTCCGTCGGCGCCAAGCGAGAGTTTGTAGCCGCTACCGGCACTCGCCATGCAGAGCCGCGAATTGGACTCGATATTGTTGGTGCCCACAAACCCTTTCGCGAGCTTGTTGACGAGGTATTGCGCCTCGATCGACATCTGGCCCGACACATAGAACGAGAGCGCGTCCGGGCCGTGTTCGTCCAGCAGATCGCGCAGGCGCCGGGCTGTGTCCGTGAGCGCTTGCCCCATGGACAGCGGGACCGGATCCTGGTCGCGCTCATGCCGAATGAAGGCGTGCTCCAGACGGCCGGATTTGCGCAAGACCACATGCGCCGACGACCCTTTGGTACAGAGCCGTCCAAAGTTGGCCGGATGCTCCTTGTCGCCGGACACCTTGACCACCTGCCCTTTCTCAACGTGCAGGACCATGCCGCAGCCAACGCCGCAGTAAGGGCATACGGTTTTTACGTCGCCCGAAATCATGCCGGATACGCAGATGCCGCAGATGCGCTTACCGTGCTCATACCGCGACCCATACCTGACCATCCTCCACGCGCGCGGCAAAGGCGTTGACCGAATTCCCCGGTATCTCGAGGCATTCACCGGTGCGCAGATCGTAGTGATGCTTGTAGATCGGCGACGCCACCACAATCCGGTCACCCAGATTGCCGATCAATCCACGCGACAGCACCGAAGCCTGCGAGCCCGGATCGAAGTTATCGATGGCGAACACGCTGGGGTTGCCGTCGGCGAGATGAAACACGGCGACCTGCTCGCCCTTGATGAGTGCGCAGACGCCAGTGTTCGGCACGATATCGTCGAGTGGGCACACGGGCACCCAGGATATCGGGGTTCGATCGTAGTTCATGATGATGTCCTTGGCATGGGTCGCGTGCGCTTCAAACCGTCTCGACAACGACGGGAATATCGATCGGCTTGAATCTCCGTTCCGCCGGTGTCGCGGGGCGAATCTGGCCACGCTCTTCGACAAAACTCACGTTGGCATCGGCTTCATCGCTGTTGACGAAATGGCGGAAGCGCTTGCGGGTGTCGGGATCGTTCACGGCCTTCTTCCACTCGCATTCGTAGCTGTCGACTACCTGCTGCATCTCCGTTTCGAGTTCTGCGGCAAGCTGAAGCTTGTCGTGCACCACGACATCGATCAGGTACTCGAGCCCGCCTTCGAGGTTGTCGCGCCACACGCTGGTACGCTGCAGCCGGTCCGCGGTACGGATATAGAACATCAGGAAGCGGTCAATGTATTGAATCAGCGTCGCACTATCAAGATCCGACGCAAGCAGCTCGGCATGGCGCGGTTTCATCCCGCCGTTGCCGCATACATAGAGGTTCCAGCCCTTCTCCGTTGCGATCACGCCAATGTCCTTGCCCTGCGCTTCCGCGCATTCGCGCGTGCATCCGGAGACACCGAACTTGATCTTGTGCGGCGTGCGCAAACCTTTGTAGCGGTTTTCTATATCGATCGCGAGACCGACCGAATCGCCCACGCCGTAGCGGCACCAGGTTGAACCGACGCACGACTTCACGGTGCGCACCGACTTGCCGTACGCGTGACCGGATTCAAAGCCGGCCGCAATCAACTCTTCCCAGATCAGCGGCAACTGTTCAACCCGCGCGCCAAACAAATCGACGCGTGCGCCGCCCGTAACCTTGGTGTACAAGCCATACTTTTTTGCGACCTGACCGACCGCGATCAAGCCATCGGGTGTGACCTCGCCGCCGGGCATCCGCGGGACGACGGAATAGGTGCCGTCGCGCTGGATGTTCGCGAGGAAGTAGTCGTTCGAGTCCTGCAAGCCCGCATGCTCTTTCTTCAGGACGAACTCGTTCCAGCATGATGCAAGAATCCCGGCAACCGCTGGTTTGCATATGTCGCAGCCAAGACCGCGACCGTGTTTCGCGAGCAACTCGCCAAACGTTTCGAAGCGCTCAACACGCACCATGTGATAAAGCTCCTGCCGCGAGTACGGGAAGTGCTCGCACACATGGTTGTTGACCGCGAGCCCCTGCTTTTTCATCTCGGCCTTCATCACCTGCGTAGCCAGGGCCACGCAGCCGCCGCACGAACTGCCGGCCTTGGTCGCGGACTTCAACGCGCCAATGCTGGTCGCACCCGCGCAGACCGCTTCGCAAATCTGCCCTTTCGACACGTTGTTGCACGAGCAGATCTGTGCGGCGTCCGGCAGTGCATCGACGCCGAGGCCGGGCTTTTGCTTGCCGTCGGAGGAAGGGAGAATCAGGAATTCCGGTGCTTCAGGCAGCTCGATGCGGTTCAGCATCATCTGCAACAGAGTGCCGTATTCTTCCGCGTCGCCGACCATCACGCCGCCGAGCAGATACTTGCCGCACTCGGACACGACCAGCTTCTTGTAGACCTGCTTGCGTTCATCGCTGAACTGATACGCACGGCTGCCCGGCGTCTTGCCGTGTGCGTCGCCGATACTCGCCACGTCCACGCCCATCAGCTTCAGCTTGGTGCTCATGTCCGCGCCGGTGAACCCGGCCTGCTCGCCCAGCAACTGCTTCGCAACCACGCGCGCCATGTCATAACCCGGTGCTACCAGTCCAAAGACCTGCCCGTTCCACAGCGCGCATTCGCCGATCGCGTAGATATCGGCGTCGCTGGTTTGGCAGCTATCGTCGATCACAATGCCGCCGCGCGCACCGACCTCGAGGCCACTGATGCGCGCGATTTCGTCGCGCGGACGGATGCCGGCGGAGAACACGATCATGTCGGTGTCGAGGTGAGTGGCGTCGGCGAACTGCATCCGGTGCGTGCCGTCCTCGCCATCGACTATGGCGACGGTGTTCTTCTGCGTATGCACCGTCACGCCCAGCTCTTCAATCTTGCTGCGCAGCGCGCGCGCGCCGCTGTCGTCAACCTGCACGGCCATCAGGCGCGGCGCGAACTCGACCACGTGCGTCTGCAATCCCATGTCGCGCAACGCCTTGGCACATTCAAGCCCAAGCAATCCACCACCCACGACCGTACCCGTCTTCGAGCGCGCACCGCATTCCTTCATCGCTTCAAGGTCTTCTATGGTGCGGTACACGAAGCAGTCTCGACGCTCGTTGCCCGCAACCGGCGGCACGAACGGATAAGAGCCGGTGGCGAGCACCAGCTTGTCGTAGGCCAGTACCTCGCCGGTCGACACCGTCACGGTATGCGCCGCACAATCGATCGATACCGCCTTCGCGTTAAGTTCGAGCCGCACGTTCTCGCGTTCGAAGAATCCCGGTTCGACGAGCGACAGGTCCTGCGCCGATTTTCCGGAGAAGAATTCGGACAGATGCACGCGGTCGTAAGCCGGCCGCGGCTCTTCGCACAACACGGTGATATCGAGCCCGTGCGATGCATTTTCAGCGAGGCATTCGAGAAGTTTGTGGCCGACCATGCCATGGCCGATAACGACGATTTTCATGATCAGGACACTCTCAATTTGCAATGCTGTTGTTGACACCCAATGCATCTGCACGCAGCGCGGCTTCGCGTGCCTTGTGCTCGGAACTAAAGCGCACCGCCAGCGCGCACAGCGCGGACACCGTGACCAGCACGCCGAGCATGGCCAGCGTCTGTTGAACGTTGCCGAAACCCTTCATCAGGAAACCCGCGGCCACCGCACCCACATTGCCGCCGGCGCCGATGATCCCCGCCACGCCGCCAAGCGCCTTGCGGTCGATGAACGGCACCAGCGCGTAGGTCGCGCCACACGCCATGTGCGTGAACAGGCCGAAGCTCAGCATGGCGACCACGGCGAGCGCGACACTGTCAGCGTGCGAAAACCATATCAAGCCGAGGCCTTCCCCTGCGATGAGCACGAACAACAGAGTCGAACGAATCTCAAGGCCGCGACGTGCAGCGGCTTTGTCCGATACCCAGCCGCCGAGTGCACGTGCAAGCAACGCGAGCAATCCAAAGCTGCCCGCGGCGAGGCCAGCGGCTTTCAGCGACAGTTGAAAGTGATCGACGTAATAGACCGCGGCGATGTTATGAATAAACACTTCGACGCCAAAACAAGCCGCATAGGTGACGAAGAGCATCCACACGCGATAGTTCGCGCAGGCCGCGCGAAAGCTCGCCCAGCCGCCCTTCTTGCCGCCATCGATTGCGATGCCTTGCGCGCGCAGTTCCGTGACGTTTCCTTGCGGGCAATCCTGCGTAAAGCGCCAGTAGAACAAGGCCATGACCGGCATGGCGAGCGCCGGAACCACGAGCGCAAGACGCCATCCGGACGACTCGCCTGCACCGAGCGCAAGCATGCCCGCGAGCAGCAGCGGCACGAACACTTGTGCGGCGCCTGCCCCGGCATTCCCCCAGCCGGCGCTGGTCGCGTTAGCGGTGCCGACCACGTTTGGCGCGAACATCACCGACGTGTGGTACTGCGTAATAACGAAGCTCGCACCCACCGCGCCGATACCCAGGCGGCACAGCAGGAAGCTCGTGTAACCGCCGGAGAGCGCCGCGCCGAGCACGGGAAACGCGCCCAGGAGCAGCAGTCCCGTATAGACCTTGCGCGGACCGTAGCGGTCGCACATCGGGCCGATGATGAGACGCACCAGGATGGTCGCGGCGACTGCGGCGATGTTGATATTGGCGACCTGATCGATGGAGAGTCCGAACTCGCGCTTGATCAACGGCATCAATGGGGCGCATGCGAACCACGCGAAGAAGCAGACGAAGAACGCCATCCACGTGAGGTGGAAAGCACGCATCGGCGCCGTGCGCAGGCTGAATAGATCGATCCTGGTTGCTTTGTCTGCCATTGTCTTTCCAGAAAACAAAAAGGCGTCCCGTGAACCCAGCCAATGACTGAGTTCAGGGGACGCCGTTGTCCAAAAAGCCCGTCAAGGGCTGTTGCTGAAATCTTGCTATGAAACCGGACCGTCGTTGATCCAATGGATGCTTTAAAGGCAAGTGCCATGCCATGCACGGCAGGTCTATATCCGGCGGGGCTTTGCGCCGACAAGCACCTTCACGGCGCATTTTCAGCCGGCTCGCGGCGATGCATTTTGATGCAGCGAAGCACGTTCACGGTGCGGTGCAGCACTGTCGGCGTGCGAGAGGATCGGCGCCGTGCTTGCTTAAACGGACTCACGGAGAGTGATGGAAGTGGCTGTGCTGAAACCACCCTGTATAAGGGGCGCGGCTAGCAGCTCTTCATCCGCAACGTTCACCAGCGAGTGCGTTATGGCGACACTCGTCTGGCCTGGATATTGCCTATGTCTGGTTGTGCGTGGCAACGATGCCGGGCATATGAACCACAGTCTTATCGACTGATTGCTGGTAGACACCGGCAACCCAGGACAACGGCGTCCCCTCGTGCAAGAGCACGGGCGGACGCCGTTTTTGCGTTGGCATCGTCCCGGGCAATACGCAACCCGTGCAACCCGCGCCTTATAAGCGACATGGCGGCCGTCGCGTTTTTATCAGACCGCCAAAGGACATCATGATGACAACTGGCAAGGTCACCTTGCTTAGCGCCGGTCCCGGCGATCTGGACCTGCTCACCATCAAGGCCACCAAAGCATTGGCGGCGGCGGATATCGTGTTGCTGGACGATCTCGCCAATCCCGAGATCGTGTCGCTTGCGCCGCAAGCACGCGTGATTCGCGTCGGCAAGCGCGGCGGCTGCAAGTCGACACCGCAAGCGTTCATTCAGCGGCTGATGCAACGCTATGCGCTCAAGGGCCTGCATGTAGTCCGCGTAAAGGGCGGCGATGCCCTGCTGTTCGGACGCGCGGGAGAAGAACTTACGGCACTGCGGCAGGCGCAGATTCCAGTCGAGATCATCAACGGCATTTCGTCGGGCTTCGCTGCGGCCGCAAGTCTGGGGATGTCGCTTACGCATCGCGAGCATTGCCAGGGCGTCACCTTCGTTACAGCGCACAAGCAGGATCACGGCGAACCCAACTGGGCTGCGCTCGCGGCAACCGGTACAACGCTCGCGATCTATATGGGCATGACGCGCATCGAAAGCCTGTGCAATGCACTATTGTCGGCGCTGCCTGCTTCGACTCCCGCAGCGGTCGTTCAATGGGCAGGCACTGCAGCCGAGCGATGCTGGCTCGGGCGGCTGGATCATCTGGCTATGGACGCGGTGAAGGAAGGCTTGGGAAGCCCCGCTGTGATCCTCGTTGGCAATGCGGTCGGCGAAGCGGTAAATTGGGTGACTCACAAGGAGAGCAGCGCTTTTGCCGTGGCTGAGCAAACCTCCTTCAACGCGTGGCAAGACAATGCGGAAGCGGTAGCGCATGCAGCCTGACTGCTGCGACCCGCATCGTGCCGTGCGCAAGAAGACGTCGACGAGCGCCCGAAGAACCCGCCGGTCATCCTTGCGGCCTGCCGAACACACATGAAATCTCCCGGCGCTTAACCCATGCTTCGCGTGCTCCTCGTCACCGATACCGACAAACCGATTGGCGATCTTCGCCAGGCACTCGCACGTCTCGGCTACGACATGCTGGCCGAGGTGGCAACGCCCGCGGCATTGCCGAAGGTAGTGGAAGAGCAGCGCCCGGATGTAGTCATCATCGACACTGAATCGCCTTCACGCGATACGCTCGAACAACTCGCCGTGATGAACGAAACCGCGCCGCGCCCGGTCCTGATGTTCAGCAACGACGGCGACCAGCAACTGATTCACGCGGCGGTCAGTGCGGGCGTGAGCGCTTATCTTGTCGAAGGCCTGGAGGCGGAGCGGCTTGCACCGATCCTCGAAGTCGCTCTCGCGCGTTTCGCACGCGATGTGCAACTGCGCAAGCGCCTCGCCGAAGCCGAGAACGAACTGGCGGACCGCAAGCTTATCGACCGGGCCAAACGCCTGCTGATGGACCGGCGCAAGATGTCCGAACCCGAGGCGTACGCCACCCTGCGCAAGCGTGCAATGGATCAGGGAGTGAAGCTTGCCGAGGTCGCGCGCCAGTTGGTATCGATGACCGATTTATTAGGGTAGCCCGCATAACATGAATACGCCCAAAGCTGCTTCACGCAGCCTCGCCGACAAGCCCGAGAAAACCCACGTCCGTCTTGGTTTCGTGGCGCTGAGCGATGCCGCCCCGCTGGCCGCTGCCAAGATCCTCGAGTTCGGGCATAGCCACGGGCTGACGTTGGAACTGTGCCGGCAACCGTCCTGGGCAGCCGTGCGCGACAAGCTTTTGTCCGGCGAGATCGACGCGGCGCACGCGCTTTATGGCCTCGTGTATGGCGTGCAACTGGGCATCGGCGGACCGCAGGGTGACATGGCCGTGCTGATGGTGCTGAACCGCAATGGCCAGGCAATCACGCTGTCGAATCCGCTTGCCGAGGCGTTTAACGAAAGCGGAAATTTGAAGGAGGCGCTTGCCTCGCTCGGCCGCCCTCCTGTCTTCGCGCAGACCTTTCCGACCGGCACGCACGCGATGTGGTTGTATTACTGGCTCGCAGCTCTTGGCGTGCATCCGTTGCGCGACATTCGCAGCATCGTGATTCCGCCGCCGCAAATGGTCGATGCGCTCGCCGAGGGCCAGCTCGACGGCCTGTGTGTCGGCGAGCCGTGGAACGCGGTTGCCGAGGCGCGTCAGGCGGGACGGACCGTAGCGGTCACGAGCGAGATCTGGCCGAACCATCCGGAAAAAGTCCTTGCCAGCCGGCGCGATTTCGTGGAGCTTTATCCCAACACGGCACGCGCGCTGGTCCAGACCATGCTCGAAGCGTGCCGTTGGCTCGACAGCCCCGCGCATCGTGCCGACATCTCCACGTGGCTCGCGGCGCCCGAGTTGATCGGCGTGCCGCAGGAGCTGATCGCGCCGCGACTGCTCGGCGACTATGACGTTGCGCAATTCCCCAAACGGCCATTACCCGTCAGCTTCTTCGATGAAGGCGCAGTCAACTATCCACGCCCGTCCGATGGCCTGTGGTTCCTCACGCAATATCGCCGATGGGGTTTGCTGAGCGGCGATCACGACGACGCCGCGATTGCATCGGCAATCAGCCAGACGGCGCTGTATCGCGAGGCTGCCGCGTTAGCGGACGTTCGCGTGCCGGACGAGATTCGCGCCGACGTGCTGATCGATGGACGAATCTGGGACGGACGAGATTCGGCCGCCTATCTCGACGGGTTCGCTGTACGCGCCTGACTACGCCACGGCCACGTTCGCTCTGCCTGCTGCTTGGCGCGCCGGCTTCCGCGCGCCGATTGAAAACGAGGTGTAGATCAAACTCGACGATTGGTGACGAAAGTGCGGAAAGTGCGCTCCACAGGCATCCAAACGGCCTATGAGCCCGCTTTTCATTGCCAAGATGCGATGGGATGACGGATGCTTCATGGTCTTGATACGCGATGGTTTCATCGAAGGCTTGCCGGCCGTGGAACGCATCGTGCTCGGACGGATTTCAAACCGTCAGGATCATTACCACCATCGAAGTTGAGGTTGCCATGAGCACGTTGTCCAGCGAGAAAATTCAGGCCGCTGTGAAAAAGGACGCGTCCTGGGCGATGGGCGCACTCAGGAAATTCGGCGAGGACCGCTGTGCGGCAATGGCCGCGAGCATTGCGTTCTACTCGGCGTTTTCGCTCGCGCCAACGCTGGTCATGGTGATCGCGGTGGCCGGCTGGGTGTTCGGGGCCGACGCGGCGCGCGGCCAGCTGTTCCACCACGTCAACGGCCTCCTCGGCGATCAGGCCGCGGCGAGCGTGCAGAGCATTGTCGAGAATGCACACCGCAGCGGCGGCACCGGGGTGGCCGCCGTGATCTCGTTCGTGTTGCTGGCCGTGGGTGCATCGGCGACATTTTCATCGCTCAACACCGCGCTGAACCTCGTGTGGCCACTTGGCGGCGAGCAGAAATCGAGCGTTTTCGCATTGGTGCGGGTGCGGCTGATCTCGTTCGGCCTGGTGCTGGGCGTGGCGTTCCTGCTGATCGTCTCGCTAGTCCTCGACACCGCTATCCAGGCCGTTGGCAAATGGCTTTGGGGCGATTCGTCGCTCGTGATCATCGGCGACGTCGTGCAACTGGTGGTGGGACTGGTGGTTCTCTCGCTCGCGTTCGGCGCACTCCTGAAGTTCCTCCCCGACGCCCGGGTGCAATGGCGCGACGCGCTGGTGGGCGGGGTTGTCGCTGCGATCTTGTTTTCCGTCGGCAAAAAGCTGTTTGCGTTCTACCTGACGCACGCCGGTACGGCGAATTCGTTCGGCGCCGCAGGTTCACTCGCGGTGTTGCTGATGTGGTTATTCTTCTCCGCGGCGGTGCTGCTGCTTGGCGCGGAGTTTTCAGCGGCGCGAGCGCGCTTGCACGATCCACGCGGGGCGTGGGGCCAGCAGCGTGGCAGGGTTCCTCCAGGCAGCCGCGCCAAGATTGGATCGATGCTGGCAGGCTCGACGATCGCCTCAGCCGCAGCCGATGCAGCCAGCGGAGGGGCGGTGAAGGCCTTCACCGTGGTGCCTGGACGTGCGCGGGCGTCGATTGAACGACGCGCTGAGCACTCTCAGCACCTGACGGCGCAAGCACGCAAAAGGGTGTCGGCGTTGAGCACCGCATTGAATCTGAGCCGCAAGCTGGCCCGCGCGGAGACGGCCGCGACGCGGGTGACCGCGCTGGCCATGCTCGATTGCGGGCGCAAGGCGGTACGGGCAAATGATCTGGTGAAAAGGCATCCGTGGCGCGCGGTATTGCTGGCCGGAGGCGCGGGTTTGGCGCTCGCGCTGTTGTCGGGACGCGACCAGCCGCCACCAAACGACGAGTAAGGCAGGATCCGGCCGTGTTTTACGGCGCTGGTGCGGTGCAAAACATGGCCGCTTTTCATGTCAAAAACTTGACTTTTTGAAAACCTCATTTAGCCGGTCACGGCGCAAGCGCGGTGCAGGTTTGTTGCGCTGGCTGCACAAATCAGGTCTATTCCCGAGCAATCGTGTCGCTTAAGTACAACGCAATCCATGCAGTTCACGACAGCCATCGCTCGTCGGATCCGCTAATCCGCTCGTACGCGCAAACCCTTGCCGCGCCGCGCGCAGCGCTTCTCTCAGGCGGCAAAAGGCCTTCCTCATGGACGCCCGCAGTGTACCCGGCGTTATAGCGCCGAATTAGTAAAAAACTAATAAAAATCACCCGTTCCAGCAAAACCAAAAGCATTAAAAGGAACTTTTATCGATCGCCTTTGTCGTGGCACTTTCACTAGATGAATCAAGGGCCAAAGCCTTGACAGGCTTGCCTTACAAGACAACCCGCCGCGTTGCAAAAAGTGTCTTATTTTTGAGACAGGTTTTAATTTTTCAGTTCTTAAGTTTTGTAACGCTGCGTTATTCTCTGCGCCGGCAACAACGAATTTAATCCTAGCGTGGAGAACCTGATGAAACGTTTCGCACTGACTTCCCTTTCGCTGGCACTGCTCGGCACAGCTGGCGCGGCTCACGCGCAAAACAGCGTGACCCTGTATGGCGTGATCGATACCGGTCTCATTTATGTTCACAACGCGAACGGCAACCAGAAGCAGATCGGCACGAATAGCGGCACCCTGTCCGGCGATCGCTGGGGCCTGAAAGGCCAGGAAGATCTGGGCGGCGGTTTGAAGGCAATTTTCCAATTGGAAAACGGCTTTGACGTCAACACAGGCAAGTTGAACCAAGGTGGTCGCGAATTTGGTCGCCAGGCATTCGTCGGCTTGACGTCTGACAAGCTCGGTACGGTCACGCTCGGTCGTCAATACGATCCGCTCGTCGACATGGTGCAAGGCATCACGGGTGACAACTACTGGGCGTCGATCGTCGGTACGCCGGGTGACGTCGACAACTACGACAACAGCTCGCGTGTAAACAACGCTGTGAAGTACGTTTCGCCGAACTATGCCGGCCTGCAATTCGAAGGCATGTATGGTTTCAGCAACGGCGCTGGCACGACGGGTCAAGGCCAGACGTGGAGCGGTGCAGTTGCGTATAACAACGGCCCGTTGGGCTTGGCTGCCGGTTACTACTACACAAGCAACCCGAGCGCAGGCCGTACGGCTGCAGCTGGATCGAACTGGAATAGCCCGTCGTCAGATTCGATCTTCGACAGCCCGATCAACAATGGCTACTCGTCGGCTCACTCGATCGGCATCGCTCGTGCAGCAGCTCAGTACGCTATCGGCCCGGTAACGTTCGGCGGTTCGTACAGCAATGCGAAGTACCGTCCGGACGGCTTCTCGGCATACACGTCGACAGAGACGTACAACGTCGGCAGCGTGTTCGCGAACTACCAGCTTACGCCGGCGCTCCTGATCGGTACAGGCTACACGTACGAGAAAGCTAGTGGCGACACGGCTGCCAAGTACCATCAAGTCGGTATCGGTGCGGACTACACGCTGTCCAAGCGTACGGATTTCTACGCACTTGGTGCTTACCAGCACGCAAGCGGCACGCAAGCTACGTACGTCACGAATGGCGGCGTAACAACTCGCGTAACGCAAGACGCGCAAGCATCGATCGGTTCGTTCGGCTTCGCTGGTACGAGCACGCAAGAAATGGTGATCGTCGGTATCCGTCACAAGTTCTAAAGCTGAATCCGGCGCGCGGCATTTCACCGCTCAGCGCGCCGATTTCGACTTCGGTTCAAAAACAGCCGTCGGCTTCATCGATGGCTGTTTTTTTATGCGCGCCGGAAAACGGTCACCGGGTTGCTGCGATGACATTTTGAAAAGCAAAAACAGAAACGGCCCAATCGGCGTAAGCCGATTGGGCCGTTTCTGTTTTATTCAGGCCACCTATCTCATCGAGCCCACGGCATCCGACAGCGGGCTTTTAAACGTCCACGACATCGGAACCCGATCAATGCTGCCCTCGCCCGCTTTCCGTCGGCTGCATCAGCGTCTGAAACGGCGGCGCTGACGTATCGGGTTCGGCGCGCAGATCATTGTTGGTCAAGCGCGGCACGTTCGACACCGTTTCGCGCTCCCGCAGCGGCACGTTGGCGGGATCGGCCCAGGTCGGATTCGGAATCTCGCCGAAAATCTGCCGCAGCCTTTCACCCCAGGTGCGATGAATCATCTGGAAATACTGGTTGTCGTTGTCGATTGTGGAGAAGCGCGTGACCCGCAGCGAGTCCTTTTCATATACGAGCAGATCGAGTGGCAATCCGACTGACAAATTCGAACGCAGCGTGGAGTCCATGGACACCAGCGCGCATTTCGCGACTTCGTCCAGCGGCGTGGCGGGCGTGACGACACGATCGATGATCGGTTTGCCATATTTCGATTCGCCGATCTGGAAATACGGGCTCACCAGCGACGACTCCACGAAGTTGCCCGCGGAGTAAATCATGAACAAGCGCGTATTCGCTCCGCGGATCTGGCCGCCGAGGATAAAGCTGCAATTGAAGTCGACGCTGAATTCCGCGAGCGTAGCCGCATCTCGCCGATGTACTTCCCGCACCGCGTCGCCCACCAGCCGCGCCGCTTCCGCCATGGTGGGCGCGTTGTACAGCGTGGTTTTGTCTTCGGGCGCCGGTTCCGACAGCAGTTGCATGACTGCCTGCGTCAGGGCGAGATTGCCCGCTGCGAGCAGCACGAGGACGCGGTCGCCCGGCTGTTCGAAGACCGCCATCTTGCGGGCTGCGCTCACATGGTCGACCCCGGCATTCGTGCGTGTATCGGACAGGAACACCAGTCCCTCGTCAACGCGCATTGCCACGCAATAAGTCATGCGTCCAATTCCTGAAAGAAGCAAATTCGTATTGTAATCGCTGTAATCGCTGTAATCGCCTTGATCGTCATGATCTCGGCGAGGCGCCATAACCGCGCCGCATTCCGCTCGCCGTTCTGCCCGCCGTTTGGTCTCAGGCGCTCCAAACACGGCCGCCCCAGCTCAGCTCCAATATATATCGGCGGATGGGGCGTGGGGCTTGAATGTCACAGTATCGGACGATGCACGGACGAGCACGGGCGCAGCGAACTGTTACTGGTCGGCCGCTGCCTGCACCGAAACATCCACGCTCATGCGCTCTTCCTTGCCGCCCACGCGCGAACCGCGCACGGGCGCGGCCGCTTCGTAGTCGCGCGCAACCGCGAGCCGGCAATACCGGCCGCTGGCGAACGCCGCGTGCGTGACGTCCACCGACACCCATCCGTCGTCGATCCACACATCCACCCACGCGTGGCTCGCGGCATGCGGAACATCACCCGGATCGATATATCCGCTCACGTAACGTGCCGGCAGCCCCCGCGCGCGGCAGCACGCCAGCATGATATGCGCGTGGTCCTGGCACACGCCGTTGCCGAGCTCCAGCGCCTGCGCAGCGGTGCTCTTGACTTCGGTTACGCCCGTTTTGAATTGCACCCTGGCTTCGATATTCTCCGCCAGCGCAATCAGCGCCGACGGTGAATCGAGCTTGGGCACCGAGTTCGCCAGTTCGCGGATCGCGGCGTCCGGTTCGGTCAGAGCGGTCGCACAGGTGTAATGCTGGAGCGGAATCCGGCCGGGACCGTCGTTCAGGCGGCCGTCGTCGAGCAACGTGGTTTCCACCTGGCCAGTGACGGAAAGGTGAATCTCCATGTGGGGTTTCGTCAGCACCAGCGTATGCAGCGTATTGGCGTAGGCGTCGCGCGTGACGTCGAGCTTGCCCACGGTATCGATATTCCAGCGCCGCACCATCTGCGCCGACCCGTTGGCGGGGGTCAAGCGCAGTTGCTGGATGGAGTACTGCACGGGCACGGCGTAGCGGTAGCTCGTGTGATGACGAATGGTCAGAAGCATGATGTTTTCCCAGGACGGATGCGTTCAGGCAAGAGGCAACATGAGGAAGGTGCGCATCACGCGAACACCGAGCTCGTCGACCCGTTTCAGGAATTGCGTCAGATAGGCGTGCACGCCGGTTTCAAGGATCTGGCGGATATCCATGTACAGCACGTCCGCACGCAACTTGCCGGCGAACCGCTCACACTCGTTCGAGCCGCTGGTTCGCAGCTTGTCGAGCGTCGCGCAGACGCCATCCAGCGACGCCAGCAGCGAGCGCGGCATCTGTGAATTGAGGATCAGCAGCTCCACTACCCGCGACGGCGTCACGACATCGCGATAAACCTTCCGGTAGATTTCAAGCGCCGACACCGAACTCAGGATCGAGGTCCAGTAGTAGAAGTCTTCCAGTTGACGCGCGGCTTCACGCGAGTTCGGTTCGGCATCGGCGAAACGCACGTCGAGAATGCGCGCCGTGTTGTCCGCCCGCTCCAGGTACATGCCGAGCTGGATGAACCAGAAGGCGTCATCCTGAAGCGCCGTGCCGACCATCACGCCGCGACACAGATTCGAGCGGTACTTGACCCATTCGAACAGCATGTCCGGGCTCTTTTCGAGCTCTCCCGCGGCGAGTTTTTCGCCGAATTCGAGCCACGTGAAATTGATGGTCTCCCACGCCTCCGTGGTCAGGGTGCCGCGCACGGCGCGCGCGTTTTCGCGGGCCGCATGCAGGCAGGAATTAATGCTCGACGGATTGCCGGTGTCGGCGACCATGAAGTGCAGCATGTCGTCGCGCGAATCCGAGCCCGGGAAGCGCTCCTCAAACTTCGATTCGAGTTCCGAAATACGGAGTACCGAGCGTTGTGCGCGCGCGGCGTGCTCGGGCGTCTGCGGCAGTAGCATGCCCTTCAGGTTGATATCGAGCATGCGTGCAGTATTTTCCGCACGCTCCATGTAGCGAGCCATCCAGAAAAGGTGATCGGCTGTGCGGCTTAGCATCATGATGGCGTTCCGTTGTAGTGTGGCGCGCGCGGGCGCTGCGCTTGAAACCGCGCCCGTGCATACTGTCCCGATGGTGTCCCGGTGGGCGCTTAGTCCACCATCCAGGTGTCTTTCGTGCCGCCGCCCTGCGACGAATTCACGACCAGCGAACCCTCCTTCAACGCCACGCGAGTCAGGCCGCCTGCGGCCATCGTCACTTCCTTGCCCGACAACACGAACGGCCGCAAGTCGATATGGCGCGGCGCAATACCCGATTCCACGAAGGTCGGGCACGCGGAGAGCGCCAGCGTTGGCTGGGCGATATAACCATCCGGCCGCGCGATCAGGCGTTCGCGAAACGCCTCGATTTCCGCTTTCGTCGATGCCGGCCCGACCAGCATGCCGTAACCGCCCGCACCGTGAACCTCCTTCACGACCAGCTCGGGAAGATGCGCGAGCGTGTAGGCGAGATCGTCGGGCTTGCGGCACTGGAATGTAGGCACGTTGTTCAGGATCGGCGTTTCGCCGAGATAGAACTCGATCATGTCCGGGACGAACGGATAGATGGATTTGTCGTCGGCGATACCCGTACCCATCGCGTTGGCCAATGCCACACGGCCGGCGCGATACGACGTCAGCAGCCCCGGCACGCCGAGAGCCGAATCCGCGCGGAATGCGAGCGGGTCCATGAAGTCGTCGTCCAGCCTTCGATAGATCACATCGACGCGCTTCGGCCCTTGCGTCGTGCGCATGAACACGTAGTTTTCATCGACGAAAAGATCCTTGCCCTCGACCAGTTCCACGCCCATTTGCTGCGCGAGGAAGGAGTGCTCGAAGTACGCCGAGTTGTACATGCCGGGCGTGAGCACAACCACGTTGGGGTCATCTACGCCGGCCGGGGCGATCGAGCGCAGCGTTTCGAGCAGCAGGTCGGGATAATGCGCGACCGGCGCGATGCGGTTCTGCACGAACAACTCGGGGAAGAGCCGCATCATCATCTTGCGGTTTTCGAGCATGTACGACACGCCCGACGGCACGCGGAGGTTGTCCTCCAGCACGTAGAACTCGCCAGCGTCGCCCGCGCGCACCACGTCCACGCCGGCAACGTGCGCGTACACATCGAGCGGCACATCCACGCCTTGCATCTCGGGACGGTATTGCGCGTTCGTGTACACCTGTTCGGCGGGAATCTTGCCTGCCCGGACGATGTCGTGATCGTGGTAGACGTCGCGGATGAACATGTTCAGCGCACGCACCCTCTGCCGGAGGCCGGCTTCGAGCTTGCGCCATTCGTCGCCAGGGATGATGCGCGGAATCATGTCGAACGGAATCAGACGTTCGGTGCCTGACAGATCGCCGTTCACGGCAAACGTGATGCCGACACGCCTGAACAGCAGATCGGCTTCCGCGCGCTTGCGCTCGATGGTTTCGGGGCTTTGAGTAGAAAGCCACCGGGAGAAGCGTGCGTAGTGCGCCCGCACGGTTTCCTCGTGACGCATTTCGTCGTAGATCTGCATCTGTGCGTCCTTTTTAATCGCGGCCTGAGGCCGCCTTTGCGTGGAAGTGCTGACTCGATACCGCTCATCAAGCCGGGCCACGCCTTGTCCGACGCTTAGGTAGTTTCAGTATCTACAATTAAGCAACAGACGTGCCATTTTTTTACTACTTGTTTTTCCTCATTGTTTTGGCGGGCTTGATGGCATTTTGCTTCAAATGAGTGCGGGGTGGGGAGCGGTGTGGCTGATAGGGCTTGGGGGACGCTCGTTTTTGGTGCAGTGGGGGCGTTCGCGCCGGTGGACAGGGTTGTGGTTTGGGCTTGGCAGCGAGTGGGGGCTTCTAGTCGCGGTTTTGCTGCTGCTTGCTGCAGCGGGCCACTCAGGTTCAAATCCGATTTTTAGTTTTCATTGGTCCGTGTTCGGGACGAGCCTTTCCGGTTCGGTGGTTTGGGGCGGTGCCGGGTTGCTTTCGGCCTTCGCGGTCTGCGTGAGTTGGCTGTTCTCTTAGACACTACTAGCCGCTGTGCGTGGCTGCCTCAGGCCGGCACGGCCTGCTGCATGGTCTGGCCTATTGTGCGTGCGGCGTTGTAGTTCGGGTTCAACGGCGTCACGTGCTCGGAATTGTGCGTCATGTTCGCCCGCGTGAGCTCGACAATGGACGCCGTGGCCAGCGAGATTTCAATCGATCCCGCGACCTTGCGGAACATGGTGAAGAGCGCCGAAGCGGCCGCATTCTCCGATGCTTTCAGCGTCAAGTAAGCCAGCGTGGTGATCGGCCCGAACAGGAACGCGATGGCGATTGCTTGCGAACTTCGCATGATCGCCAGCGTCTTGACGCCGATGTTCGGCACCCGGTGATGTGTATAAAACAACTTTCCGCTCAATCTTTTCGTCGGCGTCCCAATCGACGAACTGCGAGGCCGCTCACGCGAATCCCGCACAACGCGATCAGCTCATCGCGCGCTTCGGCACCACGTTCTCCCCTCGCCTCCTTTGCGCAATCCAGCACTTCGATTCACGCATCGTCGACTATGAAGCGAGCTGCCAAAGCAAACCGGGGCCATCGACGATTATCCTCAAAGGTTAGGCCTGACCAGGACCGCGCGATACGCTTTGCATTTAGCTGCGCGCACGATCCGAACCTCTATGTACACGTCATCCAACACGCTTGAACGCCGTTGATATCCAGTCCCGCGCACACAAAAAAATGGCCGGTTTCCTCGCGGAAACCGGCCATTTTTTTCGACTACGGTTCACCCACACACCTGCGCTGCCATAGTCCTGCGATGCTTTTCCGTCAGCTTAGGCTGCGGCATCCTTCAACTTCTTCAACGCACGTGCCTTGATGCGCACGCTCGCCGGCTTCGCTGCGAACCAACGGTCTTCACCCGAGAACGGATCCTTGCCGAAGCGCTTCTTCTTGGCCGGAACCACTTGCGCCGAAATCTTCAAGAGGCCCGACAGCGTGAACTCGCCCGCGCCCTTCTTATGCACGGCGCCGAGGATGGTGTCCTCGAGTGCCGACAGAACAGCCTTCACCGCTTTCACGTCGACAGTCGCACGGTCCGCCAGATGCGCGGCGAGCGATGCCTTCGTGAACGTGTCCTTGATCGGCGACAGCGTTGCCGTCGTCTTCACCGCTGCTTTCTTCGCCACAGTAGCCGGTGTCGATGCAGCCTTCTTGGCAGCGACTTTCTTGACGGGTGCTGCTGCAGTCTTCGTTGCAGCTTTGGTCGCAACTTTCTTGGCGGCGGTTTTTGCGGAAGTCGGCATGTTTCTCCTACCTGTTGAGGTCAGTGTTTTTAGAATACGGCTGCGTGGGTGCATCCGTATCAACGCGGGATTCTACAAGCGCCGTTGAGCTTCGTGCGAGTCTTTTTGTGTTTTTAACCTGTCTTTTAAGGGGGTTTCGTTACAAGCGTCATTTTTATAGCGACATGGATTGCGCCGCGATCAACGGATCGTGATCAGACGCCGCCCATGCAAACGGACTTCGATGCACGTCGACGCACACAAGACGCTCGCCCGGATGCAGTCCAAAGCGAACAACAGATAGCGTATGGGGAAGGTCCGCGGAGCATGCGCGATAAAAATGCGAGACCGGTCGGCGTAACGCACGTCCATCGATAAGCCACTCGTTAAGGTCGCCGAGAAAGATCACCGGTATGGTCGGTGTATCGAAACGTTGCAACACTTGCTCGACCTGAGCACGTCTTTCACCTAGTCCCAACCCCAGATGCGAGCTTGCCGTCGAGATCGACCGAGCCATGTACGTTGTATGTCGCGATCAATAGCGTGATGAGTACGGATATCACTGCAGCCAGCACGTAAGCCAACGCGATCGCGAGCGGCAACGCATCGATCGCTGCGTTCATGCTTTGCCGTGCGTATCGGCATCCTTGAGCAATCGATGCAGCCGTACGCGTCCGCACGGCCATCGCCATCGCCTTCGGCGCATGAGTTTCACGCGGCTGTCGATATCCCGGCCGAGGATAAACACCGTTCGTGGCGCTCGCGTGATCGCTTCACGCACCATACGAAAATAACGAGCGCTATCGATCAGCAGACTAAAACGATCAGCATGCCGAACGCTGTCGCAATTACGGTCCGGTTGAAAAAACGCTTCAGATTTGAACGGATTCACCGCACGCGAACGGAACGAGATGCTGGATGAATCGTGCCGATAAAGCCAGGGTCCACAAAACGACTTTTGCAAACGTCGAACCCGACCACGCTGCGCAAAACCCGCCCCCACCGTACAGGAAATGATCCGCCTATCTGTACCGGTACTGTACAGATAGCATCTCATACACTGACGCTACCGAATCTATCGGTCCGTTCTTGTTCTTGGCTCTTGGGAAACACCATGCATCTCGACACTGCCGCCTTACTGACCGCACTCCCGGCCGCGGTGCTGTTCGCACTCGTCACCACGATCACGCCCGGTCCGAACAACACCATGCTGCTTGCATCGGGTGTGAACTTCGGCTTGCGCCGCACGGTGCCGCACATACTCGGCATTAGCGTGGGCGTGGCGATCCTGATGGTGCTCGTCGGTCTCGGCGTGGCGCAGGCGTTTGCGCGTTTCACGTGGGCTTACACGGTGCTTGAAACCGCCAGCGTTGCCTACTTGTTGTATCTCGCGTGGAAGATCGCGACATCGTCGACCATGCAGGTTCGTGACGGCGAACGCAGGCCCATGCGTTTCATTGAAGCTGCCGCGTTTCAGTGGATCAATCCGAAGGCATGGATGATGGTGCTCACAGCCGCTACTACCATCCATCTGCATTCGAGTTTTTCGCTGAACGCTGTCTTGATGGCGATGGTGTTCATCGTGATCGGATTGCCGTGCATTACGATCTGGGCCGCGTTCGGCACATCGATGCGCCGCTTGCTCACGCAACCGCGCTGGCTGCGTGTTTTCAACTGGACAATGGCCACGCTGCTGGTGCTGTCTTTGTATCCGATCGTAGAGCGCGCAATCGCGTGATGGAGATACCTGCGGACGTACCAGCGACGTACCAGCGCACGTACTGGCGTAATTGCATAATCAGTGCCGCGAGCGTTGCATTGCGGGCGGTGTGATTTAACAATCCGCGCATTCAGATCCAGCCTATTTTTTTGTAGGCGGCGCATACTGGTTCTTGCCTGCCGTCGCGCAAAATATGCAGCCTGATTGCAACTTTGGCCGTAAAAAGCGGCAAGAAATGCGCACACTCCGTTATCCGGGGGATCGACAGGCATGTATGGAGCTTGCTGCCCGATCAACTCGCGCCATGTTGGCGCGGCTTTGAAATCTCCCAAGGAGTACGCCATGTCTGGAGCAAACCGGCCGTCCGGTCCCGCAACACGCAAGTCCCTTGATCTCGCGGATCAAATCGAACGCGATGAACTCGAGAACAACCTGCCGGACGCGCTAAATCACGCCGACGAAGACGACCTCGACGACGAACCCGACACCGGCAAGCCCCGCCGATAACATTTTTCTCCCTTTTTCCCGCGCCTCCGGGCGCGTCATTCAAGGCCGCACTCGCGCAACGCAGTGCGGCTTTTTTGCAGGTGGATGTTTTGAGCCCTATTTACGGATATCGAGCGCCTTGGGCACGGCGGTTGCTCTAAGTTCGGTCGCCGTAGAAGACGTTTGGCATAGCGGCACAGTCAGGCAGACAAGGCGGCGGGGCGTCAAGCCAGCACGCAAACCAAACCGATAATCGACCCCTTTGGAGGGCTTCATGCTTCGATACGCTGTCATCTTTTTCATCATCGCGATCATCGCGGCGTTTTTTGGTTTCGGCGGTATCGCGAGCGGTGCAACCGAAATCGCGAAGATCCTGTTCTTCATCTTCATCGTGATCTTCCTGGCAACGTTGCTGCTCGGCGTATTCCGGCGATGAAGCACGCGTCCGGGGATTGAGACGACCCGCGGGCACCACTGGATCGGATAAAAAAAGCGCGAGCATGCTCGCGCTTTTTTATGTTTGTTCTTCGGAGCTGAAGCCAACCACACGATTGCTCCCAGAGTGCTTGGTTAGCGTCCCATCCACTTTTCGACAAACCCCCACAACGCGTCGTCGGTGGAATACGGCACGTTGAAGCGAAACCAGTCGCTCGCCGCGTCTGCGGGGCGGAAATACGAACCGGGCGCAAGCCAGATGCCGTCCTCCAGCGCCTGCGTCGCCAGTTCGTTCGCCTGCTCCGGTTCGACCGGCAGCCGCGCCCATAGAAACAACCCCGCGCGCGGCCGATGAAACACCTCCAGCCCGAGCGCATTCATGCGGTCTTCCACTTGCACATGCGCGTCTCTCAGCTTCTCGGTCACGGCTTCCACGTGGCGCGCATACCGCCCTTCGGTCAGCACCTTTTCAACAATGCGTTCCGTCGCCGCCGATGAAGTCAGGCCCACCGCCATCTTCGTACGCGCCAGTTCGCGCAGCACGTCACGCTCGGCGACCACGTAACCGCTGCGCAACCCTGGCGTGATCGTCTTCGAAAAACCGCCGACATACAGCACGCGGTTCAGTCCTTCCATCGCCGCCAGCAGCGGCGCGCCGGCGGGCGCGAGTTCGCGGCTCACATCGTCCTCCACGACCCACAAGCCGTGGCGTTCGGCAATCTGCAGCAGGCGAAACGCCGCCGCCATGCCGAAGGTCGCACCGGTCGGGTTTTGCAGCGTCGTGTTGAGGAAGATGGCCTTGGGCTTGTGTTCGATCACCAGCCGCTCAAGCACGTCGTTGTCGATACCCGCGGGCGTGCGCGGCACGCCCAGCACGATCAGGCCGCCGAGTTGAAGGATCTGCAGCAAGTTGCAATAACCCGGATCTTCGACAATGACCGTATCGCCGGGACGCAGCAGCGTGCGCACGATCAGGTCGAGCGCCTGCGTGGCCCCGGCGGTCAGCAACACGTTCGTGGCGGGATCAGCGGGCAGTCCGTGGCGATCCAGTTGCTCGGCAATCCGCTCGCGCAACGGCGCAAAACCGTACGGGTGCCCGTAGTCGGCCATGCGTGCAGCCGGCACGCGGCTGATCGCGCGCAACGCATGATGCAGGCCGCCTTCGTTGACCCATTCGTTGGGCAGCCAGCCGCAGCCGGCCTTGATCGGCACGGAATGATCGGCGAATACGTCGGACAGGAGCCAGGTCGCGGTGAGGCTCGGCGGTTGCCACGCCACGGCGCGCTTGTGGGCTGCCTGGGCCCGCGCCGCCACGCGATACCCCGAGCCGCGCCGCGCGACCACGAGCCCCATGGACACAAGACGTCCATATGCTTCCGTTACCGTGAAGGTGCTTAGCCGCTCGGCCTGCGCGAGCTGGCGCACCGAGGGCAGCAACGCGCCCGCACGCAGCGCCTGCTGCTCGATGGCGCCCGAAAACGCCCGCACGAGTTGTTCGACGAGCGTGGCTTGCGCGCGGTCACGGTCCAGTTGAAGTTCGATCATGAGTCGTCGGAAGGAGGATCATCGGGTTAGCTGGCCAAGCATAAGACCAATACAGTTTGCACCATTTTGCCAGCACGGTTCTCTGCGTGACAGGACAACTGTCTATGCCGCGGGTTTTTATCGAGGGCTACATTGCGTGTTCTAACAGGAGATTTCCCCATGACTTCGCGCCCCGTCATCGACGACCTCTCGTCGTTCTGGATGCCCTTCACCGCCAACCGGCAGTTCAAAGCTGCACCGCGCCTGATCGAGGGCGCCAAGGGCATGTATTACCGCGCGACCGATGGCCGCGAGATTCTGGACGCCTGCGCCGGCCTCTGGTGCGTGAACGCTGGCCATTGCCGCGATGAAATCGTCGCCGCGATCCAGCAGCAAGCCGCCACGCTAGACTTCGCGCCGACCTTCCAGATGGGCCACCCGCTCGCGTTCGAAGCGGCGTCGAAGGTGGCTGCGATCATGCCGGACGGGCTCGATCGCATCTTCTTCACCAACTCGGGATCCGAATCCGTCGACACCGCGCTGAAAATCGCCCTGGCCTACCATCGGGCACGCGGCGAAGGCCAGCGCACGCGGCTGATCGGGCGCGAACGCGGCTATCACGGCGTGGGTTTTGGCGGCATTTCAGTCGGCGGCATTGCGCCGAACCGCAAGACGTTCTCGGGCGCGTTGCTGCCAAGCGTCGATCATCTGCCGCACACGCACGCACCTGAACACAACGCGTTCACGAAAGGCCAACCGGCATGGGGCGCGCATCTCGCCGATGAACTCGAGCGCATCGTCGCACTGCACGATTCGTCGACGATCGCGGCCGTCATCGTTGAACCGCTGGCGGGATCTACCGGTGTGCTCGTGCCGCCGCAGGGTTATCTGCAAAAGCTGCGCGAGATCTGCACGAAGCACGGCATCCTGCTGATCTTCGATGAAGTCATTACAGGCTTCGGGCGGCTGGGCAAAGCGACGGCAGCCGAATATTTCGGCGTGACGCCGGACCTGATGACGCTGGCAAAGGCCATCAACAACGCCGCCATTCCGATGGGCGCAGTGGCCGCGCATCGCAACGTGCATGACACGATCGTCAATGCAGGTGCGGCGAACGGCATCGAGTTGTTCCACGGCTACACGTACTCGGCGCATCCGATGGCGGCCGCTGCTGCCATCGCCACACTCGACCTGTACGCACGCGAGCAACTGTTTGAACGGGCAGCGTCGAAGGCATCGAAGTTCGAAGCTGCTGCCCACGCGTTGCGCGACGCGCCTTACGTGAAGGACGTGCGCAATCTCGGCATGGTGGCCGGCATCGAGCTGGAATCGCGCGATGGCGCACCGGGCGCGCGGGCGTATGAAGCGTTCGTGAAGTGCTTCGAGGCGGGCGTTCTGGTGCGCTATACAAGCGATATTCTTGCGTTCTCGCCGCCGCTGATCATTGAAGACGACCAGATCGAGCAGATTTTCAGCACGGTGCGCAAAGTGCTCGAAACGGTTAAATAACGCGGTTTCGACCGCAGCGTACAGTCATTGGCGTACTAGCAAGAAGGCCGTTCTGGAGTCATCCGGAACGGCCTTCTTTCATTGAAGCTGCAAGCAACCGCACCGCGATCTAGCGCGCGTGCCGCACCGCTCCCGCCTTGGATGCCGCCTTCCTGCGCGTCTGCCAGCCCTTCTTGGCGGACGCCGACCGGTCAGCCGCGGAACGCCGGCTTGCACTTGCATGCGCCTGCTTCGAGAGCGACTTGTGCGAAGCGGCCTTGGTGCCCTCGCGTTTCAGAACACGCGTGGACGTGGCGGAGCGCGTCAACTTCGATTCCGTGCTCGCGCTGCGTTGAGTCTTGTGCTTGCCCGCCTGAGTGTCCTTCCCGGCTTTCTTGCGAGTGGTAGCGGATGCCGTGCCCTTCTTCGGCGCCTTCACGCCAACACCCGCCCTGCGTGCCTCCGACAAGCCGATCGCGATCGCCTGCCTGGCGGACTTCGCGCCGTGCTTGCCTTCGCGAATGTGATCGATCTGCTCCTTGACGAACGCGCCGGCCTGCGTGCTGGACGACTTCCCTGCGCGCCTGGCCGCCTGCGCGCGTTCGATGGTTTTCTTCTCAGCCATGATGACTCTCCTTTGAGAGAACGTCGTGGGTGTTGCACTAACTCGCTCAGCAACGGCCGTGCCAAATGTCCTGATCAAGCGGCAACTACGCTTCGACTTGCACCGACCGTTCATCGACATCAAGCTGTTCCTTCAATCCGGCCCATCCCTTCGGCGTGACCTGAACGGCACGCGAGGACTTTGAACGCCGGACCCATCCGATCGCGCAAAGCCGGCTCAGCAATTCGATGCCCAGCGGCCCGGCCAGATGATGCCGCCGCTCGGTCCAGTCGAGGCATTGCCGCGCAAGCCCGCGCCGGGTCGGCTTCAACGCAGCCACGTCCAGGCCCATCGCGCTGAACCATTCCATGCCGGCCTGCGTCACTTCGAACTGTTTATCCGCTGCGGCAACAATAAACGTGCGTTCCTGCAATGCCTGCGTCACCGCTACGCCGAGACTGCCGGCGAGATGGTCATAGCAGCATCGCGCGAACTGCAATTCCTGGGCTTCCCTGCTGCGCGGCATTCGACGCACCGCTGCACCTGGCGCAATCGATGCAAGATTTTCAAGCGCCAGCGCAACGTGCGATCCGGCAAGCCGGTAGTACCGATGCCGCCCCTCCGTCTCCACCGACAACAGCCCTCCGGCCAGCAGCTTCGCGAGATGCGAACTGGCTGTCTGCGCCGTCACGCCGGCCGCGTAGGCAAGCTCGCCGGCGGGTTGCGCGCGGCCATCGGCCAAAGCCATGAGCATGGTCGCTCGAGTGGGATCGGAGATAAGAAAAGCGGCCGACGAAACCGCGGGATGACGCGACATACGAACTCTCCGTTCATGACCTCGCCATGATAGTCCGCCCGCCTGTCCGCATGCTTCGATACGCGTCGAAGCATGCGGCATGCAGACGCCCCTACACTGAACTTTCCGCCTCACTGCAAACATTCCCCTGTGCCCAATACCCGAACGCTTCAGCGCCGTGTCCTCGCCGCGACCAGCATCAGCTATGTCGTGGTTATCCTCGATACATCCATCGTCAATGTCGCGCTGGGCAGCATCGCCGATGCGCTCGCGACCGATACGGCAGGCCTTCAGTGGGTCGTCAGCGCCTACACGCTGAGCTTCGCGAGCTTGCTGTTGACGGGCGGCGCGCTGGGCGACCGACTGGGCGCGAAGAACGTTTATTTCGCCGGCCTCGCTGTGTTCACGCTGGCCTCCGCGCTCTGCGGCCTTGCCCCCAATCTGGCTGCGCTGACCGGTGCTCGCGTGTTGCAGGGGATCGGTGCGTCGATGCTGGTGCCGTGTTCGCTGATGCTCATCAACCGCGCTTATACCGATCCGGGCGAACGCAGCCGCGCTATCGGCCTATGGGCAGGCTGCGGCGGCGCGGCGATGGCCGGCGGTCCCTTGGTCGGCGGTTTCCTGATCCATGTGTTCGGCTGGCGCAGCATCTTCCTGGCGAATCTGCCGATCGGGTTGATCGGCTTGTGGCTGACGTCGCGGGTTGCCCGGCATGAACGAGCGCTGGTGACGCGGCATCTCGATCTCGCCGGTCAGGCGACGGCCATCGTTGCACTCGGTACATTGATCGCGGTACTGATAGAAGGGCATTCGTTTGGATGGCGGTCGCCGTGGATCTTGAGCGGGATCGCTGTGAGCGTGCTTGCAGGAGGAGGCTTCGTCGCGATTGAATCGAAGCGATCGCAACCCATGCTGCCCCTGTCCCTGTTCGAGAACCGGGTCTTTTCCGGTGCCGCGTTCGTCTCCATGGTGTCGGCGCTGAGCTTCTATGGCTTGATCTTCACGCTCAGCCTTTATTTCCAGCAAGTTCGGGCTTACTCGCCATTGATGACCGGCCTCGCCTTCTTGCCCCTGACCGCGCTGGTGACGGCGGGCAGCATGTCGGCGGCGCGTGTTGTCAGGGTTTGGGGTCCGCGTTGGCCGATCTGCGTTGCGCTGGGTTTCTACACGACGGGTTTTCTCGCGATGCTGATGTCGACGGACACTTCGCCGTACTGGCTCATCGCGCTGCCCATGCCGGCGATCGGATTTTTCGCCGGCCTGATTACGCCGATGGCGACAAGCTCGCTGATGGATACCGTCGATAAAAACCGCGCAGGCATTGCGGCCGGTGTTCTGAACTCGGCGCGGCAAACGGGCGCGGCGTTGGGCGTCGCGGTTTTCGGCACGATGATCGCGTCCTTGCATCGCTTTGAAAGCGGCATGCATACCGCGATGGCAATGGCCGCCGCCGTATCGCTGACGGCGGCGATGGTGTGGTGGTTTGCATCGAAGGGGATGGCGCGGGAGCGAATTCGTCGGGCGATTTAGTTCGATCGCGGCGGGGTGGGATTGCTGGCGAATGTGGGCTTCCCGCGCGGTCTGTGGGGCGGCAAAATCCAGTCTTACACTTCCGGTGCGGACAGAAAAAACCTTGCCGCCGCCAGAACCCGCCGAGCAACCCCCTAGTGCGAACTCTCCTTTCAATGACGCTCAATCCATCCCGCACTGCAGCACCCATCGATTTCGCCGCGCCTTCCGAACATGTCGCGCGTCGCCTGATCGGCGCGATGTTCACCGTCGATGGCGTCGGCGGCAGGATTGTCGAAACCGAAGCCTATGATCGCGAAGATCCGGCATCGCATAGTTTTTCCGGACCCACCCCTCGCAACGCCGTCATGTTCGGCCCGCCCGCGCACGTGTACGTGTATCGCTCATACGGAATCCACTGGTGCCTGAACTTCGTTTGCCGCGAAGAAGGCCACGGCGCGGGAGTGCTGATCCGCGCAATCGAACCGCTGACGGGTCTTGATGCAATGCGTCAACGACGCGGCCTCGAACCAGCAAGGCTGCTGTGCTCGGGGCCGGGACGCGTCGCGCAGGCTTTGGGCATCACGCATGGGAACAACGGCATGTCGCTGCTTGAAGCGCCGTTTTACATCGAAAGGCCGGAAGAGGAATATGCGCTGATGAGCGGACCACGAATCGGCATCTCAAAGGCGATGGACGTGCCCTGGCGCTTCGGGCTCGCCGGATCAAAATTTCTCAGCAAGCCATTTCCAGCAGGAACTTAACCGGGCGTTATTTCCTGAATAGCACCTTCATTTACGCCCTCCCTGCTTTTTACGCCAAGAGTTGGCGTCTCCCGATACTGCGGCATCCTTATTGCTCCACCGGAACAGACTCGCCATCCCGTACCCGACCGCCGGCCCCACATGCTTGAGAAAGGGGAATGCACATGAAACACCCGTATCCTCCAGATCGTCTCTTCGCGGTGCTGCTCGTGGTTGTACTTGCCGGATGCAGCGGCGGCGGTGGCGATTCGGCCACCAACGCTGCTGCTACGTCCGGTGGCGCCAGTCCCGCCAGTGCATCCACTCCTGCATCCGGCACTACGGCAGCCTCGGGCACGACCACTACGCCCTCGGGAACAACGACTTCTTCCGGCACGGGCACGGGCTCAACGTCGGGCACGGGCACAGCGGTCATCAATGTGGCCGACGTCACGACCTACCACAACGACATCGGGCGCACTGGCCAGCATCTCAGCGAGACCGCATTGACCCCGGCCACGGTGAACTCCACGACGTTCGGCAAACTCGGGTTTTACTCAGTGGACGGCCTGGTCGACGCGGAGCCGTTGTATCTCGCGAGCATGACCATTGCGGGCGGCACGCACAACGTGCTCTACGTCGCGACTGAGAACGCGAGCGTTTATGCATTCGACGCCGATACGGGCACGGTATTATGGAAAAGGACCACGCTCGCTACGGGCGAAACGCCCAGCGACAGCCTCGGTTGTTTCCAGATTTCTCCGACCATCGGCGTGACCGCGACGCCCGTTATCGATCGTTCGCGCGGCCCGAATGGTGCGATATATGTAGTCGGCATGTCAAAGGACTCGGGGGGCGCATATCACCAGAGGATTCATGCGCTGGACGTGACAACTGGTGCGGAATTGTTCGGCGGTCCTACGGAGATCACGGCGTCGTATCCGGGCACCGGCGCGAACAGCTCGAATGGGCGGGTTATCTTCGATCCGAAACAATATGCCGAGCGGCAATCCCTGCTGTTGCTGAACGGCGTGATCTACACGGGCTGGACATCGCATTGCGATATCCAGCCTTACACGGGCTGGGTCATCGCGTACAGCGCCGACACACTCAAACAAACCAGCGTGCTGAATCTCACGCCGAACGGTTCCGGCGGAGCGATCTGGATGAGCGGCGCGGGCATGGCCTCGGACGGCAGCTCGATCTATCTGCTCGATGCAAACGGCAGCTTCGATGCCACGGTCAACGCGGCAGGGGTGCAGATATCCGGCGATTACGGCAATGCGTTCCTGAAGCTGGGCACGACGACGGGCCTGACGGTAGCCGATTACTTCGAAGCGTCGAATACGATCCAGGAATCGAATGCCGACGAGGACCTGGGTTCAGGCGGAGCGCTCGTGCTGCCCGATCTCACCGATGCCAACGGCACCGTTCATCATCTCGCGCTTGGCGCGGGCAAGGACTCGATCATCTACGTGGTCAACCGCGATTCGATGGGCAAGTACAACCCCGTGGCGGACGCCATTTACCAGGAGCTGGCCGGGCAAATCAGCGGACCGGTCTTCAGCATGCCGGCGTACTTCAACAACACCGTCTACTTCGGCGCCTGGGGCGACAAGATCAAGGCGTTTGCGATCAGCGGGGCGCGCCTGTCGACGGCGCCGGTCAACCAGACATCGAACACTTTCGGCACGCCCGGCGCGACACCGAGCATCTCGGCCAACGGGACGTCGAACGGCATTGTGTGGGCAGCGGAAAACGGCAATATTGCCGCGCTGCACGCGTACGATGCGACCAACCTCGCGAAGGAGTTGTACAACAGCAATCAGGCGGGTTCGCGCGACCAGTTCGGTCCGGGCAACAAGTTCATCACGCCCATGATCGCGAACGGGAAAGTGTATGTGGGGACGTCGACTGGCGTAGCGGTGTTCGGATTGCTCGGCGCGCATTGAACATCGTGTTCGCGTTCACATGGGCGCCGGGCATTCGTTGGTATTAGCCCTGCATTAATTGTGCGAGCGCTGTGAGTTGCAAGCCATCGGGTTTGGCCAGGTCATAGAGCACGGAAAAATGGTCCGCACCCGGCAACGGCACGTAGACCACGCGCTCGCCGGCGTCAACGCATGCCTGTGCGTAGTCATGCGAATGGCGGATGAGTTCGGGCCGTTCGGCGTCGCCCACGCTGACGACCATCGGTGCACCGTGGGTGATATGGCGGATTGGACTGCAGCGCGCGATTTCTTCCTCCGACAACCGCAGCTTGGTGTTCAATCGGCCCGCGCTGATGGGCTCGAGATCGAAGAGACCGCTGACGGGCAGCGCGTGCCTGACCGCCGGATGAGCGCGATGCATGGCCGTGAGATGACCGCCGGCGGAATGGCCGCCCAGCACGAGCGTCGAGTGGCCGCGTTCGGCGAGAAAGTCGAGCAGCAGTCCAATCTCTCCGACAATCTGTGTCATCGACACATCCGGCGCCAGTGTGTATTCCGCGATGACCACGTTCATGCCGAGCCCGAGTGGCCCTTCCGCCACGAACGCGCAGAGTTCTTTATCGCAGCTTTGCCAGTAACCGCCATGGACGAAGACAAAGGTCGGTGTGTGCGTCCGGTCGCCCTTGTTTGCCGGGAAAAAATCGTAGCGCTGGCGCGGGGCGGGTCCATATCTCACATCGAGTTCGCCGTGATGCGCTGCGTAGAATGCGGCGCCGCGCGTCTTGAAGTCCGTCGGCGGATCGCCGTTGTCATAAGCCGCGTCGAGGGTCGCGCGATCCATGTTGCGCCACGAAGGATTCATGCATTTATCTCCGGTTTTTTCGTTCGCACTCGGGGGTGATGCCGGGTTGCTGCTACCCAGGCTTGTGGTCATTATATTTTGGCTGATTTCTTTATCACGATTAGCCACTGTGCGCGGCGGCCAGCCCCGACCAATCCAGTGCGAACAAAAAAGCAAAAGGGCCACCAACCCTCGGCAGCCCCAAAAAACCAAAAAAACAAAATATTCTAAGTAAAAAACAGCAGCGGGTCCTGCGGCCACACCATCCATCGATGGTCCTCGGGGTCACCGGCCCGCTACTGCCCTAAGCAGCCTGTGCAATCAGGCTTTCTGTGCGCGGCTGTAACATCGTCGCGTTTTCGAGTACCGTCGGTTCCGGCACTTCGTTAGTCATTGCCATACTCAACTCCACCAGCGCGGTCTCCTGGCTCGCCTGACGGGCGGCCGCCGCTTTCTTGGTCTTCCCCGCGCGTGACGGCGGCTGGCAGGCCCCGCACACCACGTTTTCTTGCAAATCATGTTTGTGCGCTATGAACTTTCCAGTGCAGCGGCAGCATTTCGTGAGCTGCAGCATGCCCGCGTCGAAAAAGCGCACAAGGGTCCAGGCCCGTGTCAAATCAAGTACCGCCTCGACATCGCTATTCCTGCAATGTTCGAGATACAGCCGATACCCCTTCGTCAGGGCATCGAGGTGCGAGCAAGCCGCTTCTTTCTTCAAGAACACATAGGTGTTGTAGAAGAGCGAAGCATGGATGTTCGCGAGCCACGTCATATACCAGTCAGCCGAGAACGGCAGCATGCCCTTCGGCGGCGATACGCCCTTCACCTCGCGATACAACCGGATCATCCGGTCACGCGACAGTGTCAGTTCACTTTCGAGCACCTGCATCCGCGCCCCGAGTTCGATCAATGCGATCGCGCGGAAAACTTCCTGTGCATCTTCGGTGAGGCTCTTCTTAAGCATGGCGCGCTCTCGTGCTTAGAGGAACTGTTCCGCTGGCTGGCCGGCCAGCAAAATGGCTGCATGTGTCGGCGCGATATCCGCATGCTTCGCGGGCGACGTCAGTGCGGCCAGCATGGTGTGATCGTTGAACCGGAAAAAGCACAGCAACTGGTCGGAAGCCGCCAGCTTGACGACCTGCGCGAGCGTCAGCCCGGACAGAAGGTCGGCGAGTTCCTTAGACAAACCCAGTCGAAACATCCCGATAGCACGGTCCTCTCGCAGCATGCGCTGCGCGAGCATGATGTACGACAAGTTGATTTCTCGAATCGAGTCCAGCGTTTCGCGACCGTTCATGATGTTCCTGCGTTCGATATAAACCCCGAGCACCACGCCGGCATTTTTACCGGCTATCTTTTTTTGCCTAGCCAAACGTTTGTTCTGTTCGGCTACGTTTAAACTTTGTTTCAGTGAGTTACATCTTGTAACAACACTGTGAAACGGATTGTAAGTACGGCGGAGCGGGAAATCAAGAACATCTCAATAATAAATTTCCATAAAACAACAGAGAGAAACGGTAATTTTTTCCCGAAGTTGTAACAGGAAAGTGTTGCCGCTTTTTGGCGTTGTTTTTGGAGCGATGCGGAGAACCCCGATCGGTAGAAGCTGCGCTTGACGGTTGATTTGCTAGGGGAAAAACGGATGGAGCTGAAACTCGGTTGACACGCTCCGGCGAATTAGCCGGATTGCGAAGATGGAGTAGTTGTAACAGCGCCGCAGTGAACTTTACGGTATTGAGGCGATGGAAAACCCTCGGATAAAACTGTCATTTTGCTTTCATTTTTATACGGAAATTCGACCGGCTGCGGAGACAAATAAAGCTCCATCGGAATATGTTGCATCCAGTTGTAACGGCTGTAACCAGACTATCGAAATCATCAGGTCAATAGCAAATCAATGGGCCACGCAATCCATCGGTACCGCCAGTCTTCCCTGCGAGCGCGCCAAGGCGGAAGACCGGTGGCCGGATTCACGACGGCAATCGTTAGCGTTGCGGCACGCCTTCGCGCCACTCACTCCAGTGCGTTGCAATGTCCTGCACCAGCGGATTGCCCGCGCGATACAAATTTTCGATAGCCGGGGTGAAGCCGCCCTGAGCCGCGTAGTTGAGCAGGTTATCGGAGGCGGATTGCCCGTCGTAAGGCCGATCGAAATCCGAACCCGCACGCACCGCGGCCACCCGGTTCAGGTCCACTCGATGCGCACTCGCCGCGCGTTTCAATGCCTCATAGGTCGCGTTGTCCTCTTGCTGCGTCGTGCAATAGACACCCTTGCCATCGGTCAACAACTTCGTCCAGGCACGCGCCCGCTCGCCAATGTATTTCCCCGACCACCACGTATCGCCCGCCAGCGTGTCGCACTGGATCACTTTCGGCGCCTGGTTCGCCGGCGCATAGCTGAATTTGGCGCGCGCGGCCTGGGCTTCGGGGCTGTCGGAAAGCACTACGTTCTTCGACAACGCATAAGCCGCGTCGGCCAGATCCGGGTTCAACTGAAACACCTCGGTCCTGTAGTCGAGCGGCGGTTTATCGTCCGGGCTTTTCGTATTGATGCCGAGAAAACCGCTCGGCCAGCTATCGGGTTTTTCGCGAGCATCGAGTTCCCACTGGATGCCGAAATCGACGAGATACTTCGCCCACGCCGCGGATCCGAGCGTGCCTTGCATCGGGTCGATGCCCGCAATCCCCGCGATCATGAAATAGGTGCGGCGCAACTCGAATTTATCGGAGAACGTGAGGGCCATCAGCGACGCTGCCGCGTTCGAGTGCCCCATGCCCGTGGTCATCACGCAGATTTCCTGCCGGTTGCAGTTCACGACCGGATAATCCGGCGAAAGTCCGGTCACGCGGATGGCCTTCCACGGTCCGAGCTTGTCGAGCCAGACCTGGCCTTCGGGGCCGAACATGGAAATAATCATGACCTTGACGGGCTGGCCTCCGCCATCGCCGCTGCGGAAGCTGTCGGAGTCCTGCGCAAACGTTGGCGCACAGGCGCTGAAAGCGAGCGTCGCCGCTGCGGTGGCCAGGCTCAATGCAGGGATTCGTGCGGGAATTCTGGTAGGAATTTTGGCAGGGATGCGAGCGGAACGAAGGAACAGGTCGAGCGAGGAACGGACGATTGATTTCATCTTGGCGGCACCGTAAGTGGAAGGGGAACGCGAGGTGAAACACACGGCATGACGCACGACTCAACACACGATCCAACCCGCCGATACAAGCTGGCGGACGTTCATGCGTTGAGCGCATTATAAAGGGGCAAAAGACGTCTTTGTAAGGAACAAAAAATGTCCCGGTAATAGCCACCAAGCACTAATCTTGCTGTCTTGCCGGTTACGTCCACTTGTCTGCAAGGCGCCCATGTCCGCCACCGCCGCTTCAAGAATGATCGATGCGTTTCACGCCAGCCGTGTCGAGGACCGGCAGCACGTCGAGATGTGGATCGAGGCGACCGGCGACTGCGCCGTCGCGCTCGAGGCCTTGTGGTCCGAGGGCGAGCATCATCGGGGACATGCGCGGGCGGCAATGGAACGGCTGGTTGCGCTGGCGGACCTGCACGGTGTCATGCTCTCGCTCGTGCCACGGCCGCTCACGCGACAAGGGCAAGGCATGGCTGTGCCTTCCATCGATGACACCGCACCCGACAGCACGGCGCTCGAAGCGTTTTACGTGCGGCTGGGTTTCGAGCGCTCGGGCGGCAAGTTCGAAGGCTCGCCGGTAATGGTGCGCTCGCCGCGTTGATCCGGCTCGCTCGTGTGTGAACCACCGTCGCGCTGATCCGTCTTTATCGCTACAGCCAACTCGCCCTCGCCGCCTTTCACGATCAGGAAACTGCGCTGCGGATTGGCGATCTCGATGCCGCGTTCAGTGAAGCGATCGACAACACGCCGGTTGAACTCGCGCTGAACGCCCCAGCGCGCGGTATCGCGGCACTGCATCTGACCGGCGAGCGTGACCGTCGAACCATCCATCGCGTCCACGCCCCACAGGGCGAAGTCCGAGAGAATGCCGTCCTTGAATGCATCGTCTTCACGCAACGATGCCCCGATCTCCTTGAGCGTATCCGCCGCCAGATTCACGTCCTGCCCGAGCGCAATGCTCACGCGCACCGCGGCATTGCCAAGGCCGCGATTCGTGTTATTCACCGTCGATACCGAACTGAACGGCACCGTGAACAGCGAACCGTCGCTGCCTCGCAAACGCACCGTACGGATCGACAGATACTCCACCGTTCCCGACACCCCCGCGAGCGTGACGGAGTCGCCGACTTGCATCGCGTTCTCCATCAGCAGGAAGATGCCGGTGATCAGGTCCTGCACGAGCTTTTGGGAACCGAAACCCAGCGCCACGCCGAAGATACTCGCGCTCGCCAGCAGCGGCCCGGTGTTCACGCCGATCTCGCTCAACCCCGTCAACACGACGACCATCGCGATCACGATAAACAGCGCGCTGCGCATCATCGGCAGCAGGGTTCGAAGGCGCGCGGCACGCAAGAGGTCGCCGCTCGACGTCCACCTTTCCAGCCGCTGCTCGACCATCACGTTTGCGCCTTCCCATACGATCACGGCGAACGCAGCGGCGACCCCGATGGTGACAAGCGCGGACGCAAGCCGATGCCCAACGCCGCCCGACGAGAACAGCGTGAAGACGTGAAGCCCCCAGAGTTGCAACAGCGCGAGCAACGTGACCACGATGATCGCCGTACGGATCACGCGCCGCAGCAGCGGGTAATAGCGGTAGGCATGCCGATGCACGATCGACTTGTCCGACAGATCGCCCTTTCCGCCCGCCGTATGAAAGAGCCGGCCGAGCGCACCGAACGCGACGATAGCCACCACGCGCGCGGCCACCAGCACAAGCACGGTGACGCTGAACAGATGGAACAGCGTGCGATAACCGTTGCGTACATCGAGCGCCCAGACGAACCACAGCGCCAGAATAAGAAACACCGAAAGCCCGGCCCAGACATCGGCGATCCAGTTGCCCAGCAGCACGAACGGGCGGCGCCCCTGCATGTTCTCGCGAATCCAGGCCGCGACCGGCACGCGGCATTTGAGGATCACGATCGCGATCAGCACATGCACGACCAGCGCGATGGCCTTCAGGAGCGAATCGTGGGCGGTGTCGGTCAGACCCAGCGGCGCTGCGGCTTCAGCGAGCGCCGCGCCCGCCCCCGCCACGCACACGATGCGCACCAGCCAGCCGTGCGCGAAGCGGGCGGCATCGTCGTGCATCTGAAGCAGGCGCAGCCCCGGAGCACGAGGCGCGAGAAAAAATCCGCTCGCGATCACAATGCCGCGGCACACCAGGTACACGTCGATCAGCGCACCGACGGAACGGCCCTGCGGCGTGTTCTCGTCGACGAAAATGGACATCAGCACCGCTGTCACGATCATGAACACGACCAGCGGCAGCAAGGCGAACAAGCCGTGCAAGACGGCGCTTGGCAGCCGCTGCAGCAAGGTCCAGTGACGCGCTGCATGGTGCACGCCACGCGCGGTTTCGGTCTTGCGTTCAGCGACATCGATGGCCGCCTCGTTGCCCGAACGCTCGGCCACGGCCTCGGCGTGCGCCGCCGCCTCTTCGTTCTTCGCGAGTTCAGGCTGGGTCGCGTCGATATCCACGATCCCGCGCGCCGCGATCCGCGCGCGCGGCCGGCGCGCCCATCGCGCCGTCAGGTATTCGAGCACCAGCGCGGGCAACAACGAGATCGCAATCGACCAGATCATCTGACCGATCAGCTCGCGACCGCTGGCGGTTACGGTGCGCTGGCGCCACCACTGCACGACCGAGCCGTAATCGAGCAGCGCGGCGACGGAACGGCGCAAGCCGCCGCTCATCTGCACGAGCCAGTAACTCGCCTCATGCGAGATCTGCGACGCGAGGCCGTTGCTCGTCAGCGACTTCGCCAGCACGCTCGCCGCACCCGATGCGCCGCTCGCGGCCGAGGCGGTCAATGCCGAGCTGCCCGATGCCGCCTGCACGGGCGCAGCGAGTGCTCCAGCGGCCGCGACGGCGCGCAGCGTGTCCTCAATCTGACTGCGGCGCGCGGGATCGTTGAGGACGGCCAGCGCGGCACGTGCCTGTTCAGGGGTAAGCGTGACGGATGATGGATTAGTGACCGGACTGGCTGCGCCGGAGGCGGCGTTCGTGGCAGACGGAAGCGTGCTGCTCAGGACGCTCAGGACAAAAAGAAAGAGGACGAGAACAATTTTGCGCATGGGCGGAGATGAGGAACTCGGTTAGGGATTCCGCAACGGACGCGCTTGGGGCCACAGCGCGATGAACCAGCGGTGATCACTCTCAAGCTGAACAAGCTGGAATGGTTGATGCATCAAACGTCTGATCAAAAACAACCGGACATGGGCATGCACATCCAAATTACGACACCGGAATCGAATCAACGCGATGTCGTGCAGTTTAGTGGAACGCGTATTCGTGGTTAAGCGCTTGGTTAAGCGCCCGTCTCGGCCGCGCGGGGAATATCCGGCTCGAAGAATACCCAGCGCGCTTCGGGAAACGCACGCTGCAGATCGGCTTCGATCACGTTGATTGCATCGACCATCGCGCGGCCGCTGTCGTATTCCACCATTTCGGCCTGCACAGCCACGACGATCTGCTTGCCCCACTGCAACGTAATCAGGTTGATCACGCGAACAATTTCCGGGCGTGCGCGCAAGTGAGCGTCGATAGCTCGGCGCACTTCCGGACTCGCCGATTCCCCGACGATCATCGACTTCACTTCGCGTGCGACGATGTACGCGATCACCATCAGCAGCACACCGACGCCGATCGAACCCGCTGCATCGTAGACGGGATTGCCGGTGATCATGGTCATGAGCACAGCGCAGAACGCGATAGCGAGACCAGCCAGCGCAGCGACATCTTCGCCTGTGACCACGATCAGTTCGGATTCCCGTGTCTCACGAAACCAGCGCCACAGCGACTTATTCCCCGATGACTTGCGAATCTCACGCAACGCACCGGCCAAGGAAAACGCTTCGAGCACAACCGACACCCCGAGCACCACCAGCGCGACGACCGGATTGCTGACCTCCTCATGCCGGGCGAGCCGATGCACGCCTTCATAGACCGAAAACGCGCCGCCGACAAAGAACAGCAGCAACGCGACGAGCATGGAATAGAAGTAGATCTCCCGGCCCGAGCCGAGCGGATGCAAAACGTCGGCGGGAGCCTGTGAACGCTTGAGACCGAACAGCAGCAAGAGTTGATTGCCGCAGTCGGCGGTGGAGTGGATCGCTTCGGCGAACATGGAGCCGGAACCCGTAAACGCGGCCGCTCCAAACTTGCAGACGGCGATGCCGAAATTGGCTGCAAGCGCGTAGAAAATGGCCTTCGGCGATTCTTCTTTCATCGTGCTCCTGGCGGGAATGAATCAGGGACGCGCTAAACGACTTCGACGCGGCTCGCGCCATCGATCATTTCACCGATCACAGCGGCGTCGTCAAAACCGTCCGCGCGGAAGATGGCGAGCACTTCATCCACCGCTTCGGGCGCGCAGGAGACCAGCAGGCCGCCCGAAGTCTGGGGGTCGGTGAGCAGCGTTCGTGCCACGTCGTGCAACGACGAGGCCAGCACGATGTCGTGCCCGTATGCCGTCCAGTTGCGACCAGAGGCGCCTGTGAACACGCCCGCCTTGGCAAAGTCCTGGACGCCGGGCAGCCACGGCAAGTCGGCGTATCGAAGGCGTGCGGTCAGTTTGGCACCGCGGCTGAGTTCAAGGGTATGGCCGAGCAGGCCGAAACCGGTCACGTCGGTGAGGGCGTGCACGGCGTCGAGCGCGGCGAGGTCCGTGCCGGGCCGGTTGAGCTTCGTGGTGGCAGCGATCATCGCGGCGTAGCCGGTGGCATCGAGTTGATCCTTCTTTAGCGCCGCCGACAACACACCCACGCCCAGCGGCTTGCCGAGGATCAGCACATCGCCCGGACGCGCGGCTGCATTACGTTTCACGCGTAGCGGATGCACGATGCCAAGCGCCGCGAGGCCGTAGATAGGCTCAACCGAATCGATGGAGTGGCCGCCCGCAACCGGGATGCCCGCCTCGGCGCAGATCGACTCGCCGCCCTTCAGCACGGCCGCGATCACCTCGTGCGGCAGCACGTTGATCGGCATGCCGACCAGCGCGAGCGCGAGGATCGGCTTGCCGCCCATCGCGTAGACATCGGACAGCGCGTTGGCCGCGGCGATGCGGCCGAAGTCGAACGGGTCGTCGACGATCGGCATGAAGAAGTCCGTGGTCGCGACAATCGCCTGCTCGTCGTTCAGGCGATACACCGCCGCGTCGTCGGCGGTGTCGTTGCCGACCAGCAGATCGGGGAACAGGGGTAAGGGAACATTGCGCTTCAGCAAATCCGCGAGGATGCCCGGGGCGATCTTGCAGCCACAGCCGCCGCCGTGAGACAGGCTCGTCAAACGTGGCGACGGGTTCGAATTCAGCTTGAGTTCAGTCATTCGGGAACGATCCGGCAAAGTAGCGATGACCGATATTATGAGGGGATGAGGGTTTCACGTGGTCCCACGGTATACTTTCTCCCGTCTGCGGCTCCGCTCGCAGGCCACCTCCTCCCGTGAATTGAAAATCGTCTGCATGAAAAACTCAATTCGACCCCTGCCGCACTACTTGCTCTACTGCTTGTCGCATCGTTTTATCAGTTAGGCCACGCGCAGGAAACCCCGGACCCGTCGCAGGAAGACTACGCCTACCTCAAGCGCATGCATGTGTCGGACCCGGTGATCCGCTGCGTCGCCGCGTTTGACCGCTGGGTTGCGCTCACGCCGAAGTACGACACCTTCATCGTGCCCGACCGGCGTGTGCTGAGCGCGAAAGTCGATGGCGACACCACCATCTTCAGCGCCGGCAATCCCATTCCAGTGGATGAAGTGATCATCATGCGCGCCTTCGCCAAAGCTCGCGGCCAGTCGCAGTGGACCCGCGTGGACAGCCGCTGCGGTGTGCGCGATGGCCGCGTTGTAGGGGTCTCGCTCACGCCAAATGTAAGGCCGAAGATCGTTCGGTAACAGCGCACGGCACACAAGCCTTCGCCGCCTTTGCCGAATATTTCGGCACACACGTTTCCTTACAAACGCAAACGGCTTGTCATTTACCTAATCGCTACATTGATTTCACGGATTTCACTTGGAGAAACCGATGAAACGATTAGCGATTCTCGCCACGCTCGCAGTGCTTCTCGGCAGCGCCCTCGGTGGTTGCATCATCGTGCCGGAGGGCGGCGGATACCACCATCACGACTATTACGGCCGCTATTAAGCCCGCCAATAACACCGTGATCGACAGCCGATGATGCACAGCGATCAAGCGGCAAACCGACAAAACAAACGCGAAGGAAACCATCATGTTGACAGTCAGGAAAGTGTTGGCAGCCGCATCGCTTGCGGCTGCGGCAGCGATGAGTCTCGGCTTCACGAATACCGCATCCGCCGACGACCGTTACCACCCCGGCTACGTTCACGCAGAGAGCCGCGGCTGGCACGGCGACCGGTATTACGACGGGCATCGCTACTGGGAACGGCGCGAGTGGGAACGCCATCACGCGCCACGCTATGACGGGCCGGTGCACCGGGGCTATTGATCGTTCCTGACCGGTCGCGCAGGCGTTAAAAAACGAAAAAGCCAGGGACGTCCCTGGCTTTTTCGTTTTTGCTGGTTTTAAACCTTGCGCTTTAAACCTTCATCACGCGCTCGCTGACTCGCGCCATTTGCGGGTATCGCGTAATGGCGGCGCGCCGAACAACCGGCTGTACTCGCGGCTGAATTGCGACGCGCTCTCATAGCCCACGCGATGCGCCGCCGTCGCTGCATCGGTCATGTCGATCAGCATCAGCCGGCGCGCTTCCTGAAGCCGCAACTGCTTCTGGTATTGCAGCGGGCTCATCGCCGTGACCGCCTTGAAATGATGATGGAGCGATGACACGCTCATATGCACGTCGCGTGCGATCGACTCCACGCGCAACGGCTGATCGAAGTGCTGGCGCAGCAGCATGATCGCCTTCGCGATGCGCTGCGTCTGGCTGTCCTGCAGCGCGATCTGACGCAAGCGCGCGCCCGGACCGTTCATCAGCAGCCGATACAAGATCTCGCGCTTGACCAGCGGCGCGAGAATCGGAATGTCCTCGGGTGTATCGAGCAGGCGCAGCAGCCGCAACACGGCATCGAGCAGCGACGTGCCCAGCCGGTTGACATACAGGCCGCGTGACGCATCGGCAGGAGTCGATGGCGGCAGGCTTTCGTCGCGAATCAACTTGGTGATTTCCTCCACATCGAGATCGAGGCGCACGCCGAGATACGGCTTGTCCTCGGTCGCGCCAGTCACCTGCCCCATCACCGGCAAGTCCACTGACGAAACGAGATAGTGCATGGGATCGTAGACATACAGCTCGTCGCCGACCATGATCCGCTTCGAGCCTTGCGCGATTACGCCGAGCGCAGGCGTCTGGATGCCGTGGCTCGGGCCGCCGCAATGCGTGATCCGGTGCAGGAACAAACCCTGCACCGCAGTCGCGCACGTGCCCGCGGTATCGGCGGTAAAGCGGTCCAGCAACGCGACGAGATCGAGCCGGGCATGGTCGAGGCCGGGATCGAGCGGCGTTGATGCGCCATTGATAGCGTGGTTCGAAGGATCGATGGCGGAATCCGCCGTCTCATTCAGGGCCATGATTCGCAGTCAGTGAGTTTGCGTGTCTGTCGCCCGATGAACCGGCCGCAGCCTTGCAAGGATGGAGAAGGGTTGCCGTCAGCCAGGTGAGCGCGTGCTGTCGGCGAATTCCAGTTAGCTTACTCGCGCGCGAGTATTTTCGCCCATAGGCGCGCGCGGCCTTTGCAGAATCGGGCAATGATCCGACAGGATCAGGCTAGCCCGGCGAAGCGGCGCAGGCAGATACTGCTTGATCGCGGTGTCGCTGAAACATCGAACGGGCGTTCGATAGTCCCGCCGCGCGGCGGTTTGCTTCGATCGGGCAAACCACTGACTGAAGCACGAATTCTAAGGAACCCAGCATGCGTAACAGAAAATTCGGCAATACCGGTTTGTTCGTCTCGGAACTCTGTCTCGGCACGATGACCTTCGGCGAAGGCGGCATCTGGACCAATATTGGCGGGCTGCAACAGGCGGACGCGGACAAGCTCGTCGGCCGGGCGCTGGATGCAGGCATCAACTTCATCGATACCGCCGACGTCTACGCCGACGGCACCTCGGAGATCATGACCGGCCAGGCGCTCAAGAACCTGAAAGTACCACGCGAAAACGTGGTGATCGCGACCAAGATCCACGGCGAAACCGGCACGAAGGGCATCAATTCGCGCGGGGCGTCTCGGTATCACATCATCGACGGCGTGAAGGCGAGTTTGAAACGCCTGCAACTCGATCACATCGATCTGTATCAGTTGCATGGTTTCGATCAGGCCACGCCAATGGAAGAAGCGTTGCGGGCGCTCGACACGCTCGTGCAACATGGCCATGTGCGTTATATCGGCGTATCGAACTGGGCGGCGTGGCAGATCGCCAAGGCGCTCGGCATTTCGGCGCGCCTCGGCCTCGCGCGTTTCGAGTCGCTACAGGCGTATTACACGATTGCCGGGCGCGATCTCGAACGTGAAATCGTGCCAATGCTGAAGAGCGAAAACGTCGGCTTGATGGTGTGGAGTCCGCTCGCGGGCGGTTTGCTCAGCGGCAAATACAAGCGCGACGGCAGTTCGAGCGAGCAAGGCCGCCGCACGAACTTCCAGTTCCCGCCGGTGAACATGGATCGCGCGTATGACTGTATCGACGCCATGACGAAGATGGCCGAAGCCAAGGGCGCGACCGTCGCGCAGATCGCGCTCGCGTGGTTGCTGCATCAGAAGGTGGTGACCAGCGTGATTATCGGGGCGAAACGCGTCGAGCAACTCGATGACAATATCGCCGCGACGCAAGTGAAGCTGAACGACGACGAGCTCGCCGCACTCGATGAAGTCAGTCAGCTCGCCAGCGAATATCCGGGCTGGATGTTCGCGCGCCAGGGCGAGTACCGGGCAAATCAACTGCGGGAATCGAGCGGCGGTTAGTCGCTTAATTTAGCTGCTTGGATTAGCTACTTAGTCAGTTTGAGCGGCAGGGTCGAACGGCAAGGTCATGAGCAGCGAGTCATGATACTTGCCGTCGATTTTCAGCGAACGCGGTTCACGCGCGTACTCGACGAAACCCGCTGCGCGATACAGCTTCTGCGCTGCTTCGTTGTGCGGTGCGACCGTCAGCTGGATTTCCTCCACGATGGTGCGTGCGTGGCTTATGACAGCCTGCACAATGGCCGCCGCCATGCCCGTTCCACGAGCGCTCGGCCGCACGTACATCCCCATCAGCACGCCCTTGTGCCGGAGTTTCGCGCCTTGCGGCACGATCAGGCCCGCCACGCCCGCCAGGTCGTTTTCATCGTTTAGAAAACCGCCGAACACGGCGGCGTTTGCGATCCGTTGCTCAAACGATGCAAGCGGTTGTTCGACCTCATCTTCCCACGCCGAACCGAAGCCGTCAGGGTGCAGGGCGAGACCTTCGAGCCTGATGTCGCGATAGGCGGAAGCATCGGCGGGAGTGAGACGGCGAATGGTGAAAGGCGTGGGCATGAGCATGGGCGTTTGAGCAGCGCGTGGTGCCCGGTAACCTGAAAACGCCAGTTTCGCACGCACAGCGCGTCTGCTCCAAGCAGGACGGCCCGTGGCAACTACGCTTCCAAACTCCAACGCCACGCCAGTACCTTTATCCAAATTCAGAATACGACGTATCCACGGTATCGCGTTGCGCGATACCCAGCCCATGCGCAAGACTGTGTCCACAAAATCAACACGCATTCCGGAGACATTCATGCGTACACAAGTCGGCATTATCGGTGCGGGCCCTGCGGGCCTCCTGCTCTCTCATCTGCTCCATCTTCGCGGTATCGAATCGGTCGTGCTCGAGGCACGCAGCCGCGGCGATATCGAATCCACCATCCGTGCCGGCGTTCTCGAACAAGGCACCATGGACCTGCTTAACGAAGCCGGACTCGGTGCACGGATGCTGGCCGAAGGCGCGGTGCATCACGGTTTCGAACTCGCCTTCGAAGGACAACGCCGGCGCATCGCGCTGACCGAACTTACCGGCCATTCGATCACCGTCTACGCACAGCACGAAGTCATCAAGGATCTGGTCGCCGCACGCGTAGCGGCCGACGGCGCACTGAAATTCGGCGTCACCGACGTGTCGCTGCACAATTTCGACGACGCCCCCGGCTCCGCCCGACCTAGCATCCGGTATAAGCACGAAGGCTTCGAGCACGAACTGGAGTGCGACTTCATCATCGGTTGCGACGGGTCGCAAGGCGTCGCACGCGGGTCGATGCCCCAGGCTGTGAGGCACGACTATCAGCGCATCTATCCGTTCGGCTGGTTCGGGATTCTGGTCGATGCGCCGCCTTCAGCACACGAACTCATTTACGCTCGCCACGATCGCGGTTTTGCGCTCATCAGCACGCGCTCGCCGAACGTGCAGCGCATGTACTTCCAATGCGACCCGAAGGACTCGGTCGATGCCTGGTCCGACGACCGCATCTGGTCCGAACTCCACGCACGCGTAGACACGCTCGACGGCTGGCAGATCACCGAAGGCCGGATTTTCCAGAAGAACATTGTCGGCATGCGCAGCTTCGTTTCCACGCCGATGCAAGCCGGCAAGCTGTTCCTCGCCGGCGACGCCGCGCATATTGTCCCGCCCACCGGCGCAAAAGGCATGAACCTGGCGGTATCCGACGTCCGTGTGCTGACCGCGGCGCTGCAAGCGTTCTACGAAGAAGGCGCGAGCGACAAACTGGACCGCTACACCGAAACCGCCTTGAAGCGCGTGTGGCGCGCCGAGCATTTCTCGTGGTGGATGACCCGGATGCTGCACAAACTCGACGACACCTCGCCGTTCGAACAACGCCTGCAAGTGGCCGAGCTCGAACACGTGACCACCTCGCGCGCCGCCGCCACGGCGCTGGCCGAAAACTACGTCGGCAGCGTCGCGGTTTAAGCGGTGGCGGTGGCGGTGGCGGTGGCGGTCGTGGCTCTTACGGTGCGTTCAAAGCACCGCCACTACCCGGATATCGCCTTCGATGGACGGCACAACCTGCCCGCCCACGCGCCGGAAGGTAATGGACACGGTCTTGTTGCCCACCCGCAGTTCGCCGATTTCGAGCCAGTCGATACCATCGGGCAACTGCGGCCGGTCGATCCGCACTTCCTCGTGCTCGGCATCGATTGTGATCCCGAGACAGGCCTCCAGGATCATGAACGGCGATCCGGCCGCCCACGCTTGCGGCAAACACGCGACCGGATACCCGATCGGCCGCTCGCCACGTTGCCGGGTGAAACCGCAGAACAACTCGGGCAGGCGCATGTCGAAGGTGACGGCCGCTTCGAATAGCGCCTGCAACAAACGCACCGCGCCGCCGCGATCGCCATAACGCGCGAGTCCGCGAGCGCACATGGCGCTGTCGTGCGGCCACACGGAGCCGTTGTGGTACGACATCGGATTGAAGCGTGGCTGGCCTGCTGCCAACGTGCGCACGCCCCAGCCGGTGTTGAACAAGGTCGATTCGAGTTGGCGCGCGACCGCTTCGCCGCGGCTGCGCTCGACCAGATCGAAGGCCAGCAAGTGTCCCGCATTCGACGCCAACACCTTGCACAACTCGCCCTTGCCGTCGAGTGCGATGCCGTAGAACTCCGACTCAGGCATCCAGAACATCGTCTCCACGCGCTCGCGGATGTTTTGCGCGCGCAGCTCGAAAGCCAGCGCTTGCTCGGGTGCTTTGCGTTGTCTGGCGAAGCGGGCCATGGTGGAGAACGCGGTCGATGCATACGCCTGGACTTCGACCAGCGAGATCGGCCCGACCGGGAAACTGCCGTCGGCATGAAACACGGAGTCGCCGCTGTCTTTCCAGCCCTGGTTGGCCAAGCCTGCTTCGGTTGCGCGCTGGTAGCTCAGCAAGCCGAATTCGTTTTTATCGCAGTGACGCGCGATCCATTGGCCAGCCAGTTGCAGCGCGGGCCACAATTCGTCGATAAGCGCGGAGTCGCCCGTTCGCTCGGCGTACGCGCCGGCCAGCGCGACGAACAACGGAGTGCTGTCGACGCCGCCGTAGTACATCGCGAACGGCACTTCGCCCGTTGCGGCCATTTCGCTATTGCGCGTCTCATGCATGATCTTGCCGACTTCCGCGTCGCGAAACGCCGAATCCTCGCGAGCCTGGTGCGCCGCGAGAAAACGCAGCACACCGCGGGCAAGCGACGGATCGATCCACAACATCTGCAAGGACGTAATGATGGCGTCCCGGCCAAAAGCCGTTGAAAACCACGGGATTCCCGCGTACGGATACGGTCCCGTTTCAAGATCCGTAGTCAGCAAGCCAAGGTCGGCGAGCGAACGGTCGATCCATTCGCTAAACAACGGATTGCTGGACCGCACTCGCGCCACGGACCGCCGCCGCTCGCGCATGCGCCGGTGGGCATCGACGAGCGCTTCACGAATGGCCGGGCGGCCCGACTCCGGTGCGCATTCGGCGCCTTCCTCGGCAATCTTCTTGCTCTCCGCGCTAGCCTCGCTCAATGCATGTGTCACCGCCGTGATCGACAAGTAGATCGACATGGCGGTTTCCGACTGGATCCGCAGCACGTAATCCGCGCGATTGACCGAGAGCGAATGGGGTGCGGGCGAAAACTGGATGCGCGCGGTCCGCTCCACTTCATCGAGACCCGTATAGCGCAACACCACCTCGCCATCTTCGATACACGGCTCGCGCATCTCCCCGCGTTTCGGACGGGTAGACCCACGCACTTCGAACATGTCGTGGAAGTCGGCGGCGAAGTTGATGGAAAGCGGCACAGTGGCCGGTTCCGTGCCGTAGTTGGTCAGCACGATCGCTTCGTGCAGCACGTGCCGCGACAACACCCGCCGACGCTCGACGTGGATCACGCCTTCGGGCGTGGTCGCGCCGCCGATGGGCGGCAGCGGCCGGTTGGTCAGATGCGCGGTGAAGACGGCGTTGTCGCTCGACACGCTGCCGGACAGGAGCGACGGCGAGCGTCCGCCGAAGGTCAGGCGCAACTGCGACAACACACGTGTGTCGTTGACGAAAAGGCCGTCGTCATTGCCGCGGATGTCGCCGTTTGCGTCGTTGACGACGAAGGTATTGCCCGCCTTGAGCACGAACTGGCGCTCGTTCGCGTAGTTCGTATGCTCGGTCGCGATAAACGCGCCATCCGTGACTGCGACGGGCGTCGACGGAGGAACCTCGCGAACGCCGGCCGTGCTGCGAATCGGATCGGGCAGGTCGTCATGAGCGGGGCCGTGGGCAGCTTCGCGAGCAATATCACGGTCCTCTCGGTCCTTGAGCGCCTGCTTTGCTTGCTGTTGTTCCTTCGTTTCCATTACACCTTCCTGAAAGAGTTGCCTGGACACCCGGCCGATTGTACGGCCGGAGCCTGCGAATCAATTTGCACGATCCGGAAGCAAGCGCACCGCGGACCCGCTATCATCGACCGTTTTTCGACCGACGCTCACTCAACCGGTTCTCCGCGCCGCATGCCTTTTCCACACATCGACTTACTTTATTCAGCATCCGGCCTGGCCGTCGGCTTCCTCGTGGGCCTGACCGGCGTAGGCGGCGGCTCGCTGATGACGCCGTTGCTCGTGCTCCTGTTCGGCATCCACCCTGCCACCGCGGTGGGCACGGACTTGCTCTACGCGGCCGCGACCAAGGCGACCGGCACGCTGGTCCACGGCATCAAGGGTTCCGTGGACTGGCGTATCACCGGCCGGCTCGCGGCCGGAAGCATACCGGCGGCGGCAATCACCCTGGTCTTGCTCAACCGGTACGGTTTGAACACGCCCGCCGCGGCCCGCGTAATCCAGCTCGTATTGGGCTCCGCGCTGCTCGTCACCGCGGTCTCGCTCGTGTTCCGGCCGCAGCTCGCCCGCTTTGCGTACAAGACCGGCATGGCCCGCGAGGCAAGCGGAAAATTGGACGCGGCAAGCCGCGAGACCCGCACGGCGGCCTGGACGGTGCTCACCGGCGCAATCCTCGGCGTGCTGGTGTCCATTACCTCGGTCGGCGCGGGCGCCATTGGCGTGACCGTGCTCTTGCTGCTTTACCCGCGTTTGCCGACCGCGCGGATAGTCGGCTCCGATATTGCGCACGCTGTTCCGCTTACCCTGATTGCGGGGACCGGCCATTGGCTGCTCGGTTCCGTCAATTGGGACCTGCTGCTGTCCCTGCTCGTGGGCTCGCTGCCGGGTATCGTGCTGGGCAGCCTGCTCTCCACCCGGGCGCCGGAAGTGCTGCTGCGCAACGTGCTGGCCGCGACGCTCGTGATTGTCGGCGTGAAACTGGTGCTCAGTTGATTCTCGGGCAGTTCGAACGATAGTAGTCGCCCAGCGTGACGCTTTCCAGTAGACCAAAAGGCATAGGAGGTCTGGGCAGACGCGTTTTTGGGCGCATAGGCCGTTCGGTCAGCTATCCGGAGCCGACGTTTTCGCGCAGGATTCAGGTGGACGAATGTTGATGAAGTAGCGCATACACGCACTTGCCCGCTACGGAGCGGGTAGCGTCTCGCGCTTTGATTCGCTTTCGTGCTTGATTCACAATGGTTAGCCACGAGATATCCAGGAGCCGCGTATGAGCCACACCGACGATCCCCGCGACGAAGACGAACTGCCCGCCTCCGACCTGCCCCACGATCCCGTGCGCCGTCGCCTGCTCGCGGCTGGCGTTGGTCTGGCTGGCCTGACTGGATTGTCGCTGAGCGGCTGTAATCTCTTCGATTCGCGTCCCACCACGCCCAAGACCACCGCTGACATCGCGCTCGACCGGACGCTGCAGGCCAAGGTGCGGCATATCGTTGTGATCTACGCGGAAAATCGCAGCTTCAGCAACCTGTGGGTCAATTATCCCGGCGTGCAATATCCGCTCGAGGGCGTGCCCGCATCGCGCTATGTGCAACTGGATCGCGACGGCCGCACACCCCTGCCTGTCCTGCCAAAAATCTGGGGCGGGCTCGTGCCGCAGGCGCAGGAAGTGGACGGCAAGCGCTACATGATCTCTGAGAAACAGATCGACAAAGTGCCTAACGGACCGTTCCACCTTGTCGACGCGGAAGGACAGCCCTTGCCGAACGGTGTCATCACGCGTGACCTCGTGCACCGTTTCTATCAGAACCAGATGCAGATCAACGCGGGACGCAACAACCAGTTCGCCGCATGGGGCGATTCCGGCGGGCTGGTCATGGGGCATTACCGCAATTCGGCTGAATCGCTGAAGCTCTGGAACATCGCGCGGCAAAACGTGCTGTGCGACAACTTCTTCATGGCTGCGTTCGGCGGTTCCTGGCTCAATCACATCTTCTTGATTTCGGCACAGACCCCGCTTTATCCAGACGCGCACAGCGGCCCCGCGAAAAAGCTCCTGTCCGTGCTGGACGGCGAGGATCCGCTCGGCACGCGCCTGAAGCCCGCGGCCGACTCCCCGGCGTCGGCACTCGACGGACCGCCGTCCTACGTCAACGACGGTGCGCTCACAGCCGACGGCTACGCGGTCAACACAATGGCGCCGCCCTATCAGCCAAGCAACGTGCGCCCCGCGGAAGGCGGCGATCCGGCGCTGGCGGACCCGTCGAATTATCGCGTGCTGCCGCCGCAGACTTACGCAACCATCGGCGACCGGTTGTCGGATAAAGGCGTGGACTGGGCGTGGTACAGCGGCGGCTGGGACTATGCGCTCACGCATCGCGACACCGGCATGGTTCCCGATTTCCAGTATCACCATCAACCGTTCAACTATTTCCGCAGCTTTGCTCCTGGCACGCAGGCGCGCACTCAACACTTGCGCGACGCCGGTCTCGGCGACGATCCGTCGATCAACAAGTTCATTGCGGATATCGACGCCGGGCGGCTACCGGCTGTGACGTTCTACAAGCCGCAAGGAAATCTGAACATGCATGCGGGTTACGCCGATGTCGAATCGGGCGACCGGCATCTTGCCAACGTGGTCGAGCGGATCCAGCGCGGACCGCAATGGGAAAACACGGTCGTGATCATCACGCACGACGAAAACGGCGGCTGGTGGGATCACGTGCCGCCGCCCCGGGGCGATCGATGGGGACCGGGATCGCGGGTTCCCGCACTGGTGATCGCGCCCTTCGCGAAGAAGGGCATCGTCGACCATACGGTCTACGATACGGCCTCGATCCTGCGATTCATCACGCGCGTCCACGACCTGGTGCCGCTCGACGGCGTTATCGCGAGGGACCGGGCATTCGCGGCAAACGGCGAAGCGCCGCTGGGGGATTTGACGGCAGCGCTCGATCTGGCCTGAGCCACGAACTCGGGCCACGAGTCGCACGTCGCGAGGTCCGCTAAGGCGCTAAGAAGCGCGCGAGCCGTCCATCCGGCCTGCGCGTGCATCGGCGGCATCGGACGCTTCCTGTCGCCATTCGCGCCGCGAACGCAGCATCTTGCGCACCGCGAGCCGCGCCATTTTCAGATAGCCAAATGGCCGCGGATCGGCCAGCATGCTCAGCGCCCTCGCGTAGTCGAGCGTCAGGCCAGGTGTCCAGGCCATCGTGGCGGCGCGTTTGCGGATCTGCGCGGCGACCCACAACTCCGGCGTCACGATCAGACGCAGGAACGCCCGCCAGCCGGCATCGTGACCGTGAAAGGTGCCTACCGTCCCTTCCAGCGCCGCTTCCAGCGCCTTGGACACGGTGCTCGAACAATTCCGGTAGGTCAGGTTATAGGTCGGATCCTGCCGGTATTTCTCCCAGAACGCCTTCAGCCGTTCCGGCCGGTAGTTGCGAATGCGCACGCGAGTCGTGGACTCGCACCATGCCTTCGATTCCGTCAGGTAGTCAGGCTGGAACGTGCCCGGCACATTGTTCTCGCGGGTCGCACGCAGGATGCGTCCGAACTCGTCCGGCGAACGGTCGATTTCCACGCCCGGATACAAGCTGATGTAAATGCCCTCGGGCGACTCCAGCGCCGCGTGGCCCGTCGAGATGACGCCGTTGGCATCAATGGCGGCAATGTAGCGGTCAACGATCAGACGCCGATGCGCCTGCGCCCGCGCGGACCCGACCGGTGTCCACACGTGAACGGTGAGCGCTTTTTCATCGGCGGCGGGTGGGCCGTCCCATTCGAAAGGCCCGTCGGCCTCTATCGCTGCCGCACCGGCGACGGCTTGCGCTGCCGCGGTTTTTTCGGCATGAGCGGGATCGGCGATCACGTCATCGGAAAGCGCCAGGGTCTTTTCGTTTTCCGGCGGCAGGCTTTCCATGCGACGCACGCGAAATGCGATCCACAGCATGTTCCAGCCGCCGAACGCGAGTCCGAGCCCAACTGCGTAGGGTGCCGTGCCGACGTAATGCGTCGGATACGGTTCGAAGAAAAAAATCGCAAGCAGGATTTCGACAATAGCCAGTGCCAGCACGATCCTCCATCGGCTGTAGCGCACGACGACAGCCGACACCGTCTGCAGCAAGCCATCGGCGAGAAAAATCGTACCGAAGATCATCGACAGCACAAAGTTGCCGTGATGATTGCCCGCCATGATCAGCAGCGCAGCGAGCGTGAACGCGCCGCCTTTCACATAACGCAACGTGCGCTGCCCGCCCACGCCAATATTCGCTATAGCGAGAGTCGCGAGACCTTCGGCGAGCAGCAGCCAGGCGAAGACGTGGATGGGAAAATAGAGAACACCGTCGAGGGCATCGATGAAAACCGAGATTCCGATCACCAGCCAGATGCCGCCCACCACGGCCAGCGTGCGCCAACGGCGGCGCAGGTAGTCCACACCTAGCAGAAGCATCACGAGATGGATCATCAGGTTACCTGCGAGAACACGCGACCCTGCCATGATAAAAGCGATGCCGCGTTACGCCAACGGCTTCGGGCTCCCGACGCACGGGCAAACGCTCAACCCTCCGCCACCCAGGCCCGCGCCGCTATTTCCAGCAAATAACCATAATGCAGCGCGCCGACGGGAACGACCGCACGCGCCGGTTTCCAGTCGCCGAAATGTCGCGCGTAGATCTCATTGAAAGTCTTCCAGTGATCCACGCCGACGAGGTAAACCGTCACTTCGATGACGTCCTTCAACCCCGCGCCGGCTGCGGCCAGCACCGTGCTCACATTGTCCAGCGCCTGCCGAGCCTGTTCTTCGAACGGCAAGTCGCCGGTATGCGTGCCGTCGGGACGCATCGGCAACTGGCCCGAGACACAGACGAGATTGCCCGTACGGGTCGCGTGGCTGTAGTGGCCGGCGGGAACGGGAAGACCGGGCGCGTTAATGAGCTGAATGGGCATGGTGACGTTCACGAATTAACAAAGGAGGAGCCGGCAGCATACGTCGGACAGCTCAAAGCACCAACCGTCCGGCGAGGAAATCGAGGAAGGCTTTCGCCCGTCCGGCCATTGATGCGCTCTGGTAGAACACCGCGCTGATCGGCTGCCGGACGTCCAGCAAAACGCCGTTCATCACGGGGTGCAGGCGTCCGCTCGCCACGTCGGCGTGAGTCAAGTATGCAGCCAGGCATACGATCCCGCCGTCTGCCAGCGCGAGTTGCCGCATGGTCTCGCCGCTCGATGCCGCGATTTCGGGCACGATCCGAAAACGCGCGCCGGCGTCGCGGTGGTCGCTGTCGTCATCGATCAAGGGCCAGTCGTTCAGGCTCTCCGGCGCCGTAAAACCGATCAGCCGATGCCGCCGCAATTCAGCCACCGTACGCGGTTCTCCACGCTCCGCCAGATACACCGGACTCGCCAGGATGCGCAGCCGGCTGCTGCCGAGCGAACGCGCGTGCAGCGTGGAATCCTGCAGCGCGCCGATCCGGATCGCGATATCCACACGCTGCTCCATCAAGTCGACGATCCGCTCGTTGCTGCTCAATTCCAGCAGGATTTCCGGATACGCCGCCGCGAACGCCTGCACGTGCGGCACGATGCAATGAAGGACGAATGGCGACGCCGCATCCACCCGCAATCGCCCCGCGGGACGCTCGCGTTGACGGGCAATCGACTCCTCCGCGTCTTCCATCGCGGCGAGGATGGCGCGGGCGCGCACCAGGAAGAGTTCACCTTCGTCGGTGAGTTGCAGGCGGCGCGTGGTCCGCCGTACCAATGTGGCATCGAGCTTGTGTTCCAGCCGCGTCAACGCCCGGCTCACGCCGGAAACGGTTTGCTGCAATGCTTCGGCGGCCGCCGTGATCGAACCGCTGTCGATTACGGTGACAAAAGCCAGCAGCTCTTCAGTGGTCGTCTTCATCTATCGATTATTGATTCTGGATCAAGAGTGATTTGAGACTAACACCGTTTTTGCGAAAGTCGAAGACGTGGATACTGCCTGCATCGACTCATCCACGGGTTTTAAGGAGAACGGACATGAAGATTTTTGTGACTGGCGCAGGCGGTTTTATCGGCGGCTCGATTGCGGCGCGTCTGGTTCGCGACGGCCATCAGGTCAGCGGCCTCATCCGTCGCCCGGAGCAGGCGGACGAACTCAAGGCGCTTGGGATTGAACCCGTGATCGGCAGCCTGGAGGACCGGGCGTTGCTGGTCGCGCAGGCCAAGGCCGCCGATGGCGTGATCAACGCCGCCAGCAGCGACCACCGCGGCGCGGTCGAGGCATTGATCGAAGGGCTCGAGGGCTCGAACAAACCGCTGCTGCATACGAGCGGCTCGAGCATTGTCGGCGATGCGTCCGGCGGCGAAGGATCGGACTCGATCTACTACGAGGACAACTTGCCCGAACCGACCGCTGACAAAGCGCCGCGCGTAGCCATCGATAATCTCGTGCTCGATGCCGCCAAACGCGGCGTGCGTTCGTCCGTGCTGTGCAACACGCTGATCTACGGCCACGGCGCGATGACAACCGCGAAAAGCGTACAGTTGCCGCGTTTGCTGGCTCAGGCGAAAAAGAGCGGCATCGTGCGGCACGTGGGGCCGGGACGCAATATCTGGTCGAACGTGCATATCGACGATGTCGCCGACCTGTACGCTCGTGCGCTCGAAAAATCCCCGGCGGGAACGTTTTATTTCGTCGAAAGCGGCGAAGCGGCCTTCCGCGATATGACGATCGCGATGGCTAAAAGACTCGGCCTCGGCGCGCCTCAAGACTGGCCGCTCGAGGAAGCCAAGAAGGAATGGGGCTACGAAATGGCGTCGTACGGGTTGGGATCGAACAGCCGGGTGCGCGGCAAACACGCGCGCGAACTGCTGGGATGGGAACCGAAGCGGACGTCGGTGACTGACTGGATCAGCAACGAGATGGTTCGAGCGAGCTAGCCTTGAAGCCTTAAAAGCAAAGTTTTTGCGTAGCGCGCGGCCCGAGCTTTTGCCCTCGGCCGCGCGACTGCTTTTGAAGCTTATGCACCTCGCGCCAAGCTCACTTCAACGCTTGCACAAACTCCTCGATCTTCCCCGCCGGCATGCCCGAGCGCACCGCGGCGTCGCGGATTTGCTGCCACGTGGTTGGATCGATTGCTACACCGCTCGCTTCGAGCTCGGCGCGCCGCGCCTGTTCCGGCTCGCCCGGCACCATGATCTTGTCTGTATTTGCCGCGAGCGGCGACGCCTTCACCCATTCGACGAACGCATCGGCTTCGGCCTGTGCGTTGGGGGCATCGAAGGCGTTCGGATCGACGATCACCGAAGTCATGCAATTGATGATCGCGTTGGTTTTAACGAGCGTGTCTTCGTGCGTGGTGAACCCGCCGGACAGCGCGCCGCCGAAGATCTCGCACATCGCGGCGAGGCCGTACCCCTTGTGCGCGCCCATCGCTGTTAGCGAGCCGAACGGCGCTTCGTGCATGACCTTCGGTTCGATCGTCGGCACGCCGGCGTGGTCGATCAGATAACCCGGCGCGACCGTCATGCCCTTGTTGTAAGCCACGCGCGTCTTGCCGTAGGCAATTCCGGCCGTCGCAAAGTCGAGCACCAGTGGCGTTTTACCCTCGCGCGGAAACGCGGCGCAGAACGGATTTGTGCCGAAGCGCCGGTCGATACCGCCGAACGGCGCGACCAGCGGATCGCCCGCCACATTGACGAAGTGAACCGATACCAAGCCCGCCGCCGCACACTGTTCAGCCCAATGTCCGATGCGCCCGATATGATGCGCATTGCGCAAGCCGACCGCGCATACGCCGAGCTTTTTCGCACGCTCGATGCCGTGTTCCATCGCCTCGTAAGCCACGACCTGGCCAAACCCCTTTTTCCCGTCGATAGTCAGCACCGCGCCGACATCGCGAACTATTTCAGCGTGCGTGTTGAGCTGCAATTCGCCGTCCGCAAGCGAGGCCATGTAACGCGGAATCATGCCAACGCCATGCGAATCATGCCCCGATAGATTCGCCATCACCAGGTGATCGGCCACTAGTTGCGCTTCGCGCGGCGTGCTGCCTGCGTGGGTCCAGATCGCGCTGACAAAGGCGTGCAAGGTGCTTGGGGCGATGCGCGATTCGCGCGTTTTTTCAGTGCTCATGCGACTGCGTCTCCTGACAGAAAAATGCTGCGTTTCAAGGTCAACGGCGAAGATCAAAGGCGCGCCGGTTCATCACCGTTCCGCCCAAATGAAACGGCGCGCAAAAACTGCGCGCCGCCCTTAAGCTCACTGCCGATAACAAAACATCAAGGCGTCGCCGCGATCACCTCGGCGACCGTCGCCGTCAATTTCTTTGCGAAAGGCACGTGCAGGAACTCATTCGGCCCGTGCGCGTTCGACCTCGGTCCCAGCACGCCGCATACCATGAACTGCGAACGCGGGAAGCCTTCTTGCAAGGTGCTCATCAACGGAATGGTGCCGCCCTGCCCCAGGAACGCGACGTCCTCGCCGAAGTGCCGGCGTGATGCATCGTTCAACGCACTATCCAGCCACGGCGCGAGTTCAGGCGCGCTCCAGCCCGTCGCCTCGCCGCGTTCGGGCTTGAACGTCACCTTCGCGTTGTAAGGCGGATCGGCTTCGAGCATGGCCTTGAGTTCCGCCAGCGCCTTCGTTGCCTCGACCAGCGGCGGCAGCCGCAATGACAACTTGAACGCGGTGCGCGGACGCAGCACATTGCCGGCATTGATCAGTGACGGCAGTCCCTCCGCGCCCGTCACCGCCAGCGATGGCCGCCACGTGGAATCGAGCAGCGCTTCACGCGGATCGGTGGTAACAGGCAGCACCGTGCCGCCGTTCTGGCCGCAGCTCCACGGAAGTTTCTTCCATACATCGTCACCGAGAATTCGTGCCGTCGCTTCCGCTTCGCTCAGGCGCCGCGACGGGATATCGCAATGAAAACCCTTCGGCAACAGGTTGCCGGTGCTCGAATCCTCGAGCCGTTCCAGCAGCCTGCGCATGATGCGGAATGTAGATGGCGCGATGCCGCCGTTTGTGCCCGAGTGGATGCCTTCGTCGAGAACCTGCACTTCAAGGTCGCCCGACACCAGGCCACGCAGCGACGTGGTCAGCCAGAGCTGATCGTAATTGCCCGCACCGGAGTCCAGACAGATCACGAGGCTCACGTTGCCGAGCCGGTCACGCAGCGCATCGATATACGGCAGCAGATCGTAGCTGCCCGATTCTTCACACGTTTCGATAATGCCGACGCAGCGCGGCCGTTCGATGCCTTGCGCGTCCAGCGCGGCGATTGCGCTGATCGACGCATACGTGGCGTAACCGTCGTCCGCGCCGCCACGGCCGTAGAGCTTGCCGTCTTCGAATTTCGGCGACCACGGACCGAGGTCCCGACGCCAGCCGTCGAACTCGGGTTGTTTGTCGAGATGACCGTACAGGACGATAGTGTCGCTGCTGTTCGAACGTGTAGCAGGTGCTTCAAAGAAGATCACCGGCGTGCGATTGGGCAAGCGGATGACTTCGACTTTCAGGCCGCGAACGGGTTGCCGTTCGGCCCATTGCGCAGCATCCGTAATGACGCGTTCGATGAATCCGTTACGCACCCAGTCGGGGTCGAACATCGGGCTTTTAGCGGGCACTGCGATGTAGTCGGTGAGTGCGGGAAGAATCTCGTCGTCCCATTTCCGGTCGACGAATTCCCGCAGTGCTTGACGGTCGATTTGGTCGATGCGCTGTATTTCTTGAGTAAGATCGTCTGAGATCATGACGGGCGTCCCGGCCGTTTAAATATCAATGATAGCCGTGTTTAGTGGCAGTTCGAACGCACAGTTTCTCATGAGCCGAATGTCGGCGGCGCGGCTTTTTCGCCTTTAGCAGCGCGCGCGACAGCCATTTCGCAAGCTTGAAGAATGGCACGCGCGTGCCGGGAGAATGCGGCGCTCAAGCTGCGGAAAAAGCGCTATGGGCGACGTCCCGGTATGCTTATGGCCCGTTCAATCAGGAGCACCATCATGTCCGTTTCAATGTATCGCGCAACCATTCCGGTTTTCATCCGAGGCCTCGACGTGCTCGTTTCCCTGCTCGATAAAGCCACAGCGCATGCGAAAGAAAAAGGCTTGAGTGACACGGACATGACGGGCGCGCGGTTGATCGACGACATGCTGTCGCTCACAGGTCAGATCCAGCGGGCAAGCGATACATCGAAGCTGTCGGCACAACGTTTGTCGGGCGTCGCGGCGCCTGCTTTCGACGATACCGAAACGACCTTCGCCGAATTGCGGGAACGCGTTGTGAAGACGGTGGCGTATTTGAAAAGCATCGATGCAGGGACGTTCGAAGGCAGCGAGACGCGTGTGGTGACCCTGAAGCAAAAGAACTTCGAGCCGAAGTTCAGCGGCGAAGATTATTTGTTCTTGTTCGCGCTGCCGAACTTCTATTTCCACATCGTTACCGCTTACGACATCCTACGGCATCTGGGCGTGCCGGTAGGAAAGATGGATTTCCTCGGCGCGTTCCAGGCGGCATAACGAGCGCTTAAAAGCAGGCCGCCGCCCGGCTCAAGTCCGTGCGGCGATCTGCTTCTGCCAGCTAGCCAAGATCCGTCGTGCGAGCACGTTGTAATCGCCGCCGAAATGGTGATCGCCACTGGTCTTGACCACCTCCATACCCGTCTTCGTCAGCGACGGGCACAGCGTATCTTCCTCGGCCTCGCCGTAGATGCACTGCACGATCGAGGGCGGCAATTTCGCGAGTTCGGGCTGCACTTTCAACGCGTCCTTGCTCGCGGGCATGCCGAGCCAGCCAGTCACGCGAATCTGGAAATCGGCGTCGGGCGCAAAGCCCATCAGCGATACCAGCGACACCTTCGCGCGCACCGCATCCGGCAGCCGGTTGTAGGCGAACGGCATCACGTCCGCACCGAACGAATAGCCGATCAGCGCGATGTGCTCCGAGTGCCAGCGCGCGCTGTACGCCTGAATCACCCGCGTGAGATCGTGACTCGTCTGTTCGGGCGTCTTGGCGCTCCAGAAATAACGCAAGCTGTCGATGCCGATCACCGATACCTCGTCCTTCTGCAACGACTCCGCGACGGTTTTATCGAGATCGCGCCAGCCGCCATCGCCGGAAATCACGATGGCAAGCAGGTTCGTCGGATGCGCGGCGGGCAGTTCGATCAGCGGCAGATCCGATACATCTTCATCGCGTGTTTGCTCGACCTTGAGATGCGGCGCGGCAAGCGCGAGCAGCGCATCGGCCTTTGAAGCGGCGGCGGGTTGCGTGGTTTTATCGAAGAAACCGGGCAGGCCCTTCGCGTGCGTGATGGTCGGATCGGGCGGGCACAGGTTGAAACGTGCGTCCAGTTGCGAATCGGGGTTCAACGCAAGCGCGCCCGCCACCGTGTTGTCCGGCGCCTGCGCCAGGATCTTCGTGGCAAGCACCCCGCCCTGGCCCGTGCCCATCAGGATCGGCGCGAAATAGCGGCTGGATTGCACTTCGCGTTCCAGTTGATGGCTCACCGCCTCGGCGTCGCCAACGAGGTTGTGACAGCTTTCCTTCTCGCCAGGCAGTTTCGCCGCGTAGCGTGCCGTGTCCACGCCGACAACCATCGCACCATTTTTTGCCAATGCATCGGCGGCTTGCTGGTCAGCGGGGGTCCAGTTTTTATCGGAGAAAAGCACGACGAAACCGCGCATCGGACCGGCGGGTTTGGTGAACGCTACGTCGCCGTAACGACCGCCGGGTAGCGTGGCGGCATGCACCATTGACATCGATAACAGCGAAACGACTGCGAACTTCCTGAAAAATGTCATGAACGCCAGCCTCCCGCCAGCAACGAGAGATCTGCGAGCGTGAAAAACACGCCGACCGAGCCGGATGCCGCCAGATAACGCGGCTCCCAGCGCGGCTGGAACTTGCTCTTGAAACCGCGCAAGCCCCGGAAATTATAGAAACGCCCGCCGAACCGCCATACCAGCCCGGCCAGCCGATGCCAGGGCGAAGCCAGTGGCGTCGGCTGCATGCCGGACAACGGCGCAATGCCGAGGCTCAAGGTCTGGAAACCGGCCTGCTTCAGATGCAGCGCGAGCTTGGTGAACAGGTATTCCATGGCGTACGGCGACGCATCGGGGAGATGACGCATCACGCCGACCGTCGCTTCGGTGTTCAGGTCGGTCGTCATGAAGGTCACGAACGCCACCGGCGTGCCCTGCTGGCGCACCAGCAACACGGATTGCGCGGCGAGGTAATCGTCGGTGAACGCGGCGACCGAGAAGCTCTTTTCGCGCGCCTCGCGGCTCCCGAGCCACGCGTCGGAAATCTCGCGCAGGATCGGCATGCATTCGGGAACACGCGGCAAATCGATGGCTTCTACGTCGAAACCATCGCGTTCGCCGCGCTTCAGCGCGTATCGCAAATGCGCACGATGTGAGCCCTTCAGGTCGAAATCCTCCAGCACCACGTGTGCCTCCTCGCCGAGTTTCATCAGCGTGAGGCCGGCATCGAGGTAAAGCGGCAACGCGTCGGCGCGGACCTGATAGAAGGCGGCGCGACCATTGTGCGCGTGCGCCATTTCCACGAACCGGCGAATCAGTTCCGCCCATTCGCGGCGCGGACCGACGGGGTCGTGAAGCGCCGCCCACGTACGGCCGTGTTTGGCGTACATCAGGAACGCCTCGCGCGAGGTCGAGAACAGGAAACTCTTGTCGCCCATCATCGCCAGGCCGGCGTCGCTGCGCTCCTGCGCACGAAAAATGCGCGCGGCGTCCAGCAGATCCTGCGGCGCGGGTTTCTCGAAACGGCCGGCGGCCGGGCGCAGCAATTGCCACACGGCGAACAGCGCGGCGAACAAGCCGGCGGCCAGCGTCGCGCGCAGCGCGCGCGGGGCGCGTTCATCGAAAGCGAATTGCCACCAGAGATCGCGGCTGTAATTGACATCGCGAAAAGCGAACAGGAAGATCCAGACGGCCAGCCCGATCACAATAGCCACCGACACCAGCCAGCTCCCCGTGAACCGCTCCGCCAGCAGCGACGAGCGGCGGTTGAAGCGGTCCCGCGTGGCCAGCAGCATGACGATAAGCAGCGCGAGCACCCCGGTTTCGACAAATGCAAGCCCCTTCGCCATGGACAGCGCCAGGTTCGCCACCGCCAGCGTGATGGAGAGCCACCAGGCGGCGTCGAGCCGGCGCAGCAAACCGCGCGCGACGAACAGCAACACCACGCCCAGCACGCTTCCGAGCAATTGCGAGCTTTCGAGCACCCACAGCGGCAACACGGCTTGGAGCACCGCGATGCGTTTGCCGAACGCGGGTGTTGCGCCGGAAATCACGAGCATGCCACCGACCACGAAGGTCACCACGCTCAGGAACAGCGGCGCGAGTTGCGACACATTCGATGGATTCAGAAATGCGAAGCGCCCCTTGAGCGCCCGGCCTTCGAACGCCGCCAGCACGAACGTGGCCACGATCAGCGGCAGACCAAAATAGATCGCGCGATACGCGAGCAGCGCCGCCAGCATCTCGGGCGTCTTGACGCTGCCGCCGAGCGCAAACACCATCGCGGCCTCGAACACGCCGACGCCGCCGGGCGTATGACCGATCATGCCAAGCAGCATGGCCGCCGAAAACACCGTGAGAAATTCACCGAAACCCACCTGGGCATGCGGCAGTACGGCCCACAGCGCGAGCGCGGCGGCAAACACGTCGAGCGCGGCAAGCACGAGTTGTGCGACCAGATCGCGACGCGCCGGAATCGTGACGACGAGCCAACGCCACCGCCCTTGCAGGGTTCTGGGCGCGGCGCCGCACAGCGCGATCATCACGGCGAATCCGGCCAGGATCGCGCCGCCGCTCCATCGCAGGATGTCCGGCGATGCATGCAGCATGGCGGCGAGGGTGTCGGCGGCGCACACCATGCCGACGGCCGTCATCAGCGCCAGTGCGAGCGCCAGCGTCACGCTCGTGAACACGGTCAGGCGGCCGACCTGCGCGGGCGTGACGCCCGCTACGCCATATACGCGGCAGCGTACGGCGCCCCCTGTCAGCGCTCCGAAGCCCGTTGCGTTGCCAAGCGCGGACGCGACCGTCGCCCCGACCCACAGCACGGAATGCGGCACTTTGGCTTCGAGGTAGCGCAAGCCGACGGCGTCCCGGCCGACCAGCGCCGCGTAGCTCAGCGCGGTGGCGAGGAGCGCACCAGCCCACGCCTCGAAAGGAAGCGCACGTAATTGGTGAACGACCGTTTTATAGTCGACGGCGTGGGACAGATGCTGGAAAACCACTAGCAGCAGCCCGCACACGACCATCGCGAGGACTGGCGCGGTGAAACGCTGCAGCCGCCACGACTTCGGCACACGAAGCAGCGGTTCCAGCAAAGAGACTGAATGAACAATATTTCTGCGAGACATGCGGATTACCGGACTTGCTCCAACGCTTTCCGGCCTTTCGGCCCTTTTAGCGTTTTTGTTGGTTCTTGGTTCTGATCGGCAAATGCCGGACCGTATCGCGTGTATCCGGCGTTCATTCAGATTTCAAATTCCTGAACAGAACGTTACGGTTAGCAACGGCTGTATAACGGCCTAGGTTGACGGGACTTAAGAAAAGTCTGGGAGTCTAGCCGTTCGGGAGGGGCGCGGCGGGCGTTTCTTACCGGTTTCGGTCGTTTCCTTCACACCAGAACGGGCGAGCGGTTAGCATCTTGGCTCCGATGCACGCCTTCGGGCGCCGCATTTATCATCGATAAAAAGGTTCTACCGTATGAAAAAGCAACGCCTCGCAGCGGCAGCCGTGACACTTACCGTCGCCGTCCTCGCCTTGAGCGCCTGCACGACACAATCCGATTCGCTGATCAAGACAGTGCCGGTCGGCTCGGGAACGTCGCATCTCACCACGCTGCCGTTCGTCGCTTGCGTGAAAGCGAAATGGGCCGCGCGGCCGCTGAAGATCGCCGAATACTCGCCGAGCGCAGACGGCGACGTCATCACCGTACACGGCGCGAACGGGCAAACCATGCTGATGATCGATGCGGAACCGTCGGCGACCGGCACGGGATATACGATCTACGGCGATATCATCAGCGCGTCCGCGTATGTTGCCGACGCCCACAAGTGCGACTAAACGCCGCGGGGCGGGATCAACTCGCGCCGCCCTTCAAGTCGGTGTAAGCCCGGTGTGTGCCCACGATCCGCCCGATGAGATATCCATCCGACGCACACGCGTTCACCCGCTGATCGCCGTTCCACACGATCTTGTACTGCTCATCCTGTAGCCGGATGGTGGAGGGATCGAACTGCTGCTGCGGCGGAGTGGCGGTCTTGCCGCCATCGCGCGCCTTTTCCATCACGAGACGATTCCACGTGTAGGCATAACCGTACTGGACACCGTCTGCGAAGGCGTCGAGATCGCATACCTGCTTCGGCGGGGTCATGGTGACCACGGTGTGGTAACCATTAGCGCCGCCGACATCAATGCGCTGTTCGCCGGGAACGCCGGAAGCATTGGCTTGCGCGGAGCGTTTCGAGGCAGGCTGAGGTTTGGCGGCCGCCACGGACGCGGTGGCCGCGCCCGGCAGCGAGTTGCCGGCGCTGCCGTCCGGCGGCAAGGGTGCACAGGCGCTGAAGAGAAGAATCGATGCGGCGAGGGAAACGCCTAAAACCCTGGAATGGCTGGTGAAAATCACGCTTTTGCTGTCCGTCTCAAAATAAACCGAGCACTACCTTAACATTTTGAGACGAAGGCGGAGAGTGTGTCGCGTTTGGAACGGATTTGGAACAGATTTGGGACGGATTCTTGAACGGCAGCGCCGCCAGGAAAAACAAGGGGTGTTCCGGCGCTGTGTTTGATTTGCCGGTTTGCAAGCGATGAAGAGAGGCGACCGGTCTCGCCCGCCCCTTTCGAACTGACGCGCCGGTCATTGTGTTCAAGCCGCCTGCAACGGATGCTCGCTCAGATAAGTGCGCAGCGCGTTGTTCATCCGCGTTTGCCACCCTTCACCGGTCGCGCGAAAAGCGGCAATCACATCCGCGTCGTAACGCACGCTGACCTGCTCTTTCCGATGCTCTTTCGGGGGCCGGCCCATGCGGCGTTCGGCCATCACCTCGGGGAAGGGACGCAGCGCCTTCATTTCTTGCGTTGACAGTGCCGCGGTGTCGGGATCGGCAGCGATACCGCGATTGATCGCGGCTTCTTCTTCCGGCGTGTTCCGCCTTAGTTTAGTTTTGCTCATAGTCGTGTATCGCCCGGTTATTTGCTTTTCGGAAGCTGATAACCCGCATGGTGTCGTCACGGGGTGTGAACGCCACGAGGTACAACCGGCCGCCGATAACTCCAAAGCCCTTGTCACGATCTTCGCCGTAATCGCGGCGTGTATCGGTCGCAATCAACAGGCTCGACCAGTCAAGATGAACTGCATCCGCCAGCGAGACGCCGTGCTTTTGCAAGTTGGCGGCGTCTTTCACGCGATCGAATGCAATTTCCATCTACTTATTGTAGATGCAAAAATGTTTGAGGGCAATTACTTTTTGTAGCCACAGAAAGTAATGCTTTGAAGATACGGCCCCGATCGCGGGGCGAAGAAAAAGCCGCTTGCACAATGCGCAAGCGGCCTTCTCTGAAACAGTGCGCCTACCTACCGTTAATTAACGATCAGGCACCCTCTTCCAGCACCAGCAGATTCTCATGCGAGAACCCGAGCGCCACGGGTTGTCCCCGCTCCGGCAATCGTCGATTCGGGTCGTTGAATACATCGAGTGAAATCACGGACTCATCCACGCGTGTCCTGATCCGCACCACCGCGCCGAGGAAGTTGACCTCCTCAACAGTCGCCGCGAGCGTATTGCGTCCGTTCGCCGGCGCCTCCAATACGATCGCTTCCGGCCGGACGGCAAGCATGCGCAGCTTGCCGGCGTCGCTGGAATTGAGTGCGTGCGAGGTCCGCAACTCCTGGCCACCGACCACGATCTTCCCGCTCGCCGGGTCCACCACCTGCCCCGACAACAGGTTCAACGTGCCGACAAACGACGCCACGAAGCGTGTGCGCGGAAAGTTATAAATCTCCGACGGCGTCCCGATCTGCTCCACGCGCCCTTCGTTCATCACCACGATACGGTCGGAAATCGACAGCGCCTCTTCCTGATCGTGCGTGACGAAAATCGATGTAATGCCAAGCTCGCGCTGCAGGTTGCGGATATCTTCGCGCAAGGAAACGCGTATCTTGGCATCGAGGGCGGACAGCGGTTCGTCGAGCAGCAGCACCTGTGGTTTGCTGGCCAACGCACGCGCCAGCGCCACGCGCTGCTGCTGGCCGCCCGACATTTGCCACGGATACCGGTCCGCGAGCTTGGGCAGCTTGATCAACGCGAGCATTTCCTCCACCCGCGCCTTGATCTCCGCCTGCGGCCGCCCCAACACCTTCAGTCCGAAGCCAATGTTGTCCGCCACCGTCATGTTCGGAAACAGCGCATACGACTGGAACACCATGCCGACCTTGCGTTGCCGCGTACGTACATGGGTCACGTCGCGGCCGCCGAGCTTGATCGTGCCGCGCGTGGGCGTTTCGAAGCCGGCAATCATTCGCAGCACCGTCGTCTTGCCGCAACCCGAGGGCCCGAGAAAAGTGATGAATTCGCCGCGTTCGATCTGCATATCGAACTGATGCAGCACGGTATTCGTGCCGAAAGTCTTGGAAAGGTTTTCGATCTCGAGAAGTGCCATGACAAGCCTGCCCTTTAAATTTTTTGTCCGGCGAGAGAGCGCGCCGAGCCGAAGACCTGAATAAGCCCCATCGAGGCCCACGTGATAGCGAACGCGATGATCGCGAGCGCCGAGGGTTCATACGCCCGGTTCGCACCGATCAGTTGCAGATACGGTCCGAACGCCGGACGGTTGAGCAGGCTCGCCAGCGTGAATTCGCCGATCACCACCGCGAAAGTCAGGAACGCACCCGACAAGATCCCTGAGCGAACATTCGGAAAGATGATCTTGAAGAGGATGGTCGGCCAGTTCGCCCCGAGGCATTCGGCTGCTTCGGTGAGCGAGCGGACATCGACGGCACGCAGGCCTGCATCGACGGATCGGTACATATAGGGCAAACACAGCGTGACGTAACCGCAGATCAGCAGGAAGTCCGTTGCGCGCTCGTTGCCGGTCAGCGGCAGGAACGAACTGCTGTTGTAGATATGCAGATAACCGAACACGATCACGATGGCCGGAATCACAAGCGGCAACAACGTGATGAACTCGATCAACGGACGCAGCTTCGGCAAGCGCAACTGCACCCAGTAGGCGGTCGGAACAACCAGCAGCACCCCAAGCACGATGGCGAATACGCCCATCATGATGGAATAGCCGAACGAGGCCTGGAAATGCGGGTCGGTGAGCACGACGCGGTAGGCGTCGAAGCTGTATTCACCGCGCCGCATCTTCAGGCTGAACTCCACTGTCGCGAACAGCGGCAGCAGGAAGTACAGCGTGCCGATCACCATCGCGATCCACGCGCCCGCCCGCGTCTGAGCCCGAACCTTGTTGTCCGGAGTGACTGTGGCAACGGTGCTCATCGACGTCCCCTTTCAGCGCGCGAACGCAGCCAGATATAACCGCCGTTGGACAATCCCGTCACCAGCACCATGCCTAGCGCGAGCGCATAGCCAAGATTTTCGTTGTGCAACACGTCACCGCGAATCTGCGCATACAGCACGATCGGCACGATGTTGAGCGAGCTGCCGGTGAGCGCATAAGCCGTTGCCACAGCGCCGAACGCGTTCGCAAACAGCAACAGTGTTGCGCCGAGCACGCTCGGCCAGAGCACAGGCAACGCAACGAACATCCAGTAGTGGTACGCACTGCCGCCCAGGCAATCGCACGCCTCGCGCCATTCGCGCTTCAGGCCGTCGAGCGCGGGCGTGATGATGAGAACCATCAGGGGAATCTGGAAGTACAGATAAGTCAGCGTCAGCCCTGTGAAGCTCAGGATGCTGAAGCCCGTGGAATACAGATTGATGCCGACGTACTTCTTCAGCAGCACCGTGACGAGCCCGACGCGCCCGAGCGTACAGATGAACGCGAATGCGAGCGGTACGCCCGCGAAGTTCGACGCCACGCCGGAGAACGTCATCAAGGTCGGACGAATCCACACGGGCAACTTGCCCTGCACGGCGGCCCAGGCGAGCAGCAGTCCGAGAAATCCGCCACCCAGTGCCGATGCCGCGCTGACCTTGAAGCTGATCCAGTAGGCATCGAGCACACTGGGCTGCAGCAGTTCGCGGAAATTACCCAGCGTGAAATGACCCTGCGCATCCTGGAATGCGCCGACCATCAGCCACGCGGTAGGCAGCAGCAAGAACAATACGGCAAACGCAAAAAACGGTAAGACGCCGAGATAATTCCACGCGGGCGACACGCGTCGCGCCGCCTTCGTGCCGGGGCCGAGCGACGGGTTCGACTGCTCCTCGCGCTCCTCATGTCCGGACATGGGCGTGGCGATCTTCGATGAAGTGCTCATGATGTCGCTCTTGACTGACAGGCGGCGCTGGGAACAAGCACAAAGCGCGAGCCGGAAGGGTAGCCGGACCTCAAGTCCAGCTACCCGTGCACTACGTTACTTCGTGTGACTACTTCAAGCAGTTACTTCACGTTGGCGCCGACCACCTGATCCCACTGCTTCGTGATGAGCGCCTTCGAAGCGTTCTGCTCGTCGAGCGTCGGGAACACCACGTTTTTGTACGCCGACGGCGGCGGCAACTTGGCGAGCAGCGCTGCCGGGATCTTCTTGTTGGCTTCCAGGTCCTTGAAGCGGATCGGATGGCAGTAACCCGTAAGCCAGCCAATCTGGCCTTCGTCCGAATACAGGTATTCCATCCACAACTTCGCCGCGTTCGGATGCGGTGCGTAAGCACTGATGCCCTGCACATAGACGCCGGCCACTACGCCCGTCTTCGGCACGACCACCGCCACCTTCGGATTGCCCTTCAGCGTATCGCGATCCGATAGCGCGTTGTAGTCCCAGCGCACGACGATCGGCGTGGTGCCCTGCGCCAGCGACGCCGCTTTGCCGATCACCGGCACGAAATTGCCATTCTTGTTCAGCGTACCGAAGTAGCTCAGGCCCGCAGCGCCGGCCTTCGATGCATCGCCCTTGCTCTGCGACAACCCGGCTGCGTACACGGCCTGAATGGCCTGATTGGCCGAACGCGGATCGCCCGCGAGCGCCACGGCATTCTTATAGTCGGACTTGAGCAGGTCGGGCCAGTCGGCGGGGACCTTGTCAATCATGTCGGTGTTTACTTCGAACGACAACACGCCGTAATAGTCGCCGTACCAGTAACCGTCCTTCTCCTTGGCCGAATCGGGAATCGTCGCCCAGGTCGACACCTTGTAAGGCTGCAGCAAGCCCGCGGCTTGTGCTGTCGGTCCAAACGACAACCCGACGTCGATCACGTCCGGCGCCTGCGGCCCCGTGTTGCCCTTGTTCGCCTTGATGGCTTCGACTTCGTCACCCGAACCAGCGTCCGGATTCAGTTCGTTTACCTGGATACCGTACTTCGCCTTGAAGCCCTCGATCACCGCGCCATAACCGCACCAGTCGTGCGGCAACGCGATCGTGGTCAACTGGCCTTCCTTCTTCGCAGCAGCGATGAGCGAAGCCGGCGGTGCCGCCACGGCTTGCCCCGCCACCGCGGTCAACGCGGCGATAGCTGCCGTAATGGATGCCTTGCCGCCAACCCGGCGAAATGTCGAGATCACTCGCAACCCGTCTTGATTCATGGTGTTTCCATCCTCTGCCTGCGTGCTTACGTTTTTGGAAAGTTGCGTGCTGCGTGGTTCCGAAACTTGTTTTAATGCGCACTCACATCTGGCGCGCACGCGACTCTGGCGGCCAAATGTTTAAGAACAATGACGACGGTGAAAAAGACAGCAATCCAGGACTATTTTCAGGCACTGCGGACAGTCGAAGGGAACTATCCGATAGTGTGACGGAGAGACTAAGTTCAAATACCCAAATTCGCAAGTATCCAAAAAAATGCAACATCGACAGCGCCGGTTCTTGTTAATCTTTCAGCTGGAATCTGCGATACATCCAGCCGCGGGGAGAGAATTAATATTGGCGACACACGGGCGACACATAGTTCGCTCACAAGATTTCAAGGGCTGCTGAACTTAAAGATCCGCTGAATCGGCGGCCCGGGGTTTTCACTAGTTTTAGCTCGACCTCAACCCTCAGGAATACAGCATGTGGCAGGAAGATCGTCATCAGAGAATTCGCGCGCTGCTCGCCACGCTTGAACGCGTGTCGACCGAACGCATCATGGCCGAACTCGGCGTGTCGCGCGAGACGGTCCGGCGCGACCTGGTGGATCTGGAAGCATTGGGTGAATTGCGGCGTGTGCATGGCGGCGTGACGCGCCCCGCTGATGAAGCGCCGATCGCAGAACGCAGCCACACGCACGTCAAGTCGAAGAACGCCATTGCACGCGCGGCCACCGCGCTGGTGAGCAGCGGACAAACTTTGTTCATCGACGCCGGCACGACCACCGCCATCCTTGCCGAGGAACTGGCCAAGCTCGCTAACCTGACCATCATTACCAACTCTATCGACGTCGCGCAGAAAATGCGGGCGACCGGCGAGAAGACCGACGCGAGCAACGAGATCATCCTGCTAGGCGGCTCGATCAGCGACCGTGCATTTGCCACGGTGGGCGGCACGACCGTAGCCGAGATTCTCCGATACCGCGCCGACCTCGCGTTGCTCTCGCCGGTCGCCATCGATCACCGGCATGGCGCGACCAATTTCGATCACGCTGAAACCGAAGTGGCGCGCGCGATGGTCGCGCATGCCGATCGCGTGGTGATCCTGGCCGACTACAGCAAGATCGGGCAGTGCAGCAGGATTGCGTTCTGCCCGATCAATCGCGTGGATACACTTATTACCAACAAGAAAGGCGCCGAAGGCCCGGCGCTGCTGTCGCTGCGTAAAAAGCTGCCGCAGGTGATTCTCGCCTGAGACGTGGTGTTTAAGCGCTGTCGTTGCCGTAGGTAGCGTCGAGCACACGACGACGCAGCCGAGTGTCGCGCAACGCACCGGCTGCATCGAGCACCGGGTACGCCGTCGAGCAGAACAGCGAGTTGAGGCGCTTGAGGTCGCTGATGATGTCGAGATGCAACGCGCTGGTTTCGATGCTGCGCGCGCTCTGCCCGGCCAGCCGGTCCAGGTGCGCATATGAATAACTGCGTTCGAGATCGCGGAACCTTTCCTTCTCTGCCAGCAGGCGCTCGGCGCTGCGCAGATCGCTGTTGAGAAACACGCTCAGGCCCAGTTGCAGAGTCAGGATCACGCGTGCATGCAAGTCCTCCAGCTCGGCCAGTCCCTCCGGCGAAAACGCCAGCCGGTGCATGATCTTCTTCTCCTGGATGTTGGTCACCACCCGCTCGATGATGTCGCCGGCATGCTCCAGATTGATCGTCAAGGTGATGATGTCGGTCCAGCGGCGGCTGTCCGCTTCATCGAGCTGTTCCCGTGAAATGCGCGCCAGATAGGTCTTCACGGCGGTATATAACTGATCGACGTCGTCGTCCATGCGGATGGTCGAGCGCGCCTTGGCCGGATCGTTGGCACGCATCAGCTCGATCAGGTTGTCGAGCATTGTGCGGATGATGTCGCCGATCCGCAGCGCTTCGCGCGCGGCATTCGCCAGCGCCAGAGTGGGCGTGGTGAGCGCGACGGGATCGAGATAGAGCGGCCGCAATTCCGGGTTCGCTTCGGGCCGGTCCGGCAACACGCGGTAACACAGGCGCGAGACGAGATCGATCAGCGGCATGCACGCGACGCATCGCACCATGTTGTAGACAAGATGGAACGTGATGACCGACTCGCGTGGATACGGGATCAACGCGCCAATTCCTTGCGCGATCCACGGAGCGAACGGCAGCACGATCAATGCGCCGGCCAGCTTGAACAGGACGTTGCCGAGTGCGAGGCGCCGGCCGGCCGGGTTTTGTCCCAGCGTGCCGATCACGGCAAGCAGGCCGCTGCCCAGGTTCGCACCAATCACCAGGCAAACGGCCACCTTCAGCGAAATCACGCCCGACGACGCCAGCGTCGCGGTCAGCAGGACCGCCGCGAGACTGGAATAGGAGATCATGGCGAAGGCCGCGCCCACCAGGGTGTCGAGCATGGAGTCGCCCGTCAGCGCCCCGAACATGACCTTCACGCCTTCGCCCTGCATCACGGGCTGCGCGGCTTCCACAATCAGATGCAGCGCCAGCAGGATCAGCCCCAGCCCGATGACCGTGCGCCCCACTTGGCCCGTGCGAGTCTGTTTGAACGATAGGAACGCGATCACACCGCCCAGCAGCAGAATGGGCGACAACCACGAGAGATCAAGTGTGAGTACGCGCGACATCAGCGCCGTGCCAACGTCCGCGCCAAGCATGATCGCGAGCCCGGGCGCGAGCGGCAGCAGGCCCTGCGCCGCGAAGGACGAAGCCAGCACGGCAGTTGCGTTGCTGCTCTGGACCAGGCTTGTCACACACAAGCCCGCGCCGAACGCCCTGAAGCGGCTGTTCGCGCTGCGTCCCAGCACGCGCCGCAATTCGGCGCCGAAGACCCGCAGGATGCCGGTCCGGACAATGTGCGTGCCCCATACCAGCAACGCCACGCCCGACAGAATATTCAAGAGAATCAACATGAGGCCGCGTCCGTTGTTCGTTCCGACTGTACTGCGATTCGTGCCATGATGCCACGCAAATGAGTTGTACAATTTTGCTTTGTTGTAGTTTTGGGTATTTAACTATACGATCGAATCGGGTTGCGCATCGTGCGCCGGACAGTGGGGTTCTGCGCACTTTTTACCGGTATTAAAGGACTATACGGATGAGTCGTACTCTGGCGCTGTTCGATCTGGATCACACGTTGCTGCCGCTGGATAGCGATCAGTCGTGGGCACGTTTCTACGCCACACTTGGTTTCGAGGGCAGTGCGGACCATGCGGAGGAAATCGATGCGTACTACCAGCAATACGTAGCTGGCACGCTCGACATGGACGCGTATCTGGGCCTGACGCTCGCACCGCTCGCATGTCATCCGCGCGCGCAGCTCGATACATGGCACGTGGCCTTCATGAAGACGGTAATCGAACCGGCCATCCGCCCTGAAGCGCTTGCGCTGCTGCGCCACCATCTCGACGCGGGGCACTTGTGCTGCATTGTTACCGCGACTAACGCGTTCATTACGGCACCTATCGCGAAGGCTCTTGGCGTCGAGCATCTGCTGGCCATCGAACTGGGCACTGAAGGTGACGATCCGCTCGGGCGTTATACCGGTCGCTCGGTGGGCGTGGTGACCTTCCGTGAAGGCAAGATCGTGCGGACCGAGCAATGGCTTGCATCGCAGGGATTGAAGCTGGACGACTTCGAGGCGAGCTATTTCTATAGCGATTCCGTCAACGACGTGCCCTTGATGGAGCGTGTCACGCATCCTGTTGCAACGAATCCCGATGCGAAATTGCGGGTGATTGCTGCTGAGCGCAACTGGCCGGTAGTCGAGCTGTTCGCGTAGAGGTTCTACAGGCGGCGGCAGGCGCAATCGGCCGCCCTATTCTCTAAACCCCACACATGGCGTAGCATCCGGCCATTCCTCTGATAAACATGAATCAAGAGACATGGCCCTGATCGTACGCAACCTGCTAGGCATCGCCGTACTGCTGCTCATCGCTTTCATCTTCTCTACCAATCGCCGCGGCATTCGCCTGCGCACCGTCTTACCCGCGCTGCTGGCGCAGGTCGGCATCGGCGCATTCATCCTGTTCGTGCCCATCGGCAAAAGCGTGCCCTCGGCCGCAGCAGCGGGCATCAATCACGTGCTCGGCTACGGCAACGCAGGAATCGAATTCCTGTTCGGCGGCCTCGTTCAATCGAAGATGTTCGAACTCTTCGGCAACGGCGGCTTCGTCTTCGCCGTACGCGTGCTGCCCGCTATCATCTTCGTGACCGCATTGATCTCGGTGCTCTACTACCTCGGCATCATGCGCTGGATCGTGAGTGTGCTTGGCACGATCTTCCAGAAGCTGCTCGGAGTGTCGAAGATCGAATCGTTCTCGGCGGTCACCACCATCTTCCTCGGCCAGAGCGAAATGCCCGCGGTCGTGAAGCCGTTCGCGCGCAACATGACAAGCGCGGAACTGTTCGCCGTGATGTCGAGCGGCATGGCGGCAGTCGCGGGTTCGGTACTCGCGGGTTATGCGGGCCTCGGCGTGAAGGTGGAATACCTGCTCGCTGCGTCGTTCATGGCAGTGCCGGGTGGACTGCTGTTCGCCAAGATCATCCATCCTTCAACCGAAGCCAGCCGTGTCACGCTCGATAACCTGAACTTCGACGAAAAACGCCCGGCGAATGTGATCGAAGCAGCGAGTTCCGGTGCGACCGTCGGCCTGAAGATCGCGGTCATGGTCGGCGCCATGCTGATCGCGTTCGTCAGCCTGATCGCGTTACTTAACGGTATTGTGGGCGGCATCGGCGGATGGTTCGGCGACCCCAATTTGTCTATGCAATCCGTGCTCGGCGCCGTGTTCGCACCGCTCGCGTATCTGATCGGCGTGCCGTGGGATCAGGCCACGCTCGCCGGCAACTTCCTCGGTCAGAAACTTATCCTCAACGAGTTCGTGGCCTACGCGTCGCTGTCCCCGTACTTGAAGGACTCCGCCAGCGTCGCCGCGGCTGGATTGCAGGTGCTCGATCCGCGTACCATAGCGATCTTGTCGTTCGCTCTGTGCGGTTTCGCAAATTTCTCGTCGATCGCCGTGCTGACCGGCGGCTTCAGTGCGGTCGCGCCCGAGCGGCGCTCGGAAGTGGCGCGCTACGGCCTGCGCGTCGTGCTCGCGGCCACACTCTCGAACCTGATGAGCGCGACCATCGCGGGGATGTTCCTGACGCTGAATTAAGGAGAAGATCATGACGATGGAGCAGTTGCTCGAACGCGCGAAGAACGCACGCGAACACGCCTACGCCCCCTATTCCAGGTTCAAGGTCGGCGCCGCCTTGCTCACGAAAGACGGCCGCGTTTTCGATGGCTGCAACGTCGAGAATGCGTCGTATGGATTGTGCAATTGCGCTGAACGTACGGCGTTTTTCAGCGCGATCGCCGCGGGTTACGCGCGTGACCAGTTCGCGGCACTTGCGGTGATCGGCGACACGGATGGACCCATCGCGCCCTGCGGCGCGTGCCGTCAGGTAATCATTGAACTGGGCGGCCCCGAGTTGACTATTCGCCTCGGCAATCTGAATGGCGCGATCCGCGACACTACCGCCCGCGAACAACTCCCGGACGCGTTCTACCTATGACAATCCATAAGGTTATCTACGACACGGATCCCGGTGTCGATGACGCCATGGCGCTAGTGTTCCAGGCGCTGCATCCCGAGATCGAACTGCTTGGCATCACGAGCGTGTTCGGCAACGCGACCATCGATACGACCACGGCCAACGCGGTCTATCTGCGCTCGCGTTTTGCGCCCGGCGTGCCGGTGGCGCGTGGTGCGGCAGCGCCGTTGCATCGCGCGCCGCCTGCACCGCTCGGCTGGATCCACGGCGACAACGGTCTCGGCAATATCGAACTGAGCGAACCCGCCGATACTTCGCTCGACGCGCGCCCGGCACATGAGTTCATCGTCGATACAGTGCGCGCACATCCCGGCGAAGTGACGCTGATCGCGGTCGGTCCGCTGACGAATCTTGCGCATGCGCTGGAAGCCGGCCCGGACATCGCCCGGCTAGTGAAGCAAGTCGTCATCATGGGCGGTGCATTTGGCATCGCGGGCGTGCTCGGCAACGTGTCGCCCGCCGCCGAAGCCAACATCATGTGCGATCCCGATGCAGCGGATATCGTGCTCGGCGCTGCGTGGCCGGTGACACTGGTTGGCCTCGACGTCACGCAAGACACGATCATGCCAAACGAATGGCTTGCAACGATTCGCGATGGCGCGGGCGACGCCGGCCGTTTCGTGTGGGACGTGTCGCGTCATTACGCGCAGTTCCATCATGACAGCGCCGGACTTGAAGGCATCTACGTCCATGATGCGTCGGCGGTGGCGTACGTGCTGGCTCCGCATCTCTATACCGTGCGCAAGGGTCCGGTGCGCGTTCTGACCAGCGGTATCGCGACCGGTCAGACGATACAAAAACCCTCGACCATGCGCGTTCCCGCGCCGGACTGGGACGAACGTCCGGCGCAGTCGGTCTGCATTGGCGTGGATGCCCCAGGCATGCTCGAGTTGTACAAAAACACCTTGTTCAAGGCATTTTAACCGCGCAGCTTGTCGCCCAGCCACACTCGCAAGGCCTCGACTTCCTCGGCGCAAACCGAGTGCTGCATCGGGTACGTATGCCACTCCAGCTTGCAGCCATGCGCAAGCGCAAAGTCGCGGCCCTGGGTGGCCAGCTCGATCGGTAACACCGGATCCTGCGTGCCGTGCGCGGCGAAGATCGGCGTGTCGCGGTTCGCCTCGCTGAACGCCGCATCGATCAAAGCAGGCGACGGCACGTAACCGGACAGTACGATGAGTCCCGCCAGTTTCTCGGGGTGCGTGAGCCCGGCCGTGTAAGTCATCGCTCCGCCTTGCGAGAATCCCGCCAGGAATATCTTCGAGGTCGGAATACCGCGCTCGTTCTCACGCGCGATCAGTTCGCGAATCCGCTCGCACGATACCTTCAACCCGCCTTCATCAACGCGGCGGTTGACGCCTTCGAACGACAAGATGTCGTACCACGCCCGCATCACATAACCGTTGTTGCCGGTCACAGGCATTTCGGGGGCATTCGGAAAAACAAAGCGCACGCCCGGCAAATCGCCCAGACGCAGCTCGGGCACGAGCGGAATGAAGTCATTGGCATCGGCGCCCAGGCCGTGCATCAGGATCACGGCGAACTCGGGATTCGGCGCGGTTTCCACGTCGATCGTGGCAAGCAAAGCGGTCATTGACTGGACTCCGGTTTCAGATGATAGGAACGAGGACGAGAAGGATACCGAAGAGCGACACGAGCCATACGAGCGAGCGCAGGAACGGAACCCCGGCCGCATACAAGGGCAGGTAGACCACGCGCGCGATGATGTACAACCACGCGCCCCACAGCGTCAGCGTGCCTTCGCGGCCAGTCAGATGCGCAATCAGGATGGCGATGGCGAACACGGGCAAGGTCTCGAACAGGTTGCTCTGCGCACGCATCAGCCGGCCGGTCAGCTTGCCGACTGGCGGTCCGGGTTGGTCCCGGGGACCGCCATTGTGACCAAGGCCCGTCTCGCGGCTTCGAATCACCGATGGCAGCAGCACCTGAATCAGGGCGAGAACAAGCGCCCAGGCGAGGATGTGAAGTTCTGTCGTCATGGGAAATGTCAGTTTGAGTGCATGAATTCAGGGGGCTTTGCGTGAACCGGGATCATCATGCCATCATTGAAGCATCGCGTACCCCGTGGACATTCACTTATGCAAACACTTCCCGTGCGTCTTGTTCCGGGCGACGACTTGCGCGGCGCGCTTGAAGCCATTGCGCGGGACAGTCCGATTGGCGCTGCGTTCGTGATGCAGGGCATCGGCAGCCTGAGCGTTGCGAACCTTCGCTATGCCGGTCTCGATCAACCAACCCGGCTCACAGGCGACCTCGAAATCCTCACGCTCGCAGGTTCTCTTGCTGCCGACGGCGCGCATCTCCACATGGCCGTCTCCGATGCCCAAGGCCACGTGTCCGGCGGCCATGTATCGGCGGGTTGCATCGTGCGAACGACGGCGGAAATCCTGCTCGTTCGCCTGGCCGGCTTCCGCTTCTCACGCGAGTTCGATCCCCGCACCGGCTTTCCCGAACTGTCGATCCACCCTCAGGCCTGACGCCGCGAAGGCCAGTACCTGCGCGTCAATTCGATGCTCAAGATACACGCCACCAGCCAGAGCGTTCCCAACGCAAAGCCCGCCAGCACGTCGCTCGCAAAGTGCACGCGCAAAAATACGCGGCTGCTCGCGGTCGTGAACGCAATGACCGTGGCAGCGATGACTGTCGGCAAGCGCCAGCCTTCCGGCAAGACGCGCACCAGCACATACGCAATGATGCCGTACGTGACGAGAGAGCCCGATGAATGGCCACTTGGAAAACTCCATCCGCTGGCGGTGGCGATCGATTGATCATGCACTGGACGCACACGTTCGAAGACATGCTTCAAGGTGTTGTTGAGCAGGCCGTTGCCGACTATTGCGAGCACAAAACCAAGGGCGAGCGCGTACTTTCGCTGCACCGTCAGGATGGCTGCGCCGAGCACGCACCAGATGCCGAGCAGCCATGCATCGCCGAGATGCGTGATCAGCGCGAACGTCCGGATCATGCCGATTGGAACAGCGCTCGCGATGCCGTCGGCAAAAGCCTGATCGACACGGCCAAGTGTTTCGCCTACGCCGATTTCGTCGGCAATTGCGGCGAACAACGCACCCGCTCCAACGATGACGCCAAAGCTCACCGCGAGGTGAATAACCAGCAGAACCTTGTGCGACGGACCGCCTTCTTCGCGTGGCATACCATAGCGATGCACGATCCCCCAGACACTGAGTACCACGACCATCACAAGAACCAGCGACACCGCAAACAACAAAACTGCGTGCTCGCCCGCCAGATACGCCACGCTAACCAAACCGGCGTACGGCTCGTCAATCTGTTTCATAAAACCGTCGCTAAAGAAGTCTTGAGTGACTGAGTATCCAAGTCCAGTTCGTGTTGCACGACAGATTCAAACGATGCGCGCGCCTGGTTGAAATCCCAGCGCGCAACGCTCACGTGGCGCGCGTCCGTACGCGATGCGTCGTAGTAGATCACATTCACCGAATTGGGCACGGCGCCACGCACGCGCGAGGACAACGACGTCCCCGCCTGCACCGCCCACATCTGACGCGGCAGGTCCTTGTACGCAACGTGCAGGGGTGAAACATAAGGGAGATGAATATGGCCGCCCAGGATCAGGTCCGCGCCCGCCTGCGACCAGCGTTCGATCGCATGTTCGCGGCCGTGCAACAGGTTCCTGATGTCATTGGCGCGTGCAGCCACCACCGGCTGATGTGTCACGACAACGCGCAATTGCTGCGGCGTGGCGCGTTCGAGCCGGCGTCCCACGCGCTCGACCTGCTGCACCGATACTTCGCCATCCTTATGACGATACGCCCGCGTCGAATTGACGCCGATCACCAGCAACTCCGCCGATTCGAACACGGGTTCGAGATCGTAACCGAACACACGGCGATGGTTCGCATAGGGATGCGCCACACGGGCGAAAAGATTGTAGAGCGGAATGTCATGATTGCCCGGCACGACAACAAACGGCGTCGCATCGAATCGGTCAACAAACGCGCGCGCTGCATTGAATTGCGTACGCCGTGCGCGCTGTGTGATGTCGCCGGACATCACCACGAGGTCGGGCCGCAGGGTAGTGGCGAGACGCAGCAATGCTTCCACGACCGGCGGTTGTTCGGTGCCAAAGTGCGGATCTGAAATCTGGAGCAACAGGGTCATGAGCGATTTGCGTTGGCCACTTCGGCCTCGGGCTTGAGCAGGAATAGCGGCTCCGGGGCGACACGAAATTCGAGCGGCATGTTGAGCCAGGTTATTTCGCCATCGGTGGCTACCTTGACGGGCCGGCTGCGCTTCGACGCACGCGTCACCGTGATGCGCTTGAACGCGAAGCTGATCACGTTGTCCGCGTCGCTCATCCTGCCCGCCGCGCCCCGCAACGTGAGGACGAGTTGCGCAAGCCGCCCGATTGCCCGCGGTGCGATGGCGGCGAGCAAACCGCGTTCCAGCAGCGGCGCTTCCGCCATGCCGATTTGTTCAAGCTGCAAGCGATTGTTGCCGACAAAGAGCGTTGAAGTCCGGACCTCTTGCATTGTGCCATCGTGCTCGATGTGCAGGCGCAATTGACGGTGCGGGCGCAGCAGCGTCATGGCTGCGGACCAGAGCGCGATCAGGCGGCTGCGGCCAAATTGCCGCTTGTAGATCTCGCGGTCTTCCAGCAGCTTCGGATACAAACCGAGACTCGCGTTGACGAGGAACATGCGGTCATTGACGAAGCCGACCTGCACCGGAAACGCTCGCGCGGTGAGCAGCAAAGGAATCGATTCGGCCGGATCGGCGGAGATGCCGTGGTCGCGGCTGAAGTAGTTGAACGTACCACTCGGCAGCACGGCGAAAGCACACCCGCTGCCGAGCACCGCTTGCGCCACCGCACACAGCGTGCCGTCGCCGCCTGCACCGACCACCACGCCGTTTTGCGCTTTCGCGTCGCGCACGGCTTGGCGGGCGGTATCGGCAAGCTGGGAAGGTTCCGCGACTACGCGAATCTCAAACTTGCGCCCGGCCCGGCCCAGTGTCTCTTCCAGTGCCGCACGTGTTTCGTCGCTTTGCTTGCGCCCCGAGCCCGCGTTCATCACGATAAAAAACGGTGCATCGGCAGCGATGGTGCGTGGCGCATGGCCACTGGAACCGGCAACCGAAGATGACGTGAAAAGCTCGGCGGGCTTCACTAATAGCGCTCCTCTCAGGTCGGATTGAGTGTTACTCGGCGATGAATCGGGCGCATCGAAGTCAGGCCCATGCGCAGTACCTGACAATTATAACAATCAGCTTACAGATTGATTGGCCGAACGAACGCGATGCGGGGACGCGCGCTGGAGCCTTAAAAGAGGAAGGACTTTGAACAACACGAGTTGACACCCGCTGCATTGGCGCGATGCACACGCAGCGGCACAAACAAAAACACAAACAACAAAAAACACAACGCGGCGTTCCTACGCCGCGTTGCGTCCCTCCCGGGCGAGCTACACGTGCTCGCCTCGTATATATCCCTCGAGCTGATGAATCGTGAACTGCTGCTCGGAGATAATATTTTTCACCAGGTCGCCGATTGAAATCATTCCCACCAGCTTCTCTCCATCGATCACAGGCAAATGCCGCATGCGCCGCTCGGTCATTAACGCCATGCAGTCGTCCGTGGTCTGGTCCGGCCGCACGAAACGCACCTGCGCCGTCATGATCTCGCGCACCGGCGTCTGCCGCGAAACACGGTCCATCAGCACGACTTTGCGCGCGTAGTCGCGCTCGGTCACGATGCCGACGATCTCTTCGCCGTGGGTCACGATCAGCGCGCCAATGTACTTCTCCGCCATCATCGCGATGGCCTCGTAGACCGATGCCGTGTCGGCGATCGTAAAGACGGTGTGATCGGATTTCGAATTAAGAACTTGTGCGACTGTTGCCATCGAACGCCTCCGTTGAACCGCGCGACGCCTGCCGGCTGGCGGGCGTTCCTGTGCCTTACATCCGCATTACCCAGCCCATTCAAAAAGTATAGGCCAGACGCCTGCTGCGTGAACGCTGGAAAACACTGCTTTTTACGCGTCTGAGGGTCTATCCCGATGCCGCCGGATGTGTGACGGACCCGGCCTGAAACGGTCCCGTCATAAAGCATCGAAAAATGCTTCAGTTTCCCGACGCCGCGCCGCTAATCAGGAACCGGCTACTAAGAAGCCCGGCATAAATCGATCAGGAGAACCACCTTGAGCAGTTCACAACACGATATCGAACAGCGGGTTCGACTCGCCGGCAACAACATGTTCGAACTGCTCCTGTTCCGCCTGGGCGAAGCACCGGACTCCGAACAACGCGAGCTATACGGTATCAACGTGTTCAAAGTGCGCGAAATCCTCGCGATGCCAACGATCACCATGGTCGCCGGCGCAAACGAGGAGATTCTCGGCGTAGCCGATATCCGCGGTCAGATCATCCCTGTGATCGACCTGGCGAAAGTCACGGGCTGCCGGCCGAAAAACGGTCCGAAGATCCTGCTGGTTACGGAATTCGCGCGCACGACGCAAGGTTTCGCCGTCGAGGAAGTCGACGACATCGTGCGGCTGGAATGGAATCAGGTTTTGTCGGCGGAATCGCATTCGAGCGGGGGGACCGTGACGAGTTTCGCGCGCCTCGATGGCAACGTGGACGGCTCGCGGCTCGCGCAAGTGCTTGACGTCGAACAGATTCTGCGCGACGTCTTGCCCTCGACGGAAGTGGAAATCGACGAATCGAGTACCGGCCGGCTGATTCTGAAACCCGGCACCAAAGTGCTGGCTGCAGATGATTCCGGTGTCGCTCGCAGCCTGATCGCGCAAAGCCTGAACGCGATGGGCGTGTCGTTCATCATGACCAAAAGCGGCCAGGAAGCGTGGAATGTGCTGGAAGACTTGCAGCGCAAGGCGGAAAAGCACGGCGGTTGTGCCGCCGACGAAATCGCGCTCGTGCTGACCGATCTGGAAATGCCGGAAATGGACGGGTTCACGCTGACGCGCCGCATCAAGGCGAACGCCGGAATGCAGGCGATTCCCGTTGTGATCCACTCGTCGCTGTCGGGGTCTGCAAACGAGGAGCACGTGCGCAAGGTGGGCGCCAACGCTTACGTCGCCAAGTTCGCCGCGGGGGAACTGGCGACCGTGATGCGCGATGCGCTCAAGCTGACGGGCACCTGAAGCGGTCTTTCTCCACGCTTCACGCTTCGCTCGCAAACACAAACGCCCGCTGAACTTTCGTTCAGCGGGCGTTTGTGCGTTACCCGGTCATCAAGCTTGGCGCGTTCACGACGGCACGCGTACTGCCGGCCGTGCGCGTAGGAGCTCGAAAATTACTGACCGAAGAAAACAGCTTGCGACTTGCTGGTGCGATCGTTGCTCGAACCCGATTGCGACACCGTCGTCTTCGCGCCACCGTAGGCGTTCACGTCAGCGTTGTTGTTTTGAGCAGCGATAGTTTGCACGTTCATACCTTGTTGCGAAGCCGGTGCGCCAACCTGCGGACGATACGAAGGTGCCGGGCCGTAGCCGCTGGCAAATGCCGGAACAGCGATAGAAGCGGTAGCGGCGATAAGTAACGATGCGAGAAGATTCTTTTTCATGATGAGCTCCGATATACGTTGGGACGTTCGACTGGTTCATATGGCGTCGCAGCGATCAAACTTTGCGTCGGGGGCTGCTTCGTCGATGAAATGCAGTGTATACCCCTACTATCGGTTTTTTATCCCCATAAACTTCAATACACTTTTCGGGATAGACCAATAATGGGGTGGCGTCCGCATCGGCTAAAAACGGCGCGCGCGGGCCTGCAAAAGGCTCACGCGGAAGTTGGGGCAAGCAAGATTTTTTGGGGGTCGAAACCTGTCGAAGCCAACTAATCTTCGATCAGGCAATCAATGAACCTGGACGAGCCGGCTGATCAGGTCCACCAGCACACCGGGCGCGTTGCCCTTCTGGCAGTAGCCGTCGAACCCTGCGTGCAGGCCTTTCGAGCGCACGTAATCCTCTCCCAGCGCCGTAAACGCAATGATTCCGGCATTTCGAGTGGGAGAAATCCGGCGCAGAACCCGCGCGGTCGCAAAACCGTCGTGCTCCGGCATGCTGATGTCGAGTACCACGACGTGCGGCACCCAGCCATCAATAGCCTGCAGCGCGTCCACGCCGCTCAGTACATAACGCGCGTCGCAACCGTCCGCGTTCAGCGCCGCGGCCAGGCCTTCGGCGCTGGCAGCGTTGTCGTCGACAACCAGGATTCGCCAGCGCTCGGCGTCGGCGTCAACGTTGCGGTTGGTCCACAACACGCAGCTTGGGGTAGAGGAGACTGAAACCATGGCCGCTCAGAATTATGCATGTGCAGCAAAACCAGCATTTTCCGCGCCATGCTGGGCACATCTTGCGAGCGGCTTGCGTCGGCGTAATGAAAAAACCGCCAGCTCTCTTGTCCGATAAAGCCTGACGCACTTAAAACCGGCGCCTCGACGGCTTGCCCGGACAGCGCACTGGCCGCGCTTCAGGCTTTGGTTTTGATCTTTTTGCCGGGAGATTCGTCCGTCGAGCGTAGTTTTGCATTCGCCGATACCAGCAAATTCGCATCGACCTGATTCAGCGCGCGTTCGAGTCCGTCCAGCGCGTCGCGCAAGGTGCGCTTTTGCGTCTTGTTCAGCGGCTGCGGCCCGGATTCCGCCACCAGCTTCGCTTCCTTTTCCAGCCGCTTCAGCAATTTGTTACCCAGACGGCTGTCGATAGCCTGCTCGCCCAGCAATTCGACGATGCTCGTCGCGAGCCGCGTCAGTCCATCTGCCGTGGTTTGCGTAGGTTCGTCCTGCTCGACGCGATCTTCCATATGTGTCCCCGATGAGGCGAAAAGGGTCGGGCTACGCCTGACAGCCTTCTCGCGCCGCGCGAGTCTACCCAGAAGGCGTGACAGCCAAAAGTATTTCCAATGACACGCGGCATTTCTCCAACAGTAACGCAAATCCGGGCGACCGTCGTTTGATTCCAGTTGTGCGGCGGGGACAATCGAACTCCAAATTACCTTTCAATTGCCGATGACCACTGCCCTGCCCTACGCCTCCGATTTTTCCGGCATCGTGTGCGGCTTTCATTTCGTGCCAGACTCGGCCGGCGTTCCGATCGACTCCTCCGGTGCGCTGGAGTGGCTGGCGCAATCCAGCGCAGAACGTGCGGTAAACGATTTTGTCTGGCTGCACTTCGACCTGGCGAACGGCGCAAGCGAACGCTGGATGCGCACGCAGCTCGACCTGCCGGACGCCTTCTTCGAAACCCTGCGCGAAGGCTCGCATTCCACGCGGATCGAACATCAGGAAGGCGCGCTGCTCGCCGTCATCAACGACGTGATGTTCAATTTCGACATAACGCCGTCCGAGATCGCGACGTTATGGGTCTACACCCGCGAAAAACTGCTCGTCACCGCGCGGCTAAAACCGCTGCGCTCCATCGATACGCTGCGGGAATCCGTACGCAGCGGAGAGGTCTTCAGGTCGACAGCCGAGTTGCTCATTCATCTGCTGCGTGACCAGGCCGATCTGCTTGTGCAGATCGTGCGGCGCACGAGCATTGATATCGACCAGATAGAAGACCGTTTTCTCTCGATGCGCTCTCCCGCCACCCGCTCTGAACTCGGTGCGTCGCGGCGTGTGCTCGTGCGCTTGCAGCGTTTGCTCGCGCCCGAACCTGGGTCGATTTTCCGGTTGCTGGCACGGCCGCCGCACTGGCTGGAAACGCTCGACCTGCAGGATCTGCGCGATGCCACCGAGGAATTTTCGCTGGTGCTGGGCGATCTGGCCGGGCTCGTCGAACGCATCAAGCTGCTGCAGGAAGAGATCGCCGCGCGTATGGACGAGCAGAGCAATCGCACGCTTTTCACGCTGACGCTGGTCACCGTACTGGCGCTGCCGATCAATATAGTCGCCGGCATTTTCGGCATGAATGTCGGCGGGATTCCGCTCGCCGAAAACAAGCACGGTTTCTGGGTGATGATGGCGATCGTCGCGAGCTTCACCGTGCTGGCGGGATGGTGGGCTTTTTACCGGCGGCGAGGCAAGTAGCATTCCGGCAGTCAATCGATGCAATCCGTCTTCGTGAGCGATGAAGGGGCAGCGAAGATCGATGAGACTGCCGGCCACGCGCCAATCAAAAACCCAGGTCGCTCAAGCCCGGATGATCGTCTGGACGCCGGCCCAGCGGCCAGTGGTATTTCCGCTCCGACTCATTGATCGGCAAGTCGTTGATGCTCGCGTGCCGAAAGGTCATCAAGCCCGCTTCATTGAACTCCCAGTTCTCGTTGCCGTAGCTGCGGAACCAGTTTTTCGAATCATCGTGCCATTCGTAAGCAAAACGCACCGCAATCCGCGATCCAGTGAACGCCCATAGTTCCTTGATCAGCCGATAGTCGAGTTCACGCGCCCACTTTCGAGCCAGGAACGCTTCCACTTCCGCACGTCCCGACACAAACTCCGCACGGTTGCGCCAGCGCGTGTCTTCGCTGTAGGCCAGCGCGACGCGCTTCGGGTCGCGGGAATTCCAGCCGTCTTCCGCGAGACGGACCTTTTGCCGGGCAGTTTCGGCATCGAATGGCGGGAACGGCGGTTTGCCTTCCATGACGTTTCCTTTTGATCGTGGATTGTTGATTGGCGGTAGACAAGTCTGTCTACTTCGCCACTCTAGCGCAGGGAGACAGACCTGTCTACAATGACGAAATCATGGATATAACCACTCCCGACGCGGACCTCTCACCCGCTGAGCGCATTCTCGTCACCGCCCACGCGCTGTTCTATCGCGACGGCATTCGCGCGACCGGAATCGATCGTGTGATTGCGGAATCGGGCGTCGCCAAGAAGACGTTTTATCGCTACTATCCGGCGAAAAACGATCTGATCGTGGCATTTCTGGAATATCGGCATCGCAACTGGATGACGTGGTTCGAAGACGCGGTCCAGCGTCATGGCGCGGATGCAGATGCGCTGGTCCCGGCGCTGGCGGAATGGTTCGAGAGCGATGTGTATCGCGGCTGCGCGTTCATCAACGCAGTGGTGGAAGTGGGTGGGACCTTGCCCGAAGCCGTCGATATCTCACGACGTCACAAGCTGGACATGGCCGCGGTCATCAGGACGCTGTTGCCTGCATCGTCGAGAACCGCGAAGGCCGATGCGCGGGCATTGGCGATGGCGGTGGACGGAGCCATCGTGGGCGCGCAGTTCGAAGACTCGCCCGAGGTGGCGTTGAAATCACTGGCGCGCGTGGTCAAAGCAATTACGGATACCGCAGCCTGTGCAAAAACGTCACCGCGCAATCCATAGCGCTTGACTCGCAAAAAACGAGGCCGGTCCAACTCGCGTTGGACCGGCCTCGCTGTCTCGACACGCGGCGTTCCCCGCTATGAGAGCGGTCCGCGAATACCGGTTGCAGTTATCGTCCGTTGCTCAGCACGATCTGCGCGATCACGCCTGTCGCGATAGCCGCGAGCACGTAGTCGCCGTTTACGCCCACCCAGTGGTAGCCGCGCGGGGGCTGATGCAATCCGTAGCCGCGATAATCCTCGACCACATACTGGCGATCACGATAGTCGTCCGGCAAGCGGTCACCGCGGTGCCAGTCGTGCGGACCGTCGCCATGCGCGTAGTCGGGGCCGTGTCCCCGGCCATTGTTTGCGTGCATCGGGGGATGGCCGTCGTCGTGATGCTGGCCGCCTTGCTGACCGTGATTCTGATCCTGATGACCGCCGCCATTGTGACCTTGCATGCCAGGGCCACCTGGGCGCTGTTGTTGTTCGCCGTGATTGTCGTTGTTTTGAGCGAACGCGGCCGATGTCAAACCCAGGCTTGTAAACACCAATGCAGCAGCAATACGATTTTTCTTCACGAATACCTCGTTCAACGTTGTAAGTGCGCCGCTAGTATGAACCACGCAAGTTGCAATTCACGGCCTTTGGCTAAAGTTGACACCTTACGTAACCTATACATTTCTTGTCGCGCCGGCATCGTGGCATCTGTCTTTTGCTGTTGATCCTTGCCCCTATCGATGTCATTAAAACGTTCAATGAAACGCAAATATGACTTCCGTTGCGGCGCAATATCCCGGAAAGCCTTATTGGATAACGCACTGATACGATTATTCGCGCTGATAAGACAGTGTATTCACCTTAACGCTATTTATCGGAACTGGCTGATTGCGTAAGTTCGAGCGTGAACCATGCCAGGAACGAACCATGACAGCGTTAGCGAGAAGCGCGGACCCGTGGCTGCAAACGGTCCGCTCATTGACAGCGACCCACAGCGGCGCCGGAGAACCTGCACCGCAGCAAAAGGCCGCGCACCCGTTTCTAGAGCGGCTCACGCGAGCGTGGGAGCGTGATCACCCGCGCGCAGCCTCCCCGCAATCGCAGCAATCGCCGCGGCCATTTCCTGAGGCCGTTGTGCGTGTGATCGAGCGGCCAAGCAGTGCGACAGCGATTGTCTATTGGTCCGACGCCGCGACCTGCCACTATGGCTATCAGGGCTGGCGCGTTACCACGGCCACAATGGAGGGCGCATGCGCACTCACCGGCGCAGCCATTCACCGAGGCGACTCGGTGTATCGGCCGTCGCAGCGCGATCCGAAACCGCAAAACGCATCGGCGATGATTCTTGCGGCTTCCATGCCACAGGACGAGACGAGCGACGCAGATTTGCAGGACCAGCACGCCTGACAGATTGGTCGAGCACGCTTGCATAGTCAAAAAATGCGACCGCACCATGCGGTCGCATTTTCCATTATGTGGAACAGCGTCACCGTGTACGTCGACCTTGAGAAAGTGCTTTAACTTTTCGCGCCAAGCGTAATGCTCAAGCGGAAAGCGTAAGGCTGTGTCGATTCTCACCCTCCTCTGGAAACGGCGTTTGTTTTGACGGGCGCTTTCAGGCCACCTCCGCACGCGCTTTCTGCAAACGCAAGTTTCAAGCCCAATTCTGCGCTGCACACTGATACAGCCTGCATTGTTTCATAAGCCAGAAGTATGAATCCCCCATCGCGACGCTATTAAACTGTAGAGCCGCGCTTTCATTGCAGGATGCGCAACACGGACAAGGCGAGCGGCCCGCCCGCCGTTCCAGTCGCGCACCAAAAAGCGCCAAGAGTCGTAAATCTGTCACGGCAGTTCCGTAGCATCGCAGTCTCCCGCCGCTCCATCACTGCAAGGAGTTCATCGTGAAGAGTTATCAAGCGCAGCGCGTCGAAGCCAGAGACACCATCCGGTCCGCAGACACAGCGTACGAAGCGCCGATGCGCCGCGAATCGCAAGAAGCGCGTGCACAAGCGGATCAGGACGTCTATGGCGATTCACTCGACATTCCGCTGAATCACGGCGGCATGATGGACGCCGTCCGCGACGCAGTCCGGGCCAATCTATAATAGAAGTGTGAAAAAGCGGCGCCTCAGAAATGAGAGCGCCGCTTTTTTTGTCGCTGCGTTTTAACGTTTGCTTGCGTTGCCTGGTCAGCGCGAGAGGACGTTCATCATGCTCGTAGCAATCGCTGCAACTCGCCGCAACGTTCCGTATGCGCGGGTGTCGCATTACCGCGCACGCTCAAGGTTTGGTCCTCATCTCACCGCCGGGCCCAGCCGCCTGATCACGCCCTCGTGCTGTGGATACGCTTTTGCCAGCGCCGCGACATCGGCGAGTTCAAACTCGCTGAATTCGAAACCCGGCGCCACCGTGCAACCCACCAGCGCGAACGCCGACTGAGCACATAGTTCAGCCGCAAACCACTGCCCCGCCGGAACGACCGCCTGAAACACGGCGTCGGCATGCGTCAGCGCGTTGCCCAACCGATGCGTGAGCAACTCGCCGGCGGTATTGATGACATGGATATCGATTGGCTCGCCTGCATAGAAATGCCACACCTCGTCCGAGCGGATCCGATGCCACGCCGAATGTGCACCGTCGCAAAGCATGTAGTAGATCGCCGTCGAAGCCGAGCGCGTCGCGCCCGGTGAAGCCTCGCGCATGACGTTTTCCGCGCCGCGAAAGGTCTCGCGGAAATAGCCGCCTTCGGGATGCGGCTGAAGCCCGAATCGTTCGATCAACACGTCACGCATAAGCCACGCTCCCTATGATTTCAGCCTGTAGCCTGTCTTGAAGATCCACGCGACCACGCCGATAAACACCGCGAGAAATACCAGCGTCATGATGAGGCTGATCTCGACACTGACGTCGGCGGTACCGTAGAAACTCCAGCGAAAGCCGCTGATCAGATACACCACCGGGTTGAACAGCGCGACGGCTTTCCAGAATGGCGGCAGGATGTCGATGGAATAAAAACTTCCGCCGAGGAACGTCAGCGGCGTGATGATCAACAGCGGAATCACCTGCAGCTTCTCGAACCCGTCCGCCCAGATGCCGATGATAAAACCCAGCAGGCTGAACGTCACCGCCGTCAGCAGCAGGAACACGATCATCCAGAACGGGTGATCGACGTGCAGCGGCACGAACAAGCGTGCAGTCGCGAGAATGATGAGGCCGAGGATGATCGACTTGGTGGCGGCCGCGCCCACGTAGCTCAGCACGATCTCCAGATACGACACCGGCGCCGACAGCAGTTCGTAGATGGTCCCGGTGAACCTGGGGAAGTAGATGCCGAACGACGCGTTGGACACGCTCTGCGTCAGCAGTGACAGCATCACGAGTCCCGGCACGATGAACGCACCATAACTCACGCCGTTCACCTCGGGAATGCGCGAACCGATCGCCGCGCCGAACACCACGAAATACAGTGAGGTCGAGATCACCGGCGAGATGATGCTGCCCATGATGGTGCGCCAGGTGCGCGCCATTTCGAATATGTAGATCGCGCGGATTGCGTGAATATTCATTTCTTCTCTCCGACCAGGCTCACGAAAATGTCTTCAAGCGAGCTTTGCGTCGTTTGCAGGTCCTTGAACTTGACGCCGTTATCGGCGAGATCTTTCAGCAGCGTAATGATGCGTCCCGGTTCGTCCTGCGCGTCGTAGGTATAAGTAAGTTCGCTGCCGTCGGCGGACAGGTCGAGGCGGTAAGCATTCAAGCCGTGGGGAATCCGCTCGATCTCGTCTTCCAGTTGGAGCGCGAGTTTCTTCTGGCCGAGCTTGCGCATCAGTTCGGCTTTTTCCTCGACCAGGATGATCTCGCCGCGGCTGATCACGCCGATCCGGTCGGCCATTTCCTCTGCTTCATCGATGTAATGCGTCGTCAGGATGATCGTCACGCCGCTCGCTTTCAGGCCGCGCACGAGATTCCACATGTCGCGCCGCAGCTCGACGTCCACGCCCGCAGTGGGTTCGTCGAGGAACAGGATTTCCGGCTCATGCGCGAGTGCTTTGGCAATCAGCACGCGACGTTTCATGCCGCCCGACAGCGTGACCAGCTTGTTGTCCTTCTTGTCCCACAGCGACAGCGATTTCAGCACTTTTTCGACGTGCGCCGGATTCGGCGGCTTGCCGAACAGGCCACGGCTGAATGAAACGGTCGCCCAGACGGACTCGAAGGCGTCGGTGGTGAGCTCCTGCGGCACGAGGCCGATCATCGCGCGCGCCGCCCGGTAGTCGGAGATAATGCCGTGACCGTTGACGCGCACCGTGCCTTCCGTGGGATTCACAATCCCGCACACAATGCTAATAAGCGTGGTTTTGCCGGCGCCGTTCGGCCCGAGCAGTGCGAAGATTTCGCCACGGCGGATACCGAGCGTGACGTTTTTCAGCGCCTTGAAGCCGGACGCATAGCTCTTCGACAGATTCGAGATTTCGATGATGTTTTGCATGGCCGTGAAGATAGCAGAAAGCGGCATATCGTTCGCAGACGGCCGGGATTGCAGGTGAGCCCGTGGCCGCCAAACGCGACGGGAACTCAGCTTGCAGCGCTTTCCGGCCAGATCCAGCAAGACCCCGGAGGCCGTCATGACCGATCCTTTCAATTTGCAGCGTTTTATCGATGCCCAGGATCCGCTGTTCGAAACGATGACGGCCGAACTCGCGGCCGGCAAAAAACGCACGCACTGGATGTGGTTCGTGTTTCCGCAAATCCAGGGATTGGGCCACAGCGAGATGGCGCGCCGGTACGCGATTTCATCGGTGGATGAGGCGCGGGCCTACCTCGAGCATCCCGTGCTCGGCGAGCGTTTGCTGGTGCTTACGCAGATCGTGAACACGCTCGAAGGCCGCTCGGTAGAGCAGATTTTCGGTTACCCCGACGACCTGAAATTCCATTCATCGATGACGCTCTTCGCCCACGCCGCCCGCGACAAGACGCCATTTGAAACGGCGTTGAACACGTATTTCGGCGGGGAGCCGGATCCGGGGACGGTCGCGCGACTGACGTAGGGACGCAATAGGCCGTCGCGGTTTTTGAATCGCTCGCATGAGGCTGCCTCGGCGTGCCGTGTTCGCTACCACTGCTTGACGGGCGCGGAGCACCGTCGCCTGCTTCGCGTCGTTTCAACTTATATTAGTGGGTGAGGAAAGCGCGGGGAGAAGGGGAACGATCATGGAACGCGACGATTTCATTGAAATGCTCGTACGCGAGGGTTTTCAGACAACCGTGCTGGTGGAGCGCGAAGCCGGCGCGTCTCTCGACGAGCATGCACATTCGTTCGAAGCCAAGGCCCTGATTCTTGAAGGTGAATTGACGCTGCGCATCGCCGATAAGGAAACACGCTATCAGACAGGCGATGTGTTCCATCTGAAAGCGAACGAAACACATAGCGAGCGTTACGGCTCCGAAGGCGTCTGTTTTCTCGTCGGCAGGAAATAACGAACGGCTGGCTTCATCACCGGCCATTCTTTGTCAGAAACGAGCAAGGCTCAACCACACATTGGCTTCTGCCAGCCGTCGCGTTACTCCTTCAAGACCGAACCAAACGGCATGTCGACTGCCGCCGACGCGTGTTTCTGCCTGTGAGCCTGCCGCATCGGCTTGAGCACGAATAGCGCGAGCAATGCCGACGCCGCCGCCATGCCCGACGCCAGCATGAACACCGCGTGCCAGCTGCCGGTCGCCGCAGTAATCACGCTGCTGAACGGCACGAGCAAGGCTGCCGTCCCCTTCGCCGTATAGAGCAGGCCCGCATTGGTGGCTGCGAATTTTGGCCCGAACGTATCGCCGCAAGTGGCCGGAAAGAGGCTGTAGATCTCGCCCCAGGCGAAGAAAACAATGCCCGTCAGCACCACGAACGCCACCGGGCTCTGCCCATATTTCGACAGCAGCAAGATGCCGATCGCCTCGATGGCGAACGCCATGAACATCGTGTTCTCGCGGCCGATGCGATCCGAGATCCAACCGAAGAAAGGTCGGGTCAACCCGTTGAGAACCCGGTCGATAGTCAGCGCGAACGTGAGCGCAGGCAACGTCAGACCGAGCAGCGAAACAGGCGAATCATGCAGGCCAAAGTCCTTCGCAATGGGACCCAGTTGCGCGGTCGCCATCAAGCCGCCGGCCGCCATCATGACGAACATGAGGTACATGACCCAGAAGATAGGTGAGCTCACGACCTGCCTCGGCGTCGCGTTGTAGACCGCGCTCTTCAAGGCGCTCTTGATCGATGCCAGCAGGCTGGCCGGCGGTGCGAACAATGCCATCCCGAGCAAGAACACTACGAGCCCCTGCCCAAGACCGAACCACAGGAAGGTGGCTTCGTAACCGCTGCTCTTGATCATGTGCGCGATCGGCACGACGGTTGCTGCCGACCCCGCGCCGAAACCGGCCGCTGTGATACCGGCAGCCAGACCGCGGCGAGTGGGGAACCACTTCAGCGCGTTGCCGACGCACGTGCCATACACGGCGCCCGCGCCGACGCCGCCGACAGCTGCCGCGAAGTACAACATCGGCAACGATTCGGCAACCGAGTTAAGCACCCATGCAATGGCGCAAAGCAAGCCGCCCGCCACCACGACCGGCCGCGGACCGTACTTGTCGACGAGATAACCTTCGACAGGAACCAGCCAGGTTTCCGTCACCACGAAGATCGTGAACGCCACCTGAATCGCCGCGCGGCCCCAGTGATGCTTTTCATCGATTGGATTCACAAACAGGGTCCAGCCGTACTGCATGTTCGCGATCATGGCCATGCAGATCACACCGAACACGAGCTGCACCCATGGCGACGCTAGCCGCGACGCTCCCACCTGGCGATCCGTTTCCATTACTGCCTCCTTGGCCTTCGCTGCCTTATATGCGGGACGCCGAATGGACGTCTTCCTCATCGCCTGCCTCTGGTTTCAGATGGCGATGGAACAAATGATATGTGATATATCATGTAAGTAAAGAGAAAGAATTGACAGGGTTTTTACCAGATCGGGTTAATACTGAAAGAAATATGAAAGTATTTTTCCGATTGCCACGCAGGGCAAAAAAAAGCCCGCAGGCAAGCCTGGCGGGCAGAGGCGTGATGCGTGACATGGCAGTCCGCAACACGTATGACATTTATAGATGAAAGTTAAACGTAATATAAGTGTTTTTTTATTCGCGGATTGAAAATGCGCGTACGTAGAGGATAAAACGTTGGAGTTTTGGCCTTACACATTGAACAGCTTGCTCCGCGCCGCGCTCATGATCGACGAGATGGCGGGATGACTGATCCGCCGTTCGATGGAGATGGCGAAGAACTCTTCAACGATGGTGTCGATGTGTCCGACCTCGATCAAACCGTGCTCACGTTTGAGTTGTGCCGCCAGGACCGTTGGCGCGAAAAGTACTCCCCGCCCTTCGCGGCCGAATGCGAGGGTCAGCGCGCTGTCGTCGAATTCTCCGACAATGCGCGGCGATATCATGCGCGACTTCAGCCAGTGATCGAGCTTCCTTCGGACTGCTGATTCTGTGCCGGGCAACAGCACCGGCATGTCGCTCAGCGACGCGGGAAAAGCCTTGGCGGCACGTGCCGCCAGCGCTTTCGGTGCAAAACAACTGAGCGTCGAGCGGCCAAGCGAATGATTGAACGCCTTGACGTTCACGTCGGGCGGGATCGGTGCATCGGCAATAATCAGATCCAGCCGATGCACAGCCAGTTGCGACAGCAGCGCATGCAGCTTGCCCTCATGACAGATCAGCCGCAGCGAATCTGACAGGTTCAATGCCGGCTCGAGCAGCCGATAAGCCACCGTCTTCGGAACCGAATCCGCCACCCCCACCCGCAGTTGCGTCCTCGCGGCTTCCTTCTCCTGCCGGACCGCGCTTTCCAGTTCGGCGCCTAGCGAAAAAATTTCATCGGCGTAATCAAGCGCGAGCCGGCCCGCATCCGTCAGTTCGAGATTGCGGCCGCTCTTCTTGAAGAGCTTTTTATTAAGCGCGTCTTCAAGCAGTTTGATCTGACCGCTCAGGGTTTGCGGCGTGATGTGCAACTGCGTGCCGGCGCGCGCAATGCCGCCCGCATGCGCCGCGGCCCAGAAATAATACAAATGCTTGAAGTTCATTCATGCCCTCGCAGCAATGACGAAACCATCGGTTTTCTCGAAGTATCGACACCTAAAATACGAATTTTACATTAAGCCTACATCCGATACATTAAGGCCTCGCTAAGGTGTTTGAAGAAGGAGGCAAGGCAATGAAATGTCCAGTGTGCAAGACGCCGGATCTGCTGATAGCGGATCGCCAGGGCATCGAGATCGACTATTGCGCGGCCTGTCGCGGCGTGTGGCTGGATCGTGGCGAGCTCGACAAACTAATCGAGCGCGCGGCGGGTGGATCTGCCCCGCAACCGGTAGAGGCTCTGGCGAGTACGACAGCCGAGCGCCGCCATGATGAAAGGCGGCACTACAACGACCATGATCGTCGCCACGGTTACAGCGACGACGATTATCGCGACCGGCGTTATCCGTACAAAAAGAAGAAGTCGCTTCTCGGCGACCTGTTCGACTTTTGATTGATGCAAATGCACCACGAGCAACCGCTCAAACCTATTTCCTGATTGAGGCACATGATGACAACAGTCGCGCAGTTGCTGAGTTCGAAAACAGATCAGACATTTCATACGATCGAGGCGTCCGCAAGTGTCTTCGATGCCATCAAGCTGATGGCCTATAAACAAATCGGCGCACTTGTGGTCACGTCGGGGGAGCACATCACCGGCATCGTGACCGAGCGTGACTATGCCCGCAAGATCGTGTTGCACGACCGGTCGTCAAAAGAGACGCCGGTCAGTGAGGTCATGTCGAAAGCCATCCGCTACGTTCGCTTGAATCAAACGACGGACGAATGCATGGCGCTCATGACGGAAAACCGGATACGTCATCTTCCGGTTATCGACGGTGGATTGCTGATCGGCATGGTGTCGATTGGCGATCTCATCAAGAACCTGATCGCCGAGCAACAATTTACGATTAACCAGTTGGAACACTACATTCGCGGCAGCAGCCACGCAGCAGTATTGGAGGTCGAAACGCGCTAGACATGCGCTGCGGTTCTTAGGAAGAACTCACCCCCATGCACTAGCATGGACGGAGCTTCGCACGCTTTTCCGTCATTTCCGCCCAGTGCCTGGCCACACGGGGGGACGCTATGCATACGACATCGTTGGTCACCGCGGTAACGGCGCGTTCAAGTAACTGAATATCTGCTTCGTGCTGGCGCGCAACGTGCGGGTCCTCAAAAAAGAACAAGCGATCACAACGCTGCTCGAATATCAGATTGGCAATTTGCGCATCGCCACCTATCGGACCGCTCCGGCAGCACTCAGTCCATAGCCTGCCTTGCGGCCAGCCAAGTGCCCACGCCAGCGCGTTGAGATTTCCGCCGGTGGTGCCCGTGGACACACGATGAGCGAACTGCGATAGCAGCTCGAAATGATCGTCGACGAACGACGCCATCTGCGACTTAAGTGCGTCGTGAGCGATCAAGGCCAAGGTCTGCGATGAAATCGCATGGAAACGATCAGCCGCGTCATCCGGTGCGAGTCCTGCTCGGATGCGTTCCATTTCTATCCAATCGAAGGCTGAGGCGACGGTTGAAATGAACGGCTTCTGATAAATCACGCACTGGCGCTTAAGGGCGATCGCCTCAGGAAGGATCGAGGACGAGTCGATCGGATCAACCAGATAAATCATCCCGTCCAGGACGTTATCGGATTCATCAAGCGCCACCACGTCTGCCACGAGCTTTACCAATCCGCCATCGCGGCCGCGAGGGTAACGCTGCAATCGCGCATACCCAACCAGCAAGCCGTGACGGACTATCGCATCGTAAGTACCCCCAACCGCACACAGGTCAAGGTCCAGCTCCCGAATTCCTGCTTCGGTATGGCGCAACCAGTCGAAGAGCGGCGAGCCCAGGCGGCTGTGATGTAGCCGGTTTGCTGCAAGACCTATGCGCATGGGTTTCGCTTCAGTGAGGGTACGTGAGAAAAGTGCCACGGGGTCGAACGCTACGCGCTCAGGCCCCGCTCAATCGGTACTGTCATGACGGGCGGCTCGCTTGAGCCAGCGGCACCTCCCGTTCTCTGCCATAATAGCGTTTTGCTGATTGCCACTTTTTGCCATCAAACGCCTTATGTTGCCACGCATGCCGTTACTCTTCCCGTGGTCCTGATGCAGCCCTTCATCGTCCTGCTCGTCCTGTTCTCCGCGCTGCTGCACGCCACCTGGAACGCCTTCCTGCACACCAGCGGCGACCGTGTCTGGCAGTTCGGCATGATGTCTTTTCCCTACCTCGTGTGTTCGGCGATCGTGTTGCTGTTCGTCCCCGCACCGGCGCGTGAGAGTTGGCCGTACATCGCGGCATCGGCGGCTTTGCAACTCGGCTATTGCGTAGCGCTCGCGAAAGCCTACAAGGCCGGCGACTTTGGGCAGATCTACCCGATCGCCCGCGGTCTCTCGCCCCTGCTCGTGTTCGCAGGCGCGTTCGTCTTCGCGGGAGAACACCTCCGGCCGCTCGCGCTTGCAGGCGTAACGCTGGTGTCGGCCGGCATTATTTCGCTGGCATTCCGCCAGCGCCGCTTCGCGACCGCTAGCGTGCCGGCAGCGCTCGTGACGGGCGCGTTTATCTCGGCCTATACGATCGTGGATGGCATCGGCGTGCGCCTCGCCGGCAGCGGCTTCGGATATATCGCATGGGCGTACATACTCTTCAACGTGCCGCTCGCCGTAATCGCTTTTCATCGATACGGCAGCCCGCGCCGCCTGTTCTTCGACGACCCGCGCCGCTCGCTGCAAGCCTTAAGCGGCGGCGCGATCGCGATGGTCGCCTACACCATCGTGATCATCGCGTTTCGTTATTTGCCCATTGCGATGGTGTCGGCGTTACGCGAACTCAGTTCGATCTTCGCCGTCCTGATCGGCTGGCTGTTCATGCGCGAAAAGCTGACCGCGCGGCGCGTGCTGGCATGTGTGCTCGTCACGGCCGGCGCGGTTTTGATCCGCATTTGAGCGGCAGTTTTTCGATGCACATCACAGCCGTGGGTTATTTCGCCGTGGGCGTGACCTCCACTGCCGTTGCTGAAATCATTGCGGCATGAATGGTATCGCCCGCTTTGAGTTTATAAGCGGCTATCTCGGAGCTTAAATCGAACGTCTCCGTATGCCACGGGCCGCGCAGGGTAATTGTTTTCTTCTTTTTGTTAATACTCTGCACCGTTGCGATAACCTCTATTTCGTGTACCGCAGCAAAACCCACGGTTCCTGATGCAGGTGCATAAACCTCGGTATCGACTCGCTTTCGCAGTCCGTCATCCTTCGCCGATGCTTTAATCGCCTTGACCAGTATTGCGTCCCTGATCTGAACATCCACACGATCGCCGACTCTCAAGGTGTCGAAGTTCGTGACTTCCTTGTCTACCACTACCGGTACTATCCGACCTTTGGCACCTTTGAGCGTCAAGGTCCGCGTACCGGAATCGATGCCGGTAATCTGCGCCTGGATCTGCTTCGGAGGCGCGCTCAGCACGGATTGTATGGCGGCACGGGAGAGTTGCTGATCGGTTTGCGCGCCGACATGCGCTGTCATCGTTAATAAGGTGAGCGATAAAGCCACAATCCATCTTGCGTTCATGCAGTTTCTCCGGGCGAATGGGAATTAAATCGCATACCGAATTGATTGATTAATTCAATTAAAAGTCGCCAGCGCATTAAGGTACGAGCGCTACTTATACAGCGCGCACCAGAGCGTTGTCCACGAAACCGCATTAATTACTGATTATCGAGCAATCGACAATAATATTCAAAAATCGGATTTATTCTATTTTATAATAACCGCTTCGATTCAACACAAACTCGACGCGAGGCCGGCATCCCTTGCGAGAATGCCGGCCGAACCTCGAATAGTTAAATTTTTGACCCGGGCGCTCAGGTCGGATGCTCGCCGTTCCCGTTCACCAGACGCAAACGCGTGATTTCAGACGGTGCGCCGATCCGTATCGGCGGTCCCCAGTAACCGGTGCCGCGGCTTGTATAAACCCACAGGTTGTTGAGCTTCTCGAGTCCCGCAACGAACGGCTGCTGTAGCCGGACGAAGAAATTCCACGGCAAAAACTGGCCGCCATGCGTATGACCTGACAATTGCAGCGTAAAGCCCGCTTTCGATGCAGCCGGCGCGCTGCGCGGCTGATGCGCCAACAGCAGGCGAAACGCAATGTCGGAAGGGGCGCCGAGCATGGCTTTGGCCGGATCGCTTTTGTGCGCCGGGTCGAAACTGCCTGCGCCGTAGTCGGTCACGCCGGCCACGACCGCACGCGCGCCGTCGTGATTCACAACCACATGTTCGTTGATCAGAACCTTCAGCCCAAGCCGGCGGAATTCCGCAATCCACTTGTCCGCACCCGCGTAATACTCGTGATTGCCGGTGACCAGAAATGCGCCGTGCCGCGCTTTCAGATCCGACAGCGGTCGCGTGTGGGCGGCAAGATGCGGTACGGAACCGTCGACTACATCGCCGGTCACGGCGATCAGGTCCGGCGTCAACGCATTGACCGCTGCCACGATCTTTTCGACGTAATGACGCTTGATGGTCGGGCCGACGTGAATATCGCTGATCTGCACGATGGTGAAACCGTGCAACGCGACAGGCAGGTTGTCGATAGGCACGTCGACGTTTTTCACCCCGGCACGCCGGCGGGCGCTGTAAATACCGAGTAGCGTGGCCAGCACCGCAAGCAGCGGCACGCCAAGCGCGCTCCAGGCAATGAAGGCAGGCCAGCCGCCGGTGTCCTTTTGCACGCTGCTGATCAGGTGCAAGACGAGCAACACGACATCGCGGAGAAACGTCAGCACCAGCAGCGAGGAGAAAAAGCCCATGGTGAGCAGGCCGATCCACGCAAGGCGATCGGACAGCGGCTGCTGGCTGATATTGCGCGCGGCCATGCCGAGGGGAATCAGCAAGCAGGAAGCCACAAGTGCGAGCACTGCGAGCCATCGCAGCGGTGCACCGACGGGTGCAGCCGGAATCAGGCGCACGCCGATATACAGATGAAACAGAATTCCGATGCCGATTACGCGGATAAAAAACGCGGAACGTCGCATAGACCGCCTGGTAGAAGGTGAAGCCGGTGTGTTCAGACCGGAATTGAAGCTGGCGACCGGATACGTCTGAGGACAAACGTGGTCTGAAACGGCACCCGATTCTACCGGTTCGCCAAAAAGCCTGCCGGTGCGTGAGCCGGCGTCAATAAGGCTTGAAACGCGCATGCCATAAAGGATTCGTCAAGCCTCGCACTTCGTGAAGGCGACGGCAAGTGTGACCAGGCAACTCTGCTTGAAACCGGAAAAAATCAGTTGGCCAATCGTTCGCGCGGCTACCCGGCCGAGAAAAAATAACCCGCTTTCAGCGGGTTATTTTCATGCGATCAGACTACGTTCAGAGTCCTCGTTCAGGGCGCGGAAGCCGCCTTCGCTTTAGCTGCCGCCGACTTCTTCTCCGCATTCTGAATATTTTGCGGATAGTTGGTCTGGTCGCCGCCCGGCTGGTAGCCGTTCTTTTCCAGATCCTTCAGTTCGGCGTTCTTCTTGGCGCGGGCAGCCTTGCGGGCGGCCTTGCGTTGCGCCTTCTGCTCCTGCTTCGTTGCGGAAGCACCCGTGTCGGAAGCGGCGGTTTGCGCCATCGCGACAGGGACAGTGAGCCCGGCGATCGAGACTGATACGACAAGAGCCATTGCAGCCATGCGGATACGGTACATAACGAGATTCTCCACGAAAAGCGGTTCTTTTTGGAGCGGCAGCGCCCTTGGCGTCCGCCGCGTTTGTCGTGCTGGACCTGCATGCTTCGTTACGTGCCAGAAGGTCCCGCGCCTAAGACCTTGTTTGTGAGCCAACGGGCACGCGTGGGTATCTTAACCAACTCTTTGAAAAAACGTGTAGTACATCCGTCAGATCTAAAGCAGTAAACCGTCATTTTTGCGGTGTGGATCAAGTCGGGGCGCGGGCCAGACCGGTAGTCCGCTGCACGATTACCCGCCGATGCACCGTTTTGGTCACATCAAAAAGCGTACGAGGTCGCCGACCTCTTCCCGTTTGCTGACGAGCGCATTTTCGGGCTGCGATGGATCCGCGCAACCGATACTCATCCCGCACACCACGATCTCATTGTCCGGCAGCGCCCGATGTTCCGTGACAATCTCCGGTGATAGCGATTGAACGCCGCTTTGCCGCGATTAAGCGTCTTGCGCAAGTTGTCGGCCACACCGCACTGGATCAGCCCGACGAGCCCGGGCGTGAGCAACTCCGTATGAATTTCCAGATGCCGATGGCTCGCCAGTGCATTGCACACCGCGTTCGGCAATGCTCGTGCTGATCGTCCGGTCGTGTTCGGTCGAGGCTTTTGGCCTCAATTCGGGTAACGGCTGATTCGACTCGACGATTGCATCGACGTCCGACACGTGCAGCAGCGAGTCGCCAAACCCGCGCGGCATGCTCAGGTTCACTTCCACGATCAGCCGTCGCGTCGCACGCACCACGGAGCGCTTCGAGCCGCGCGCGGCTGCGACATTGCCATGCCGAGTGCGATCGACGAATCGCTGCGCAATGCGGCCACCGCATCTTCCGGCAACGTGAGCTTGCTCTGGTACATCTTCTCAACTTGCATTCTGACGTTCATACTTAAGCTTCCTAAGAAAATACCTGCATCAGTAGTTAGCGGCTTCTTCCGGTGAATGGCCGCGTTTGTAGATCAGCATGTCATTTCGAATGTCATCACTCTTTTTCCATCCTTATTAATTACCCTAGTCTCCACCGCGACAATGCCCTGCGTCGGTCTGCTCGCCGACTCACGCTTTGACAACACTGTCGATCCCGCAGCCACGCGACAACGCACGACTTGCAGCGCCAGCGCATCGGGATGAGCCCGTACATCGGAGGCGTAATCGGCCGCGCCGAACATTAGCGCAGCGACGCGTGGACCGGCAATGGCGATCGACTCCACTGCGGCAAGAGCGCGTGCCGATTCGATCTTTGGCAGCAGGATAAAGCACGCGCAATGGCACGCCGACAGCTTCCTCCATTTGCTTGATGCGTCCGCTTGCAGACCCGAGCGCAAGGTTCGCGCGCGTCGCGCCTTGCGTGATACTGCCAGCTTTCACCACGGCCGCGAACATCCGTAGGTCTGGTATATCGAAACGCATTGACTGGCTCCGTTGTAAGCGACGCCAAGAGAAACGCCGGATGCCTACGGGAAACTCGAAGGACGCCGCCGGGTTTTCGCATGCGGCCCCAAACAACGCGGTTGCCAACCGGACGGCTATGCGCGACGCATAAAAAAAATCCATCCGGCTTGCGCCGAATGGATTTTTTGAGCGATGACCCCTGGTCGCAGAGGAACCTTGATTGCAAGCGTCAGCGCACTTCCGGAGAAGCTTGAAACCAGCCGGTTTTACCTGGATGATTCGCCGTTCGTCATCCAGCGGGGATCCGGATCACCAACGAAGTGCGCATCATGAAGTTACGACGGGTCAGCGGCTATCGGACGAATCCGACTGCTTTACCGGAGCGCCTGGCCTGACGACAGCGGAGTCGCGCTGACGACATCGACCAGCACACGCGTGCCCGGGACGACCGTGGCTGCTGCCTTTGGCGAATTTGCCTGGACCGTCAGCTCGGCGCCTTGCGTGTCCTTGAGCATCATCACGCCGTGTTCGCGGTCAACGCGCGTTCGCTGGCCACGGTCTGATCACCGGCCGGCGACGGGACCGCTGCCAACGACGACGAATCGAGCACAGTCAGCCTGACCGCGCGCTGGGTCACGCCGAACACATTCGTGCCGGCTTTCAGTTGGTCGAGGTTAGCCACGTTGCTGCCTACCTGGAACGATTCCGTCGAGCCTTATGCATTGACGACCGTGACCTGGTGCGTGGCCACATCCACCGACTGCACCTTCCCGCCGACACGCACCGACGTGGTTCCGTCGATAGCCGCAGCGAATGCGCCCGTCATCACCATCGACGATGCGGCCGCAATAAGAGCGGACTTGAAAGACTTGACGAGTTTTCTTGACTTCGATTTCATTGTGTTGCTCCTGCCGGACAAATAGGGGTCTGCTCATGCGCCGTCCGATCCAATCGCACAAACTATTTAATAACGTGAACCCAGTTTGTTTTTCGAGATGAGACCTGTCAATTGATCCGGCTTATTTTTAGGTATCCTCCTATTTCAAGATATCGGTTTAAGATGTGCACCAAAACAATCAATTTCAAAGCGTGTCGGACGATGTGAAGCTTGATGGTCGTACACTGTTGCAATCATGCCCCGCGTACTTATTTAGGATGACGCAGTCCATCACAATACGCGCCTGCAATCTTTGCCCGGCATCGGGCGCTGGGGAAATACCATGTCTCTTCTCGACGTGGATACAATCGATTACGTCGGCGTGAACATTTTGTTCAAGCGCGTGTATGTCGGCATTTTCGACGACCTCGACTGGGACGAGGAAGCCGCGCATTTTGCGCTGCTGACCAAAAAGATCGATCGTTACACGCAGTACGTCCGTTCCGGCCAGTTGCTTACGGCTTATCCGCAGGTGCGCGGTTATCCGGTGATTATCGAATACGTCGCCATGCGGCCGATGACCCGTTCGGCTGAAGCCTTCTGGAAGACGCGCGAGACGATCATCCGCGCGGTCGGTTTCGATGTCCGGTGCCGCACCGTGGACGTGCGGCATGCGCTGGCCGCAGATGCCGAGGTGGACGGCGCGGACGTTGCCGCCGATGCGCGGCTCGAATCGGTCGTCAACGCGCTCGATCTGGCCACGCGCCCGGTTCCTGAGGAGAAACATCGTGAAGACATTGTGCACGCCGGCCGGCGCGCAGTCCTGGTAATACGCAAGAAAACGTCCACTGGACGATGACAACGTTTAACCGTCCGTACGCGAAGTTTGTGACGAAACGGTGAAAATATTACGCACCAACAAGAAAGGCGAGGCCCGAATCGGGCTTCGCCTTTTTTACGTGCTTTGTGCGCAACGAGTCAGCGTTCGCTGGGTTGCCGCGGTCTTTCCGCCCGGAAAGTTGCCAGGCTCGCGCCGCTTAAGCCATCCGCTTAACCCATCATTTCGGTGGCCATGGGGCAAAGAACTGGATTTGAAGTGGCCGCTTCAATTGCGCCCTACGCCTGGCCTTTCACCAATCAGCCACACCCCAAAGCCGATTCTTCCCTCGACAGCCGTGGTTCACGCGCCCGTCTACCCGATGCGCTATTCAAGACGGCTTTACTCGCCGCCGATGTTCGTCGGCAAGCGCCGCTTGTGGGATATTGCGACTGGACGCTTTGAATCTCCGTCTCGTGGGGCGCCCGCGCCGGTACGCGCGGTTCCGGCGGTGAAAGCTTTGCCGGTGTCTTCCTGGATGGTCGAAATCGAATGCTTGTAGACCGCCTGGATGCCAGCGGCCGAGCTCAGCATGACCAGATACTGATCGAACGATTCGATGTGGCCAACCAGCCGTACCCCGTTCACGAGGAAAATTGCGACACGCTTGCGCTCTTTGCGAGCGGCGTTCAGCACGTCGCTCTGACTTTGCTGCTGGGGTTCTGTAGCCATTTTCATTCGACCTGACGTTAGTATTTCGGACTGTTCCGGCGGACATCCACCGAAATCTTGATTCATTAAACAGTGCGCAGCAGCAGGCTCGCTATCCGGCTTCGGCGAATTCCAATGCAACGGCTTGCGCTGACTGAATGCTACCGTTTCTTACCGTTCAATAGCACGGAAGCAGCTACGCGGGCTCCGCTAATCCGGCGTGCTTTCATGATGCCAGATCATGGCACCGCGCACTGTTTGCCCACGTTCGAGCAACGCTGCTCCGTGGAGTTCAAACTTTGCCTGAAAAATCGATTTCGCAATCTTCGCAAGCCCGATAAATGCACCCGCAACAGCATGATCGATATTAACCCGCTGAAATAACACACGCGCACGGCGATTGAAGCTCAACAAGATCAAAAACGGACAAACTGTCGCCGGCCAGCGCCGCTTCGCGGGGTGTGCAACTTCGGAGCATTTGCTGAAAAGTCGTGCGTCAGCTAGGTCCCGCGGGACGTCCGGCCAGCTCGCATGAACATTTCCAGGCGTCGCGCCATCGGTACGAGTGGAAATGTCAAAAAAAAGCCGTCGCGGCCGGTTTACCGAACCGCAACAGCTCTTTGTGTTTGCCGCCGCTTAACCGACGTAACTTAGCTGACGCAACTTAGCCGGCAAATCGACGGCTGGATTCTAACGTCAAGCGTCATTGCGCGGGGGCGGCTACTGGCGGCTTCTTTTTGTGCTTGAAGTGGAGCTTGCCCTTTGAACTGCCGGGCGTGGATACATTGTCGCCACCCATGGTCGGACCGGCCGTTGCTGCACCATGCGCGTTGCCGCCACCCGAGCCACCGTTGCCGTTGCCGCCACCACTCTGGGCAGCGGCCATGCCGGACGCGCCAAGCAGGATTGCGGATACGCAAATCAGGTTAAGTACTTTCATCGACAGTCTCCAAAGAGCACGATTTCGCATTTGATTACCGGCCACCAGACTCATGCCCGATGGCCGACATCGATACGCAGACAACGCGTCGAATGTAATAGATTGACCGCATCGCTTCAAGACTTGTTTCTACCAACGCCACGCGCGCCTCACTACGGCACGGCTGACGTCGACGCCATGTTCAGGCCGGTGGCCCCGGCAACAAGGGAATCAGTTGCCCAGCGACGCCATCCAGAATCTCCTTCGATAAAACCGGGTCCGACACCGCTCGCGCCAACCCGATCGCTCCAACACAGGCGCTCAGTTGCAGCATTGCGCGGGCGCGGCGTTCGGCCGGATCCTTGATGTCGAGCAAACCCTCGGAGAACGCGAGATTGTGTTTGACACGCTCCGTGAACACGTCGCGCGTGGCTTCGTTGCTGCGCCCGACATCACCGAGCAACGCGCCCAATGCACAGCCCTTGCCGGGCGCATCCCGATGCGCTTCGCTCAGGTAATCCCGCACCGCCTGCGCGAGGTTTTCTGCACGTGCTTCCCATGCGTCGAGGCTCTTGAACGCAGCGCCGAGTGCCTCGGTCACGAGTTCATCGCGCGATTCAAAATGCTTATAGAAACCGCCGACTGTCATGCCGGCTTCCTTCATGACATCGGCGACACCAATGCCGTCCAGTCCAAGTTCCCGAAAGCGCCGCGCTGCCACGTCGACGATCCGCTGATGCGTTGCTGCCTTCTCTGCCTGTGAATGTCCCATGACCTGCGTTTGTCCTGTGATGGGGTGGCTACGGGCACCCCCGGACATCAATCTTAATGCAGAACCGAGGTGAACCGATCGCTGGCCGGTCAGACGCCGCATCTGAATATAAATTAGGCATACAAAATAATCATCCAGGAAGGCCCTATTGATTCAACATGGCGCCCCGGACACAAGGCGCCATTCACTCCTCAAGCCTTGAAAAACCGGTTCTCCGGTCTCGGCAACCCAAGATTCTCCCGAAGAGTGACACCCTCGTACTGACGTCGAAAGATTCCTCTTGCCTGCAATTCTGGCACGACCTTGTTGACGAAATCGTCGAGGCCTCCCGGAAGGTAGGGGAACATCACGTTGAAGCCGTCCGACCCCTCCTCCACGAGCCATTGCTCCATCTGGTCCGCGATCATCGCGGGCGTACCGATCATTTCAAGTCCCGAATAACCGCCGACCCGCTGCGCGAGCTGGCGGATCGTGAGCTTGCCGCGCGTGGCCCATTCGATCACGCGCTCACGGCTACTTTTGCTCGCGTTGGTTTCAGGGATTTCGGGCAGCGGACCGTCGGGATCGAAGCCGGATACGTCGTGGCCAAGCAGGATGGAAAGCGAGGCGATGCCGCTGTCGTAATGCACGAGGCTGTCGAGACGGGCACGCTTTTCCCGCGCTTCGTCCAGCGAGTCGCCAACCACGACGAACGCCGCCGGCAAAATCTTGAGGTGTTCCGGATTGCGGCCGAGCTTCGCCATGCGGCCTTTGACATCGGCGTAAAACCGTTGACCATCGGCTAATGTGGTCTGCGCCGTGAACACGGCTTCCGCTGTCTCGGCCGCAATCTGACGTCCCGCTTCCGAGGACCCGGCCTGCACGATGACCGGCCAGCCCTGCACCGGCCGCGCAATATTGAGCGGCCCGCGCACCGACAGGTTCTCGCCCTTGTGGTTCAGCACATGCACCCTGGCGGGATCGAAGAAGGTCCCGCTTTCAACGTCGCGAATGAAGGCGTCGTCTGCCCAGCTATCCCAGAGGCCGGTAACCACGTCGAAGAACTCCCGGCCTCGCTTATAACGCTCGCCGTGCTCCACGTGTTCGTCCAGACCGAAGTTGAGCGCGGCATCCGGGTTGGCCGTGGTGACCAGATTCCAGCCCGCGCGCCCGCCGCTCAGATGGTCGAGCGAGGCAAAGCGGCGAGCGACGTGATAAGGCTCGTCGAAGGTAGTGGATGCCGTCGCGATCAGACCGATGCGCTCGGTCACCGCCGCGAGCGCCGACAACAACGTGAGCGGCTCGAACGACGTGGCCGTATGACTTCGCCTCAACGCCTGGGTGGGCATGTTGAGCACAGCAAGATGATCTGCCATGAAGAAAGCGTCGAACCGGCCGCGCTCCAGCGTCTGTGCAAAACGCTTGAGATGCGCGAAATTGAAGTTCGCGTCGGGGAACGCGCCGGGGTAACGCCAGGCTCCGGTGTGAATAGTGGCCGGGCGCATGAAAGCGCCGAGCCGCAAGCGACGTTGCGTGATCATAAAGCTCCGTTTCAGCGTTGATAAAAGCGCCCCGACGACGAGGCAAACGCTTCGTTCGTGGACGCAGCGTCGTCGATAAAATACGTCGAATGGCGAAAGCGTGCACAAACGGCAATCGACGCAAAAACGGCTTGATCAGTCGTCAGTCTTTGGTAAGCGTGCCGAGACGCCAATGCGTTCAATCTCATTGGCCAACGCTGCGTATCAGTGTCAGCCTGCTGCGTGCACGTCGAACGTATCCACGCGATCGGTATAGAACGCCAAATGATCCTTGATCTGCGCGACCGCGGGATAAGTGTCCTCGTAAGTCCACACCGCGTTCACGGAGCGTTCGCCACCCAGCGGAATGCTGTAGTAGGCACAGTCGCCTTTGTATGGGCAATAGGTCGCGTGGTCCGTGCGCTGCAACAGCGACATGTCGACGTCCTTGCGCGGAATGTAGTGAACCGCGGGATACGACGCTTCACGCAGCGTCAGCGCCTCGCGCGTGTCTGCGATAACCCGCCCGCCGATAGAAACGGTGATGCGCGCCGAGTTAGGCTCGATCGTGATGGGGTGATCGGGCCCAGGAATCTTGACTGTTTTGGTCTGCATGGCTTCGTGCTCCTTGAGGCAACGATGAACGGTTTCATGACTCCAGAAATAATACGTCTGTCCGTATTAAAGTCATCTAAACTCTCGATGTCAAGCGATGGTTGCCGCGCCGGCCGGCCGGCGGAAACCTTGACCCCCAATATGTACGACCGTACAATATTTCCACTATGCCAAGACCATCACATCGCACGAAGATCCTGACCGAAGGCCTCAAGGTCGTCCACGAACGAGGCTTCGGCGGAGCGAGCGTGCGGGACATCGTTCAGGCCGCCGGCGTGCCGCAGGGCTCGTTCACGAATCACTTTGCGTCGAAGGAAGCGTTCGGCCTGGAAGTCATGGATCTTTATTTCGCCAACAGCCGCGAAGTAATCCGTGAAACGCTGTGCAACGACCTGCTTGCGCCACTACGGCGACTTGAGGATTACATCGACGCCAACATCGCGCATATCACGCGGAACCACAGCAAGAATGGTTGTCTGTTCGGAAACTTCGCGGTCGAAGCAAGCGATCACAGCGAGGTGCTTCGTACCCGGGTGGTCGAGATATTCGCGGAAGTGCAGAAGTGCGTCGCTTATTGTCTCGGCGCAGCGGTAGAAGTGGGCGAGTTGCCGCCGAAAACGAATTGTGACGAGCTCGCGCAGTTCGTTGTGTCGTCGCTGCAAGGGGCCATTTTGCTGGCAAAGGCGCAACGTAATCCGGCTCCGGTAGAAGGCTTCAAACGTCTGCTGTTCACCACGGTTCTGCGCTGAAGCGGCGCGATCGAGGGCCAATCCTCAAGGCTTTTGCATGAACATGGCCGGTCGTCTTTTGCGGGACGACCGGCCATAGTTTTGTTGACGTGAGAAGGAAGAAGGATTCGGATGAATCGAACGAACGGGGCCCGTCGCGGCCAATTCATCTCATTCGTCCGATCAGGCGATTCACACCGCAACCGCCGGGTGGGTCACGGAACCGCTACGCAGGGCGGCCTACACATAACCCTTACTGTCTACATAAGCCTTACGCCAGCGGGTAATCGTCACGCGCTCGAACAAGCCGGCGCACGCGAATGGGTCGTTAGCAATGAAACGCTCGGCTTCCTCGCGCGTGTCGAGATCTACAACATACAGCCCACCGCCCGCGTTACTGCCGTCGTCCTCGAGCTTCGCGCCGCACGCAAGCAACAGCGACTTGTTGGTGTCGAGATACGCCAGATGCATGTCACGCTCCCGGGTGCGCATCGACGCGTGACCAGGCTTGTCCCACGTTTCGATAATAAACGGCATCGCACCTCCGGTTACCGGAATCAGTTCTGCGCGATCGCCGACGGATGCTGGGCAAGTGGCGTGACCTCGATCGCCATGTAGGGAAAGAGCGGCAGCGAGCTGAGCAACGTGTGCAGTTCGTCGTTGGATTCGACGTCCAGGACACTGTAGTTCGCGTACTGCCCGGCCACGCGCCACAAGTGACGCCACTTCCCCTCACGCTGCAGTTTTTGCGAGAACGCTTTTTCGTCCGCCTTCAGGCGATTGGTGAGCTCGGTGTCGGCGTCGAGCGGGATCTGCACCACCATATGAACCAGGAACAACATGATCGAACCTCCGGAAGATAAGTGGGCCGTTTAGCCCCATGCAAGGATCGCGACCGTATAAACAATACCGATCCAGAACATCATGATGACGGTATAGCCCATGATGTCCTTCAGTTTGAGCTTCGACAGCGCGAGCGCCGGCAGGATCCAGAATGGCTGGATCAGGTCGTTCCAGGCATTGCCGAGCATGACTGCGGTCGCTGTATGACCCACGGAGGCGCCAATCGCCTTTGCCGCCTCGATCATGAACGGTCCCTGAATGACCCAGTGGCCGCCGCCGGACGGCGCAAAGAAGTTGATGAAAAACGAACTAATCAGGCCCCAGAACGGCAACGTATGCGGCGTCGCGATCCCGACAAAAAACTTGGAGAACGTATTGACCAGTCCAGACGACGCCATGATCGCCATGATGCCCGCATAAAACGGATACTGCAGGATGATGCCGCTGATCGTACGGATGCCTTCGTTGAGCTTCTCCACATAACGGATCGGTGTGCCCAGCAAAATGATGCCGAGAAACAGGATGATGAAGTTGATCAGGTTCAGATCCATCGAGCCACCGCCGTGGAAATACAGCACCACGTAGACCACGCCGATCAATCCGATCAAACCGCTCAGCACGCGACTGTTGTTGAGACGGCTGGCTAGTGTGCGGTCATCGGCGGCGGCGGCGGGAAGCGCCGGTTTAGCTCGCGAGTCATCTTCAAGCGTACGGTCGATCTCGGTTACCGGCTGGCCCGGCTTCGGATGCAGCCATGCGTTTAGCAGCGGCAACGTGATCAGCACGACCAGGCTGGTAATAAGCATCGTCGGTGAGAAGATTGTTTCAGAGAGCGGAATCACGCCCATCTGCGCTTCCATCGGGTGGCCTTTGGTGGAGATGAGCACGGGGATACTCGCCGACAGACCGAGCCCATAGAGCGTAAAGCCGCTATACGCCGACGCGATGATCAGCGGGTAATGCACGCCCTTCACGCTCAGCGCCAGTTTGCGCGCGACAATGCCGCCGATCACCAGCCCAAAGCCCCAGTTGAGATAACTGCCAATGCCGCCCACCAGCGTTGCGACAATGATCGCCGTGCGCGGATCGTGCACCCGCATGACGATGCGATCGAGGAACCGCTCCGTCAGCGGCGCGGTGGCGAGCACATAACCCATCGCGAGGATCACGGCCATTTGCGTGGTGAACGCGAGCAGCGTCCAGAAGCCCTTGCCCCAGCTTGTTGTAAGTGCCACGATGCCCTGACCCTGCACAAGTACGGCGAGGACCATGGTGAGAAGCGTCAGCCCGATGGCGAATACGAACGGATCGGGCAAATATTTGCGCATCAGTTCGGTGAAGAATCCCGTTATTTTCTGCATGCCAATGTCTCTTGGGTTTTATTTAGTTAAGCAAACTTCTTTGTCCGATCAATCGTCAGGAATCGCTGCCTGAAGCCGCTGCCTTCCGGTGGCGGGCCAGCGCCATCAAAGCGCGATCTCGCCATGCCACACGTTCCTCCCATTGTTCGAGCGGCACTACTGCACGTCGTGCCTGAGCCACTTTCCCGACGAGCTCCGGTGTCCATGGATCGTGTTGGCCGCGTTCGGCGCCCATCCGTTCGTATGCGGGCCCCATCTTCTGCGCATGCGAAGTTATGCCGCCGCGGGTATTCAAATCCACTGTTTCGAACGGACCGATTACGGACCACCGCAAGCCGAGACCGTCGCGCATGACGGTGTCAATGTCCTCGACCGTCGCCACGCCGTCGCGCACGAGGCAATACGCTTCGCGCAGCACCGCACCCTGCAACCGGTTGAAAACGAAACCCTCCACCTCTTTCGATACGAGCACGGGTTGCAGGCCGGCATCGCGGAAAAGTTGCAGCGTGCGTTCGGTGACGTCCGGCGCAGTAAAAGGCGCGGGCACAATCTCGATGACGGGAATCAAATACGGTGGATTCCCCGGATGCGCGATCAGACAACGATTTCGCCCCGGCAGATCGCCAACGAAGGTCGATGCCGTCATCGCAGATGAAGCGCTCGCAAAGACCGCCGTCGCGGGAGCCGCCGCATCGAACTGCGCGAACAACGCGCGCTTGACGTCGACGCGCTCGGGCGCGCATTCCTGCACGAGATCGGCGCCTGCAACCGCTGTTTCCACCGACGTTGTCATCTGGACGCGTGCCGCCACGGCTTCCGCGGTTTCATCGAGTAAGCCGAAGCGCGCCAGTTCGTTCAGACGCTGGGTGATCTCTCCCGGCGCGGCATCACGGCGTGCCGCATCAGGATCGAACAGGCGCACGGGCCAGCCAGCGCGTGCAAACACCACGGCGAACGCAACGCCAATGCTCCCTGCCCCCACGATGGCCACGCGCCGGATTTCAGGCGTGCTCATCTCAGACTCCTGCTACGCCGACCGTCATGCCGCCACACACATAGAGCACCTGGCCGGTGACGAAACCACTGCGGGAATCGAGAAAATAGGACACAGCATGCGCAATATCTTCCGGCGTACCCACGCGTTTCACCGGGACGCTCTCCACAATCGCTCGCGTACGCGGACTATCCGGCGGGTTCGCACGATTGAAGAGTTCAGTGCGAATTGGGCCCGGTCCAATCGCATTCGCCGTGATGCCATGACGGCCGAGTTCGAGCGCCCATACACGCGTCATGCCGATCAACGCTGCCTTGGTCGCCGAGTACGCGGTGCGTAATTCCTTACCCAGCGCCGCTCGAGAAGACATGTTGACGATCCGGCCGAAACCCGCCACCTGCATGCCCGGCAGTAGCGCTTGCATACACTGCATCGCACAGCGCACATTCAGCGACCACGCGAGTTCGAGTTCTTCAATGCTTTGCTCGGCTGCGCCGGCCGGCACCACCACACCGACGTTATTGATCAGCCGGGTGATCGGACCGCCGGTGAGCGCCTGATCGAGCGCTTTAGTCGTTTCTTCGGCATCCGAAAGGTCGGCGATAAAACCGCTGCCCACACGGTCGATCACCACGGCTTCGAAGCCGTCTGCTTCACAGCGATCGGCGCAGGCTGCACCGATTCCGGCCGCACCACCTGTAATCAAAACTCGTTCTCGTATCATGTCGTGTACTTTAGAAATCAGACGGTTGCGATCGGTGTCACGGGCGAACCCATCGCGCCCGGCAAACGCAGCGGCGGCGCTGTCAACATGAAGTGCGACCGTCCGTTAGCGCGCAGCCACGCCGCGAGATCGCGCAAATACCAAAGCTCGCCGAGCGGTAAACCGAGCTTGAACAAACAGTGGTGATGCAGCGGCATCAACGGATAGCGACCTTCCGCCGGACGCGCGGGATAACGCTCGACCGCGTAGTTATCGGCGACCAGCGCCGCAATGCCCGAATCGGTCAGCCATTGCAACAGCCGCTGATCGCGGCCATCGAGCGCGCAACACTGGCTGTTGAGCACGGCTTCGTCGGGATGACGGTTCATTTCCAGCACCAGTTCGGCGAAGCCGGTCCGCAGCAGCAGCATGTCGCCGCGATCTATCTGCACATGGTCGGCGTCGATGGCGAACATCAGGTCGTCGTAGCCCACAGTGCGATGCTCACGCCCGTAGTGCGCCACAAGATCGACAAGCACGCCGCGCCCCTGCATGCCCTTTACCGCAAGATTTTCAATGCCGAGCGCGTCCGCGTGGCTATGTTCGTTACCGCAGGCGTGCGGCGCAAACGCGTCGTCACGACGGTATTCCATCGGCCCGACTACGTCCGTATTCGCCTTGTAGCCGTTGTAGTAGACGCTTTCCGCCACGCCGTCGCCGTCGGCGTCGAAGAGCGCGCCCACATGCGCGAGCGAGTCCCATTGGGTGGAATATTGCAGACTCATCAGGACCTGGTCGTCGCTGACCACGTCGGTCGCCTGCTCTTCCATGCGCGCGAACGGGAAGTTCACGTAGGGCAATCCGTCCTTCGTCGTGGGCCGCAAAACCGGCGGATGACGGCGCACGTTCAGCTTGCTGTCGCCGGGATAATCCAGCGGCAGGGACAGGCAAAAACTCAAGCCCGCGCGAATCTCGCGCGCGCCCTTCAGCACCTGTTCCGGAGTGATCAGATTGGGTCGTCCGAGTTGATCGTCGAGACCGAAATCGCCCCAGTTCGAACCGTCAGGCCTGTTCTTCCAGCGCCTCTGATCCTGCATCTTCTTCTCCCTGCACGACGTCTTGAGCTCGTCAGGTCGACCATGACGTACATGATCACCGCGGCCGCGCCGCTAGCCGATCAACGTCTGTGGAATCCGTTCGAAAATATCGAGCAGCGCTTCGACCGCGCGCTCCTGGTTCTTCAGCAAGCGCGCTTTCGGACCGCCGATAACGAGCGCAAACGCCTCGCCGTGGATCGAGAATCCCTTGGCTAGCCCCGCAACATCCTCGACGTTTTCTCCAGTAGAGCGATGCCAGCCGAGCGTCACGCCCTGCTCCACTTCCACTTCGAGCGACGCGCGATCGATTACCGAACCATCCGTCGATGCCGTCAGCGGCTCGCAACTGTCGAGCAGGCGCCGGCGTGCGTCGACCGGGAGCGCACCCAGCAGCGCCTTGCCCGCCGCGCTGGCGTGGACATACATGAAACCGCCGGGTTCGTCGCTATAGCGAATCTTCTGGCGCGATTCCATGACATCCAGATAAACGACCCGCGTGCCGGCGAGCGTCGCGAGCGCGGCCGTTTCACCGGTCGCGTCGCGCAATGCGCTCAGCAGCGGCTGGAACAGCAGCGTCAGCGGGTCCTCGCTGCAGATGTCACGAGCGACATGTAACAAGCGCTGCGTCGGGTAATAACCCGCCTTTACGCCCGGCGCGTAGAGATAACCCTTTGCCACCATCGTCTGCAAAAGCGCATGACAACTCGACAAAGGGATTTCGGTTCGACGCGCAATCTCGCTGTAGATCATCGGTTGCCGGACTTCGGCAAAGAGGTTGATCACGTCGAAGACGCGCACTGCAGTTTTCACATCCATGACAATATTATCGGTATATCGATAATGCGAGCGCAAGAGATCGCGGGTATACACCTATGTGATGATCCTCGTAGATCCCGGGACCGCCCGCGTAACCCCGCCCGCTCTTCATCACATGCGACGACTCTGAAATCATTAGTGATCCTTCAGATTCACGCTGACGGTAGTACTCGACCATCATCTCGCTCGGACTATCGTCAGGGTCTGAACGCAGGCGCGTCATCGGCGCATGCACCACACGGTGCGAGAGTTCATATCGGCCGAGTTTGAACAGCGAAAAAAAGCTTGGACATGGTGGCTTTTTGTTTGGGTAAGTAGTGGATTCGGGGAACATCGGCCGGATACAGGGCTTCACATTCGCGCGATGGCATGAAGCGTATAGGCGCTCAAGGGGAATGGGGTTCCCTTTAAGCGCGACCCACTGGCTGGGATGGCTGTCCTGGTCGAGGCTGCGGTAAAAACCCAAGCACCGCTTTACCCGCTGGATTAGCAACAGTTTCTTACCCAAATAGGTATTTTTACTGGCGCTTAGTCCGAATAACATCAAATCAGATACTGAAACAAGCGATGCCGGCCAGTCTTCCAGACGCGCCGGAACACGAACATCGCAAGCTTCATAGTCGACAAATCAAATGGAGATTTCATCATGTTTAAAGCACTTATTCCCGCAGTCGTCATCGCCGCCGCACTGGCGGCACCGAGCCTTTCTTTTGCTCAGGACAATGGCCCTGTCACGCGCGCACAAGTGCGCGCGGAGCTCGCTCAACTGGAACGTGCCGGCTACAACCCGACTGGCGACCAGACCGACTACCCGCTGAACATTCAAGCCGCCGAGCGCCGCGTCGCCGCGGAAAATGGCGTGTCTCAAAGCAGCTATGGCTCGTCGGTCAGCGGTACGTCGGCAGGGGTCAACGCCAGCGGCCAATGATGGTGTGAAGCGTTGTAAGGCAAGCACGGCAGCGATATGACATCAACGCTCGCTGCGGGATCAAAGCGCTACGACCGGTGAGAACCTGCGGGATGCAAGCGGTGAGCCTATTCGGGAGTCTGACTCGCGCTCACGGTGAGTCTTCACGGGAGGTGAAAGTGAGCGTATCCGGGAGCTATAAAAAAGCGGCGAAGCCTCTTAAGGCTTCGCCGCTTTATCAGCTTCAATTCAACACAACGTCACGCGCGCTCTTCGAGCGGCCTACAGCTGACGCGCAATCACCATCCGTTGCACTTCGCTTGTGCCTTCGTAGATCTGCGTGATGCGGGCGTCGCGATAATGACGCTCGACCGGATAGTCTTCCAGATAACCATAACCGCCATGAATCTGGATAGCCTGCGAGCACACCCGCTCCGCCATCTCCGACGCAAACAGCTTCGCCTGCGATGCTTCGCTCAGGCAAGGCAAACCTTCCGTGCGCATCCGCGCTGCGTGCAACACAAGCAAACGCGCCGCGTTCAGGCTGGTCTGCATATCGGCGAGAAGATTTGCTACCGATTGATGCTCCTTGATCGGTTTGCCGAACTGCACGCGTTCATGCGAGTAAGCGCGCGCTGCATCGAACGCCGCCCGCGCGATGCCCACCGCCTGCGCCGCGATACCAATACGTCCGCCCTCCAGATTCGCCAGCGCGATCTTCAACCCTTCGCCGCGCGCGCCCAGCAAATTGCCGGCCGGAATCGTGCAGTCTTCGAGTGAGATCGGACAGGTATCGGAGGCGCGAATGCCCATCTTGTGCTCGGGCCGCCCAACGTTAAAACCCGGCGTATTCGTCGGCACGATGAACGCCGACAAACCCTTCTTCCCAAGCTCGGGATCCGTGACGGCGAACACGATGGCCATGCCCGCGCGCGCGCCGTTCGTCGTGAACTGCTTGGCCCCGGAAAGCACCCACTGGCCGTCCCGTTCAATGGCTCGCGTCTTCAGGTTGTTGGCCTCCGATCCCGCTTGCGGCTCCGTCAGACAGAACGCGCCGATCATCTCCCCCGTCGCCAGTTTCGGTAAATATTCGGCCTTCTGCGCTTCCGTGCCAAAGGCGAGAATCGGTCCGCAGCCGACGGAATTGTGCACGGCCATCAGCGTCGAGCACGAGGCACACCCGGCCGCAATTTCTTCGATAGCCAGCGCATACGCAACGTAGTCGCTGAACGTGCCGCCCCATTCCGCGGGCACGATCATGCCGAGCAAACCGAGCTCGCCGAGTTGCCGCACGACTTCGTCGGGCAGGCGTGCATCGCGGTCCCATTGGCCCGCATGCGGCGCCAGCACTTCGGTGGCGAAGTCGCGCGCGGCGTCGCGGATCATGCGTTGGTCGTCGGTCAGGAAGCTGTCGATCATGGCGGTCTGGCTCGTGAGAAATACTTGAAAACGCGCTGGGTTTACACTGCTGCGCTTAAGCGATGAAGCGGATGGCAAATAACATCACGCCCGATTCTAGGCGCTGTGAAGCCATCTGCCGATGCCTGAAACGATCAAGCTTCCTGAGCGATTCCGCCACCTAGTGACTACCCCAACATCGAAGAACCCGCGTGATCGGGAACGGCAAACAGACCGGCGGCCACGGCCGGCCGTAACGCTAGCGCCAACGCCAACCGTGCCCAAGACACCACGCGGCCAGGGCAACGAACGCGGGACCATAGCGGGGGTTCTCGTCGAAGAAGCGCTGCGTTGCGCCGAGCGTCGCGGCGTCGCACGTATCGCGATGCTGGCGCTTGCGGGTATCAAGCCCGCCACGCTCGCGGCGCCGCTCGCCCGCGTATCGGCGGCGCAATACGGCCGCTTGTGGAGCGCCGTCGCAGATGCGCTCGACGATGAATTCTTCGGCCAGGACAGCCACCCGATGCGCCGTGGCAGCTTCGCGCTGCTCTGTTATGCCGCGCTGGGTTCGCGCGACGGCTGCCAGGCGCTGACCCGCATCGCGGGTTTCCTGCGGCTCGTACTGGACGACTTGCGATGCGAGATCGACACCGACACAACGCGCGTGAGAATTCGCCTCGCCGATGCCGATGCCGACACCACCGCACCCCGCCCGATGTTCGCCTACGCGACCGCATTCATCATGATCTACGGCCTGTTGTGCTGGCTCGTCGGCCGGCGCATCCCGGTGCTGGCCGCGCATCTGCGCTGCCCGGAACCCGCGGCATCCGACGAATACCGGCTGATGTTCTGCGACGCGATGTTCTTCGATCAACCCGTGTCGTATGTCGATCTCGCACCGGATTGCGTCGCGTTGCCGGTCGTGCAGACGGCCGCCACAGTGAAGGTTTTTCTGCGCGAGGCGCCGGCGAATTTCATCGTGAAGTATCGCAATCCGGATTCGCTCGCTGCGCGGATTCGCCGCAAATTAAGGCAGTCGCCACCGGTCGACTGGCCGGACAGCGAAGACATCGCCGCCGCCCTGAACATGGCCGAAGCAACGCTGCGACGGCGCCTGAAACAAGAAGGTGCGACCTATCAATCCATCCGCGATGCCCTGCGGCGCGATCTCGCCATCGCACGGCTTGCGGACACGACGCAGACCATCGCGGAGATCGCGCACGCGCTCGGCTTCGCGGAGCCAAGCGCGTTTCATCGTGCATTCAGGAAGTGGACGGGCGTGCGGCCGGCGGCGTATCGCGGCATGCGTGCCAATGCGTGACTGCACGCACGCCGCCCCGCTGCTATAGTGAAAATCTGCTGGTTCACTGAAGGAGCGCCGCTATGTCGCAACCGAAAGCAAAGCCGCACCACGAGCCGAAGAAAGCGCCGGTGGCCGCACATGATCTCGAAGCAGCCCTCGACGAAGCGCTGGACGAGAGCTTTCCCGCAAGCGATCCGGTCGCGATCACGGTCGATCACGAACCTGCTTCCGAACCGCAACATCACGGCAAACGGACGCGTTAAGCCGTGTTAGCCCCGTGTTAGCCGCTACTCGTCGAGACCGGCCAGCAGCATGGCCAGCTTCTCCACATGCTGCATCAGCATTGCGCGGTGCTTATCGATCTGCTCGATACGGCCGGCAAGATCGGCTTTGACCGGATCGTCCAGTTTGCCCGACGCGCGCAAATCCTCTGCTTTCGCATTGATGCCGTCGAGCTGAACCATCGAAAGCTGCCGCTCCACGCGGCGCAGGTCGGCGAGCAACAGGTCGCGGTTGCGGCGGAACATCTGATCCCGCCGATGCGTTTCCACCTGCTGCAGCGCCTGATCGGCGATGCGACGGGTCGCTTCCGTCTGCGACAGCAACGGCTCCGGCCCACGCAAGACGGGCCGCTTCGGCGCGGGATGCGCGTTGCCGCGAAACACGGCGGCGGGCGTTTCCTCGTCCATCAAGCGCTGGGTCTCGGGCGGAATGTCGCGCCGGTCGCGGCGCTCGTCCAGCCAGCGTGGCGGCAAACCGGTCACGGTTTCCACCCCGCGCACGAACTCCTCGCTGAAATCGCGCCTTCCGGCCAAAATCAGTTTCATGTACGACGGGGAAAAACTCATCATGCGGGCAATCCTCGCACCGCCAGCCGGCGATCCCGCGAGCACATTCAGGTTGGCTCGCCACACGAGGTACAACGTTTCGTCGAAATCTTCCATGGGCTAGTCTCCAAGCAGACGGACTCGCAAACGCCGCGCAGCCGGTTTACGTGCGCTTGACGCTTAGGTCCTGGCGAGCCCGTTATTGCAGCGACGAGCCGGATCGTGATCGGGGACGTCGCCTAAGTGGGCATCTGACCGCAATCTTACCGTCATCTCAATAATGCGCGTTTTGTCCGCGCAGGCGGTGAAAACCCGCAGAATCGACAGAAAGCACGTGGTTTAAGGGCAACCCACGCCAAAAAAGCGTGGAGTGTGGGTAAAACGGCGGGGTCAGTCCGCTCGAATCCCGGTCATCGTTCGATGTTGGGGATTTTTGGGTCAAGAAAATCTGCAGCATAAATAAAGCCAAATTATTCGTGTGAGAGATAATATGCAAATATCTGCCACACGAATATTTGACAAATATCTGTCACAGACATAAACTGCATTTATTCGTGTGAGAGATAAATGTCATGCAACAGACTATCGCCACGCCCTACCAGATGGGTCAGATTCTCGCGGCCGGCCGCCGGCGCACGGGCCTCACCCAAACCGAAGCAGCCGCAAGGCTCGGTGTGAGCCAGAGCCGTATCTCGACTCTCGAGGCGGATTCCGGTGCGCTTACGCTCAACCAGTTGCTGGCGCTTCTTGGCGCGTACGGGCTGCAACTTCAGGTTCAGGACAAGGGTTCTTTTGCCGCAACGCCAACCGCGTCCGCGCTGGAGTGGTAATGGCGGGACGCAAGCCACATTCCCGGGCGCTCTCGGTATGGGTCAACGGCGTACGCATGGGTGTCTGGAGCATTCCCACTCGCGGCCCGATGGAACTCGCCTACGACCCCGCGTGGGCCGCCTCCGAGGTCGGCCGTCCGCTTTCCCTGTCGCTACCCATCCCGCTCGATAACGCTCCGCTCAAAGGTGACAGGGTACTCAACTATTTCGACAATCTGCTACCGGACAGCGAAGCCATCCGAAAGCGGATTGGCCAGCGATTCCGGACGGACACGCTGGATGCGTTCGATCTTTTGCAGGCCATCGGCCGGGATTGCGTGGGCGCGGTCCAGCTCCTGGGCGTCGACAAGGAACCTGCGGGTGTCGAGCAAATCGATGGCACCGCGCTCAGTGAAGGAGAAATCGAGACGCTCCTGAAACAGACGGCGGGCGGTGGCACTTTTGGCCCTCAAGACGACGAAGACGACTTTCGGATTTCGCTGGCGGGTGCGCAGGAAAAGACGGCGCTCCTCTGGCACGAAGGCCAGTGGATGAAACCCCACGGCGCCACGCCTACCACCCATATCCTGAAGCTTCCGCTCGGCCTGGTGGGTAACCGGCGCGCTGACCTCACCACGTCGGTCGAAAACGAGTGGCTATGCATGCATCTCCTGCGTGCTTACGGCTTGCCGGTCGCCCAAACGGACATCAAGACCTTTGGCCGGCAACGCGTGCTGAGCGTGCAGCGCTTTGACCGCCAGATGCACTCGAGCGGCAAGTGGATTTTACGGCTGCCGCAAGAGGACTTTTGCCAGGTGATGGGGCTGCCCTCGCACAAGAAGTATGAGAACGAAGGCGGCCCGGGTGTGATCGACCTGGCGCAGGTGCTCCAGCAGTCCGAGACAGCCAAGGAAGACATAGAAACCTTGCTGACCGCGCAGATACTCTTCTGGCTGTTAGCTGCCCCGGACGGGCACGCGAAGAACTTCAGCATCCGGCTGCTTCAGGGCGGACATTACCGGTTGACGCCGCTTTATGACGTCATGTCCATCTGGCCGGTCGAGGGGATGGGAGCGAGCCAGTGGTCGTGGTTCAAGGCCAAGCTCGCGATGGCCGTATCGGGCAAGAACCGTCACTACGCTTTCCGCGATATCCAGCGCCGGCACTTCAACGCAATGGCGCCGCGATGCTCATACGGACAGGATGCAGAGCCGATCATCCAGCGGTTGATTGAAGAAACACCCGGTGTTATCGAGCGTGTATCGGGTGAGTTGCCCGAGGGGTTTCCGGCCAGGGTCTCCGACCGTATCTTCGAGGGGCTGCGCAAGTCAGTCGCCGCACTCGACGCAATGCCCGCCAAGGCAGTTGCTTGAGGAGCGAGAACCGTATTGAATCCCGCGGCGCACTAGCATCGGCGTCAGCTTCAGCACAATGCGCCGCGGGCGATGCTTGGCAGAACCCTGCCTTGCGTCAAATCAGTCAAATCAGTCGAATCATCAAGGGACGTCGCGCAAATACCCTTCCTTGGCGGAATCGCGCATCCGGAACGAGACAATTCCGGCAATCGCGCACAGCGCCGTCACGTACCAGTAGAACGTCGACTCGCTGCCGATCGACTTCAAGAACAGCGCGACGTATTCCGCCGAGCCGCCGAACACCGCGTTTGCCACCGCATACGACAAACCCACGCCGAGCGCGCGCACTTCCGCAGGGAACATTTCGGCCTTGATCAGTCCGCTGATCGACGTGTAGAGACTCACGATAGCCAACGCAATCACCACCAGCACGAACGCCATCACCGGGCTCGTGACGTCCTTCAGCGCATGCAGGATCGGCACCGTGCAGAGAGTAGCGAGGCAGCCGAACCAGATCATCGACTTGCGCCGGCCGATCCGGTCCGACAACGCGCCGAACGCCGGCTGCATGATCATGTAGACAAACAGCGCGGCCGTCATCACGTTGCTGGCCGTCTTGGCATGCATGCCGGCCGTGTTCACCAGGTACTTTTGCATGTAGGTGGTGAACGTGTAGAAAATCAGCGATCCACCCGCCGTGAAACCCAGCACGGTCATGAACGCGGCCTTATGCTGCATGAGGCCGCGCAGCGTGCCGGCTTCCTTCAGCTTGCGGCCTTCGGCCGTGGTGGTTTCATCGAGTGATTTCCGCAGATACAGCGACACCACCGCCGCGAGCGCGCCAATCCCGAACGGAATGCGCCAGCCCCACGCCCTCAGCTCTTCCGTGGTCAATACTTGCTGCAGCACGACCAGCACCAGCAACGCGGCGAGCTGACCGCCGATCAGCGTCACATACTGGAACGACGCGAAGAAACCGCGCCGCCCCTGCAGCGCCACTTCGCTCATGTAGGTCGCGCTCGTACCGTATTCGCCACCCACCGACAAGCCCTGGAACAACCGCGCGATCAGCAGGCAAAACGGCGCCCACGCACCAATGCTTGCGTAGGTCGGCAGGAAGCAGATCACAAGCGAGCCGGCGCACATCATCAGCACGGAGATCATCATCGAGGTGCGGCGGCCGTGCTTGTCGGCGATACGGCCGAACATCCAGCCGCCGATCGGCCGCATCAGGAAACCTGCCGCGAACACGCCGGCGGTGTTGAGCAACTGCGTGGTCGCATTTCCGCTTGGGAAGAACGCCGGCGCGAAGTAAAGCGCGAGGAACGAGTAGATATAGAAGTCGAACCACTCGACGAGATTCCCCGATGAAGCGCCAACGATCGCGAAGACGCGTCGCCGGGTGTCTGCTGCAGTTGAGAGGGCGATGTCGGCCATGCTGTTGAGAACTCCTGTCGCGTATTGAAAACGGCGGCTTGTGGCCGCTCTTGAGCCGGTCGGATGCCGGCGACGATCACACCCTGAGGGCGTTCGGGCGCAAGTTTATACGACGGGCAAGGAGTTGGCGCAGTATGACGGTCAGCAAAATTTCAGCTTACGTTGGTGTTTATACAGAAAGTTTTTCGTCAGAAAAAGAATCTGGCAGATATCCACAAGGCCTTTTTCGAAAGGGATTGCTGGTAGATCAACGGCCTGCAGCAGACCCAGCAAGCGTGATGAACGGAGCGAACAAAAACTTACAGTCATGCAGATCGAAAGTTCTTGGTAATTACCCTGAGTCGCAAAAAAAATGACCGCTCAACGCCGCATCGCATGACATCGATCGCCGCTCGATTCACTCGTTCCGTGAGCCGAAGTCTCGCCATAATTGCGGACGACTTGTTTTCTGGAGAACCGCATGAACCCGCAGTCATCGACACCACCGCTCGACGCCGCCCTCGCGTCGAAATTCGCCAGGCTCGCGCTCGACCACCTGACGCGCGAATACCCGAACAAGCTCGACCACGTGATGGGAAGCGCCGCCGACGCGCAAGGCCCGCGCACCCTCCACCCGATCTTCTATGGCAGCTTCGACTGGCACTCGTGCGTTCACGGATACTGGCTGATCGCGCGGCTTGTCGACCGCTTCCCCGAGTTGCCCGAAGCGCCGGCAATCCGTGTGTTGATCGACGCCCATTTCACCGATACCAACGTCGCCGCCGAAGTCGCGTATTTGCAGCGTCCGGAGGCGCGTGGTTTCGAACGTCCATACGGCTGGGCGTGGCTGCTCGCGCTCGCCGGCCAGCTTCGGTCGATGCAGTCAACTGACGGCCAACGCTGGGCCGCGGCACTCGTGCCGCTTGCGCACGCGTTTGTCGAGCGTTTCACGGAATTCCTGCCGAAATCGACATATCCGCTGCGTGTGGGCACGCATTTCAATACGGCGTTCGCATTGACGCTGGCTATCGGTTATGCGCGGCAGGTGGGTGATTCTGCGTTTGAAACGCTGATCGTCGATACCGCGCGCCGCTGGTATCTGAACGATGCCGGTTGTCAGGCGTGGGAACCGGGCGGAGATGAGTTTTTATCGTCGTCGCTGATGGAAGCCGAGTTGATGCAGCGCGTGTTGCCCGCGGCCGAATTCGCCGGCTGGTTCGACCGCTTTCTCCCCCAGTTGGGCGCGCGCGAACCCGCCACGCTGTTCACGCCCGCCACCGTCACGGATCGCAGCGACGGCAAGCTTGCGCACCTCGATGGCCTGAATCTCAGCCGCGCGTGGTGCCAGCGGTCACTGGCCCGCTCGCTGCCCGCGGGCGACGTGCGCACAAGCTTGCTCGATGCCACGGCGAACGATCACCTTGCAGCGGGCCTGGCGCATGTGGCGGGCGACTACATGGGCGAGCACTGGCTCGCGACGTTTGCGTTGCTGGCACTGGAGGCTTAAGGCTTAAGGCGCAAAACGGCCCGCCGGCTTCATCCGCGCGGCTGAAACGCGATCACGCTCATGCCGGCCAGTGCGATCGCCACACCGGCCAGATCCCAGGTCGTCGGGCGAATCCGTTCGACGATCCACAACCACATGATCGCCACGAAGATATACACGCCGCCGTACGCCGCATAAACGCGGCCGGCAGCGCTGGCATGTAGCGTCAATAACCACGCGAAGAGCGCGAGCGCGAACGCACCGGGAATGAGGAGCCACGGCGAGCCGTCCTCCTTTAGCCATCGATAGGGAAAATAGCAGCCCACTATCTCTGCGATGGCAGTTACAACGTAAAGAAGGAAGGTCTTCATATTTTTGGCAATGGTGATTCGTTCGCACGAGAGATTGACAGGCCCGGTTCCGCCAGCGGCCAGAACGCTCCACCGGCGCCGACAAAACCCTCAGTTGCTCTTCTCACCGAGCGCTGCCAGCCCCGCGAGCAATGCCTGATGGAACGCGTGCGGGTCCTGCATCTGGGGTGCATGCCCCAACTCCGCAAACTCGACCAGCCTCGCTCCCGGGATCGCCTCTGCTGCGCGTTTGGCCACCTCCGGATAACGCCCAAGCGTCGACCGAATTTCCGGCGGAGCGAGATCCTTGCCGATCGCAGTCGTGTCCTTGTCGCCGATAAGCAGCAACGTCGGTGTCCTGATCTGCCCGAACTCGTACACGACCGGCTGCGTATAGATCATGTCGTACAGCAACGCCGAGTTCCACGCGACAACCTCCTTGCCCGCGCCGCGATACATTCCCGCCAGCATCTGCACCCACGGCTCGTAACGCGCGTCCCAGTGACCCGCGTAATACGTGGCCTGCTCGTAGTTGCGAATGCCGTCGGCGCTTGTCTTCAACTCGCGCGTGTACCAGTCATCGATCGATATCGACGGTACGCCCTTTGCCTTCCAGTCCTCCAGCCCGATCGGATTCACCAGCACGAGCTGCTCGGTCTCCTGCGGATACATCAGTGCGTAACGCACGGCAATCATGCCGCCTGTAGAGTGCGCGACGAGCGTCGCTTTTTTCACGCCAAGCGCCGCGAGCAACGCGTGCGTATTGCGCGCGAGCTGCTGGAACGTGTACTGATAACGCACCGGTTTAGTCGATTTGCAAAAGCCGATCTGATCCGGTGCGATCACTCGATACCCCGCGTCGGTGAGCACATCGATGCTCTCCTTCCACGTCGCCGCGCAAAAGTTCTTGCCGTGCAGCAGGACCACGGTTCGCCCGTTGGGCCGTTTCGGCGCAACGTCCATGTACGCCATGCGCACGATTTGCCGCTGCGATGAAATCCCGAACCGGCCAACCGGATACGGGTAGTCGAAGCCCTGGAGTTCAGGGCCGTAGACGGGACCGTCGTTGTCGGCCGGTGCCGGGGACGAGGCGACCGTTGGGGAGGACGCCACCTCGTCGGCGAATACGGGCGATGCAATCGATACGGCTAAAGCAACAACAGCGCAAAACATGCGGCTGATCGAGGTCATGGGCGCGGAAGCTCGCAAGTAGGAAATCAAAGACAGAAAGGGTCGTCGCGGCCGCACACTACGCGCACGCACGCTGCGGCGGCGCGGGAATTTTATCGCGTGTGTGTTTTCGCCTCCGATAGCCACCGATGCTCACCGCCACACAACGCACCTCAGCGCCTTATACTCCGGCCTCGACGAAATTAGCCCACTACACCCCGACCTCGCCTTCCGCATGAAAATCCGCTTCACGCATTTCGCATCGTTCCTGGCGGCGCTCGGCGCCACTGTCTCCCTCAACGTCCTCGCGGCCGGCGACTGTCCGCAGTTCAGCCCGGGTGGCCGGGCGCCGATTATCGCGAATGCGAAGATGCGCGTATCGACGCAGCAACTTTGCTATTCCGACTTCGCCGTCCTGCATTCCGGCGTCACGCACGGTCCGCTGTGGTCGGCGGAGCACTTGACGGCGCAACATATTGACGATGCCCGCGACAACACGCGCACGAACCGTTTTTTTGTCGATAAGAAACTGCCGCCCGGCGACAGTGCCACGCTCTCGGACTACAAGAAAAGCGGCTACGATCGCGGACACATGAGTCCGGCCGGCGACCGGTGGGACAAAAAGGGCATGGCGGAATCGTTTTCGCTGGCGAACGTCGTGCCGCAAGATCCGTCGAATAACCGGCGCATCTGGTCGCGGATCGAACAGGCGGTGCGGCGGCTCGTGGAACAATCCGGCGATTCTTATGTCGTCACCGGACCGCTGTTTTCCGGACGGCAGTTGCAGACCATCGGCGAGTCGCGTGTGCTTGTGCCCACGCAGTTGTATAAGGTCGTGTATCTGCCGAAGCGCGAGCTGGCGTTCGCCGTGGTGGTGGACAACACGCCCACGAACGAATACACGGTCAAGACGGTTCGCGAACTGGAAGCAATGAGCGGGCTCCAATTTCCAGGCATTCCGGACACGCTGAAAGACCAACGCATTGGAGGACTGAAAGGTGTTTAAGCCATTTTCCAACGGTACCGATACGCTCAACATCAACGGCGACGCGCTTGTGATCGCCAACGACACCGCGCGCCTCTCCATTTCCGGCGACCTGACGATCGCACGCGATAAAACGGGCTTGACGACGGCGCTTGCGCTGCAAAAAGCGGTGAACGCCATCGTCGATGCCCTGCAGAACGACACAAGCTTACCCACGAAACTCGCCGACGAACCGCCGAAGCCAGCGGGCAAGACGGATAATCCGTTCATCTGAGCGTTAAAAATTGGCCGGAGACGACCCTTGATCGAATGCCACGTTGCACCGAGTCCGCTGGGCCACCTCGCGTATCGCGCGGAAGACGATTTCCTGACGGGATTGTTCTTCGTCGGACAGAAGCACTTTCCGGCCGGTCTCATCGATACAGGACCGCCGAAGTCGCGGGCGATTATCGAGGCGGAGGAACAGATTGCCGAGTATTTCGCCGGCGAGCGCACGGTGTTTTCCGTGCCGTTACGGCTCAACGGCACCGAGTTCCAGCAACGTGTGTGGGCAGCGTTGCAAGAGATCCCGTTCGGCACATCCTGGACCTACGGCGATCTCGCGCGCCGGATCGGTGTGGCTCCGGGAGCATCGCGCGCCGTGGGCGGAGCGAACGGGCGCAATCCGGTGGGAATCATCGTGCCGTGTCATCGGGTGATAGGCGCGGACGGAGAGTTGACCGGTTATGCCGGTGGCGTGGAACGCAAGCAACATTTGCTGACACTTGAAGGCGGCCCGGGACGCGCGCAGCTCACACTATTCTGAAGGTTCCGAAGCGCGGCCGTTCTATCCGCGCGAGTATGAGAAGCCCTGCAAACAAAAGCCCCGCAAACGCGCTACGCGCTTGCGGGGCTTTTACGCTTCTGGACGCTTCGAAACAACGACCGAAGCGTTCAAGCTCTGACGTCGATTACTGCGTGCTGACGCGAATTTCCACGCGGCGATTCTTCGCGCGGCCAGCGTTCGACGAGTTCGGCGCGACCGGATTCGCGGCACCGAAACCTTGCGCTGTGTAGTTTTGCGAACGCAGACCGTGGTCCTTCAAATACTGCATCACCGATTCCGCACGGCGTTGCGACAACTGCCGGTTATGCGACGCGGAACCCGTTGAATCGGTGTAGCCCGCCACGGCGACTTGCCGCAACGTCACGCCCTGAGCAGCCGCCACGAACTCGTCGAGCGTGCCGGTTGCTTTCTGCGTCAGCGTGGCGCTGTCGGTAGCGAAATTCGCGTCGCCGCTCAGATCGATTTGACGGGGCATTTCGGGAGCGCGCTGCGGCGCGGGAGCCGGGGCTTCAGCTGCGGCGGGTTCCGGTTGAGCCGGTGCGCCGCACTGGTACGTCAGGACACGCGGATCGGCAGGGTCGTCGGACGGGGAACGCAGGCGTTCCATGGTCTCGAGCTTGTACGCGGGCTTGTCGCCACAAATTTTCTGAGCCTGCTTCACGCATGCCGCGACACCTTCGAACAAACCATGACATTCCACGCGATAACCTGCGCGCCAGTGGCCGTCTGGATCTGATTGGCGTTGAAAGTCGGGCCCGAAGCTGTCGAGCAGCCAGCGAGCACTCCGATTGACAACAAACCTGCAGCGATTAATTTATTAGACATCCTGTTTATCATTCTGACTCATGATAAAAATGTCTAAAGCCTTATCTGATAAGACTCTTCAAGCGTGCGTCAGAGAGAAAAACGAAGATTTACCCGCCACTTACCCGCACCGAAAATTTACCTGCTTTACAACGGCACGCATGGGCCGTGCGATGGATCCCCGCGCAGAGCTGCTAGCAGAACACGGACACCCATGGCTGCCCAGGGAGATTGTTTCGCCTTCGTCAAAGTTTGTAGTCGTTTAGCTGATCGAAATTCATCATGCACCGCGGTAGGATAAGCGGTCCTTCGCACACGTCCTCTCAGGGACCACAGCGGCCCCGCCCCTCACATGGCGGGATTTTTTTCGTTCCCGGTACCATCCCTACTCCAGCCACCCGAAACCTTCGATACTGTGGTTATATAAACAATATCGGGCTTCGCGATGTCACCTAAGAAATCTTCGCTAGAATACGTTCCCGCCTAGCCGCGCCTCGTTCCATCGGATTTTCACGAAAACCCACCGATGATGTCGCAATGATGCAACTTTCCGTCGGCGCAACGGAGGGCAATATCAATCCCGCTCAAGTCGCCTTTTCGCCTTCTCCACGCGACAGTCGCTGGCAACTCGGCCATTCCCACTCGATTGTCAATTACGCTTTCAGCTGCCTGAATTTAAAAAGAATTTGTCAGGCACAGTAGCTCGTATACCCATCATATGCACCATCAATTCCGGTTGACCTTCCGGCCGGCGACATGATCCAAAGATGGGATTCATATTGAGGGCCCTCGATCTGTCCTTCGTATCTGACCATCAACGCTGGCGGCATCATCACTGATACATGCCGCCACAGATGGTCACTCGGGTATCCAACATGCGTTTGTTCTGGGGATGAATTGAATCATCGCAACCAGCCAAGACTCGAAACCCTAACGCGCTGTAGTCGCCACATTGGCCCGCGCCTTATGCAATTTTTTGTAACTGTCAATCAAGCGGTGGTGCCTATCCAGACCCTCTAGTTTCATACTTGTTGGGGTTAAGCCATAGAACCGCACGCTGCCGTCTACTGACCCCTTTACTGCGTCCATCCGAGCGTTGCCAAACATCCGACGGAAGTTGACCTCGTAGTCGTCCAGTTCCAGGTCGTCATCGAGCAGCACCTCCAGCACCACATTCAAGGCCTGGTAAAACAGTCCGCGCTCGACCGTGTTGTCGTTGTACTGCAGGAAAGCTCCCACCAGCTCTTGCGCCGCCTCAAATTGCTGCAAGGCGAGATGAATCAGCAGCTTCAACTCGAGAACTGTTAACTGCCCCCAGTCCGTATTCTCGTCAAATTCGATGCCGATCAAAGTGGCGATATCGGAGTGCTCATCTAGTTCATTGTTATCCAACCGCTCAAGCAATGCTGCCAGGCCGGCATCGTCCAGGCGATGCAAGTTCAAAATATCGGCGCGGAACAACAGCGCCTTGTTTGTGTTGTCCCAGATCAAATCCTCTACCGGGTAAACTTCCGAATACCCGGGCACCAAAATCCGGCAGGCCACGGCACCCAGCTGGTCATACACCGCCATGTACACCTCTTTGCCCATGTCTTCGAGAATTCCGAACAATGTTGCGGCTTCCTCGGCATTAGAGTTTTCACCCTGGCCAGAAAAGTCCCACTCAACAAACTCGAAATTCGCTTTGGCGCTGAAAAAGCGCCACGACACCACACCGCTCGAATCAATGAAGTGCTCAACGAAGTTATTGGGCTCGGTCACGGCGTTACTGACAAAGGTAGGCTGAGGTAAATCGTTCAGGCCTTCAAAACTGCGCCCCTGTAGCAACTCGGTAAGACTCCGTTCCAGCGCCACCTCGAAGCTTGGGTGTGCGCCGAACGAGGCAAAGACGCCGCCCGTCCGCGGGTTCATCAATGTGACGCACATCACCGGGTAGGTCCCACCCAGCGACGCATCCTTTACCAGCACCGGAAAGCCCTGCTCTTCCAACCCCTGAATTCCGGCCAGAATGCCTGGATATTTCGCCAGCACTTCGTGCGGCACATCAGGCAATGCGATTTCACCTTCGAGAATTTCACGCTTTACCGCACGTTCGAAAATTTCGGACAGACATTGCACCTGCGCTTCGGCCAGCGTATTACCGGCACTCATGCCATTGCTGACGAACAGGTTTTCGATCAGGTTGGACGGAAAATAAACCACTTCGCCGTCCGACTGCCGCACATACGGCAGCGAACAGATACCGCGCTGCACATTGCCGGAGTTGGTGTCGTACAGATGCGAGCCATGCAACTCGCCATCGGGATTATAAATTTCCAGGCAGTACGCATCCAGAATTTCAGCCGGCAGCGCATCCTTTCGGCCAGGCTTGAACCAGCGCTCGTTCGGGTAATGTACAAACGCCGCATTGGCGATGTCTTCGCCCCAGAACGCACCGCCATAGAAATGGTTGCAATTCAGGCGCTCGATAAACTCTCCCAACGCCGACGCCAAGGCGCTTTCTTTGGTCGCTCCCTTGCCATTGGTAAAACACATAGGCGAGTGTGCGTCGCGGATATGCAGCGACCACACATTGGGAATGATATTGCGCCACGAAGCGATTTCAATCTTCATGCCCAGGCCCGCCAAAATGGCCGACATATTGGCGATGGTTTGCTCCAACGGAAGGTCCTTGCCCGCAATATAGGTGCTGGCGTCAGAAGCCGGCTTCAACATCAGTAAGGACTGAGCATCGGCATCCAGGTTCTCTACCTCTTCAATTACGAACTCGGGTCCGGCTTGCACCACTTTTTTCACCGTACAACGGTCTATAAAGCGCAAAATGCCGCGGCGGTCTGCTTCCAGGATATTTGGAGGCAACTCAACCTGAATCTTGAAGATCTGTCGGTAACGGTTTTCCGGGTCAACAATATTGTTCTGCGACAGGCGAATATTTTCGGTGGGAATATTGCGATTTACACAGTACAATTTCACAAAGTAAGCTGCGCACAAGGCCGATGAGGCCAGAAAATAATCGAAGGGACCAGGTGCAGAGCCATCGCCCTTATAACGGATAGGCTGGTCGGACACTACCGTGAAGTCATCGAACTTGGCTTCAAGACGTAGCTTATCGAGAAAGTTGACTTTAATTTCCATGGGGAAATTCCAAAAATGGTGCTCAAAACAAAATATAAAGCCCTGTAAAAAAACAGGGCTTAATTAGTCAATCAACTAGCGAATGATGTTTCCTAGCGGGAATTCTACTCCCAATCGATCGTCAATCGTGGGGCTGAACCCTTGTTGAGACGGCGTTTTCTCTCGGGTCGGGTAGCGACCATACCGCCAGGATATCGAAAAATCAGGTCGGCAATTATCGGCTTTAGACAGACAACATTGGAGATTGCGACGTGCCCTTACGTCGTCGAGCGGCCGCCCGGTGTTCGCTTGTTGAAGGGCAATTCGATCTATCGTTGTGCCGGGAAGACCACGTGGCGGTGCTCCGCAGAGCATTGCGAGCAGGTAGAGCGCTGCGACCTGCCCTTCAAAGGGTGCGCCAGCAGGCCCACAGGCAGCCGTACTCGTTCCATGTTGACAAGGGATACTACGGACATCGCCTTCCGATTGCGTCATTTCCATAAGTGATCTTTCCAGGCCGGCTTGGAGCCCCGTTATTCTCGCTCGATGCGCCGCTGGACCTTGACGAACAGCAGTTCAACCTTCGCGCGCCGGGTGAGTAGTACACCCGGCGACGCTGCTGACACTCTCGTATGCAATCCCAAGATGCCACGCCAGCTCTTAGTTTCAACTCTGCGATAAAGCTGTGCCTAGCTCATGCCATTTTTGGGTCAGATAAGTCTGAATACCAAACCGGGTTTGTACGCAGGATACAGCTTTTCGAATCCCATCTTCGCCGCTGCATAGGAACTGTTATCCAACGCCTGCCGACACTTGGCGAGGAAAAGTAGCGCAAGGGACGGCGCTCGAGATTCTCCCTGGTTGCAGTGGATCAGCAGCTTACGTCCAACTAACCACTCTCTGTCGGCAAAGGACAAAAACACATTGAAAGAAGCCGGCATGAATAATGGCTTAGGTGGATCAATGATATTGAGGAAGAGATCTTGCCCATTGCTCAGGACACGATAGTTCGCATGCGTATTAGGGAGACTTCCCTGATAGCCGACAGCACGAAGGCGTGACCACGTCGGAACGCGAACGCCTCAAGACGCTGGAACGTGAGAACAAGGAACTGCGCCGCGCCAACGAGATTTTGAAGTTGGCGAGCGCGTTTTTCGCCCAGGCGGAGCTCGACCGCCGTCTGAAGTCCTGAAGGCCTTCGTCGATCAGCATCGCGACACCTTCGGGGTCGAGCCGATCTGCAAGGTCTTGCGGATTGCCCCGTCGGGCTATCGGCGTCATGCCGCACAGCTTCGCGATCCGTCGCGGCGCTGTGCTCGCGCGATACGCGATGAACGTCTGCAACCCGCGATCAAGCGTGTCTGGCAGGCCAACATGCAGGTCTACGGCGCGGATAAAGTCTGGAAGCAGATGAACCGGGAGCGCATCGAGGTGGCTCGCTGCACCGTTGAACGATTGATGAGGCGACTGGGCTTGCGTGGCGTGATGCGAGGCAAGCGTGTTCGCACGACCGTCCCCGATGCCTGCGCCCCGCGCCCGTTGGATCGGGTCAATCGCCAGTTCAACGCTTCGCGGCCAAACCAGCTTTGGGTCTCGGACTTCACCTACGTCTCGACGTGGCAGGGTTGGTTGTACGTCGCGTTCGTGGTCGACGTGTTCGCTCGGCGGATCGTTGGCTGGCGCGTCAGCACGTCGATGACCACGGACTTCGTTCTGGATGCGCTTGAACAGGCGCTTTACGCGCGGCGACCAGGCAGCGACGCAACGCTGATACACCACTCCGACAGAGGTTCGCAATACGTCAGCATTCGCTATAGCGAGCGGCTCTCCGAAGCGGGCATCGAACCGTGGGTCGGCAGTCGGGGCGACAGCTACGATACGCCCTCGCTGAAACGATCAACGGCTTATACAAGGCTGAACTGATTCATCGCCGCACCTGGAAAACACGCGAGTCCGTCGAGTTGGCAACGCTGGATGGGTGGCCTGGTTCAATCACCATCGGCTGATGGAACCGCTCGGCTATATCCCGCCTGCTGAAGCTGAGGCAAACTACTACCGGCAACTTGAAACACCTGCCGTTGAACCCGCTTTAACTTAAACCAACCAGCCTCCACGATTCCCGGGGCGGTTCAAAGTGCCCTCTGAAAAACCTTGACTGACCACCTCAGGGCGTGACTCCGACATACGAGGTCAATCAAGATCTCCGGCCGCTTTTAGAATTGCAACGGCCGTTAATCAATACAGTTGAATCGTACTGGAGGTTCAATCTCCCGAAGTGGGCTTCCGCGATAGCTCATCCGCGGCCTCAACTCACATCATTTCAGGGCTGCTCAATTTCGTTCCGTCGGAAAAGCGGGCCAGTCTGTAGGGACTAATGTCGAACTGCGGCGCCTCGTCCATTACCAGCCGGCTCACGAGCACGCCTGCGCCTGGCCCTAGTCCAAAGCCGTGTCCGCTGAAGCCGGATGCGATCACGAGACCGGGTTTCGCATTAACCTTCGAGATGACGGGGACGAGGTCCGGCGTCGTGTCGATCGCGCCCGCCCATGCGTGAGCGATCCGCAAGCCCGACAGCTCGGGAAACACGCTGGCCACGTTTTGCAGGGCACGGTCGAGCCATTCGGTATCAGGCCGGGGATCCAGCACCCGTGTTTCTTCGAACGGCGAGACGTCATCGTCGCGCCAGGTCGCGCTTGCCTCCGGTCCGTGGAAGAAGCTGGCACCAACGCGAATCTTCAGTTTTTTCTTCAGCTTGCTGCGGAACACGGTGCGGAACTTCACCGAATGCCGCAGGTTTTGCGGCGCGAGTTCCACGCGTCCATAGCCGGGAACAGCGATGGTGTAGCCGCCGTCCAACCGTCGCCTCAGCGCGAAGTTAGGCCCGGAGAAACAGCCTTCGATGACCCCCGGCGCCTCAGCGGTTCGCAACGCCGTTCCCATCACGTTGATGGCGGGCAGATCGATGCAGTGATGCTGGCAGAACAACGCGCTCCAGGCGCCTCCCGCGAGAACGACGGTGTCGGCTGCGAGCCGGCCGCGCTCCGTCCAGATGCCGGAGACACGCCCCGCACTCGTGTCGAGACTTCGTACCGCGCAGTTCTGATACACCTTCGCGCCGAGACCTTGCGCGCCGCGAGCAATCGCAGGCGCGGCTTTCGACGGCTCGGCGCGGCCGTCCGAGACCGACCACAGACCTCCAGCCCACTTCGCACGTCCGGACGGAATGCGCGCTGCCAGTTCGCGCGCACTGAGGATCTCGCTGTTAAAGCCGACTTCCCGGGCGCGGGCAAGCCACGATTCCCATTGCGCGACGTCAGATTGATGCTCCGTGCCGTACAGGATGCCCGCCTTACGAAACCCAATGTCCTCGCCCAGTTCTTCGCTTAGTTCGCTCCAGCGCTTGAGGCTCTGCATCGCGAGCGGCAACTCATAGAGGTCGCGGTTCTGCTGACGCACCCAGCCCCAATTGCGCCCCGACTGCTCGCAGCCGATGACGCCCTTTTCGAGCAGAGCCACCTGGACGCCGCGTCGCGCCAGTTCATACGCGGTGCTGACGCCAACGATGCCGCCGCCTATCACCGCGACATCGCATCGCTCGGGGAAACCTTCGCTATCCGTGACTTCGTCGATCCTTAGCATTTCATAGCCGTTGGTTGCCGCTTCTCGGTAGGTAACTGCAGTCAAGACGGAAATGCGCACCTAAAGCGGCGATTTCGCCATCCGCAGATAGTGGCTACGATTTTGGTATCTTCCACCGCTTCGCTGATAGGACGATCCTGTTGTATCTGAAAGGGATACAACGATGATCCACCAAGGGCTGAGGCAAATCTTGAATTGCAATCTTGCTGACTGTTGCCGAGACTAGTACAACATCCCGTAAATGTGTTTAATAATTATTTGGCTGCAAGTAGGGCGCCAGGAGCGTGACGACGACCTGAGCCATCTCATCGAGCGGGCCTGAGCCCG
>NZ_JALPRJ010000079.1 GCF_030464885.1 Caballeronia sp. SEWSISQ10-4 2 | reverse complement strand
CAGGTGCCAAAAACTGGGGCCTGCACGCTAGGGACACTAACTTGCTGATTGTTGGGATGCGTTTTCTTTGCTTCTGTTTCTTTTTCGTCGTTGTTGGAAAAAGAAATGAAGTGCCGCCACGCACAGTGGCTAACAGCGATAAAGAGAACAGCCAGCATAGACCGGCCACGGACGCAGAAAGCACCAACCCAGCAACGACTCCACCCACCCGCGCCGGCAGACCAAAACCAAAACCCGTCCACCGGCGCGAGCGAAAAAAAACCCACCTTACCGTTCGATCTGACGATTCCAGCGCGCGTCCCACTGCGGGCGATTTGCGTTGATCACATCCCAGTCCACCACGTTCACCTTCTTAACCAGCTCGTCGAGATTGCCGAGTTGCTGCTGCATCGAGTCGGGCATTTTAGCCTGGCGATTCGTAGGAATCTGACGGCCGGCAACCGCGGCCTTGCTTTGTGCGGATGCCGAGATCATGAACGCCGCAAGCTTCTGCGCCAATGCCGGATCCGGATTGTTCGCGACGACGCATTCATCGACGAGCAACAGCACCGGGCCTTCCTTCGGGTTCACATAAGCAACAGGAATGCCCTTCGCTTGCAAGTCACCCACGGCGGTCGGTGTAAGCGGGAACAAGCCCGCTTGTCCGGTTTGCACCATCTCCGAGATCTTCGCCGAGTTCGGGATGTACTCGATCACGTTCTTGCCCACCGTGCTCTGCCATTTCGTGAAGCCCGGTTCGACGTTCTTCTCCGACCCGCCCTCAAGCCGGTTGATCATCAGGAAACCGTGCAGGCCGAACGTGCTGCTCGATGCCGACTGGAATACCACTTTGTCCTTGTATTTCGGATCGGCGAAGTCGAGCCAGGACGTCGGCGGCGCCCAGTGGTTTGCCGTGAACAGTTTCGTGTTGTACGCGATGCCCGTCATACCGAGCTGCACGCCCGCGCCCATGTCGTCCTTCATGCGCGCGAAGGGGTAGAGTTGCTTGAGTTCTGGGCTGTCGTCGAGTTTCTGGCAAACACCCATGCTGACCGCGCGTGCCATGACGCCGTCGTCAAGGAACACTACGTGGATTTGCGGTTTGGCTTTGTTCGCCAGCAACTTCGCCAGAATGTCAGAGGACGTGCCAGGCACGACGACCACTTTGACATCGTTGGCCTTTTCGAATTCGGGCAGGACTTCGCTCGTGTAGGCCTTTTCCATCGCGCCGCCATTCATGCCGATGTAAATGGTCTTGCTTTGCGCTTGCGCGGGAGTGGACAGTGCTGCCGCGCACAGCGCGGCGATGCCCGCACCTGCGATTGTATGAAACGCTTTCATTTACTGATCTCCGTTAGAAGGTGGTCTTGGTTGGTTTCGTCCGCACTTTTCTTGGACCGCTAGTGGTTGTGGGTGCAGTCACCCGCCGCGAACTGAGCAAATCTTTCAATCGAAAAAGCATCAATCGGTGTACTCGTCGCGCCGTCTGCAACGAGGTCGGAAAGCACCTGCCCTACCCCCGGGGCAAGCAAGAAGCCACCGCCTGAAAATCCAAACGCATGCAACAGCCGCGGCGTCGTGCGGCTAAAACCAATCACCGGGTTATCGTCAGGCGTACTGCCTTCCACGCCCGTCCAGCTGCGCAACAGCAACGCATCCTTGAGCCTCGGCAGCAGCGCACAAGCAGCACGCATTACCGCGCGTGTCGTCTCAGTGAGCGGCTGGGCATATTCGCCGTCGCCCGATCCACGACCACCGCCAATCACGACATTGCCACGCGCTACCTGACGCGCATAGATACCACCGCCATAAACGCCAAGGTTGTGATCGATGAAATACGGCAGCGGCTCGGTTACCCACATGTTCGGATAGATCGGCTCCATCGGAATGGACTCGCCAAAATATCCAGCCACCGTGTTACCCCACGCGCCTGCGGCATTCACCAGCCAGTCGGCATGCGCCTCGATCACCGCGCCCGAGTCATGCCGTGCCTCGACCACAAATCGTTCCCCCGCATGGACGATGTTCGTGACAGCGGTCTGCTCGCGGACATCGGCACCGGCTGCACGCGCCGCACGCGCAAACGCAGGCGAAACGACGCGCGGATTCGCATGGCCGTCGCCGGGACACAACGAACCGCCCAATGCAGCCGCGCCCAGCCACGGATAACGTCGCCGGAACGTGGGTCCGCTCAGCAATTGCAAGTCGAGGCCGAACGGATTGGCCATCTGTGCATACGCTTCGAGCGCCGCAAGATCGCCAACGCTGCGAGCCAGCCGCAAGTGTCCCGACACCACGAACTCTCCATCGGTGCCCACGAGTTCCGGCAAGCGATCCCAGATGCCCCGGGCGCGCACGGCAAGCGGCAATTGTTCAGCCGGCCGGCCTTGACGACGCACGCCGCCATAGTTCACGCCACTCGCCTGCGCGCCGCAATAACGGCGCTCAAAGAGCCCAACCTTCAGGCCGCGCCTGGCAAGCATCAACGCAGTCGATGAACCCACCAGACCGCCGCCCACCACCAGCACGTCAAATCGCAATGTTTCATTCATCGCGTGCATGCTCCGGGATGGCGGCGAGGTGGTCCGGTGCTTCATCCATTTCAGCCATCAGCGCTATTGATAAAGGCACCGGTTTAATCGGCGCCTGTCCACGCAAGCGTCCAACTTCCGCGATAGGTTTGCCCGTCTCCGCGCTCAACAGTTCAGCCGCGGCCGCGCCGCACATACGCCCCTGGCAGCGGCCCATGCCGACGCGCGTAAGCGCCTTGAGCCGATTGATCTCGCTCGCTTCGCCACCTCGAATGCAACGGCGTAGCGTACCGGCATCGATCTCTTCGCAGCGGCACACCGTCATGTCGTCAGGCCAGTGCGGCGCGCAATCGACAGGCGGCGCAAATGCTTGTTCCAAGCCAATTCGGAACTTGGCAATGTTGGTCAGTTGCCGATCCAGCTTCATCGTATGAGCCTGGGCGTTGGCGGCCCGATGTCCGAGGTCTTCCAACATCGCAAGTGCGGCGCGGCGGCCAGCCAGCTCTGCCGCATCCGCACCCGCGATACCCGCGCCATCGCCGGCGAGATAAACGCCCGGCACCGAGGTGCGGCCGGCTGTATCGCGCTCCGGCAGCCACGCGCGATTGAGTGGATTGAAGCGAAAGCGGCAACCCGCGAGATCCGCCAGCTGCGTTTCGGAACGCAGACCGTAGCCGAAGCCGATGGCATCGCAGGGAATGGTCAACTCGCGATCGCCATCGCGATATGTCATTGCCTGCACAGCTTTATCGCCCGTGGCACGCACCAGTGTCACACCACGTTCGATACGAACCCCACGCGCCGCCAGCCAGCCAACGTAGTAAAGCCCCTTCGCAAAGGTGGACGGCTGCTTCAACAAACGCGGCGTCGCGGCGAACTGGCGTGAAAACGGATTGGTATCGAGCACAGCCTCGACCTGCGCGCCCGCTTTCGCATATTGATAAGCGACGAGGTAAAGCAGAGGCCCCGTTCCGGCGAACACCACACGACGACCGATCGAACAGCCCTGGGATTTCAGCGCGATCTGCGCCGCGCCAAGCGTGTAGACGCCCGGCAGCGTCCAGCCGGGAAACGGCAGGATGCGGTCCGTTGCGCCGGTCGCGATCAGCAAATGCGAATAAGGTACGGTGCGTTGACGCCCCGCGTGGAAGGTGTCGAGTTGTCCCGCACCGCATCCCCATACGAGCGTGTCCGGCCGATAGTCGAGCTTCGGCAGCATCGTCGCCATCGTCGAATGCACTGCATCGGCCTTGCCCGCTTCCATGCCGTACACCGTACGTTTGCTGCGGGCAAAACCGGCATCGGCCGGCGGCTGGCGATAAATCTGCCCACCGGCACGCGGCGCTTCATCGATGACGACTGGCACCACCCCCGCCGCTACCAACGTCTCGGCCGCCCGCACGCCCGCCGGCCCCGCCCCGACGATGACAACCCGCTGCATACTGGTTTTATCGATAGACGTCATGCTTCAACGGCTCCAACCGGCCGGGTCAGCACATGCATGCCTTCCTTGACGAGCGTCGAACACGCCCGGATTCGCGTGCCCTCTTCCAGTTGCACCCAGCAATCCTGGCACGCGCCCATCAGACAGAATCCAGCACGCGGCTCCCCGCTGAACTCCGTGTCGCGCACCCGCCGCGTGTGCAGCAGAATGGCGCTCAGCACCGTATCGCCGGTCAGGGCCACGGTCGCCACGCCGTCGACCGTGAGACCCACCTGCTTGCGATGCGCTTCCGTAAGACGCACGAATTGCGGCTCGCCGGCGGATGCTGCGCTGGGGTTAGTTGTCATCGAGTAGATAGAAGTCGTGGGCGCCCAAGCAAATCAATGCGAACCGATCAGGATCCGGTTCAGTCCGTACACCCGGTCGAGCAAGATCATCGCGCCCGCCGTGATGAAAATCACGAGCGCGGATACTGACGCCATCATCGGATCGATCGATTCGGTCGCGTACATGTACATCCGCACCGGCAACGTGATGGTCTGCGGCGAGGTAACGAAGATCGACATGGTCAGCTCATCGAAACTATTGATGAACGCAAGCAGCCAGCCGCCCGTGATGCCGGGCAGGATCATCGGCAGCGTGATGCGGCGGAAAGATGTCCATCGATCCGCACCAAGCGACTGCGCCGCGTGTTCGATGCTGCGGTCCATGCCGCTCACCGAAGCCAGCACCAGCCGCATGACAAACGGCGTGATGATGATCATGTGCGCCGCAACGAGCCACGTGAACGATCCGGTCGCGCCGATCATGGCGAAGAAACGCAGGAACGCAATGCCGAGCACGAGACTCGGAATCACCAGCGGCGAGAGGAATAATCCGTTGAGAAATTCACGCCCCGGAAAACGCTCACGGCCGATAGCAAGCGCCGCCGGCAAAGCCAGCGCAAGCGATAAAGTTGCCGATGAAAATGCCAGCTTGATGCTATTCAGAAACGCCGAGATGAAATCTGGATAATCGAGGATCGCGCGGAACCAGCGCAGCGATAAACCACGCGTAGGCAGCGTCAACGTCTGCTCCGGCGTGAACGCAACCAGCACAATAATTACCAGCGGCGCCAGCACGAACAGGATCACCAGCGTGTGGAAACTCAGGGCAATGAGGCCGTTCTTTCGCATGGCAGCGGTCTCCTTAACCGAGGCTTCTGGAGTAACGACGCTCCAGAATCCGGTAATACGTGATCATGATCACGAGGTTCGCGATCAGCAGCAAGATCGCGATGGTCGCGCCGAGCGGCCAGTTAAGCGAACCGAGGAATTCATCGTAGACGGCAGTGGCCGCAACTTTGAGGCGACGGCCGCCGAGCAGACCTGGAATCGCAAACGCGCTCGCTGACAACCCGAACACCATCAAACTGCCCGACAGAATGCCGGGCGCAATCTGCGGCAAGACAATGCGCCGCAGAGTCGTTGCAGGAGAAGCCATCAGCGAAAGCGCCGCGTTTTCAACTTGTGGATCGAGCTTTTGCAGCGAGGTCCAGACGGGGATCACCATGAACGGCAGCATCACGTGGACGAGCGCAATCACGATCGCGAAGGTCGTGTATTCGAGCTTGTACGGACCGAGGCCGAAGAGACCGAAGAACTGGTTCACGATACCGCTGGTATTGAGCAACATGCTCCAGCCGAACGCGCGCACCACTACTGAAACGAGCAACGGTGCGAGGATCACGAGCAGAAACATCGATCGCCACGGATCGCGCATCCGGTACAGCACGTACGCTTCGGGTGCACCGATCGCGACGCACAGCAACGTAGTCAGGATCGCGATGCCGAAGGTCCGCGCGAAAATGGTCTGGTAATAGCTGTCCGTCAGCACTTCAACATAGTTGCCGAACTGGAATGCCGCGATCGGACCGCTGGCCGGATCGAAGCGATAGAAGGTCAGGACAACCGTCATGGCAAGCGGCGTCAGCACCAGAACCGCGAACAGGATGAACGCAGGCGCGCTCATCAGCCACGGCGGCACGAACGCATGCCACGGTGCACGGGTTTTAACCAATGCGTCGTTATCGTTCGATTTCGTCGATTCGATCGTGCTAGCCATGACTCGCTTCCTGAATCACGCGCACGGCATCGCGATGCCAGTCGATGCCAACCATCTCGCCCTCCGCCACTGGTTCCGTGCCTTCGTTCTGGCTGCATACGAGCACTTCGCCAATGGCGGTATCGACGCGATACAACCACTGGCTGCCCAGGAAAAAACGGCTGGTGACAGTCGCCGATAACCGCCCCGTCCCCACCTTGCACAAGTGCAATTTCTCGGGACGAATGCACAAGGTCACCGTATCGCCTTCGCGCCACACGGTGCCCGCCTCGATGCAGGCAATGCCGGTCAGTTGATGCCCAAGATCCACATGGACTTCGTTGTGACGTGCCTCGGTCACCGTCCCCGCCAGCATGTTCGCCTTCCCGATGAACTGCGAGACGAAGCGATTTTCCGGCCGCTCGTATGCGCGATACGGCGAGTCGACCTGCGTCACGCGCCCCGCTTCCATCACGACCACGCGGTCGCTGATGGACAACGCTTCCGATTGATCGTGCGTGACCATCACAGTCGTCGTGCCGACCTTGCGCTGGATCCCGCGCAATTCGAACTGCATCTCTTCACGCAGCTTGGCGTCGAGATTGGACATGGGTTCGTCGAGCAGCAGCACCGGCGGCTTGATCACAAGCGCACGCGCAATCGCAACCCGCTGCCGCTGACCGCCCGACAGTTCACGCGGATAACGCGCGGCGAACGCATCGAGCCTCACCAGCGAAAGCGTCTCGCGAATCCGCTCCGCACATTCAGCCTTGCCGACACCGCGCATTTCGAGCCCGAAGCCGACGTTCTGCGCCACCGTCATGTGCGGAAACAGCGCGTAGCTCTGGAACACCACACCCAGGCCGCGCTTGTTCGGCCGCACATGCGTAATGTCCTTGCCGTCGAGCGAAATCCGCCCGCGCGTGACATCGATAAAACCCGCGATCATTTGCAGCGTCGTCGTCTTGCCGCAGCCCGAAGGCCCCAGCAACGAAACAAATTCGCCTTTTTCAACCGAGAGGCTCACGTCGCTCACGGCGTTCAGGTCGCCGTAGGCTTTTGTCAGTTTATCCAGCACGAGAAACGACACGGCGGCCTCCAGGGTCTTTCAGGAACAGCAGTTGAACGAGAGCGCGAACAGCGCAGGGACAAGCGAGCGCGCTTCAATAAAGAGGCGCGCGGCAGGACAGATTCAGGCGCAACAACCGGGGATGACCGCGGAAGTCCGACGCCCGGGCTACACGCCGCGGTTGGCGTGCGCTTCGGACGAAAGGGGTCGACGTCGTGGTGTGACGTCTGGTTTTTAATCTTTTTTAATCTGGATCAAACGTCGAACTTCACGCCCTGTGCAAGCGGCAATTCACGGCTGTAGTTGATCGTGTTGGTCGCGCGGCGCATGTAGCTTTTCCACGCATCGGAACCCGATTCGCGGCCGCCGCCGGTTTCTTTCTCACCGCCGAACGCGCCGCCAATCTCAGCGCCGCTCGTGCCGATGTTCACATTCACAATGCCGCAATCGCTGCCCGCCGCCGACATGAATTGCTCGGCTTCGCGAATATCGTTGGTGAAGATCGCCGACGACAAACCCTGTGGCACGCCGTTCTGCAATTGCAGTGCATCGGCGAAGTCGTCGTAGGTCAGCACGTAGAGGATCGGCGCGAAGGTCTCGCGTTCGACCACAGCCGTTTGAGCCGGCATGCGCACAAACGCCGGACGCACGTAATACGCCTCGGCATGGCCGCCTACGTCTACACGCTCGCCGCCCTTTACATCGCCGCCTTGCTCGCGTGCATCGCGCAGCGCCTTTTGCATACCGTCGAACGCTGCACGGTCAACCAGCGGACCGACGAGCGTATCGCTGTCGAGCGGACTACCCACCTTCACCGATCCAAACGCTTTTTCCAGACGCGGCAGCAACTGATCGACGACGCTGGTATGCACGATCAGGCGACGCAACGTCGTGCAGCGTTGACCCGCGGTGCCGACTGCCGAGAAGGTCACGCCGCGCACGACCAGATCGAGGTCGGCGCTGGGTGCGACGATCATCGCATTATTGCCGCCCAGTTCGAGGATGCTGCGGCCGAGGCGCTTCGCCAGCACTTGCGCCACTTCCATGCCCATGCGCACGCTGCCGGTCGCGCTGACCAGCGGCACCTTCGGCGACTCGGTCAGCACCTGGCCGACTTCGCGTGCGCCGAGCAGCAACTGGCTCAATCCTTCCGGCGCGACGCCCGGATGAGTCTTGTCGAATTCGCGCAGCGCCTTTTCGAACAGCGCGTGACAGGCGATTGCCGTCAACGGCGTTTTCTCCGATGGCTTCCACACCACTGCGTCGCCGCAGACAAACGCCAGCGCCGCATTCCACGACCACACAGCCACCGGGAAGTTGAACGCGGAAATCACACCAACCACACCCAGCGGATGCCACGTTTCCATCATCCGATGACCAACCCGCTCGGATGCAATCGTCAGACCGTAAAGCTGGCGCGACAAGCCGACGGCGAAGTCGCAGATATCGATCATTTCCTGCACTTCGCCCAGGCCTTCGGACGTGACCTTGCCCGCTTCCAGCGTGACAAGGCTGCCGAGTGCGTCTTTGTGCTCGCGCAGCACATTGCCAAACACGCGCACGAGTTCGCCGCGTTGCGGCGCTGGCACGGTGCGCCATTTGAGGAAAGCGGCGTGGGCCGCATCGATCTTGCGGGCGGCATCGGCGGGGGAATCTACCGCCAGTTGGGCAAGCGTCGCGCCATTGAGCGGCGAACGCGCCGGGAGAGCGTCGCCCTTCCACTGGCCGAGGTCTACACCGAGTGCGCCAAGAATATCGTTCAGTTCCATCACTTCCTCTCTATGTCGGGTGGCTGCCGGGCACTGCGGCGCGGCTTGTGGCCGCGATCCCTCAGTACCGCTCTGGAACCTGCTCCGGCGCGCAAATATACACATATGCCGGCACAGAGTTTCAGGGCTTAAAAAAACCGCTGCAAATGATTAATCGGCACGACTTGGTGCGTTGGAGGAACTAACCAGGTCGTATCGAACATCTTTCCTGCGTTCAGGTTATGCGATTAGAACGCGTTTCACCGTATCTGGCGAGGTGTACGACAGCATGCGCCGCTCTACCGGCTCGCCAACGCGAGCTTGAGCCGCCGCACGCCTTCGAATACTTCAGCTTCGCCCGGCGCGGCGGCAAACGACAGCCGCATGCTCGACTCGTCGGGGTCCCGCACGTAAAAAGCCGGTCCGGGCACATAGATCACGTTCTGCTCGATCGCGCGCTTGAGCAGATCGGTTGAATGACGGCCGCCCTTCAACCGCGCCCAGACGAACATGCCGCCTTGCGGCACCACGTAGTCGATATCGTCGGGGGCGAACTGGCGCAGCGCACTCGAGAGCGCGTCATAGCGCTTGCGATACGCCTGCACGATGATCGGCACATGCTCCGCGAGCCGGCCGCTTTCCAGATAGTGGCGCGCCGTTTCCTGTGCGAGCGGCGAGGTGCAGAGATCGCTCGTCTGTTTCGCCACGAGCATGCGGCGCGTGATGGCGGGCGGCGCAATCGACCAGCCGATACGCAAGCCCGGCGCCACGATCTTCGAGAGACTGCCGAAATAAACGACCCAGTCGCTTGCGCCGGGAATGGCATCGGCGAATGCGGCGATGGGTTTTACCGGCTCGCCTGTGAAGCGCAGCTCGCCGTAGGGGTCGTCTTCGATCAGCACGAAACGGAACCGCATCGCGAGCCGTGCAAGCGCTTCACGACGCGCCGCCGGCAGCGTCGCGCCGGTCGGGTTCGCGAAGGTCGGCACCGTGTAGAGCAGCTTCGGGCACGTGCTTGGGTCGAGCGCTTCGAGCTGTGCGGTGAGCGCGTCGACATCGATACCCTGCGCGTCCGTGCGCACCGGAATCAGGCGCGCACCCGCGAGCCGCAGCGCCTGGATGGCGGCGGGATAAGCCGGTTCTTCGATCAAGACGGCATCGCCCGGTGCGACCAGGATCTTGATCAGCAGGTCGAGACCTTGCTGCGAGCCGGTAGTGACAATCACATCGTCGACATCGCGCGTCACACCGCGGTCGTTCATCAAACGCAGGATCGCGCGGCGTAAAGCGGGTGAGCCGGCCGTGTCGCCGTATTGCAGGCACGCCACCGGATCGGACGAATACGCATCCTCCAGCGCCTGGCCGATACCCGCCCGGTCGAACAGATCCTTCGACGGATATCCGCCCGCGAACGAAATCATCCCCGGCCGGCCAAGGTACTTGAACAGCTCGCGGATAGCAGAGCCTTGCGGCGCCTTGAACGGCTCTGTGAAGTCGTACAGGTCGGCGGCGGAGTTCATGCGGCCGCCGTCATCTTGAAGATGCCAGTCGCGTTGCCCGCATCGAAACCGAGATCGAGCACGCGGCGGCCGGTGGCCTCATCCATGACCGAGTCGCGGCTGATGAATTCGTAGAAGGAGCCCGGCACGTCGCGTTCGATCCTCCCGCCGTCATCGCCGGTGAACACGCGACGCACGGGGTCGGCGCGAAAAGCCGTCTGGCGCACCCGGCCCGACTTCGAGATTTCTACGCTTTCCTTGATCGGGCGTCCGAGCGCGCGTTGGGTATCGGCGACGGCGAACACATCGTCCACGCGGTCCGTTGCGTGATTGAACGCGTTGCCTTCGGTCGCGATCCACGCCATTTCCGCCGATTCTGCGCGCAGCGTTTCATAGTCGGCCAAGCGCGGCACTGAGTGCTGACGCTCGAAACAGCGTACGAGCACCGGCAGCAAATCGAGGGAGATAGCCAGCGGCAACGAGCCGTCGCGCTCCAGTTCGGCCAGCGATGCAACCGCTTGCGGCGTCAGCGGATCGACGCTCTCGCCGATCACGTTCGTCACCGCCTGCTGGAACTCGGGGCTGAAACGCTCGGGATGCAGTTCGCTGACGAAATACTGCGCAATTTCATCGGGGGCATCGAGGTGCTTGTAGGAGCGCCCCGTCATCTTGATGCGGTCGAGCGGGTAGGTACCGTTCAGCACAAAACCCAGCGGCTTGAGAATGCGCGTGAACGCCGCTTCGCCCGGCGGCAGCGCGCCGGATTCAGCCCAGCGCACGGTGCGCAGCGCGCCGTGGTCAAACTGCACGCGGGTTTGGGTGTGTTGAAGATCGTCGATATAGGCGTGTCCCGTCGGCACGCGTTCGAGCAGGCCGGCGAACAGGGCCATGTTCATCGCCTGCGCCAGTTCGGCACGGGTGACAACGCCGGGCGTGGTTTTGGCAATCACCGAGGGCAAGTTCATCAATCGCACTAACCCGGCGACATTAGATTCCGGAAGGGCAACAGCAAGCAATGCGGCAAGGTTGGGGTTCATTTATCCAATTCCGGCTGATCCAGCGTGGTGCGAGCCCAAGGCCCGGTTCGGCGCTTCACTGGAAGGCGATTCTGGAGCGTGTCGAAAAGCCGCACAATTGATATAAACTCACCACTTCATTCGTAAATTGAACCAAGTCGACTCCCGCCGCCAGGTTCAACGGCGCAATCGGTACTGGTAAAACATGAGAAAAGGCATTCCGAATCTGGTCGCGCTGCAGATCTTCGAGGCCGCCGCGCGCCACGAGAGCTTCACCCGCGCCGCCAACGAACTCTCACTCACGCAAAGCGCGGTCTGCCGTCAGGTGGCGGGGCTGGAAAGCCGTCTGGGCGTGGCTTTGTTCCTGCGCATCAAGAAGCGCATTGTGCTGACCACGCACGGTCGCCATTACGCGGCGCTTGTGCGCAAGAATCTCGATCGGATTGAACGCGACACGCTCGAACTGATGGCGCAGCGCGGTGTGGGGCGGATCCTGGAGATAGCGGTCGTTCCGACGCTCGCGAGCCAGTGGCTGATCCCGCGGTTGCCGCAATTTCGCGCGTTGCGGCCGGATATCACCGTGAATCTGTCGATACGCACCGAGCCTTTCCTGTTCAGCGATTCGCCCTTCGACGCCGCGCTCTATTTCGGCGATTCGGTATGGCCCGGCACGCAGGGAAAGCTGCTGTTTCGCGAGGGCAAGGTCGTGCCGGTGTGCAGTCCTTCGCTGCTCGCGGGGAGCGCGCCGATTTCGCTCGATCAGCTGACCGACTTGCCGCTTCTGCATCTGTCGACACGGCCTGACGCCTGGCGCACCTGGTTTCGCCTCAACGGACTGGAGCACGATGTGCGTGCGGTACGCGGCGCGCGCTACGAGTTGTTCACGATGCTCACCAGTGCCGCGCAGGCGGGGCTGGGCGTCGCGTTGCTGCCAGAAATTCTGCTCGCGGACGAATTGTCGTCCGGCCGGCTAGTCGTGCCGCTTGATAAACCTATGTCGGGTACATCGGGTTATTACCTCGTCGCGCCGGATGAAATCGCCCAGGATGAGCCGTTCGTCGCGCTATCGGAGTGGTTGAGTTCGATTGTTCCGCGCACGCATGAAGTGGCTGCATGAAGTGGCTGCATGAGGTGGCTGCATGAGGTGGCTGCATGAGGTGGCTGCATGAAATCGGCGCTTTCAATAACCGATTTCGAGCATGAGTTCGTCGGCGGGCATAGCTCGTGAGTTTTGTCCCGGCGCCGGAGTCTATCCGCGATTGCAGTTAGACTATTTACATGAACGAGTGCCGTTACTGCGCAAAGATGCGCGACGAATGGGATTGCCACGGGCAGGAGTGCCGCACGGCCATAGCCAAGGCTCTGCGAAGGCAGCGCCTTGGCCTGCCGATGGTGCCGAATTTGATCCGCAACGAAATTCCCGCTGGCGCGACTACGGGCGAGGTCATTACCGTCCTGTGGCGCCAGCGCGTGCGCGCTCGCCGTGCCAACGAAGAGCGCCGGAATCGCAAAGCAATAGACGATTTTGACGGCGACTGACGGCGAAAACCGGCGTCATGAAGGATGCCCCGGGCTCACTCCGCGGCGATCACCAACGCTCCCTCGATCAAAGACCTGATCTGCTCCTGATCGGCCGGTGTCGCCGGGTTGTAGACAATCATCTGAAGATCCGGTCGCCCATCGACGGCGAAGGACGAGTATTCCAGCGAGATCAGCCCCAGCACGGGGTAGCGCAGGTGCTTGACCCCATCGCCGTGGGTCTGCACCTCATTGTCCCGCCACATGGCGGCGAACTCGGGACTTGACCGGCACAGTTCGTCGATGAGCGGCGCCACCTCGGCGTCGGCGCCTGCGCGAGCGGCATCGATCCGGAAGGCGCCCACCACGAAGCGGGCCACGCTTTCCCAATCGAACTGCGCGGCACGGACGCGGGGGTCGCAGAAGATCATGCGCAGGATGTTGCGTTGTCCGGGTGGCAGGGAGCCGTAGTTGGTGAGCACGGCCGCGGCCGCGCGGTTCCAGGCAACTACGTCCCACGTCGCCGTCCTGACGATCGCCGGGCTATAGGCCAGCGCATCGAGCAGGCGCTGCAGTCGCGGCGTGATCGCGTCACCGCCGCGATAGCGGACTTCAGGCGGATCGCCGAGGCCGAGCAGGAACACGTGTTCGCGTTCGACCTCGGTCAGCATCAGCGCCCTCGCGATGCGGTCCAGCACATCCGCTGACGGATTGCCGCCGCGCCCCTGCTCCAGCCAGGTGTACCAGGCCGCGCTGATATTGGCGCGCTGCGCCACCTCTTCCCGGCGCAATCCCGCCGTCCGCCGCCTGCCACCGGAAAGTCCGAAGGACGCGGGATCGAGCTTCGTCCGCCTGTTCTTCAGATAGTTGCCGAGCCGATTGTCGCCCTCGTTCTTGTTCCCGTTCGCGTAGGCCATGCGCAACCTGTTAGGACGTATACCTGGATAATGTCACCACTTTAAGAGGATGATTTTACCTCGTACATTGCTCTCTCGAACACTCGGGAGAGCATCACATGCACGTCTTTGTCACGGGATCCACCGGCTTCGTCGGCTCCGCTGTCGTCCGCGAATTGCTCGCGAACGGCCATCAGGTTCTCGGTCTTACCCGCTCTGCGGAAGGAGCGGCCACGCTCGCCACGGCCGGCGCCGAGGCGATCCATGGGTCGCTTATCGATTTCGACAGCCTGCGCCGCGGAGCGGCGGCCGCCGACGGGATCATCCATACCGCCTTCAATCACGATTTCTCCCGGTTTGCGCAGAACGCGGAGGAGGACAGGCACGCGATCGAGGTTCTCGGCGGCGTGCTCGAAGGCAGTGAGCGACCGTTGCTCATCACGTCCGGCGTTGCGTTCCTGCGCAATGGCCGCACAGCGACCGAGGAGGATCGTCCTCCTGCGCCGTCCGGCGACTATCCTCGCGCGTCGGAGGCTGCGGCGCAGGCGCTCGCGACCCGCGGTGAACGGGCGACCGCCGTGCGACTGCCGCCGTCCGTTCACGGTGAGGGCGACCATGGATTTGTCCCCATCCTCATCCGCCTCGCGTGCGAGAAAGGCGTGTCGGCCTATGTAGGCGATGGCCTGAACCGCTGGCCCGCCGTGCATCGCTTCGATGCCGCCCGCGTCTTCCGGCTCGCGCTGGAGCGTGGCGCCATCGATGGCCCCTATCATGCGATCGCCGAAGAAGGTGTGCCGTTCAAGGCTATCGCGGAGGTGATCGGCCGCCGGCTCGGCCTGCCTGTCATTGCCAAGTCGCGCGATGAGGCAGCGGAGCATTTCGGATGGTTCGCCCTGTTCGCCGGCGCGGACCTGCCGACATCAAGCGCACGGACCCGCGCCATTCTGGACTGGATGCCAACCGGCGCGGACCTTCTCACCGACATCGCCCAGCCGGGCTACTACGCGCATCCCTGACGTTCGACGAAAGCGCGCAGCCGGGGCGCCCTCAACCTCGCGTCGATCCCCAGAATTTACTAACCTTGTTAAAACAGAACTCCGCAACGGAGTCCTGCCATCCCTAAAGCGCACGCCTTGCTGTTGCCGGGATCCTTAACAAGTGGAGAATATTCATCCGATGCCCAACAAGATCCCAGAACCGCAAGCTGTTTGCAATTCCCTCACCCGCAGCGCCATCTTCATTGTCGCTACGCTCAAGCCCGGCCTCGAAAATGCAAACACGGTGCGCGCGTTGTGCGCTGATGTCGACGCTCTGGTTCGCGCGGTCGGCACGCGCGCTGCCACGGGCGAACTATCGTGCGTGTGCGGTTTTGGCTCCGACGGTTGGGACACGCTTTTCGGCGCGCCACGCCCCGCGAACCTTCACGCATTCCGCGAGTTTGGCGACGGTGAACGCCGCGCCATTGGCACGCCGGGCGATCTCCTGCTGCACATTCGCGCGGACCATATGGATCTCTGCTTTGAACTCGCCGCCCAATTGATGGCGCGGCTCGGCGATGCGGTCTCAGTAGTCGATGAAGTCCATGGTTTTCGCTATTTCGACCTGCGCGACGTGTTAGGTTTCGTCGACGGCACGGAAAACCCGAGGGGCCGCGAGGCGGTCGACTTCACTGCGATTGGCGATCAGGATCCCGTATTTGCGGGTGGCAGCTATGTGATGGTGCAGAAGTACCTCCATGACATGGCTGGCTGGGACTCACTTTCAGTCGAGGCACAGGAACGCATTATCGGCCGCAAGAAGCTGTCCGATGTCGAGCTCGCCGAAGCGGTCAAGCCCTCGTCTTCGCACAGCTCACTGACGACGATCGAAAAGGACGGCCAGGAAGTGAAAATTCTGCGTCACAACATGGCATTCGGCCGCCCGGGCGCGGGTGAGTTCGGAACCTACTTCATCGGCTATGCCAGTGCGCCCGAGCCAATCGAGCAGATGCTCGAGAACATGTTTGTCGGACGGCCACCCGGCAACTACGACCGGCTTCTCGATTACAGCCGCGCGGTCACCGGGGGCCTGTTTTTTGTTCCATCGGCCACCTTGCTTGAGGCGCTCGCAGATCGCAACCCGCAGCTTTCGACTAATGAATCGGCTTCGGCCGGATGATCGACGAAACCGTAAATAGTCATTCGTGCGGGGCAGCTATGTATTTGCTACCAGCAGTTCCTCCGCATTGTTTGGCGGGCGCAGATCGTCTGTCCTGCCCACGAAGTAGCGCTGGGTAAGATCGGCCGCCGAGACGTGCCGTGCTTCTCTAAAGCCCGCTTCGTGGGCGAGCGCCAGTATCTCCGGCGGAGTGAAGAAGCTGAGGAAAGGTGTCCCGCTTGCTCGCGCGCCCTTCTCCGCCATCTCAAGCCCGGGACGTACCTCGGGGTCCGCCAGTTCCAGCGGGAGCAGGAACGTCACGGCGAGCGTCGATCCTGTTGCGAGGGCCGCGACCTGGCGCAGCGTGGCCGCGTTCGCATCCTTGCTGAGATACATGCTGACGCCCGTGGAGACCACGATCGCCGGCTTGCTGTCATCGAAACCGGCAGTCACGAGACCGTCCCGCCAGCTCCCTCCTGCCTCGAAACCGACCGGCACGAAGCGCAGCCAGCCCGGGACGCCGAAACCGAGCTCGATCAAGCGCTGACGCTTCCACGCCTGAGGACCTGGCTGGTCGATCTCGAACACCCTGAGGCGGGATGCGATCTCCGGCCTTCGCTGCGCGAAGCTGTCAAGGCCCGCGCCGAGGATGACATACTGACCAAGCCCGCGGCCGGCCTGCTCCACGACGAGGTCCTCAATGAAGCGGGCACGAGCCACGATTGACGCGCGGAAGGGACGCGTGAACTGCGGGTCCATGTCCCCGCGGCTGCGCCAGTCCTTGTTCGGGGCCAGCAGCTTAAGGCCGATTTCGTCTTCCAGCACATGCGGCGGGGCGTCTGCCTCGACATGCAGAGCGCGCCACAAGGCGACTCGCGCTGCAGTGCTGTCCGGCGCTACATCTCGCTTGTCGTTCATGACTTTCAATCCTGTTTGTTCGTCTTCGTTTCGGCTCTGCCCGGGATCAGCTTTGCATCGGTGACTGACTGGCTCACCCGTTTACGTCCCTCCTGGAACGAGTAAAGGAAGTACCGTCGACAGTGAACGGACGAAGGCCTCAATGCATTCATCCACCACGTGAGTATTCGGCTCTTGGCGATCCACAGATGTTGAGCGGATTGGGAGCCATGCTGTAAGGGGCTGAGAGTGATGGATGGGAGACATGAATTAACGATATTCGCCCGAACAATGAATCCGCATACAGGCTCCAGAACTGAGCAGCACTAAATCGCCAAGACAGCCGCTGCCCGCTACCTCTTTTCATCTTGAGTGAGAGCTCGAACGGGGTAGCGGGGCCGATTCATAGTTGCGTGGGCCCGTTGGAAAAGAACAGCCAATCGTCACCGATTCGAGATCGTCTGTCGAACGGCCGTTCTGGGCCGGCTTGTGCCTGACGCCAATCGGCAGAACTCAGCCCTGAACCGACCTTCAGATTTACCCAAAGCCGCCGTTCGACGCTAGAGGTCTAAGTTTGATCGGATTATTTGCCGCCGGCTTCGTCCGTTTCATTGATCATCGTCGTTTCCATCATGTTGCCGGCCTCCTTTGGACCGGACCGCGATCCCGCCCTCGGTGACTGGACCGGGGGTGGAGTCCTCGATGACCTGAGACGGCGCCACATTGCCCCTTGCCCCCGGCGCGAACGCGAGAATGCGCAGGTTCGGCTCGGCAACAAGGATCCGCCCGTCAGAGGAGATGGCGATCTTGTCTCCCGGCAAGCCAGAGCCAGTGATTCCCGTGGCTGGACCGCTGATTGTCCGTACCGGGGGCACGTCGCCGTTCGCCTGGGCGGCGAAAACGCTCACCTGGATCTGCGTCATGTCCGCGGTCTGGTTGTAGACGAATAACTCGTCCGTGCGCGGATCGACAGCGATCGTTATGTTGTTCCTTGCAAAAAGTCCGGCCCCCGGCAGCAGGCCGGTTTTGCTACCCGTGAGGCTGCGCAGAAGCGGCGGCGAGGTAATGCTCCGACGCGTGCCAAACGTGTCGATGATCACCGCCCCCCGTATGTCATAACCCGCAATCAGCAGATTGTCGTCGCTGTCAATCGCAATGCTCACGTACTGGACGATATTCGGATCGGTGATGTGAATCGGATTGGCTACAGGCCCAGAGCTGTTGGCGGGAGCGACCAGCACCCCCGCCTCCGAGGGGCGAACGGTCAGGACGAAGTCGTTGAGGTGGGAATCCACCGCGATGCTGAGCAGGTCATTTGTCATCGTCAACATGAATGATCGACTGGGCGCCTCATTGCCCTCGGCCTTTCGCGGAAAGATGTCGACCGTGCTGCTGGTAAGAAACTGCGCGACGTGAAAGGAGTCCTTCTTGTCGATCACCGTCGCTCCAGCGGTCGTGAGGGTGGTGAGCGGCCCTTGCAGCACCTGGCAGGGCTCGGTCGCTCCGTTGGCGCGCAAGGAGTAACCGCGAATCTGATCAACGAAAACATGGAAGACGGCGTCGTTGGGGCAGGCGGCGTGCGCCAGTTGGACCCCGAACAGCATACTGACGACGGCGACACATAGCGCGGGTTTCATGACACGCCTCCTTGGTCATATTGTGCGAATGCGCCAATTAAGCATAGACCCCGGGCGGAGGCCGAACGGAGTTCCGGCAGTTGGAACCTGTGTTTTGGCGGGCGATGCGAAGGAACCCCATCGATATCGAACGGTAGTCCGGTACGCTAACGTTTTATGGCCCCATGTCGCATCTGGATGACCGGTTTTTTTAACGCATGATTGGCTCGTTCAGGCCATACGGAGTACGGTGACCAGCAACAGACGTCGTCAACTACCCCGCCCTGAAGGGCGGAGCTTGCAGAATACCGCGAGCTCGGGTTGACCAGACTAAGCGCTCCGGATGCCTTAATCCGGACTTCATTGCCGATTAGAGCGGGCGCTACCTTGTGCATAGGTTCAAGACCCACCCTGGGATGCTTCCTCAGTCCCCGGCTCTGGAAGTCCCGGTTGCAGACAAGCGACAGGGTAAGTACGAAACGGATCGGGACGAAATGCCGGTGCACAACATTGTCGAGGGGAGCGAGTCGCAAGACTGCGTTACTAGGCCCTTACGGGCAGAGTCGCAAGACCCTGATGGGTGGAAAGCCCGTCACCTATTTAACGAGACGCAGTTAAAACCGTCTCCTTACCTCCCCGGCCTGAAGTCCGGGGTTTCACGGTGACCCTGATGAAATGCTGGCGCATCACGGACGTTGTAGACGTCACAATCATTCGATGCGATGGCCAGGTGGTTTCCAACCCATCAGTGTCTCTGCGCTCCACTCCGCTGCGGCAAGTCTGGAGATGAAGAAATCAGCCAACGCGCTAACCTTCGCTGGCCGTGCGCGGGCAGTGGGGGTAACAAAATACAGACCACCTTCGGGTAGTCGCCAATCAGTCAGAATCGGTTCAAGCTGTTTGTCCGCGAAATACTGTGTCGCGACAAACTCGGGAAGCTCCGTGATGGCAAGTCCTGCGATGAGCATGGGCAGTAACGCTTCTACGCTTGTTACTCGCAATGGCCCGGTTGGTCTGATCGTGCATTCCTCGCCACTTTGGTGGGTAAAGCGCCAAACGTCGCGCTTGCTCCTGTTGGCGTAGGTCAGGCACTCGTGAGCGCCGAGATCGTGTGGGTGCTGCGGTCGACCACAGCGCAACAGATAGGCCGGAGATGCCACGACAAACCGACGCACGGGTGCAATGAGACGTGCAGCGAGTGACGAGTCTTCCATGATCGCGATACGGAGTGCGGCGTCGAAGCCGTCTCCGATCAGATCGGCATGGGCATCCGTGAGATGAAGATCCACGGCAATATCCGGATAGATCCGGAAGAACTCAGGCAGCAGCGGGGCGACCCAGCGAGCACCGAAGGACAGTGGTGCGGCGAGCTTTACCAGACCACGCGGCCGGCTCGATGTCTCACGTGCGAAATCCTCAGCCTCCTCGGCGTCAGCGTAGATTTTCGCTGCTCGCTCGGCAAGCGTATGGCCGTAGTCCGTGAGTGCAAGTCGTCGGGAGGTACGGTTAAAAAGCCTCCCGCCCAGTCGCTCTTCCAGGCGGGTGACCGCCCGGGAAACCGTGGCGACAGAGACGCCCATGGTCGCCGCCGCAGCTGCAAACGAACCTTCTTCAGCGACCTTCGCGAACATCGCGAATCCTTCAAAGTCCGGTAATTTTGACATCGGCAATTTTGCAACGATGGTTTTCAATCATTTCTATTTCGAAAAGTAGCACGCTGCCATAGATTTGTCTCGTCGCACAGGAGATAGATCATGGAACGAAAGAAGACACTAGGGCTTGTCGATCTCGCCGGCCCCGATGCCGCGCAACAGCAGAGCATGCTCGAAGTTCATGCATTCACCACGCCCAACAGCATCAAAGTTCCCATCGCACTGGAAGAGATGGGGCTCGACTATCGGCTGGTTCCCGTCAATCTGCGCCAGGGCGAGCAGAAGACTGACGCCTTCAAGGCAATGAATCCCAACGCGAAAGTCCCGGTTCTCATCGACCGATCCGTTCCTGGCGACGGCGACGTGATACTCAGCGAGTCTGCCGCGATCCTCGTACACCTTGCAGAGAAGACCGGGCAGCTTCTTCCGAAAGACGGCCCCCAACGCAGCAAGGTCTTCGAGCAACTTTTCTTCCACGCATCCGGCCTCAGCCCGGCGTTCCTGCAGTCATTCCAGGTCGCGATCCAGGCATCGCCGCAACCCGAGGCAAAAGCGCGGGCGCTGGCGGAGGTCGATCGGACGCTGGGCGTGCTCAACCAGATTCTCGAGCGTCATCCGTACGCTGCTGGCGTCGAGTACAGCATCGCGGACATTGCCCATTTCGGGTGGGTGTGGCGTCATCAGGCGATTGGAGCGGCCCTCGACAAATTTCCGTTCGTCGCTCGCTGGTACGAAGAGATTTTGACGCGACCGGCTGTCGTAGCGGCCATCGCAAAGACAGTGGCGCTCGCTCAGTAATGCGATGCAACCTCCAATTTCTCAAACATCTACACATCGTGACGTGGCTCAGTCCATAGTCAATCACCAAGGAGAACCGCAGTGAACGACCGTATCCATGAACTGCTTTATCGTAACCTTCAGGAGGTCTTTGGCGAAGGTGACGCAGAGCGTCGTCGCGCAGCCATCGAGGAGCTTTATACCGAAGATTGTGTGCTCTACGTGCCTCCGGGTACGTTCGTCGGGCACGACGCTCTCGACAAATTCGCGGGAGATCTTCGAGCGTCGCACCCGCATTTTGTTTATGCGCCGCACGGTGAAGCGCAGGCTCTCCACAATGCTGGTCGCCTCGCATGGGGTTCCGGTCCGCGTGGTGAGGTACCCGACTATACGGGCGTGGATGTCATCATCGTTCGCGACGGGAGGATTGAAGCACTCTACGTCTTTCTGGATTCCGTGCCGTCATAGCCGCGCCATGATCCACTTGGCTTTCCGGTGCACAAACATCGTGACACGGAGTTCGTGACTCACGTGCCTCCCGGTATTCCCGGAATCGGGACAGTCCCACCGGACGATTCACACGTGTGACGTTCAGGTGATGCGCGCAGACTTGACACTGGCCATCCCGAACTCTCGAAAGCAGGCGCTCGTGCGGGCCCAAACTGGCGGATGACGTCCAGGTTCAGCAGCAGCACTGTGCCAGTGTCGGGCACATTTTTTCGTAACGAAATCGCCGCGTAAATATACATAGGAGTTAAAAATGTCTAAAATTCTGATTCTGTATTACTCATCGTATGGGCATGTCGAGGCGCTGGCGGATGCCGCTGCCCAAGGTGCGCGCTCGACGGGTGCTACGGTCGGCGTCAAGCGGGTACCGGAAACCGTGCCAGAGGAAGTGGCCAAGGCCGCCTACTTCAAGCTCGATCAGCAAGCGCCGGTTGCGACGGTCGCAGAGCTTGCCGACTACGACGCGATCGTCGTCGGTACGCCGACTCGTTTCGGGCGTATGTCCTCCCAGATGGCGGCGTTTCTGGATCAGGCCGGCGGTCTGTGGATGAGCGGCGCGCTAAATGGCAAGGTTGGTGGCGCCTTCACGTCGACTGCCAGCCAGCACGGAGGACAGGAAACAACGCTGTTCTCGATTATCACCAATCTGTTGCACTTCGGCATGACTATCGTCGGACTGCCGTACAGCCACCAAGGGCAGATGACGCTGGATGAGATTGTCGGCGGTGCTCCCTATGGATCCACGACCATTGCCGGTGGACAAGGTCAGCGTCAGCCGAGCGCCATCGAGCTCGCTGGCGCACGTCATCAAGGCGAGCTGATCGCCAAGACCGCAAACAAGCTGTTCGGCTAACGTCGGATGCACTTCGCTTCATCGACGCATGAACGGGACGGCCAGACAGATCCCTTGGCGGCCATCCCAACCCGGATACCCAACTCATGCTGCAAGCCGTAGCTCTGTATCGAGGCTGAACTGGCCGTACGCCCTTCCGTTCATGAGCTTCTGTTATCGAGTGTGAATTCGACGCTCAAGTGGCCTAGTCGTTCTCAGCCCGTTTTGGCTGCCCGGCGGCACCTACCTCCTGGCGAACCTTCGCAACCTGTTCGGCGCTCACCGCCGGAGCACGATTGCCCCAGCTCGAGCGCACAAAGGTCAGTACGTCGGCCACATCCCGATCGGTCAGACGATCGTCGAAGCCAGGCATGCCGTAGTGCGTCGGCGCCGTCCGGGTCGATGGCATTTCCCCGCCAAGCAGGACGAGGTGGATCAGCGACGTGGGGTCTGCCGTATTGATCGTCGTGCTTTGCGCAAGCTTCGGGAACGTTCCGCCATACCCATTGCCGGTTGTGCGATGGCAGGCGGCACAATTGTCGAGGAAGGTCAGCGCACCGTTACTCCTGTCGGAACCGGTACGCAGCCCCTTGGCGACCGAATCGTCATAGACCATTGCCTTCTGGCCCGCGGCGACCGGCGCCAGCGTCTTCAGGTAGCGGGCAATAGCGGTAAGGTCGGCATCGCTCATGTGCTGCGTGCTGTCCTCGACCACCTCGGCCATCCCCCCGAACGCGGCCGAATGAGCGGTGCGCCCGCTCTTCAGGAACTCGACGATATCCGCCTCGCTCCAGCTTCCCAGACCGTCGTTCACGTCGCCACGCAGGCTCTTCGCGAGGTACCCGTCAATCACGCCACCCGACAAGAACCATTTGCCGTCGTCCGTCAGCGACCTCTCCTGCAACGTGACAGCACGGGGCGTGTGGCAGGCGCTGCAGTGCGCAAGACCTTCCACCAGATACTTGCCGCGCAGGGCCGGATCGTTCGAAGCGGACGATTCGTCCGTCAAGACGGGTGGCGCGTACATCGTGCGCCAGAACGACAGCGGCCAGCGCATCGACAGTGGCCACGGAATGTCCGCCGCCTTGTTCGCCCGCGAGACCGGTTGCACGCCGTACATGAAATAGGCGTACAGCGCCTTCACGTCTGACGGCTTGACCTTGGCGTACGACACGTAGGGCATGGCCGGATACAGCGTCGAGCCGTTCTTCGCGATGCCGTGGCGCAGCGCCTTGTCGAAGTCCTCGAGCGTGTAGTTGCCGATGCCCGTGTCCTTGTCCGGCGTGATGTTCGTCGAATAGATCTTGCCGATTGGCGAAGCGATTCCCAGACCGCCCGCAAAGGGCTTGCCACCTTTGGCCGTGTGACAGGCGATACAATCGCCCGCGCTCGCGAGATACTGGCCTTGCAGAACCAGTTGCCGCTGGTCTGCCGGAATGCCGGCGACGGCAGTGGCCGCAACACCGGCAGTCGGGGTCGAAGCGGGGTTGTCCGCGAACGCATAAGCCGCCCATGCGGCGCCGGCGATCATCGACGACACCAGCGCTGCCTGGAGATGTTTTTTTGTTGTCATGGTCGTCCTCTTACGCCTGCACCAGCGGACCCGCGTTCTTCAGGTACTGCTCGCGGATTGCCTTGGCGGAGTGGTACGCAAGAGCGGCAACTAGCCCGGTCGGGTTGTAACCCATGTTCTGCGGGAAGGCGGAGGCCCCCATCACGAAGACATTCGAAACATCCCAGCTCTGCAGATACTTGTTGACCACGCTGTTTTGCGGCGACGAGCCCATGACCGCGCCGCCCGTCGTGTGAGTGGATTGATAAAGGCGCGTGTCGTAATGCGAGCCCTTCTTGCGAACGCCCACGAAATACTTTTCCGGATTCATTGCCTTCGCGACTTCTTCCATACGCTTGCCCATGTATCCGAGCATGTCGTATTCGTTGTCGTGCCAGTCGAAGGTCATGCGCAGCAGCGGCAGGCCGTAGGTATCCCGGTAGGTCGGATCGAGGTCCAGGTAGGCGTCCTGATACGGCATCACTGAACCCGCAATACCGATCGTCATATAACGCTGATAGGCATCCGTCACGCCCTCTTTCCACTTGCTGCCCCAACTGGGGGTGCCCGGAACGGTCGGCGTGGTCTTGATCGGCCGGCCGCCGGTGCGGATGTGGCGAATGCTCGCGCCGCCCACGAAACCAAGCGGACCATGGTCGAACTGGTCGCCGTTGAAGTCGTCCAGGCCCACACCGCCCGCGCCCGTGCCAATGAACGGATTGAGCTGCGTACCCTTGGGCAGCAGCACATTGACCCCGCCGTTCATCTGATACGCATAGTTCCTGCCGACCACGCCCTCCCCGGTCTTCGGGTCATACGGCTTGCCGATGCCCGAGAGCAGCAGCAGGCGGACGTTATGCATCTGGAACGCGGCGATGATCACCAGATCGGCCGGCTGTTCGACTTCGCGGCCTTGCGCATCGATATACATCACGCCGGTCGCCTTCTTCTTGTCGGAGTCGAGCAGTACCTTCGTCACATACGAGTGGGGACGCAGTTCGAAATTCGGCTTCTTGAGCAGGACCGGCAAAATGGTGGTCTGCGGCGAAGCCTTTGAATACATGTAGCAGCCGTAGCCCTCGCAGAAGCCGCAGAAGTTGCACGGGCCGAGGCGCACGCCGTAAGGGTTCGTATAAGGCGCCGAGGTGTTTGCCGCCGGCGCCGGATACGGATGCAAACCGGCTTCTTTCGCTGCCTTCCCGAAGAGCTGGGCGCCGTATGAATTCTGCAGCGCGGGGGTCGGGAACTCGCTCGTGCGTTTGCCCTCGAGCGGGTTGCCGCCCGGCTGGATCGTGCCGTTCAGGTTGCCGGCTGTGCCCGAGGTGCCGAACACCTTTTCGGCGAAGTCGAAGTGCGGCTCGAGTTCGTCATAGGTGACGCCGAAGTCCTGGACGTTCATGCCTTCCGGGATGAACTTCTTGCCATAGCGCTCTTCATAGCGTGTACGCAACTGCAGTTCCTCGGGCAGAACGCGGTAGTGCATGCCGTTCCAGTGAAAGCCCGCGCCGCCCACGCCATTGCCCAGCAGGAACGAGCCATGTTGGCGGTACGGCACGGCCAGGTCGTCGACACCGTGACGGATCGTGACCGTCTCGCGCGCGAGGTCCTGGTACAGCTTTCCACGCACCGAATACGTGAGTTCGTCGATCACTTTCGGGTACTCGGCATCCGTCGGCGTATCGCGCATCGCACCCCGTTCAAGCGCGACTACATTCAGGCCCGCCTCGGTCAACTCTTGCCCGAGGATGGCCCCGGTCCAGCCAAAACCTACGATGACACAGTCGACCTTGTTCTTCTTGATTGCCATTCATCAACCCCGCTTGCCATCGATCGAAACCGGCCCATACGGGTACTTGACGCCTGGCTGATCGATCCAGTCCATGAAGTCCGCGCGCGCACCCGGGAAGCCGACCATCTTCCAACCCGCCATGCCTTTGTTGCCGCCATGAATCGGGTCGGCGAAAAAACCTTCCTTGGTGTTGGAAAGCAAAGAGCCGAAGAATGTGCGGGCCGGCACGGTATCGAATTCGATCTTCGCGTGTTCCAGGTCGCCGAGCACCTTCTCCTGGGTGGACTTGTTCAGCTGAGCGAAGGTCTTGCCGCCGTGGTTCTTCGCGCACCAGTCGTCACAGGCCTTGATGCCGTGTCGATAGATATCGCGCGGCGCAAGGCTCAACTGGTAGCCCATCTCGGGCGGCTGGTCTGGATGGAAAGGCCCCTGCATATACCAGAGCTTGCCGTGACCGAACGGGGTTTCCATCTGACGGTCGATGAACTCGGGCACGCCGGCCTTGATCGCGCCGGGACCGAATGCATCTTCCGGAATGAGCAGGTCGACCGCAGCGTTGATAAAGGTCCACTCAGCGCCGGTGAAGTAAGTGGGCTGATAGGCTGCGCCGGCTACTCCTGCGGCTGGCCCCGGCTGGCTGCTGCACGCGGATTGCGTGAGCGTCGCCCCGGGCGCGACAGTTGCTGCGGGCACGATGGCGAGCACCTGCCTTAAAAAACGACGACGCGGCACCGTGTCATCGGACATGAAGGCTTTCTCCTTGGTTGAGGTAATCGGGCCGCGCGAACGGGGACGCTCGCGATGCTCACGCGAAGGGGTACGGTCTGGAAAAAGCGCGCGGGGCGCGAAGCAGTGAGCAGGCGTCCAGCTATGACGCCATGAAAGCGTCACGGCCGGATCGACCCGGTGCTGGGGCGACAACAGCTCAAGCGCGCAACTTGAACGAACCGGCGGTTTCCGCCAACGCTTGTGCCTGGTCCTGCAGAGAACGCGCGGCAGCCGAAGCCTGCTCGACGAGGGCGGCATTCTGCTGGGTGGCCTGGTCCATGTTGTTGACCGCGACGCTGACCTGGCTCAGGCCGTGACTTTGCTCCTTCGACGCGGCTGTGATCTCAGCCATGATCACGTTCACATGACCCACGGCCTCGATGATTTCGTTCATCGTGTCGCCTGCCTGGTTCACCAGCGTCGCACCTGCATCGATGCGCGAAGTCGAATTGACGATCAGCTCCTTGATCTCCTTGGCCGCCACGGAAGAACGTTGCGCGAGCGTGCGGACCTCGCCCGCCACCACGGCGAAGCCGCGTCCCTGCTCACCCGCGCGTGCCGCTTCGACCGCCGCGTTGAGCGCAAGAATATTGGTCTGGAAGGCGATGCCTTCGATCATCGCCGTGATCTCGGAAATGGCTGACGAGCTCTGGCTGATCTCGGTCATCGTCGTCACGGCACTCGATACGACCTGGTGCCCCTTGCGCGCGATTTCCGAAGCTGACGACGACAACGCGCTGGCACGCTCGGCGTTCTCGGCATTCTGGCTCACCGTGCTCGACAATTGCTCGGCGCTCGAAGCCGTTTCTTCGAGCGAGGCGGCCTGCGCCTCGGTGCGGGCCGAAAGATCCGCGTTGCCCGCCGCGATCTCGCGTGTCGCCGTGGCAATCGCACCGCTGCCCTCACGCAGCGAGACCACAATGCCGGTAAGACTCTGCTGCATGCTCACTAGCCCTTGCAGCATGCGCCCCATCTCATCATGCGAACGGACCTCGATTTGACCGCTGAGATCGCCTTGCGCGATCTGCTCGAAATGCGCCACCGCTTCGTTCACCGGGCCAAGAATCGCGCGGCGCAGCATGAACCAGCTTCCAAGCGCTGCGAACATGCCGGCCACGATCGCAACGATACTGCCCGTGAGAAACAGGTGGTATGCGGACTCGGATGCTTCATACGCGGCTTTGGTCTGATTGAACTGGTAGGTTTTGAGCGCATTGGCCGCGACCTGCATGCTTGTATAGACCTTCCCGACGTTGAACAAGCGCTTCAGGATCTCATCCCGATCGCCACGCACGGTGGCCTCGCGCAATTGGTCCAGTTCCTGTTCGGTCGTGTCATATTCCTTGGCGACAGTGGCTACGAGCTGGTCCTCGCCGGCGTCGCGCGGCAATGCGAGGTATTGCTTCCACGCCTGATCCGCAGCAGCCTTGACCTCCTTTTCCTTCGCATACATGTTGGTTGCGTCTTCAGAGCCGGGATTGATCGCAGCTCGATCCAACGAAGTACGCTGCCGGCCGACCATGATCGTCATCTCGCCAACCGCGATTGATTTGGGCAATTGTTCCGAGTAGGTCCGGCGGTTCGCGTCGTTGCTCGCAGTCATGCCGGCGATGCCAAATCCGCCGGTGCCGAGCAATAGAACGCCAAGAAAAACCATCGCAACGGCAATGCGGCCGTTAATGGACAAACGCAGAGAGAACATCGTGACTTCCTGGAATGAAGCGGGGACCCTGATGAGGCGCCCCATTGGCGGAGGGAGCGCGTCGCGCACACGTAAGCACTTACGGCTGTTTGCAGGGATTCTTGAGTTTTTCGAAACAATTCGAACGCTTCTGCGTTGGACAGTCCGTTACGCGGCATTACGAAAACTATCGGCGAGAACAATTGCTCCCTGCTCTTTTCGATGTAAAATACTGTACATCCATACAGTTATTCACACCATGTCCGATTCCAGCATCGGCACAGCCAGTTCCGACAGGCCCGTCGCCCCGAGCCACGCATGTCCGGGAGCGCGCCAGTGACAGCTACGCGGCGCATTGCGCATCTGGACATGGACGCGTTCTACGCTTCCGTCGAACTCCTGCGCTACCCCGAGCTGCGCGGCCAGCCGGTGGTGATCGGCGGTGGCAGGAATGCCACGCCCGACACGCTCGCCGACGGCACCCGGCGCTTCAAACGGCTGCGCGATTACGCGGGCCGTGGGGTTGTGACAACCTCGACCTACGAAGCCCGTGCGCTCGGCGTGTTTTCCGCGATGGGCATGATGAAAGCCGCGCAACTCGCGCCGGACGCGATCCTCCTGCCCACCGACTTCGATTCGTACCGGCACTATTCGCGCCTCTTCAAGGAGGCGGTGGCCACCTTCACCACGCAGATCGAGAACCGCGGTATCGATGAAATCTACATCGACCTGACCGACTTGCCGGGCGACCCCGCCGAAACCGCCGCGCGCATCAAGCAAGCTGTGCGCGATGCCACCGCGCTGTCGTGTTCGATCAGCGTCGCGCCGAACAAGCTGCTGGCGAAGATCGGATCCGAACTCGATAAACCCGACGGCCTGACAATCCTCACCGCCGCCGACGTGCCGCTGCGAATCTGGCCGCTGCCCGTGCGCAAGGTGAACGGCATCGGTCCGAAGGCGACTGAAAAACTGGCGGCAATCGGCATTGAAACGGTCGGCGATCTGGCGCGCGCCGACCTCGAGCTACTGCAGGCGAATTTTGGCCGGATGTATTCGGCGTGGCTCGTGGAAGTGGCCCAGGGTTTCGATGAACGGCCCGTCGTGGTCAGCTCCGAGCCGAAGTCGATGAGCCGCGAAACCACCTTCGAGCGCGACCTGCATCCGCGGCAGGATCGCGGCGAACTCTCGGCCGCATTTACCGACCTGTGCACCCGAGTCGCCGATGACCTGCGGCGCAAGGGCTACGAAGGCCGCACGGTCGGCATCAAGCTGCGCTACAACGACTTCAGCACGGTCACGCGCGACCTGACGGTCCCGCTGCCGACCGCCGATGCGGCAGAGATACGCCGTGCCGCAACCGAATGCCTGAAGCGCGTACCGCTGGACCGGCGGCTGCGTTTGCTCGGCGTGCGCGTGACTGCGTTGCTGCCGGCAGGGTCGTATATCGCTGAGCCGCAGCCGGTTCAGGGCGAACTGCCGTTCGCGTCGGATTAGCCGGCGGGTTCTCCAAAGAAAGGAATCGTCGTGTTTCAAAACGATTTGTTCGAAGCCACGCCGCTGGTTCTTGTCGACGATGCCGAGAGCGGGATTCGTTACCTGCCCGACGTGGTGCCGCAAGCCACCGCGCAAGCCTGGTTCGAGCAGGCGCTGGCTAACGTGACATGGGGCAATCAGCGGCGTTTGATGTACGAACGCGAGGTCGATGTGCCGCGCCTGATGGCGCATTTTTCGCTGGACGCTCCCGACCTGCCGGAGCCTTTGATGCAAGCCGCCGAACAAGTGCGCTCGATTGCGGGCACGCCGTTCAACAGCGTCGGCTTGAATTTATATCGCGATGGCGACGACAGCGTCGCGCCCCATAACGACAAGACGCAAGGACTCGTGCAAAAAGCGCCCATCGCAATCCTGTCGCTGGGTGCAATCCGTCGCATGACAATCCGCGCAAAGTCGGGCAAGGGCCGCACGCTCAATGTGGATCTGCATCCGGGCAGCGTGATCGTGATGAGCTACGCATCGCAATTTACGCACAACCACGGGATACCGAAGATGGGCGGCGTAGAGGGGCCGCGCATCAGCCTGGCATTTCGATGCGTCGATCCGCAACGTCTGGACGCCCGCGTCAAGAAGGACGCGACAAAACCCCTCGTTCCAGCGTCGAACCCATAGCGGTTTTTGCGGGCCGAATACGTCAGCTTCCTGATGACGTCACGGGATGACTGACGCCAGGGTCAGCGCGCCTTCGTTCATTCCCTTCCGGCGGCTAAAGCGCTTCATCGACGAAGCATTTCGTCAGCTTTCGCACGCCCATCCATCACGCCGATAACGCGATCGCACGCAACAAAACCCCCACGACTTATTTCCTTAACTTGACCTTTGAGTTTAATTTCAATATAAATGCGAACGCGAATCGATCTCATTACATGTTAAATATTACACATTGAAAGGCCATGCCGGTAGCCAGCGCACCGTTGAGCCTTCCGATTCGCGTTCGCGCTTGTCGTTTTCTTAATCGGGGTTTGTTCATGAGTTGCAGTAAACGTGCGCGCAAGATTTCATTGCCCCACAGAAGGACCTTGCTCGCCAACGCGCTGTTGGCCATCGGCATGGCCGGGGCGTCGGTATTGCCGGCAAGAGCAGACGACACAAGCGACGCGGCAGCGGCCACGACCACGACGAGCAACACGACCGCCCCCGCCACGCCCGACGCGCCACAACTTGCGCCCGTCAAAGTCTCCGGAAAGAAGGAACAGGGTTTTGCGCCGGTATCGATTGAAACCGGGCCGTATCGAGGACTCGACGCGCTCGATGTGCCCGCAACGGTGAACGTGGTGACGCGCGAGGTCATGGACGCGCAGGGCGACACCGGCCTGTACGACGCGTTGCGCAACGTGGCGGGCGTCACGCGCCAGCAGTTGAGCGGCCTCGCCTACGACAACCTCTCGGTCCGCGGCATTCCCCTCGACAATCGCGCGAGCTATTACTTCAACGGCGTATTGCCCATCGACAACAACATCTGGATGCCGATGGAAGACAAGGAGCGCGTTGAAGTACTGAAGGGTGCGTCCGCGCTGTACTACGGCTTCGCGGTCCCGGCCGGCATCGTGAATATGGTGACCAAACGCGCCGGTTCGGAACCGGTGACCAGCATCTCGGTGCTAGGAGACTCCAACGGTTCCTACGGCACTCATGTCGATATCGCCCGGCGTTTTGGCGCCGACGATCAGTTCGGTGTTCGCGTCAACGCGATGGATGAACATGTCGAAACACCGGTCGACGGCGACCGCGGTTATCGCAAGTTCATCAGCGCCGCGCTCGACTGGCGCGTGAACAGCAAACTCAAGCTCCAGTACGACTTCGAACACATCGAAACCAGCGTCGTGGAACAGGCCGGCATTGTCCCGCTCGCGGCGAAGAATGGTGTGATCTCGCTGCCGGCTCTGCCCGATCCGACCAAGTTGCTGGCCAGCGCCAGCAAACCCACCCGCGCGAGCGCGAACACGCAGTTGCTGCGTGCGGATTACGCGCTTTCAGATAACTGGACCGCCACGTTCAGCGCCGGCCAGTCGATCACGCGGCGTGACAGATGGGCGTGGGTCTTCCAGAAATATAACGTCGCGACCGGTGCGGGGACCCTGCAGGCAAGCGAACAGAACGGCCAGATGTACGAGAATAAAATCGTCCGCCTGGAAGTGAATGGCCAGTTCAAGACCGGGTCGATCGGCCACGACATCACAGCCGGCGTCTCGCAAGACTGGCTGTTTCAGCCTGACTTCACGACCTATTTCTTCACCGCGGCCCAAAACCTCTACAACCCGGTCGACATCTCCAAACTGACCTCCAGTGGTACATCTAAGCAATTCTATGCGCAACACGTGCGCAATGGCGGCGCTTACGTGTACGACCGGATCGACTTGACGTCGAAGTGGCAATTCGTGGCGGGCGTGCGCAGGTCCGAGTACATCAGTTCACAGGCTGGCACACCAAATTCGGACATTAGCCACACGTCGCCATCGGGTAGCCTGATCTATCGCCTGGCACCGAATACCAGCGTCTATGCGAGCTATGTGGAAGCGCTTGAATCTGCCGGGAGCGCCCCCACCACCGCAGACAACGCGAACCAGATCTTGCCCGCTGCCGTCAGCAAGCAGGAAGAAATCGGCATTCGCACGCGCCTCGCCAACAACACGCTGGTCTCGCTCGCCCTGTTCAATATCCGGCAGCCTTCCGCCAATACCAACAGCAACAACGTCTATGTGATGGACGGCAACGCGCGGTATCGCGGCGTCGAGTTTTCTGTGCAGGGCGACCTCACCCGGGATATTTCACTGACCGGTTCGACGGTCTACCTGGACGCAAAACAACTCGACTCCTCCGATTCGACGTTGCTCGGCAAGACTCCCGAAAACACGCCACACCTGACCGCGAGTCTTTTCGCTGAATACCGTGTGCCAGTGGTGGCGGGACTGTCGTTCAACGCCGGGATGTATTACATCGGCCCGCGTCCGGTCAATAGCGCGGACCAGGCTTATATCGGCGGTTACACGCTGTTCTCGGCGGGCGCGCGTTACACCACGCGCGTGTACGGCAAACGCGTGTCGGTCCAGGCAAATCTCGAGAATGCGGCTAACAAGCGGTACTGGAGCGCGGCCGGTTCCAATCAGCTCGGCGTGGGTCTTGCCCGCACGCTCGAACTGAGTTCGACCCTGGAATTTTGACCTCACCCGGCTCATCGCCAGCCGCTAAATTATTATTCGACGGACCGCCCCCATGACGATGCAAGCAACCCAACTCGAAGCGACACCGGGTCGATGGGCACAACCCCGGGGAGCGGACACGAAGTCGCGCTCTCGTCGCGCGACGTTCCTCAAGTGGCTACGCAAGATTCACAGTTGGGTCGGATTGTGGGGGGCAGTGCTGGGTTTATTGTTCGGCGCGACCGGCATCCTGCAGAATCATCGTGCGACCATGAAGATTCGCGTCGGCGGTCCGGTCGTCTCGACTGTGCATGTTGCGCTCCCCGACCCCGCCCCCAAGTCGCCGAAGGAGCTTGCGGCCTATCTGCGGACCGAGCTGAAACTGGATCGTGCCGCAGAGCGGACCACACGTGAACCAGCCATGCCGGTGACGTGGGGAGATCAGTCGGTGATTCAGCCGGAACATTGGGAAATCCGTTTTATCGCACCGGACTATCTCGTCAACGCCGACTTCTGGAAAGGCGGGAATTCCGTGAGCGTCGAACGCCGCGATCAAGGTTTGATGAACACGCTCGAAGGTTTGCATCGGGCTAACGGCGCACGCGTGGGGTGGATCTTGCTGGCGGATTCGTTCGCGGGAAGCATGATCCTGCTGTCTCTCACGGGCGTGGTCTTATGGACGGGACTGAATCGCCGCAGGACCGTGGGTGCCTCCATTCTTATCGTTTCGCTAATGGCTGCCGTCGTGCTCGCGGCACAGTCGCTCTGAAGACGTGTCGCGGTATTTTTATTTGTCCTGCATCAGCGAGAAGGTTTGCCGGTGCAGGACAGGCCGCTAGTTAAAAGGCTTCCCAATCGGCGCCCCCGGCCAATGCAACCGGCTTCGACTTCTCGCCGATCAGCGCCGGTGTTTTGAGCCGTGCAGGCACAGCAGCGACGCTCGCTGCGACGGCCCGTTTCTTCGGCGCGGCCAACACACGATGCGCCGCTGCGCGCGCCGGTTTTACGCTCAACGGCGCCTTGACTGTTTCCAAACCGCCGTCGTTCAACTGGAACACCGACACCGCCGCCTTCAACGCACCCGCCTGATTCTCGAGCGATTGCGCTGCGGCCGCTGCTTCCTCCACGAGCGCCGCGTTTTGCTGGGTCACTTCATCCATTTGTGTGACCGCGCGTGCGACTTGATCGATGCCGCTGCTCTGCTCTTCGGAGGCCGCCGCGATCTCGCCCATGATGTCCGTCACGCGCTGCACCGCGCCGATGATCTCCGACATCGTGCGGCCGGCGTCGCCCACCAGCGTCGTGCCGGTCTGGACGCGTGCGACTGACGTATTGATCAGGTCCTTGATTTCCTTCGCCGCCGCCGACGAGCGTTGCGCAAGACTGCGAACCTCTGCGGCCACGACCGCAAAACCACGCCCTTGTTCGCCGGCACGCGCCGCTTCAACCGCTGCGTTCAGCGCGAGAATATTGGTCTGGAACGCAATGCCTTCGATGATCGTGATGATGTCTGCGATCTTCGTCGAACTCTGGTTGATATCGCCCATGGTAACGACCACTTGCGAGACGACCGAGCTGCCCTTGTTCGCGATGTCCGACGCGTTGGCGGCCAGCGAGCTTGCCTGACGCGCGTTTTCCGCGTTCTGCTTCACGGTACCGGTCAACTCGTCCATGCTCGACGCCGTTTCCTGCAGCGCCGAAGCTTGTTCTTCCGTACGCGATGACAAATCGATATTGCCCGCCGCGATCTGCTTGGTCGCCGATGCAATGGATTCGCTGCCCGACCGCACCGTGCGCACCGTGCTGACAAGGCTTGCCTGCATCTTCGCCAGGCCCGCGAGCAACTGGCCCATCTCGTCGCGCGACGTGACGATCAACTCGCGGCGAAGATCGCCCGCGGCGATGGCATCGAACTGCGCGAGCGCTTCATCGAGCGGACGTCCGATGGAGCGACGCAGCGAGAACCACGAGAAAATAGCGGCCACGAGGCCGACCAGAATAGAGGCAATGCTGACGATGCGGAACTGGCCGAAGGTTTCCTGCGAGCTGTCATAGTCGCTCTTTGCAGAATCGAATTGATACTTGCGAAGCGCTTCGCCAAACCCGGCCAACTCATTGAACGCCACCTGCATGGCTTCCGCGGAGGCGATGATTTTATCCGCGTCGTTTGCCCTGATATTGGCGTAACCGTCGTCCATCAGCTTCTGGAGTTCGAGACGCTTGGCTTGGAAGGACTCGGCCAGCTTGTGTTCGTCCGGACCCTGGGGCAACGCGGCGTAGGTCGCCCACTCCTTGTCGGCGCGAGTGCGCATCAACGCACCCCGTCCAATAGCGGTTTCCGCACCTGGTTTGCCGACGAGCAAGGCCGCACGATCGAAGCTGAGCCGCTCCCGGGCGGTGAACATTTCCGCGTTACCGGCCGCAACCGCGCCAGGCATCTGGTCCGTGAAGAGGCCGCGCGTCGTGTCGTTGCCCCTGCTCATTCCCCACAGCCCCAGTCCGCCGATCACGATCAGCAATAGACCCAGAAGCGCCATGGCGATGCCAAGGCGGCCTTTAATCGTCGAAAACATGTCTTCTCTCGCTAGTCTCTTGTCTCACACCAAATCCCAAGCGGTGGCGTGCGTCGATGCTTGCGAACGCGACCGGAACCGACAGTACTCTTCGACCCATACCCTTTAACGGCAAACGCTGACGCCACTTGAGCAAATGCTTTAAATCGATTCAGCTATTATTTCAACAATCTTTCATACGCCGGTCGGGTTGGCGCACGTCAGGACGGCCGCTTTATCTTCTACTCCGCGAACTTCGATGCCATGACCGGGCTGATTGGATAGCTGGCAGAGCACTGCTGCGAAGGCGGAACGTGTTCGGGGTCAGTGTTGGGTTGCTGCTGCTTGGGCCTGCGGTCGTTATATGTTGGATGTTCTCTTTATCACTATTAGCCACTGTGCGTGGCAGCACTTCATTTCTTTTCCGCAACGGCGAAAAAGAAACAGAAGCAAAGAAAACGCCTCTCAACAATCAGCAAGTT